>CBFHID010000036.1:0-1027 GCA_965655895.1 Candidatus Pelagibacteraceae bacterium | reverse complement strand
GGTGTTGTAGCAAAAGATAAATTATTAGAAAAAATTGGTTCCCAAAAGGTAACCTGCAAACAAGAAGCAATCGATAGATACAAAAGAATAGTAGCTGAGTGTTTTGTAAACAATGAAAGTCTTTCTGGTTATCTTGTAAAAAATGGTTATGCGTTTGCATATAGAAAATATTCAAAAAAATTTATTGAAGATGAGGAATATGCAAAAAAAAACAAACTTGGATTATGGGCAATGAATTTTCAATATCCTTGGGATTATAGAAAAAAAAAATAATCCACAATTTCCACAGACCGTTATAAGAATCAACTATACGGAGATACCATTTCTAAACTATCTAAATTATTATGTTTTTTAACTAAGGGCGCAAGTTCTTAGCACTCATCAAGAAGGAGGTTTCGGCTGATTGCTTGGTGGTGAAAGCTGAAGGTGTAGGTAGCACTTAGACTCTTCAGAGTGAGGCCGTGGGAGTAGTGCTTAAATCACATGGCAAATAGCTTCGCGTGTAGCTGTTCTTCGGAATGGTTATACAGCGAAGTTTTTTTTTATGCGGGATCTAAAAGTCCAGGATGATTATTTGACGGATTATTAACATCGCGACCAACTTCATAAAATACAAGTTCAGGGTTTTGATGGTTATTTAAAAATACCATTGGATCAGTTGCATTTAAATAATGATTAATTTCTTCTTCTTTTAAAACGACAGGCATACGGTGATGAATATCTGCCAATTCCCCTTGTGCTGCGGTGGTAATGATAGAAAATTCAATATTGGTATTTTTTTGATAAAGGCCACAAAAAAATAATGGTTCATTATGTTCTCGTTTAATGAATTGAGGAAATTTTTTTCCTTCATCATTTTTTCTCCATTCATAATACCCATCGGAGGGAACCACACATCTTTGCTTAGCGATCAGCCCACTAAAAGTCCTTTTTTCCATTAAGGTTTCTAATCTTGCGTTGTTTAAAGGTCTAAAATCTTGCATTTTTTCTGACCATTTAGGAACCAAGCCCCAATGATAATTTGTTA
>CBFHID010000035.1:0-1076 GCA_965655895.1 Candidatus Pelagibacteraceae bacterium | reverse complement strand
AATCAAGGCTGGCCTGAATATGAAAAAGCGTTGAAGCAACATAAAAAAGAATTTAACGCATACATCTATCCAAAAACCAATCATGGTTTTCATAATGATAGCACTCCTCGTTATGATGAAGCAGCAGCTAAACTTGCATGGTCAAGAACGATAGAGTTTTTTAATAAGAAGTTATCTTAAGTTCCACAAAACGTTTTATATACTCGATCTGTTGCAGGCGCTGGTTTTGTATATTCTTCTAAACTTACATCTTCAGTATAAGGTTTTTTAACTACTTCACATAAAGATAAAAATTTTGACATATCTCCTTGATCTGCAGCAGACAAAGCTTCTTCAACTTTATGATTTCTTGGGATAAACACTGGATTATACTTCATCATTAATTGATAACCATCTTCACTTGTCTGGTTTTTAGATAATCTTTTTTTCCACTCCGCTTCCCACATAATAAAATCAGGATCATTTAGTAATTTTTCTTGTGGAAACTTACCATTCATTAAATATCTAAATGTATTGGTATAATCTGCCTGGTTTTTGTGCATGAGTTTAAATAAATCACTCATCATTTGTTTATCTTGGTCTTCATCTGAAATCATGCCCAGTTTATTCTTCATCATGATATGAAATTCATTTGCAAATAATTCTTCGTATTCATTAATTAAATCATTTGCGATTTTTTCAGCCTTTTTTTCATCTTGATCTAGTAATGGAAATAAACTTTCTGCAAATCTTGCCAAATTCCATTGCCCAATAACCGGCTGGCTTCCATAAGCATAACGTCCGTAATGATCGATAGAACTAAAGACAGTTTTGGTATCATAGTGATCCATAAATGCACACGGACCATAATCAATACTTTCACCTGAAATTGTCATGTTATCTGTATTCATTACACCATGAATAAATGAGACACGCATCCAATTGACAATTAATTTTATTTGCCTTTTCATAACTGATTTGAAAAGAGCAATTGCTTTATTTTGAGCTTGTATTAATTTTGGATAATGTCGTTCAATGGCATAATCGACTAAAGTTTTAAGTGCATTTAAATCTTGTTTAGCAGCTACATACTGAAA
>CBFHID010000034.1:0-1141 GCA_965655895.1 Candidatus Pelagibacteraceae bacterium | reverse complement strand
AGCATAACAAAATGACCAAATTGATGACCACAGTAAGCTTGAGCAAGCGGTATAGAACCATCGATAAGTTTGTTACCTGAAAAAATTTCAGCATTTTCTTGATTGTTATATTTCGAAAAATCTAAACCCAAAGATTTAGCAAGGTCATGGTTCAAAATTACTAACTCTGGTTTTTTTACAGCAACTGGAGGTAGTTTTGTTGCCATAATTTCCGGTAAGTTGGCGTAAGTATTGTCAAATTTAAATCCAGAATTACTCATCATTTCCTTTACTGATCGTTTATGATTTTTAATATAGCACTTAATGATTCAGTTAAAAAAATATTTTTTATTTTTTTTAGTTGCTACTGTAGCTGGTTGTAGCTCTGTACCTAAAAATACAGTGAATGCTTGTGTTATTTTTGATGAAAAATATTTTTGGTACAAGTTTGCAAAATCTTCTGAAAAAAAGTGGGGCGCTCCAGTTGAACTTCAAATGGCTATCATCAAAAAAGAAAGCGGATTTGATTGGTTGGCCAGACCTGAGAGAACCAAGTTATTCAAAGTAATACCCTGGAAAAGACCCTCTTCATCACTGGGCTACTCGCAAGCAGTCGAGGATACTTGGGAGTTATATAAACGTAAAACAGGAAAAAAATATGCAACTCGTATTTTATTTAAAGACTCATCTGATTTTATTGGCTGGTACATTGACCAAACTTCTAAAAAAATGAAAGTAGCAAAGAATAATTATTTTAAGCAATATCTATACTATTATAATGGATGGTCAGATAAAACTAGACCAGAGTCAATTTTGTATGCAAAAGAAGTTTCAAAAACTGCAAAAAAATATCGAGCTCAAATCAAACAATGTAATGCGCAATTAAAAAAAAATAAGTATATTATATTCTAATGAAAATTGTTTTGTTTTTACTTTTGTTATTTCCAACAGCACTTACAGCTCAAGATTTAAAAGTTGTTGATGGAGACACCATTCATATTGGAAAAACTAAATATAGATTTCATGGAATTGATGCTCCTGAAATGTCCCAAGTGTGTATGAAAGATAATAAAAATATTAAATGCGGTGTTGTAGCAAAAGATAAATTATTAGAAAAAATTGGTTCCCAAAAGGTAACCTGCAAACAAGAAGCAATCGATAG
>CBFHID010000033.1:0-1206 GCA_965655895.1 Candidatus Pelagibacteraceae bacterium | reverse complement strand
ACATCTAAGAGTGTTTCTTCGATTGCAGCAAAAAATATAGGTTTATTTTCAATAGCTGGAATTATGTTTTGGCTAGGAGGATATAACTTAGCATATGGTATTCCAGAAGGTGGATACATCGGTTCTTTCATTCCATGGAATGACGGATCGAAACTTGAAACTGGATATTCAGATGGATCTGATTGGTTTTTCCAAATGGTCTTTTGCGCAACAACAGTATCAATCGTATCTGGAACCTTAGCTGAAAGAATTAAAATTTGGCCTTTCTTTATCTTTGCAGCGATTTTAACTGGTGTGATTTACCCAATTGAAATGGGTTGGCAGTGGGGCGGAGGCTGGTTAGCAAAAGCTGGCTTTTCTGATTTTGCTGGTTCAACCTTAGTACATGCTGCTGGTGGAGCTGCAGCTTTAGCTGGTGCAATAGTGCTTGGTCCAAGACTTGGAAGATTTGCATCTTCAAAAGATAAACCTATGCCTCCATTTGCAAACTCATCAATTCCACAAGTGACTATCGGGGTCTTTATCCTATGGTTTGGTTGGTTTGGTTTTAACGGTGGATCGCAACTAGCATTAGGTACAGTTGATGATGCAACTGCTGTTGCGAAAATTTTCATCAATACAAATTTAGCTGCTTGCGGCGGTGTTATTGCGAATGCTTTAATCACTAGATTTTTAACAGGTAAAACTGATGTGATTATGATGTTAAATGGTGCGTTAGGTGGATTAGTTGCGATTACTGCTGAACCATTGGCACCTGCTCCTGGAGCTGCGATTGCTATCGGAGCAGTTGGTGGAGCAATCGTTGTTTTTGGAACAAAGTTACTTTACAAATTAAAAATCGACGACGTTGTCGGAGCGATCCCAGTACATATGTTTGCTGGAATTTGGGGTACCTTAGCAGTTCCTTTATCAAATGCTGATACTAACTTTGGATCTCAATTCCTTGGAGTAATTAGTGTTATTGCCTTTGTTTTTATAGTGTCTTTAATCATATGGAAAATTATGGCGAGTACATTTGGTATAAGAGTAAGCAAAGAAGCCGAACAAAAAGGTACAGATGTAGCTGAAATCGGTGTCACAGCTTACGCTATAAGAGACTAAAACTTTCTCTCGTTAAGTTATATGAAAAGGCCCGGACATAAAATCCGGGCCTTTTTATTTTTGTCATAACTGACTTGCATAAAAAATATTTTTAAAAATAAATAA
>CBFHID010000032.1:953-1294 GCA_965655895.1 Candidatus Pelagibacteraceae bacterium | reverse complement strand
CCAGGAAATTCCCAATAATCTCCATAATATTTTTGTGAGGGTCTTTTAGTAAATAAAATTTTATTTTTTTTTTTTAAAATACAAACGGAAACAAAAATAAAATTCACTTAATTTCTATAATCAGCATTGATTGTTATATATTCATGCGTCAAATCACAAGTATAAGCCTTGAATGAACTTTTGCCTAAACCAATGTTTATTAAAATTTTTATTTGACAACCTTTCATATACTTTGAGGCAATACTTTCTTTATAGTTTTTTGCGATATTTCCTTTTTTAAAAATATATTGGTTACCTAGTTTAAGATCAATTTTATTAACATTAATTTGAGAATTAGATTT
>CBFHID010000032.1:0-943 GCA_965655895.1 Candidatus Pelagibacteraceae bacterium | reverse complement strand
CAACTGCCATTAGAATTCTTCCCCAATTTGGATCTTCTCCAGCAATAGCTGTTTTGAAAAGTTGTGAATTAGCAATAGAGAAGGCAATTTTTTTTGCATCCTTATAATTTTTTGCTCCAACAACATCTATTTCAATAAATTTTGTAGCACCTTCTCCATCAATGGTAATTTGTTTAGCTAATGATTTCATTACAATCTGTAAATTAGCTTCAAAAATTTTAAATTCTTTCGAATATCTATTGGTAATTGTTTTGTTTCCAACTTTTTCAGTTGAAAAAATTAAAACCATATCATTTGTCGACGTATCACCGTCAACACTTATTGCATTAAAAGTTTTATCTAAATTGTTTTTTAAAGCTAATTTCAACATTGAATTTGAAATATTTAAATCTGTAAAAATAAAACCTAACATTGTACCCATGTTTGGAAAAATCATACCTGATCCTTTTGCAATCCCTGCTATATTTGCAGTTTTTTTATTTATCTTAAAAGTTTTTCCGCTTAACTTTG
The DNA here is from genome assembly GCA_965655895.1 of Candidatus Pelagibacteraceae bacterium. Lineage (GTDB taxonomy): Bacteria > Pseudomonadota > Alphaproteobacteria > Pelagibacterales > Pelagibacteraceae > HIMB114. The sequence goes on along the minus strand of CBFHID010000032.1, from coordinate 433 downwards.
CTATAGTATCTGTCGTCATAATAGCCTTGGCAGTCTTTAACCAATTATTTGATGAAATTGATTTGTTTAACTTAAGTAATTCAGGAATTTTTTTTTGAATTTTTTCAATTGGATATTTTTCACCAATTACACCTGTTGATGCAAAATAAAACTCCTTGTCTTTTATCCTAATTTTTTTTGAAACTTCTTTTACGATTTTATTTAATGATTCAAAACCCTGCTTCCCTGTTAAAGCATTAGCATTTTTTGTATTAACGAAAAGTGCCTTAACTTTTTTTGATTTTGAATTTTTATTCCATCTAATGCATTCGGCGTATACACTTGATTTTGTGTATACTCCCGCATGAGAGGCACCGTCCTCGAAATAGAATAGTGAGATATCATTTCTGGTCTTTTTTTTGTATAAATTGGCTGAAGTTGAAGATATTTTTAA
>CBFHID010000031.1:914-1367 GCA_965655895.1 Candidatus Pelagibacteraceae bacterium | reverse complement strand
ACATCAGCTGGAACTTTATTCCACTGATCTTTGTGAACAACAACGTAGGCAGGAGTATAAACGTGATTACTTATAGATAAGTACTTTTGCACTTCCTGAAACTTAGCACTAGCAATCTGAGCATATGGATTTTCTTGTCCATCCATTGTGCCAGTTTTTAACGCAGTAAAAACTTCAGAGAAAGCCATTGGGGTTGGATTTGCTCCATACGTTTGGAACATTTTCACTCTCCACTTTGACTTTGGCGTTCTAAGTTTAATACCTTTTAAATCGCTAGGCGTATTAATTGGTCTTTTATTATTTGTGATTTGTCTAAAGCCATTTTCCCAAACCGCTAAAACTTTATATCCAGTTTTTGCTTCTAAGTTTTTAAAAATACCTGGAAGAACCTGTTTTTCCACTTTAGCCATGTGATTTCTGTCCTTAATCATATATGGCATATCAAATACACCA
>CBFHID010000031.1:0-904 GCA_965655895.1 Candidatus Pelagibacteraceae bacterium | reverse complement strand
GATGATGGTAGTGCAAAATTTACAGTACCGGCTTTAACTTTTTGAAGTAATTGCTTGTCTTTTCCTAATTGAGAAGATCCGAAAGTTACAACTTTTCCCTTCTTGCCCAATCTTTTATTAGCAAGTTCTTTAAAGTGTTCAGCTGACTCATGAAACAAAGATCCTGGTTTACCTACGTGACCAAACTTTAGCTCGACACCACCGTGTCCACCTGCTTGTACCACTGAAGATAAAAAAAGAACTGAAACAATTGTCGCGAACAATGTTTTAATGTTTTTCATTTTTCCCCCTGTTAAATTATTTTATTGATTTTAGTAAATATTAAAGGGGATTACCAGTGATATATTTTGACTATTTAGACAAATAATCCAGAGCAGCTAATATACCGCCCTTTTTAAATGGAACTCCTGCTTTCGCTAAACCCATTTCAACACCTGCTAAAGTTCCTGACAACATCAGATCATTAAAATCACCTAAATGACCGATTCTAAATACTTTACCTTTGACTTTATTTAGTCCCATACCAAGTGACATATTGTAATTATCTAAAATAACTTTTCGCAGTGCGTCAGCGTCATGACCGTCTGGCATCATAACTGCAGTTAAAGAATTTGAATACTCATTGGGATTTTTACAAAGAATTTCTAATCCCCAAGCTTTTACTGCTAACCTTGTCGCTTCTGCATGTCTTTTGTGTCTTGCAAAAACATTTTCTAAACCTTCTTCAAGAAGCATGCTTATTGCTTCATCTAATCCATAAAATAAATTTGTTGCGGGAGTGTAAGGAAAAAAACCATTTTTATTATTATCTAACATTGGTTTCCAGTCCCAGTAAGATTTTGGTAATTTAGAATTCTTATAAGCTTCTAATGCTTTTGAACTTATTGCATTAAAAGATAATCCA
>CBFHID010000030.1:0-1369 GCA_965655895.1 Candidatus Pelagibacteraceae bacterium | reverse complement strand
AGAGCCCACTACTCAGATTAAAAATTTTACTCAAGAGTTAGAAAAACCAAAAACGAATTTAAATAATGATAAAATTACTTCAGAAATTCGTAGTTTTGATGAATTAGTTAATTTAGTTGAAAAAAAAAGAGAAATAGAACTTAAATTTGATTTAGAAAGAAATGTTAAGCTTGTAAAGTTTTCTCAAGGTAAAATTGATATTGAATTTAATGAAAAATTATCAAAAAATTTCATAAAACATTTAACATCTCTACTTTTAGAATGGACTGGTAAAAGATGGATTATTACTTTGTCACAAGAGAAAGGCAAAAAAACTATTTATGAAAAAAAAAACGAACTTAAAATAAAATTATTTGAGGATGCAAAAAAAACTGCAATTTATAAACGAGTTAAGGAGTTGTTTCCTGAAGCGGAACTTACCGATGTGAAAGAGTTGAATCAAAAAGAGGAGTAAATATGGATTTTAGTAAGATGTTAAAACAAGCTCAGGAAATGCAGCAAAAAATGATGGAAGCTAAAGATGGATTAAAGAACGTCATTGCAGAAGGAGTATCTGGAGGTGGTGCCGTTAAAGTACAGATGAATGGACATTTTGAAGTTGTCAAGATCGATATTAGTGATGAAATTTTAAAAGAAGAAAAAGGTGTCTTAGAAGACTTGATTATTGCAGCAACGAACAATGCAAAAAAAGCAGTTGAAGCAAAAACTCAAGAAGAAATGTCAAAAATAACTGGTGGTTTAAAATTGCCAACTGATTTTAAATTCCCGATGTAATAATGAAATTTACTGAGCCTGCATTAGATAATTTAATAAACTTAATTTCAAGATTACCTGGTTTGGGACCCAAATCAGCAAAAAGAATAGCTTTATATCTTTTTAAAAATAAAGAAAATTTAATGAAACCTTTGGCAGACGCTATGCAAAATGCTCACGAAAAAATTATAAGATGCAATATTTGTGGTGCTATTAAATCTTTGGAAGTGAATTGCAGTTTTAACAAATGTCATTATATAAATAATTCTTATGATCAGTTGTGCATCGTAGAAAATATAGCTGATATGTGGGCGATGGAGTCAACTAATATTTACAAAGGTCACTATCATATATTAGGTGGCACTCTATCAGCTTTAAATGGATCTGATCCAGACTCACTATTAATTAGTTCTTTAATAGAAAGAATAAAAAAAAATAAAGTTAACGAAGTTATTATTGCTACATCAGCGACAATAGAAGGCCAGACGACTGCCCATTATATTAACGATAGTCTTAAAAATTTGAATGTAAAAATTACTAAATTGGCACATGGGTTGCCAGTTGGAAGTGAAATAGAGTACTTGGATGATGGAACACTATTTTCTGCATTTAAATA
>CBFHID010000029.1:0-1429 GCA_965655895.1 Candidatus Pelagibacteraceae bacterium | reverse complement strand
TGAACTGACAACTTTTTCAAGTTGAATTGATCCATCTTTTTTTCTTGAAACTTCAACAACGTGAGCCACATAACTTTGGAATGATTTATGAGCAGCGAAACCTTGGGAGTATCCTGCTTTTAATTTTTTACCCCACTTTGCTTTCTTTGCTGCTAATTTAATCACTTCTGCAAATCGCTTTTGATCTTTATCATTATTTAATAAAGATAATCTTAATTTAACAGGATCTCTATTCGTCTCAGCAGCAACTAAATCTAACATGCTTTCCATTGCATAAGCAGTATGTGTATGACCCACTGCTCTCCACCAAAGGGTTCGAGTTGGTCGTTTTGCATCAGTTAAACCCACATGCATATTGGGAATTTGATAAAGGGTATCTTTTATTCCTTCTACTGAGGCCTTATCGATACCATTTTGAACGAGCATTTTCTCAAATCCTGTTCCTTTAAAAATAGGTTGAGATACGATGTGATGATCCCAAGTAACAATATTATTCTTTTTATCTAAACCCACACGAATTCTATGAGCTGCTGCAGGTCTATAATAATCTCCTTTAATATCATCTTCTCTCGACCAAACTAATTTTACCGGTCGAGTTTGATCGGTTAATCCAAATGCCATTGCAGCTTCTATATGATAATCTGTCTCCGGTGATACTCGTCTTCCAAAAGAACCACCTGCAAACATCGTTTCAATTTCAACATTTTCCATTGGAGTTTTTAATGTTCTTGCCACAGCACCATGAGCCATGGATGGGCCTTGGCAACCATCATAAACTTTTAGCTTTCCATTTCCCATAGGTTCAATGGTACAGTTTAATGGCTCCATTGGAGCATGTGCTAACATTGGAAAATAAAAAGTTTGATCAATGACTTTATGCGCTTGTTTTAATAAATAATTTGACTGGTCTTGATTTACATTTTTAGAAACTTGATACGTTGGTTTTCTCTTTAACAGATCTAGCATTTCTTTTTTTAGATCTGATGAACTGACAGTCTCTGCAGTCGAATTGTCCCATTCTACCTTTAATGCTTTTCTAGCTTTTAAAGCTGACCATGTATCATTTGCAAAAACAGCTACTCCTTTTTTATTTGGAAGAACTGCTGCATTAATAAAGTTTGTAATCTTTTTAGCATCGCTATCGTCAAATGATTTAACTGTAGCTTTAAATTGATTAGGTCTTTTAATCACTGCAACTATTTGATTATCTAATTGAACATCCATTGAATATTTGGCTTGTCCATTAACTTTAACACTCGAATCTTTTCTTGTTGAATTTTTTCCAATAATTTTAAACTTAGAACTCTTCTTTAATTCAACTTGAGTAGGGATAGGTAGTTTTGATGCTGCATCAACGAGTTGTCCAAAATGTGCACTTTTTCCTTTTCCAACTACTTTTCCATTTTTAATTTTTAATTTTTTTGCATCA
>CBFHID010000028.1:0-1546 GCA_965655895.1 Candidatus Pelagibacteraceae bacterium | reverse complement strand
GCGGTTGTTATTATGATTTTCTCATTCTTTTTAAATAATTATATTATTAAGCCAATTAGATCTCTTAATAATTTTGCTAAAAAAATTTCTTATAATAATCCAAAAAGTAAAGACCAAACAGAAATAGAGTTCGTCAAGAGGGATGATGAAATAGGAAATCTCTCTAAATCATTAAATGATATGACCAATAAATTATACCAACGAATAGAGCTTGCTGAAAGATTTGCATCCGATCTCACTCATGAAATACGTAATCCACTTGCTTCCCTAAAAGGTGCATCAGATTTATTAAATCAAACTAAAGACGATAATCAAAAAAATAAGTTATTAAAAATTTTATCTAACGATGTCCAAAGAATTGAAAGGTTAATTACTGATTATTCTCAAGTTTTAAAAGATGAAGCAACACAATCAAGAGCGACGGCAAAAAATTTTGACTTAATTAATTTGATAGAAAGTATTGTTGAAGATTTTAATTTGGATGCAGGCAATCAAAAGAAAAATATTAAATTTATTTTTGTGAATGAAAAAAAAGTAAAAAAAGCTACTATATTTGGAATAGAAAGTCGTATCGAGCAGGTTGTTGCAAATTTATTAGATAATGCAACCTCATTTAGTCCGATTAATTCTGAAATAATAATAAGTCTTTACCCAGATAAAAATAACTTTAAAATTTTGATACAAGATCAAGGTCCAGGATTTGATCAGAATAATTTAGAAAAGGTATTTGATCGTTTTTACAGCGATAGACCAGATGATCAAGAAGGTTCACATTCTGGATTAGGATTAAATATTGTTAAAAACATTATCGATGCACATAAAGGTTTTATAAAAGTATACAATTCTCGGGCCAGCAAAGGTGGAATCGTAGATATTTCCTTACCATCAGCTTAATTATTATTGATAAAAATTCTTAATACTGGTAATCGCCATGCATGAACGATTATAAAGTTAAAAATTTAGATGAAGCTGATTTTGGTGATAAAGAAATTTCGCTAGCTGAGTCAGAGATGCCAGGATTAATGGCAATTAGAGAAGAATATGGTAATTCAAAACCCTTAAAAGGTGCAAATATTTTAGGTTGTCTTCATATGACTATTCAGACAGCAGTTTTAATTGAAACGCTAGTACATTTGGGAGCAACTGTAAGATGGTCATCATGCAACATCTTTTCAACACAGGATCACGCAGCAGCAGCGATTGCAAGAAAAGGCATCCCAGTTTTTGCTTGGAAGGGCGAAACAGAAGATGAATATTGGTGGTGCATAAAACAAACTATTGAAGGAAATAAAGACTGGACACCAAATATGATTTTAGACGATGGCGGTGATTTAACCTCTCTAATGCACAAAAATTATAAAGATTTATTAAAAAATATAAAAGGTGTCTCTGAAGAAACCACTACAGGTGTTAAGGAGCTCAAAAAAATGGAAAAAGATGGAACGCTATTAATACCAGCTTTCAATGTTAACGACTCAGTAACAAAGTCAAAATTTGATAATTTATACGGATGCAGAGAAAGTTTAGTAGATGCAATAAGACGTGC
>CBFHID010000027.1:0-1585 GCA_965655895.1 Candidatus Pelagibacteraceae bacterium | reverse complement strand
CAGAAAACTATAAAAAAGTCGAAAGTATCTTAGATAAATTTAATAAAAGAATTGCTTAGTTGCAACTTATTGTAAAAATCAATATACTTTAATCTATGTCTACGTATGAATGTAAAAAATGTGGAATGTCAGTGAATGCTTCTTGCGGTAAATGCAACGAGCCTTTGACCAATGGTCATTTAGACGTTAATGGAAATCAAGTACAGATTTCCCAGTGCCCAAAGTGTCAAGGAAAGATTAAATCCCCACAATGTTGTGGTGCTGATATGGCCGCAAATTAAATAAGCACGACACCTAGCATTATTAGTTGTGCAAAGTTAATAATGACTGAAGCAAAGTGAGAAACTTTAAAAGCTTTTTCATTTCTATCATCTTTAAACTTATTAATCTTTGGCATGAGATAAACTAAATTAAAAAAAAACAGTAATGCTGAAATTAACACTAAATAAAAATCTAAAACAAATGTTGAGTAATAGACATAAAATATCGTAACAGAACTTAAAATTAATAGGTTAACTAAATAATAATAAGGAAAGATAGCCCGGATGAAAACTCCTGCATTATCGGGAGGCAACACTTTAAAAATCATTGGTGCTAAAATAAATGAAAAAAATAGCATAATTCCTAAAACTAAAGACACTAAATTCATAATTATTTGTTCGCTCATTTTTTAGCTTTCTTTTTCTTTTTACCCGCTTGATTAATTTTATTAATAAATTTGATAAATTTTTTTTTTTTATTTTTATATGTGTTCATAATTATTTGATATTTAATTACCTTAAATATGGTATTATCGCAAAATGAAAAAAAGATTAACAGCAAAAGATTTTCACCCAGACCTTTTAGAGCTATATGATTTTTATGCTCATGGTCAAATCACCAAAAGAGAGTTTTTAGATAAGGCAAAAAAATATGCTATCGGCGGCATGACAGCTTTGACGTTGTTTAATTTAATGCAGCCTAATTATGCATATGCACAACAAGTAAATTTTAATGATCCTGATATTGATGCAAATTTTATTTTTTATAATTCAAAAAATGGACATGGGAAAATTAAAGCCTATCAAGTAGGACCAAAATCTAAAACACCTAAAGGTGCAGTGCTTGTGGTTCATGAAAACCGTGGTTTAAATCCTTACATTCAAGATGTTGCTAGACGACTAGCAAAAGTTGGTTTTTTAGCATTAGCCCCAGATGGATTAACCCCGAAGGGTGGTTATCCTGGAAATGATGCAAAAGGAAAAGAGTTACAAAAAGAATTAGATACTGTGAAACTGATGAATGATTTTTTTGCAGCATTCGAATTTTTGCATGATGCAAAACATGGATCGGGAAAAGTTGGATCAGTTGGGTTTTGCTATGGTGGAGGAGTATGTAATGCCCTTGCTGTTGCTTATCCAGAAATGTCAGCATCTGTTCCATTTTATGGAAGACAAGCAAAATCTGATGATGTGCCTAAAATTAAAGCCCCTCTTCTTATTCATTATGCAGAAAATGATAGCAGGATTAATCAAGGCTGGCCTGAATATGAAAAAGCGTTGAAGCAACATAAAAAAGAATTTAACGCATACATCTATCCAAAAAC
>CBFHID010000026.1:0-1648 GCA_965655895.1 Candidatus Pelagibacteraceae bacterium | reverse complement strand
TAGTAGAATATTTTCCAGTTAGTGATACTGCAGCGCCAAGGATAATTGTATCACCCTCAACTTTTGCATTTGCAGTTCCAAAACTGAAAACTAATGCAAGTACAGAGATGAAAGTTAAGATAGATCTATATAGATTTTTCATATTCTCCCCTGTTTGTTATTTAGTTAATTAACTATCAAGGTTTATATATAGAGAGAGTGAACAACCTTCAATATTTAGAATGAGAAAACGCTACAACTTTTAGTTGTCTTAAACTTTTATAGCAATAAAAACAGCAATAACTACTAGTGCAGCAGCAGAAACATAATTTAATGTTTTAGGATTTGACTTTAATTGATCAATAATTTTTTCAGCTATCTTTGAGTAAATTGCCAATGTTAAAAAATCTAAAGTTACCCAGCTGATAAGCATAATAATAAAATGAGTAATATAATTTTCACCAGTTAAGAAAGTTGGAAATACAGCAGCAAAAAAAACGATGGCCTTTGGACTAAAGAAAGCAATAAAAAATCCATCTCTAAATAATGCGGTATTAGATCTGATTTGTTTTCCAGTTGTAATGTCTAGGTTCGCTTTAGATTTAAAAAAACCATAAGCAACATATAAGATATATGAAATGCCAACCCACTTAAAAACTAAAACAATATTTGGAAATATTTCTATCAAAGCACTTAATCCAAAAAGAACAAGCAACATTTGTACAGTATTAGCTGTCACATCGCCAAAAGCTGTCCATAAACTTTTTTTAAACCCGTAGTTTATTGATTGAGACATGATTAAAACTCTAGGTCCACCAGGAGTAACAAACATCACAATAATTATTTGTAAAAATAGTAAGTAGTTTTCTGGGAACATTTCAATAATATACAATAGTGTTAATTAAGATAAAAGAATAGAAAATGTTCCAAAAATTTGAAAATAAAAATTTAACCGCTGATAATAAAACTAGAGCCTTTATAGAGTCTAAAAAATTAAAAACGTTATGGTTTAATACTGGAACACTTTGTAATCTCACTTGCAAAAATTGTTATATTGAATCAAGTCCTAAAAATGATCGATTAGCTTATCTTTCATTTCATGAATTCAAGGTATTTGTAAATGAAAGTATTCAAAACGAAATGGGAACTGAAGAGATTGGATTTACCGGGGGTGAACCATTTATGAACAAAGATATTTTGAAAATGATTAAATATTCTCTTGATAATGGGTTTAAAACTTTAGTTCTTACAAACGCAATGAAACCAATGATGAATAATAAGAAAAATCTTAACAAATTAAATCACTTAAATTTATCAATAAGAGTTTCAATTGATCATTATAACAAAGATAAGCATGAACAAATCCGAGGTCCAAATAGCTGGGAGCCAATGATTGAAGGTTTAAAATGGTTATCTGAAAATAAATTTAATTATTGCTTGGCAACTCGCTTAATGTGGGATGAGGATGAAGAAACAACTAGGAAAAATTTTAAAAAATTTGTTGATCAATATCAACTTATTTTAGATGTAGAAAATAAAAGTCAACTAGTAACTTTTGCTGAAATGGATGAAAAACAAGATACTCCAGAAATAACAACTGAATGCTGGGATATTCTAAATAAAAATCCAGATACTATAATGTGCTCAACTTCTAGAATGATTGTTAAGA
>CBFHID010000025.1:0-2246 GCA_965655895.1 Candidatus Pelagibacteraceae bacterium | reverse complement strand
TTACCTTGATTTGCTAAAATTGCTTTGTTTAAATCTGCTTCAGCTTTAATTGCTGCTGAATCAATTTGAGCATTATACTTTAATTCTAATTCTTTAATTTTTGTTTCAAATTCAAGTAAAGCTTTAGCATTATTAGCTTGTAGTTCTTTAATTCTAAGTTCAAGCTCAGCTTGTTTACGTTTATTTTCAGAATCAATTCTAGTAAATTCAATTTTTTCAATTGGTGTTACCGGTGGAGGAGGTGGTGGTTGTACCATTTTCTGACCCACATCAGGATTGACAAAATAATTTTCTACATTTCTAAGTCCTGCGTTTTCAATCATTTTAGAAAGCGTATTATAAATATTTTTAAGTGCTACCATTGGGTATTCTCTACCACCTTGTAATTGAAACGCTTGTAATTGTCTTTCTAAAATTTGATTTAATAAAACTAATTGTTGTTCTTTAGAACCAGAACCAATACCAACCGTAATGGTAACATTATATCTATCTTTCCATTCTGTAGGTTGTACTGGAATATATTGATTATTTAATCTTACAATTCTTTCTTTGTCTTGATACTTAACTGATAATTCAAATATTCTTTTAAATAAATCTTTAACACCAGTTTCAGCAAATATTCTAGCAATCAATTCTAAACGCATTTGCGTTTGGTTCATCAAAGTATTAACGCCAGTTGCCGTTTTATTTAATGCATCTGCATCTAAACCTTGAGTATATCTTGTAATACCAGTTCTTGTTTCTCTAACTGTATCTAAGTATTCTAATAATGGAAATGCTTGTTGAGAAATTGTTTGTGATTGCATAGGCATCATGACTTGTGAAGGTGGTTGTTTTGTTCTTACCACTCCACCTGGTCTTGATGTTAGTAGGTCATCTAAGTTCACCATACCATCCATAATTGCGACTCTATTATTATTTGTTAGATACATATTATCTAACAACTGACGCATCACTGTTGATTTCACTAATTGAACATCTTGAACTAATTCTGAAACTGAACGACCATAAAATCTATGCGGCATTGGAATTGGAGTTAATGAACAGAAAGGAATATGATCCACTGGTTCATTGTCCAACATTTCATAAGCAGCATCTCCTGCTACTGTTACTTTTCTAAGTTCTGCTACTCCATCACCATCATAATCTACTTTGACATAACATTCATATAACTCAACACTCTCTGTAGATTCATCTGGAGTTTGGTCATAAGGATATTCATCAACGTCTTTAAATCTAGTTAATCTTTCATTATTATATAAAACAATTTGAGTTGCAGGAAGTTGTGCAACAATTTCTGGGTCATAACCCATTTCAATTAATTCTGATCTAGTCTTAACCGTTCTGTGAGCTACAAAGTTTGCATCATCAATAGACTTTGCTGTTCTTTCAATTAAAAATTCTTCAGGTGGAACGTTTTCAATTTTAATTCTTCCACCGCTAGACATTCTTTTAATAACCACATTATGTATTTTAGGAGTTGGAATATTAACTTCTTGTCCTTGCATCTCTGCAATTTTTTCAATCTTCTCTATCTGTTCTTCAGCAGCTTCATCTTCAAATTCTTCATGTTCAACAATTTCTATATTGTCGTCATTGACTAAAACTTGATATTCTGTATCATTTAAATTTTTATATGTTTCTTGAGAAACTTTTTTCTCATCACACCAATAAATTTTAACAATTCCGTTTTTCTCTAATAAAGCATCTTTAAACCAAGTATATAAAATATGAAAACCTGGATTGTCTTTATTGAAAACATAATTGATATAATTTGTTGCTTGTTCTGCTAACGCAACATCTTCGGCTTTAAACGGTTCGCATTTTGCCGTATGATCAGATGCTGTAAAAATTCTCATTAGGCTTGGCAAGATGGTTTCAATAGTATCTGAAACATCTGTAGATACCACTTGAGAACGACCATCTATTTCCGTTCCTAATTTTTCACCTAAATAATACTCAATAGATTTTTTTCTTTGTGAAGATAATTCACCTCCTAAAAATCCTAGTGCGTTATTAATTTCATTATTAATAATAAATCTTAATTCTGTATTTGATATTTTTGCCATAATTTAAATAATGTAATTTGTATTTACTTTTATCGTTGATTTCCAATCCGTCATTTCTATTCCACCACCCACTATGCCAGTCCTAAAAGCATCTGCACAGTGCGAAGCAAAGTTGTGTAAAGGTTTATTTCTGAAACATTGATTTTTGTCATCCCATCTTGTTTGATAGGCTTTCAT
>CBFHID010000024.1:0-2408 GCA_965655895.1 Candidatus Pelagibacteraceae bacterium | reverse complement strand
AACGACTCAGTAACAAAGTCAAAATTTGATAATTTATACGGATGCAGAGAAAGTTTAGTAGATGCAATAAGACGTGCTACTGATGTAATGATGTCAGGTAAGGTCGCAATAGTTGCCGGATTTGGTGATGTCGGGAAAGGAAGTGCCGCATCATTAAGACAAGCTGGTGCAAGAGTTATGGTTACAGAAACAGACCCCATATGTGCATTACAAGCTTCAATGGAAGGTTACGAAGTAGTTTTGATGGATGAAATGATCAGCAAGGCAGACATAGTTGTAACAGCAACAGGCAATAAGGACATCGTTACCGCAGATCATATGCGCTTGATGAAAGATAGATCAATCCTTTGTAATATTGGTCACTTTGATAACGAAATCCAAGTAGATGCTTTAAGAAATTACAAATGGAATGAAATTAAACCTCAAGTGCATGAAATAGAGTTTCCAGATAAAAAAAGAATAATATTGCTTGCTGAAGGTCGTCTAGTAAATCTTGGATGTGCAACAGGGCATCCCAGTTTTGTTATGAGCGCTTCATTTACTAACCAAGTTATGGCACAAATTGAACTTTGGAATAACTCAGAAAAATATCAAAATAAAGTTTATGTTTTACCAAAGCATTTAGATGAAAAAGTTGCTGAGTTGCATTTGGCAAAAGTTGGAGCGAAGTTAACGAAACTATCTAATGATCAAGCTGATTATATTGGTGTTTCTCCACAAGGCCCATACAAGGGTGATTCTTATAGATATTAATTTATGGAGTGCACTCTAAAAGAGTTAGAAGCACTATCTTATAGAATTTCTAAAAAAATAAAAAAGGGACACTCTATCTATTTGCATGGCAATTTGGGTTCTGGCAAAACAGCTTTTACAAAATTATTAATAGGTAATTTTTTTAAAAGTCATAATAAGAAGCAACCTTTGGTTACAAGCCCAACATTTAATATTGTTCAATATTATTCAGTAAATTCAAAGTTAATGATAGCTCATTATGATTTATATAGAATCAAAAATAAGAAAGATTTAGATCATATTGGTTTATATGAATTGGAGAGTCAGGTAATAAGTATTATAGAATGGCCAGAATTAATTAAGAAAAAAAATAAAAATCGTATAGAAATAAAATTAGAACATACTAATTTCAAAAATAAAAGAGATGTCAAAACTAAGTATTTTGGAAAAATTAAAAAATGAAATCTATTTAATCGCGGGTGATGCGTCTCCTAGAAAATTTTTTCGTTTTAAAAGTAAAAAAGGACAAGTTCTAGTACATTGCCACAAAGATAAAAAGACTAATTTAAAAAATTATATAAAAGTAAATAATCTTTTAATTCAAAATAATATCAAAGCTCCAAAGACATTGTTTAGTAATTTTAAAAAGGATTATATAATTATTGAAGATTTTGGAGATAATTTAATAAAAAAAACTATTAAAAATAAAAAAAATGTAACGTACATTTTTAAAAGGACCATAGATGAATTGGTAAAGTTACAAAAAATTAAAATTAGAAATCGATTACCAAATTATTCATATAAATTGTTATCAAATGAACTTAAACTATTTTACGATTGGTATTTACCCGAGTTTTTTAATAAAAAAAAAGCTAATGAAATAAAAAATAAAATTAATTTATCATTAAAGAAGCTAATAAAAGACACTGTTGAATTTAATAATGTATTTGTTCATAGAGATTTTCACGTTGAAAATTTAGTAATATATAAAAAAAAAATCGCTTTTTTAGATACTCAAGATGCTGTTATAGGACATCCAGCTTATGATCTTATGTCTTTAATAGATGATGTGAGAATAAACTTGAAAAAAGAAGATCAGCTAAAATTATTAAATTATTATATTAAGATTTCAAATAAAGTGAATAGAGATTTTATTTACCATTTTCATATATTGTCAATTCAACGTCAGCTTAAAATTTTAGGAATTTTTATTAGACTTTACAGAAGAGATCAGAAAAAAAAATATTTAAAATATTTATTGCGTACATGGAAACTTATAGATTTGAGACTAAAGTATTCAAAATTAAGGGGCATCAAATCTATTTTTGATAAATACTTTCCGAATAATATAAAAAGGAAAAAATGGAAGTAAGTAGAGCAATTATTTTAGCTGCAGGTTTTGGAACTAGAGTTTTACCATTAACTAAAGAAACCCCAAAACCTTTGCTAATAATTAATAAAATGCCTCTCATTGAGTATTCAATAAAGGTATTAAACGAACTTGGCATTCAAGAGATAGCTGTAAACACCCATTATTTAAAAAATAAAATATCTGAATATCTAAAACAAAAGTATCCAAAAATTAAAATATTTGATGAAAAAATTATTTTAGATACAGGTGGGGCCTTAGTTAATGCTAGAGAATTTTTTTTAGATAAATATTTTTTAGTTTTAAA
>CBFHID010000023.1:0-2428 GCA_965655895.1 Candidatus Pelagibacteraceae bacterium | reverse complement strand
ATGTTCGTTGAACTAGATACAAATAAAGATGGAAAATTGTCTGTTGAAGAACAGTCTAATTAATTTGTAAATCTTTATTTAAAAATGCGGAGGTTTAAAACGTTTTTCCCTCCGCATTTTTTAATATTTAAATTCATAAATTTCATTTAATATATTGAAATTACCGATGAAAAAAATCGATATTACTTCAAATATTAGGCCAGCATTAAATAATAAGGACTTAAATATTCTTACATCTGGAGCATTTGCTGCCCCACTACTTGAAATACTAAAGAGTTATAAAAAAAATAAAAGTATAAAGCTTTATTTTGGTTCATCATTTGGTAGTGCAAAAAACTCTGTTCCTACGCGTTTAAATCAAAAACAAGTTTTTGATATTATTTTCTTATCTTCAGATGCCTTCAAACAATTACAAAAGAAAAAATTAATTAAAAAATATACAAAGTTAGATATTGTTGATTCTGAAATTGGGTTTGCAGTAAAAAAAAATAGAAAAGTTAATTATGATTACGGTCAATTTCAATTTGTGCAATTAATTAAACAGAGTAAGAAAATAGCAATTGCAGCAAGTGTTAGTGGTATTTATTTAAAAAAAAAGGTTTTTCCAAAATTAAAAATTAAAAACTTTCATATTATCAAGGGAAAAAGAATAGGCTCTGTGATTGCTGAAGACAAACAGTTTGATCTTGGTTTTCAGCAGTTTAGTGAATTATTGCCATTTAAAAATAAGATTAATCTCATTGGAACCTTGCCACCTGCATTAAAAAAAAGATTTGTATTTTCTTTAGCGTACCAGAAGACAAATGATAAACTTGACAAAATTAATAGTTTCTTAAAATTTCTTAAAACTAAAAGAGTTTCTAGTATTATTAAGAAAAAAGGTTTAACACCTATAGTTTAATCTTAAATCACTCAATGATTCATTCTAATTTAATATTGTTTTTAGGAGCTTTGCTTTTTTGGTCAGGAACATGGAGTATTATTGGCTTAACCCAGGTGAATATTGATCTTGATCCGACAATTTCAGTTTTTATTCGTTTTATTTTGTCTGGTATGATTATTTTAATTTATGTAGCTTTAACTAAACGAAAATTATCTTTTTCCATAAAGGATCATCTATATTTCTTTGTATTAGGTATTTTTTTATATAGCGGTAATTATATTTTTTTTTACCATTCTAATGTTTATTTACCTTCTAATATCCCAGCCACAGTTTTTTGTCTTTTAACTATTTTTAATATTTTAGGAGAAAAAATTATGTTTAAAAAACCTATTACGACATTTACATTGCTAGGTGCATTGCTCGGCATTAGTGGTATTGCGATTATATTTTACGAAGATTTTATGAACTTTAATTTGAATTCCGGCACTACATTAGGTCTTACTTTTGCATTGCTGGCTACGTTATCTGCATCGCTTGGAAATATGATTGCAATTTATAATAAAAGAAATTTCAGTATTCCTCTTTTGCAAAATGTTGCCTTTGCAATGATTTATGGGGCATTGATTGCTTTAATCATTGCTTTTATGAAAGGAGAAAAGTTTTACATACCCGTTAGTAATCTCAGCTATATGCTAGGTCTTGGGTATTTAATATTCTTTGGATCGATTGTTGCTTTTCTTTGTTATATAAAATTTATTGAGAATACATCAGCTTCCACCGGGGGCTATATAGGTGTGATTATGCCCATTTTGGCTCTAATTATTTCAATGATCTTTGAGGATGTAAAACCTGATGCTTACTTCCTGTTAGGCCTAGTTGTTGCTATCATTGGTTTACTATTAATTTTAAGACAAGAATCTGCTATTAAACAGTCATGAAAAATTTATTAGTTTATTTTTTAACGACGTTATTATTTCTTATTCCAGTTATTTGGCTGGTCTTCACACTTCAAGGTTAAATAATTTACAGTCCTTTATTTTTTACAAAATAATCCATACGGTCAATAGACTTTAATTCATAATCTATATTTTTTTTATCCCTTTGAACTTTAATTTTAATTTTAGTTCCAGGTCCACCGGACTTCCAAGCTGTCTTATAGAATTCTTCCATTGATTTTACAGGAGTTCCATTTACAGAAATAATAAGATCACCAGCTTGAATACCTGATTGTTCAGCAGGGCCCTTTTTGCTAACTCTTGCAACATTAAGAATACCCGTCAGATCGTCTGCTGATAAACCCATATAAGGATTAATGTTTTCTGTTCGTCTACCGTTTTTAATAAGATCTTTCATAACTGGTTTTAAAATATTGATTGGTACAAATAAATTTCCAGGAGACATGATGCCAGGGGAAACGCTGTCCGAAATATATAAAGATCCAATCCCAAGAACTTCTCCTCGATCACTCAATACTGGCGTTCCAGCCCAAGACTCATTCATTGGATAAACATAAATTGGCTTTTCAACATGGTATTCCCAGTAACC
>CBFHID010000022.1:0-3259 GCA_965655895.1 Candidatus Pelagibacteraceae bacterium | reverse complement strand
ATGATACCTGAAAAATCAGATCATAATAAATATGGTAAATCCAAAGTAAAGGTTTTACCAACGTCTAAGCAATTACAGATTTATGAGTTTGTTTTAAATATTATGGTTAAATCAACTCCTAAATACAGAGATTTAATCTATCTACGTTGGTTTCCATACAAAAGATCATTTAGAGATTTAAAATACTTTTTTGTAGGTGATAGTCATGAAACGATTAGAACCAATTACAAAGCAGCTTTGTTTGATATTTCAAGAATGGTCAATCAAAAAGGAATTAAGCATTTTATTTGACAAAACTGTAAATAATCACTAGATATTGTATATCCTAGCATTATTATGTCTATCATATTTTAGCCTGGCTTTTTTTACTTCGTAAATAAAAGAAGTTATGTTTATGAATGTTTTAGCCTGGCACAATCCCCTTTCGTTCTCAACTTTCTGTTATCCTTTCTTTTGTAGAACGTTGTGCCAGACTTAAATATTTAATAATGGTTTGTTTTCTATTTTATTGAAATGGTTTTTTAGATTGAATAAATTATTAAACTCTTTTTCAAATTTATAAAATTCTATAATTTCATTCTCTAATATTTTAGCAATTTGTAGAGCTGAAGACTCAGACCAATTAAAAGAATGAATCTCAGTAATGACCGGTCTTAAAGTGTTATGCTTTGGATTAGACTCTGAATAGTTTAATCGCATAGGATCAGTTAAGATTTGTTTATAGTTCTTAATCCAGGTAACCGAATATTTTTGTTTACCTTGTAAGCTAGGATAAACTTCAACCGATACAATAGACTCATCATGGAGTCTATGTACCGATTCAAATAAGGTTTTAACTTTAATCATTAACTAAATATTGTTTTGTTAAATGTACCTTTTAAATACATTCCAACAATTTTAGAAAATTTATCTACGGTCATATATTTAAAGAGTTCACCGTTATCTGGGTCTTGTTCAAGTTTTCTTTTTAACTTGATCATATCTTCTCTTGTTTTAGGTATTTTCATATTTTATCCTTTCGTTGAGTTAAAGTGGTGTTGATGTCATATATGCTTTAAAACCATTTTCAAAAAATACTTTAGCATAGGCAGAAGAAGCTTCTTCTTTGACATCTATAGATTGACCATTATGATCAGAAGGATTGTTTAAATATAATCCTTTTGGATAATGTTTTGTAAATCCAATTTTTTGTAATTCTTTTCCGACTTTAGAATTTGATCTAATATCGTAAATGATTACACCGGCTAAACCACAATAAATTGGTTCTCCATCTTTATTGCCACCAGTTTTTTTATTCCAATTTTCTAAAAAATCTTTTGCAGCTTTTTTAGAAGCTTGAACAGCTTGGTTATGTAAATGTAATATATTCATTTATATCCTTTCGTTACAAATCATATTAGTTATTGTAAATACAATGTCAACAACAAGAAAACAAATTAATTAAATATTATGAGTCAAGAATTAATAGAACAAAAACAGAACAATCCGGTAGGAAGACCAAGTAAGTATTCTAAAAAAACGGTTAAGAAAATTGTAGAGCTTCTTGCTCAAGGTAAGACTGTTAGAGATATTACAAGATTAAAGTCTATGCCTTGTTGGGAAACTCTTAGAAATTGGATTAATAAATATCCTGAGTTCCAAGAACAATACGCAAAAGCTAAAGCTGATGGAATAGAGTTTATCCTGGCTAATGCTGAAGACTTACTTAATGATAATTTAGAACAAGCTAAAACAGAAGCCAAGACAGATTTAGGTAAGACTCACCTTGTAAAAGCTGCTGTAGATTTAGCCAAGTGGAAGGCAGAGAAGCTTTCACCTAAGGTTTATGGCAAACAAAGTGAACTAAATGTTAAAGCTGGTGATCAATTAATCCAGGTGAAATGGTCTGATTAACTTTATTTATCAATGTTGTTTTGCATTTCAGATGCAAATAATTAGTACAAAATTATTATAAGAGTCATTTTTATAAATGTTCTTGTTTTGTTCGTTACAACTACAAGACGTTAGCGGTAATGATAAATTATCAGAAGTAATAATAACTAGATTTTTATATCTAAATCGGTGGGTTTTTGTGCGATGCCATACCCCAAATCAAAATCGGTTACCGAAAAATAATGAGGGAACTCACACACAAATAGATTGAAAGGCGACAATGGACTTTGACGACAAAGAATACAGAACAGTAGTTTACATTGATAAAAATAATCAAGTCGTTATTAAGTTCAATGGTTTTAAAGATAAAAACGAAGCTGATATGTTCTCTCAATTTATTTCTTGGGAGCTTGGCATAGAAGGATCACACATCAATACAACTTTTCACTAAGTGGGGGGTTTTGTTTTTAAATGCCTGTAATTGAGATTCCATATAAGCCAAGAGAATTGCAAAAAATTTTGCATGAAAAAATCTCTAAGCACCGATTCAGTGTTTTGGTTCTACATCGTAGAGCTGGGAAAACGGTGATGTGTATTAATCACATGATTAGAGCTGCCTTGACGAACCCCAATCAACCGTCAAGATATGCTTTTATATCACCTACTTTTAAACAAGGTAAGGCAACGGCTTGGGATTACATTAAAACCTATGCCGGCAAAATACCTGGTGTGAAGTTTAACGAATCAGAACTAAGATGTGATTTTCCTAATGGTTCAAGGATTACCATATTAGGGGGTGAGAATGATCAAAGTCTAAGAGGTATCTTTTTAGATGGTTGTGTGTTTGATGAAACCCAAAGTATTTCACCAAACGTATTTCCAGAGGTTATCCGACCTGCACTAGCTGACCGAAAAGGCTGGTGTATATTTATAGGTACGCCAAAGGGTAGAAATTATTTCTATGACCTTTATTGCCAAGCCAAAGAAACTGAAGGGTGGTTTGGTGGATTATATAAGGCTTCTGAAACTAGAATTTTAGACGAAGAAGAATTAGGTTCGGCAAAGGCAATGATGTCTGCTGATTTGTATGAGCAAGAGTTTGAATGTTCATTTCAAGCTGCTATTACAGGTTCGTATTATGGTGCAATCATAGAAAAGTTAGAGTCTGAGGGTAAAGTTACAGACGAACTTTATGATGATAGCTTAGAAGTTGAAACTTGGTGGGATTTAGGAATGAACGACCAAACCGTAATTTGGTTTGTGCAAAGACATAAAAACGAAATTAGATTAATTGATTATTATGAAGCTAGTGGAGAAGGATTAGATCACTATGCTAAAGTGATTAATAACAAGCCTTATGATTATTCAACTCATATTGCGCCTCATG
>CBFHID010000021.1:0-5744 GCA_965655895.1 Candidatus Pelagibacteraceae bacterium | reverse complement strand
TATAAAAATAATTAATAACAAAAAAAAAATATTACGTAACATAAATATATAATAAATTAATATGAGCAAAACTAAAACAAATAAAGTTTGGGGAGAGAGAATGAAATCTAAACCTTCAAAACTTTTAACTAAAATAAATGCGTCAGTAGACACCGATAAGGAGCTTTATAAACAAGACATTATCGGTTCAATTGCTCATTGCAAAATGCTATCTAAACAAAAAATAATTAATGCAAACACCTCAAGAAAGATAGTAAAAGGACTTCAGAAAATTAAAAGAGAGATAGAACTAAAAAAATTCATATTTTCTGATTTGAATGAAGATATTCATTTAAATATTGAAAAAAGATTATTTGAAATTATTGGGCCTGAAGCTGGATTTCTTCATATTGCAAGATCTAGAAATGATCAAGTTACAACAGATTTTAAACTTTGGGTCATTGAAGCATCTAAAAATTTAAATACTGAAATTAAAAATTTAATTAAATCTATATTAAAATTAGCTGAAAAAAATGTGAAGGTCATAATGCCAGGATTTACGCATCTAAAAAATGCTCAACCAGTATTGTTTGCTCATTATTTACTTGCATATGTTGAAATGTTTAAAAGAGATTTAAATAAATTTTCGAACGTAATTAAAAACTCTTCTGAAAATCCATTGGGATCAGCAGCACTTGCGGGTACAGGATTTAATATAGATAGATTTTATACTTCAAAACAGCTGGGTTTTGCTAAACCAAATAATAACTCAATAGATGGAGTTTCTGATAGAGATTATGCGTTAGAATTTTTGTTTGTCTCAAGTATATGCTCTATGCACTTGTCAAGACTAGCAGAAGAAATAGTTCTTTGGAATTCTGATATAATAAATATGATTTCTATCAAAGATAATATGCTTACAGGTTCATCTATTATGCCTCAGAAAAAAAACCCTGATGGCGCAGAACTTTTAAGAGGTAAGACTGGCTCAATTTATGGAAATTTATTATCGCTTCTAGTTACAATGAAAGGTCTACCTTTGTCATACTTTAAAGATATGCAAGAAGATAAAAAGCCTGTTTTTGAAACATATAAGACTTTAGATTTAAACTTGAAAATAGCAAAAGAGTTAATCGAGAGTATTTCGGTAAATAAAAAAATTATGCAAAATTTTGCAAATGATGGGTATACAACCGCTACAGATTTTGCAGATTATTTAGTAAAAAAAGGTTTGAGTTTCAGAGAAGCCCATAAAAAATCTGCCAAGCTTGTAAATATTGCAGAAGATAAAAATGTTTCACTCGATAAACTATCTTTTGAAGATATAAAAAAAATTGATCCATTAATTCAACACGATGTAATGAAAGTTCTAAAAATTGAAAACTCAATAAAGTCCAAAACATCTTATGGTGGAACTTCACTCAAAAATGTAGTTAAAATGTTAAAAAAAATAAAAAAGGAATTAAAATGAAAAAAATAATTATATTTTTTCTTGCATCATCTTTATTGATTGTCTCTTGCGGTAAAAAAGGAGCGCCGGTTTACAAAGAAAAATCTCAATTAATTAGCAAACAATCCTAATTCAAATATGGATTTTCTTAAAACAAAAAAAAATAAACTTTTTATCAATAATTTAGATTTAAAAAAAATTACAGAAAAAAGAGAAACTCCCTTTTACCTTTATTCACTGAACCAAATTAGAACGAATATTTCTAAAATTATATCATCGTTCCAAAAAGTATCCCCATTGATCTGCTTTGCTATTAAGGCAAATTCAAATATTCAACTCATTAAAGAGCTAAAAAAAAACAATGTCGGCGCAGATGTAGTATCAATTGGTGAACTTAAATTAGCACTAAAAGCTCGGATTAATCCTAAAAAGATTGTTTTTTCCGGTGTTGGTAAAACTGAACAGGAAATTAGATTTGCAATTCAAAAGGGGATATTATCTATAAATGCGGAATCAAAAAGTGAAATATATTTAATAAATAAAGTCTCAAGTAAATTAAAAAAAATTACAAATATTGGAGTTAGGATTAATCCGAACATTAAAGCTAAAACAAATAAAAAAATTACAACAGGAAACAAAATTAATAAATTTGGTGTCAGTGTAAACGAGTTTTATGAAGTATTAAAAATTAATAAAAAACTTAAAAACATTAATATTCATTTAATTAGCGTACATATTGGAAGTCAAATTAAAGATATAGTTACTTATAAAAAAGTTATTCTTTTAATTGATAAAATGTTAGTAAAACTAAAAAAGTTAAATCATATTATTGATTATGTTGATTTTGGAGGAGGTATGGGAATTCCTTATTTCAAAAAAGATAGTGAATTTAATTTTAAAAAGTTCGGTCATGAAATTGAAAAATTTTATCTAAAACATAAAATTAAAATAATATTTGAAATTGGAAGATATTTAACAGGCAATGCTGGAATACTTGTTTCAAAAGTTATTTATATTAAGAATATAAAGGATAGATATTTTGTCATATTAGATACTGGTATGAATGACATGGCAAGATCTGCAATTTATGAAGCTTTTCATGAAATACTACCCCTAAAAAGTAATATAAAAAAATTTAATAAACAAGTTGAGTTTGTTGGTCCGATTTGTGAAAGCAGTGACACATTCGGGGTGTACAAAAAATATGCAAAACTCAAAGAGGGTGATTATGTTTGTGTTACTAACTGCGGTGCCTATGGTAGAACCTTAAGCTCAAATTATAATATGCGTCCATTCATTGAAGAGATTGTTGTTAATAATAATAAATACAAAACTGTCAGAAAAAGACAAAAAATAGAAAATTTAATTTAAGTGATTTTTATAAAATCTCTAATTTTTAACTTTTTATTATATCTTGGTATTGTTTTATGTTGTTTGCTCGGACTTCCTTTGCTTTTATGCCCATCATTTTTTTTAAGAAAATTAAGTTCTTTTTTAGGTTGGTATTTTATTTTTTTAAGTAGAATAATATTAAACACCCCTGTTAATATAGAGGGAATTGAAAAACTAAATTCATCACAAAAATATTTCGTAGCATCAGTACATCAATCAATGTTTGAGACATTTGTTTATAATTACATTGTTCCCAATTCTTTTTTTGTTTTAAAAAAGGAATTAATAAACATTCCTATATTTGGACTTTATTTAAAAAAATTAAATTGTGTTCCAATTGATCGTGGCAAAACAACAAGGAACAACCTTAACTTTCAAGATAAAATTTTAAAAAATATTTCTAATAAAAAAACATTAATCATTTTTCCGCAGGGAACTCGGGTACCACCTGGTGAAATGTTTCCTCTTAAAAAGGGAGCCAAAAGAATATATGAAAACTTAAATATCGCATGTCTACCTGTTAAGCTTGATACCGGTAAAGTCTGGCCAAAAAATAGTTTTTTGAAGTATCCAGGTAAAATTAATTTTATATTTAAAGATATAATTGAGCCTAATTTATCTGGAGATGAATTTTTAAATAAGTTGTCTGATTCTTTTTATAATTAATCATTATGTAAGCCAGCTTCAATAATTTTTTCTCTTATTTCTTTTGTTTTCTTAAATTTTTCAAACAAAAATTTTCCATTATCTTCTTTGATTGCTTTTATGGTTTTTTCTAGATCTTTATTAAATTTTTCTAATAATGATATAATTTCCTCCTTATTGCTTAGCATAATATCTCTCCACATAATTGGGTCTGATGAAGCAATTCTTGTAAAATCTCTAAAACCACTTGCGCTAAACTTTATTACTTCTGATTTAATATCTTCTTCTAGTTCACTGGCTGTACCAACAATATTATAAGCAATTAGGTGCGGTATATGGCTTGTGATGGCCATAATAGAATCATGATCTTTAGCATTCATCGTAACAGATTTAGAACCAAATTTTTTCCATATGTCATTAATAGCACTCACATGTTTATCTTCACATAAATCACAAGTAGTTGAGATAAACCATCTATTTTTAAATAAATCATTCATACCATTTTCTGGACCGCTTTTTTCGGTACCAGCTATAGGATGTCCCGGAACAAAAATTTTATTTTTTAAAACCTGTTTTGCTAGATTAATAATTTTAACTTTTGAAGAGCCCACATCAGTAATGATCGTATTTTTCAATTTAAGTTCAGATAATCTCTTCAAAATATTTTCATAAGAACTTATTGGCGTGCAAATAAATATAATATCCGATTCTTCTACAGAAATATCTACTGTTTCACTAAAAATATTACCAAGGTTAAGTAATTTGCTTTTTTTGAGACTTTCCTGATTACTATCGATAATACAAATATTTATATCAGAATTATAATCTCTTAATGCTCTTGCAATTGAAGAACCGATTAATCCTATTCCAATAATAGTTATTTTTTTCATTAAAAATTACTTTCTAAAATATTTAAAAATTGTTCATTTTCTTCATCTGTACCTATAGTTAATCTTAAAGAATTTTTTATTCCATAAGAATCCATTTTTCTTAACAAAATTTTATTATTTAAAAATATTTCAAATGCCTTATCAGAGTTTAGCTTTGCTTTTTCAAAATTTAATAAGAAAAAATTTGCAACTGGTTCATTCGTTTTAATATTTTTAGAAATTATTTTGTCATAAATAATAGCGGACCATTTGTTATTATGATCTATATTTTTATTTATCCAAATATCATCTTGCAAAGCTATAGATCCTGCTTTTTCAGCTATACCATTAATATTAAATGGTGGTCTAAACAGATTTGCAGCTTTTATAATTTCACTTGATGCAACGCCCCATCCCAATCTTAAATTGGCAAGACCAAAAATTTTAGAAAAAGTTCTACATACGACTGTATTTTCAAAATCTTTAAAAATTTCTAATCCGCTTTTGTAGTCTTTTTTTATTACGTATTCAGCATAAGCATCATCCACCATAAGCAACACATTCTCGGACAATCTATTTCTTAACTGTAAAAGTTCTGTTGAATTGATATATGTCCCTGTAGGATTATTTGGATTTGCAATAAAAACAATTTTCGTTTTTTTGGTTACCAGCCTTAACGCATTTTCAACTGAAAATTTATTATTATTGTTTTTGGCAAACTTTACAATTGCACCATTTAATTGTGAATAAATTCTATACATTAAAAATGATTCTTCTCCGACAATGACTTCATCGTCCTGATTTAAAAAAGATTGACAAATCAAACTGATAATTTCGTCAGATCCTGAGCCAATAATAATACGATTTTCATTTATATTGAATTTGCTAGATATAACTGCTTTTAATTTTGAGCTTTCTCCGTCAGGATATTTTTTTAAATTAAGCTCTTTTTTAAAAAGATCTAATATTTTTGGAGATGGGCCTAAAGCTGACTCATTTGCAGAAAGTTTAATTGGATCCTTTACGTTTTGGATCTTTGATAATCCTCCAGCATACAAATTACAGTTAACTTTTTTTGGTCTTGGTAAAGTCATTTTTTGAAATACTTATAATACTTCTTTAATACAATCAAAAAAAGTAGATTGTTTGACAAAGAATTAGCCTTTTAGTACAAATCGTCACCGCCGATTTACCGAATTGCGGGCGATAACAGCTAAAAAGGAAATCGCTGAGCGATTTTAAAATATGAATATTGACTATAGCAAAGTAAATAAAATAACTATCAACAAGGCTCTAAAATTAGATTGCGGTATAGTATTAGATAAATTTGATATTGCTTATGAAACATATGGCAAGTTAGATGAATCAAAATCAAATGCAATTTTAGTTTTTCATGCATTGTCTGGAGA
>CBFHID010000020.1:0-6136 GCA_965655895.1 Candidatus Pelagibacteraceae bacterium | reverse complement strand
TTGTGTTGGGGGTGGAAGTTCTGCACTTGGTTTTTGGAACTCCTTTATGGATTATGATAAATCACAGGTAGAATTCATCGGTGTTGAAGCAGGTGGGCCAAAAAATAGTAAGCTTCATGCAGCTCCTCTTAGTACCAATGCAAAAGTTGGAATTCTTCACGGTGCAGCTCAATATGTAATTCAAGATAAAGAAGGTCAAATTTCTAACACTTCAAGTATAAGTGCTGGACTCGATTACCCTGGTATTTCGCCTGTCCACTGTTTTTTAAAAGATACTAAGCGTGCGAGATATGTTAGTGCAACGGATGAGGAAGCATTACACGCCCATCAGTTAGTTACAAAGTATGAAAATATTTCACCTTCTCTTGAACCTTCACATGCATTTGCTGAGGCAATTAAAATTGCTCCAAAGTTAAGCAAGGATACGGTGATTATCGTAAATAGTTGTGGAGATGCAAAAAAAGATCGTGATATTTTAAAACAAAGATTAAAAAAAAAATAGAATGAATTTAATCAAACAAACTTTTATAAATTGTAAAAAACAAGGTCGGCCTGCTCTATTAACTTTTACAGTTGCTGGTGATAATACGCATAAAAATTCTTTAGAAATTTTAAAATCAATCTCACCTTTTGTAGATATATGTGAAATAGGAATGCCCCATAGTACACCAGTTGCTGATGGTGGTCAGATTCAAAATTGTTCTCACCGTGCTTTGAAAAATGGAATTACAACGAAAGGTATTTTTAAAATTGTTAATCAATATAAAAAATTTAAAGAATCGAAACCTATTATCTTAATGGGTTACTTTAATACGATAAAACAATTTGGAGAGAAAAACTTTATTAATGAATGCAGAAAAAAAGGGGTTGATGGTTTAATCGTTGTGGATCTTCCTTGGCCAGAAAATAAAAAATTTGCTAAAAAATGTAAAGCCAAATCAATTAATTTTATTCAGCTTATTGCACCAACAACATCTAATATTAGACTAAAAAAAATCATCAGGGATTCTCATGATATGGTTTATTACATCAGTATGCTCTCTACAACTGGCGGGAAGTTAAAAGTAGCTCCTAAAGTAATTATGAAAAATTATAAAAAAATTAAAAAAATTAATAAAAATAAAAATATAGTCATAGGTTTTGGTATTACTGAAAAGACAATCAAATCACTTAAAGATTCAGACGGCTTAGTAGTTGGGAGTGCGCTTTGCAAATCTATCTCTGATTCGATAAATAAAGGAAAAAAATCTGCATTTGCTGCTGGAAAAATGGTTAAAAAACTTAAATCTCTAATAGTTCAATAAAACAAGGAGTCACATTATAGCCAAACTTTTACAGTTTATGCTAAAACAACTTACACTATGACAAATTGGTTAGATAAGATTTTATCCAAGGCAAAAGAAGCTAAAGCTAAATTAGAAAACGCTTTCAAAAAAAGCGAACTCCATAATGCTGATCTTTGGAGTTCATGTCCTGAGTGCAAAAAAATGTTTCTAGGTAAACAACTTAAGCAAAACTTATATATCTGTACCCAGTGTGATTACCATTTTAGAATTGGCGCAGAACAAAGATTCAAAATATTTTTTGATAATTCGCAATATGAAATCATACCCACCAAAAAGTTAGGGGAAGATCCCAATAAATTCAAAACAGAACTTAAAGCATACAAAGATCAATTAAAGTCTGCAAAAAAGAAAACAGGTCAAAATGCCTCTTTGGTTTCGGCTCATGGAAAAATGAATGGCTTAGATGTTGTGTGCTCATCGTTTGATTTTAAATTTAATGGTGGGACGCTCAGTATGCAATCTGGGCAAAATTTTTATGAAGCGTGTGAATTTGCGATTAAAAACAAAGTTTCTGCTTTAACAGTTTTCATTACAACCGGTGGTGCTGCTCTTCAAGAAAATCTATTCGCGCTATATCAAATGCCAAAAACTATTCTTGGTGTTCAAATGTTAAAGGAAAATAAAATTCCTTACTTCGTTATTGCAAATGTTAATATTGGTGGGGTTAGCGCTAGTTTTGGATCACTTGGAGATTTTCATATTATGGAACCAGGTAAAAAAACGATATGGGGATTTGCAGGTCGGCGTGTTGTGCAGGGAACAATATCTGAACCGTTACCAGATGATTTCCAATCATCAAGCCATGTTATTACTACGGGTGCAATTGATATGATTGTACATAGAAAAAATCAAAAAAATATTATTTCAAATTTAGTTACAATTCTCCTCAAAAAAGAAAATATACAACATTCAACAGTTCAGACGACATACGAAGAAGCAAAAGTTGTAAACCAATAATCAGGTGTCTCATTCCAAAAAACTTCAATTCATTTTAAATAAACTTTACGAACTCAACCCAGATAAAATTGAACTTAAACTTGATAGGGTTTTTAGATTGGCAAAGGATCTTGGAAATCCTCAACATAAATTAAAAAATGTTATAACCGTTACCGGTACGAATGGCAAAGGTGGGACTGCCTTTTATGTAAAAGAAATATTAAGAGCTCACGGTTACAGTGTTTCTCTTTTTCAATCACCTTTTCTTTATAATTTTTTAACTAGGTTTCTAATTAATGATAAACCTTTGGATGAAGAAAAATTTATTCAGTATGTAATAGATGTTGATAGGGCTAATGATAATCAAAACATCACTTTTTTTGAATATATCACATGCATTGCGTTTAGAGCGTTTGCAGATGCAAATTGTGATTTTAATATTATGGAAACGGGTCTCGGTGGAAAATATGACAGTACCAACGTTGACTACAAAGATTTAAAGGTACAAATTCTAACTCCTATTAGTATGGATCATAAAGACTTTTTAGGGGATACTCTAAAAGAAATTACTCATAATAAATGTGGAATTATTAAAGATAATGTTAATGTAGTGATTGCAAAGCAAAGCAATGATGTTTTGAGTTTTATTGATGAAGAACTAAAAAATAAAAAAATAAGAAAACATCTATTTTCTGAGGATTTTAACGTACAAAAAGAAAATGATAAAATGATTTACCAAGATGATGATGGTCTACTAGATTTAGATTTACCAACTATGAAGGGGTCTTTTCAAATTCAAAATGCAGCGGTTGCCCTAAAAGCTGTTAAAACTTTAAATATAAAATTAGATAATAAAAAAATTTCTGAGGGGATAAAAAATACTAAAATTGAGGGTAGAATTCAGCATATTACAAAAGGGAAATTGCTCTCTTATATTCACGAAGAAACTAATACTCTAATTATTGACGGCGGTCATAATGAACAAGCTGGTAAATCTTTGGCTGAATATTTAGAAAAAATTAAAGGTAAACGATCAATCTATCTTGTCTTTTCAATGCTAACTTCTAAAGATTTAAAGGCGTATCTAATAAGCTTTAGTTCTATGGTTACTGAAATGAAGTGTTTTAAACTTAGAGAAAATTTTTATGAAACAAAAGATATTATCAAACAAGCAAAAGAACTTGGCATTCACGCGAACGCAAATAATTCTGTAACGGAAGCAATTGCTCAACTTGCAATTCAAGATCCTAATGGGATTATTGTGGTTTGTGGTTCACTTTATTCTGCAGGTAAGGTATTAGAGCAGAATATATGAAAAAGTTCTTAATTATATTTTTAATTTTATGTACTTCTGTTTCAGCTGATGAAGAAAAAAAGTTTTTTGATCTATTAAAAGGAAATGATAAAATTTTATGGTTAAGACATTTTTCAGCCCCTGGTGGTGGTGATCCAGATAATTTTGACGTAAGAGTTAGAAGTACACAACGTAATCTTGGTTCATATGGAGTTAAGCAAGGTTTAAAATACTCTAGATTATTTAAAAAGAATAAAGTTGAGATTAAACATGCACTTAGTTCACAATGGTTCAGGGCAATGGAAACATGTCAATTCTTTGGTGAATTTAAAACATTCTCAGCATTAAATTCTACTTTTAGTTCAAAATTTTCAGGAAATGCTTCAAAACAAAAAAAGAAACTTAGAGAATACATTAAACAATGGAATGGTGACGGCAATTTATTACTTTGCGCACACTATGTCATTGTTGGTGAGCACCTAAGTTATAGTGCTAGTGAAGGTGAAATGGTTTTAACGGATAAAAACTTAAATATACTAGCTAAATATAGACTGAAAAAATAATCTAATTAATTATCCAACCTTAGAGTTAATCCAAGTTTTAATATCTTCCTTCGAAGCTGCTCCAACTTTAGAATCGACTACTTCTCCACCTTTAAATAGTAGCATGGTAGGAACTCCTCTCACACCAAATTTGGTTGGTGCATTTGGAGAGTTATCAATGTCGTGATCACCAATTACTATTTGATCAGACATTTCTTCTGCTAACTCATTTAATGGGCCGGCAATCATCTTGCATGGTTGGCACCATTCTGCCCCAAATTTAATTAGAACTGGCTTATCTTTATTGCCAATTGTTTCTTCAAAATTTTCATCTGTTACTTTTAATGCAGGCATTAAGAATCTCCTTTATGTTAAAATTAAAATGTAAGCATTAAGCCAAAACTGTCAACTAAGCGTCTTGATATTTTTTCTCAATTTCTTCAAGAAAATTGTTGATATCATTTGTAATTGCCAACCGCTCTTCATCTCCCTCTTCCTCATATTTTGCCCTCAGTGTATCAAGCTCATTGTATGATTTTGGGATTGTGTTCCATTTTTCATCATTCGTACTTAAAATCCTCTTTGCAATTCCACGATGTATTTCATTATACAGATCTTTAGGCAGTAAATCTGGGGCCTCCTCATACATTAATCTTTTTGCAAAATAATTATAACGTTCATCCTTCATCTTATCTGCAATCACCAAACGATCTTTCCACTCAGCTTTTTGAAATTCTTTTAAAGCCATCTTTGTTTTATCATCTGGAAAACCACCAGAATAAATCGACTCTTCAGCCTGAATATCAAGCTGCGAATCTAAATCTTGTTTTTCTTGAACTTGCTCTTGTAAAATGGCTGAGACTTTTTTTCCAAATTCTTCATTATTTTTAATCTTTTCAGCTCTCTCGTTTAGTTTTTTAATTCCAATTTGTTTGTAGCTGTCAAAATTAGTTGCATAAGTTGGGTTCATAATGATTGGATGTTTATTATCTTTAACACTCCTCATAATTTTAGGACTTTTTTTCATTGCCTCTTTTAAAACTGGCATCTCCATAGCGAAATAATCTTCAGGATCATTTTTTAAATCAAAGCATTGAGGCCAATTATATACTGGATGATTACAAACATAAGACACAACAAAGGGTCTTGCTTTTCCATAAAAATATTCATTAATGCAAAATAATTTTTCATTTTGAACTATAGTTCCCACATCTTGTTTGCTCATAGTCATTAGACTCGCTTTCCAAACTGAAGGTGCTTTATCAGCTATAATTTTTGCCATACCTAGAGTTGCCAAAACATCTCCCATGGCATCATGGGCGTTATCATGAGAAATTCCATTCATTGATGCAATTTGATCAAGTTTGAATACTGCATTTCCTTTTTCAGAAATTGGAGTTTTTAAACAGTCTGGATAATAAAGATGTGCAGACCTTACTAATCCTAAAATATCACCACGTTTATTTCCATTTGTGTTTGTTAAATAAACATCAGTTAATGATTTAAAAAAAGTTTTTCTTAAAAACTCTTCGTCAAATGCTAATGAATTATAACCAATAAACATTGCAGGAGACCATTTCTCAAAAGTCTCTTTCATCATCTGAACCATTCCAAAATGTGAAAGGTTGGTCTTCTTGAGCATATCAGGTGTCGTCTTGTTCACTAATAACGCACCAGGCTCTGGAACCGTTCCTGGTTTTAAAGAACACCTTGCTTCAAATCTATCCAAGATGTCAAAGGTATCATTTACCAAAACAGCTCCAACTTGAATGATCTGATCCCAAGTTGAAGACCTTCCCGTGGTCTCAAAATCATAAAAAACATAATTCATGATTTATCAATCTCCTCGACTTTAACGCCTTCTAAATCTTGAATCTTTTCAGCACGACTTTGAATTTTATCTGCTGAGACTTTGACATTTCTAAATTGTTCAGCCACCAAATTAAATCGTTTTTCAATATCCGCTGTTCTTTCAGCTAAACGTCCTATGTCTTTTCCAATTAAACCAATTTCTTTAA
>CBFHID010000019.1:2087-8498 GCA_965655895.1 Candidatus Pelagibacteraceae bacterium | reverse complement strand
TTGTGATTTTCTGATCCACCTAGCCCGCATGGCATAGAAATTGACTGGGATGCCCCACTTGTTTGATCATCATGGCTATGGAACAAAGGGTTATAAGCAACCCCGTTACTATCATGATCGAGGAAAGCAAGGGTTAAACAAAGTGTTAAAATAAAAAGGTAAACTATACGTTTCATGAATAAAATACCCTTCTAAACCTAACACCAATGACGGAACCAATAAAAGCAAATAAAAACCAAACCCAGCCGTGTAAAGAGCCTGAAGCAATACCACTAAATAAAGCACCTACATTACAACCAAAACTAAGTCTTGCGCCATAACCCATAAAGAATCCTCCAAGAATAGCGGCAATTAAAATCTTTTTATTTATAAGCGAGGCTTTAAAAAAATTACCAGCTAAAGCAGAAGCTGCCAATGCACCAAAAATAATACCAAGGTTCGAAACTGTTGTTGGATCGGCAAAGAGACTGTTTTCTAATGCCGTACTTGGGTAAGATAATTGCCAAAAAGACCAACTACTTACTTCAAATCCTACGAACTGTACAATTTTTGCGGCCCATAAACCAAATGCAAAAGTAATTCCCCAAGGATGTCCTGCAGCTTGGAGCATTAAAACATTAAAAAAAACTAATAAAACAGCGCCTAAAATTAAAGGCCAAGGCCCTTTAAATAAATCAAAATTTGAAAAATCAAAAATATCTGTGTGTTTAAAATTAACATTCCTTTTCTGGTCCGATTTATAAATAAAATAATAAAGCAATATTAAAACACTTAATTGAAGTAAAACTGAATTAACTTTTCCAAATTCAGTCATAAGTGAAACTCCTCCAAATGAAGGAAGTGATTTCCAAAAATCAAAATGGTAGGTACCAACTAAAGACCCAATCATAAAAAAAACTAATGTGATTGCCATTTTTCCGTTACCACTACTTGCTGTAAATAATGTTCCCGAACCACAACCACCAGCTAGCTGCATGGCAAGACCAAACATAAAAGATCCAACCACAACTGAAACACTCACTGGTGCAATCGCCCCAATCATTTTACCATGATAAATCCAGCTATTTGAGCCAATAAAAAAAGAAAATAAAATGACCGCAAGGCCTAACATGATAATTTGAGCGCGAAGTGATGAACTTTCTCTATGCTCAATAAAATTTCTCCATCCTCCAGTAAAGCCAAATGAAGCATGATAAAGAGAAACTCCAAGACCGATACCAATTAAAAAAACATAAAGGTGTCTATTTCCAACTTGTGAAATAAATAAAAAAGAAAATAAAAGTATTGCTAAAACTGCGTAGCCAAGAACCGTTAGATCAATTTTTTTTGCAATTGCACTCATAATAAAAAATGCGCGGCTAAAGGTAGCCGCACATTAATTCTTAAGTATTAGATTTTTCCGTTAATAACTTCGTTTTTTGGATTAAGTGTCCAGTGTGCTAAAGAACCGTCATATAATTTTACATTTTCAATTCCAGCAACTTCACTTAAAGCAAACCAAACTGTACTTGCAAACCAACCTGTATTACAAAAAGAAACATAACCTTTTTTTCCTTTTGCATTTGATTTTTCAAATAAAGCTTTGATCTCATCTGCTGATTTTACTTTTAAGTTTCCATCAACAATGGTTGCTTCTTCTAAATTCACTGCAGTTGGGATCGTTCCAGCTCTTTGAATTTTAGGATGTTTTTTCTCACCAATAAAGAAAGCTTTAGGTCTTGCATCAATTAACGCATAACCATTTTTCTTTCTTTTTGCATTTCTGACATCTTTGTAACTTGCAACATATTTGTCATTAAGTTTTACTTTAAACTGAGATGGAGTGATTTGTGTCTCGCCTTTAGCTAATTTATAACCAGCTGCGGTCCAAGCTTTTAAACCACCATTTAAAATAGAAACATTGTCATGTCCTGCAACTTTTAAACTCCAGTATAATCTTGCAGCACTTCCAAAGTCTAATGAGTTTACTCCAAGGTAACTTACAATAACATGATCTGAATTTTTAATACCAAGTTTAGAAAATAGTGCTTCTAATTCTTTTTTAACTGGTAGCTGTCCAATGACACCTTTTTGTGTTGAAATTAATTTGTCACCGATGTGATCAATATAAACACTTCCAGGAATATGACCTTGTTTAAATTTATCATAAGACCCGTTTACAAATTTACTGCTGATCTCAATGACTTTAATGTTTTTATTATTAATGTTTTCTTTTAACCATGACGCTTCAACTAAAGGGGTTGCGCTGTAAGCGGCTGTTACAAAGAAAAACAAAACTAATGACGTTAATATTTTTTTCATTTTTTTGTCCTTTTTTAAGTTTTTAAAAATTCGGTAGTTTAAGTTCATTAGTTCAGTTTTTATCTACCTAGTGAAGATAAGGGAGTAACCATAACTCACTAGGTAGCATTACCGAACTGATGCTTATGTAAAATAAAATCCTAAATAATCAATATTTAGTAGTAAAATAAGCTAAAATTGAGTAAAATAGTATATAAATTAATAAGTTATTGTTATTATAGTGAATATAATTAGTAAAACATTCTAATAATATGAAAGAAATCGATAAAAAAATTCTACAAATTCTTCAAGAAAATGCAGAAATTTCAATGGAAGAGCTTGGATCTAGAGTTAATCTATCTCCTTCTCCTTGTTACAGAAGAGTTAAGAATTTAAAGGAAGCTGGTTTTATAGATAAGAGCGTTGCGGTTCTTAATAAACAAAAACTAAATTTAGAACGCCCATACTTTGTTCATATTAAAACCACAAATCATAACAAGGCATGGACAGACCAGTTTAAAAAAATCATCAAGGATACGCCTCAAATTGTTGAATGCCATAGATTGATGGGTGAGGTTGATTATCTTCTAAAAGTAAGACTAAAAAATTCGGAAAGCTACAATGAATTTTATTTTAATTTAATTAATAAAATTGATTTTGCGAGTGTGAGTGGTTTTCCTTCTTTAGAAGAATTAAAAGAAACAACTATACTGCCATTGGATTATATCTGATTTTAATGACACGCTAGGCCAAACTTTTTAAGTCTCCAATAATTATAGGGCCACGGAGTAAGAAATCCAACAATTAGCATAATGGGAACTACCCACCATGTCAATATAGCGCCGCCTGTTAAAAAATAATCAGTCGCGTTCATAGCAACTTCCATTGAGATCATTGAAATAAAACTCATACTAATTGCTACTTTAAAGGCCTCTTTCAATGAAAATTGTTGCCTCATTAAAATAATTGTTTCAAGAATGATACTAGTGATTAAACCATTAATAATTGCAAGTGTCATAATCCCTAAAACTGGAAATGGAATTTTTGTTATTTGAAAAAAAAGTATAGTTCCAAAATCCCCAATTGCACAACCCAATAAACACCACATGGTATTTTTGGCACTCCGTTTCCAAGTATGCCTACACTTCCAATGAAATTGATCAGTCGCACTAGTTATCATAATAATTTTATAAGAATAAAATTAATTAATATATAAAATGATTCAAGTTAATTTTTTGATTTTTTTTTAAATCTAAAATTACTTTTTTTACTAAATTTACCTTTTGAACCTTTTTTTCTATTTTTTGAAAATTTTTTTCCTCTGTTGAAATTTGATTTTTTATCATCAAATCCATCTCTTTTATCACGATGATTGGATTTTTTATTTTTTTGAAACTTATTTCTTTTACTTTTACTTTTAAAATCGCGTCTTTTTTCTCCTTGCATTGAAGTCTTTCTTCCAGGAAAGAGTATGTTCTCAATTTCTCTCCATTGACGACTATCACTTTTAGTCACATAACTCCATGCTTGTCCTTTTGCTCCAGCTCTACCGGTTCTTCCAATTCGGTGAATAAAATCTTCAGCTTGTTGAGGTAAATCATAATTGATCACATGTTCAATATTTGGAATATCTAATCCGCGAGCTGCAACATCTGTGGCTACAAGAACCTGAATTTTACCTGATCTAAAATTTTTAATAACTGTTGTTCGTTTATTCTGTCTTAAATCTCCGTGAATGGCATCAGTATCAAACCCTTCTTTATAAAGAGCTTTAGCCATTTTTTTTGCACTCCTTTTTGTTTTTACAAAAACTAACATCAGTCCATGCTGATCCTGAATATGCTTAACAAGATAAGGAAATTTTTCTTCACTTGTTAAATTAATTACTTTTTGATCAATTTTTGGAATACTAGACTTGTCTTCCTCAACTGTGACTCTTTCTGGATTGCTCAAATATTTGGATGACAATTTTTCAATTGTTTTGGATATAGTTGCTGAAAACATTAACGTTTGTTTTTCTTTAGGTATGAATTTAAGTATTTGTTCAATTTGAACACTAAATCCCATATCTAACATTCGATCCATCTCATCGAGTACAAGAAAGTTTGCTTTGGAAAGATCTAGGCTTTTTCTTTTCAAATGATCATTAACTCGACCAGGTGTTCCAATAATAATTTGTGGATTAGATCTTAAACGATTCAATTGCTTACCCATGGGTTCGCCGCCCACAAGCGATAAGCTTTTAACAGGTGAATTTTTAATTGTTAATGTTTGAACAACTGTCTCAATCTGTTTTGCTAACTCTCGTGTTGGAGCAAGAATGATTGCACGTTT
The DNA here is from genome assembly GCA_965655895.1 of Candidatus Pelagibacteraceae bacterium. Taxonomy (GTDB): domain Bacteria; phylum Pseudomonadota; class Alphaproteobacteria; order Pelagibacterales; family Pelagibacteraceae; genus HIMB114. The sequence continues at coordinate 3,884 of CBFHID010000019.1, read as the reverse complement.
ACATTGTTTGCTTAAAACCATTTCGATTAAAGGGATACAAAAGGCAGCTGTTTTTCCAGTTCCGGTATGTGCCGATCCTAGAACATCTCTTAAATTTAATATTAAAGGGATTGCCTTGACCTGTATCGGTGTAGGTTTATTAAAATTAATTTTTGCTAAAGATGTATTTAAGTCTTTATGTAAATTGAGTTCTTGAAAATTTTGCAATGAGATTATTAAGATAAATTGTTAGTTTGTGAGCTTAGATACTTTTAAATGATTAAAGTCAACAAATAAGATGGGCATACTACTTCAAAGGGCGTGTAATTAACTTATTGATAGGCTGATCGCTATCCCCTTCAACACCTATGGGCATCCCGGGGTATCTTTTAAAATTTGATTTCGTTCCAAAAAGGAAATCCCAAAAACTAAAAATTGCACAATAATTTGCATCGGTTTCTTTTTGTCTTTTATGATGATGCACCCAATGGATAGATGGAGTGACAATGATATAAGATAACATTTTTTCAAAACGCACTGGTAATTTAATATTAGAATGGTGAAAAGCTGATGAGATTAAAACGATTGCTTCTATGATGATTAAATTTTCTATTGTTATATTAAAAGCAATAATTACCGAACATCTCACAAAAGCACTCAGTATGACTTCTCCAAAATGAAATCTCACACCTGAGGAAACATCTAATGTCTCATCGAGATGATGGACATGATGAAATCTCCATAAAAATTTAATTTCATGGTTAGCGCGATGCCAAAAATATAAAAAAAGATCATATACCATTAAATGAAAAATAAATTGACCAATTAAATTTTTGATAACAAAAGTTTCGTGTAAATTTAAGGTTGTCGCATAAATTGTTAAAGGTAAAATAAGTATGGGTGTGATACCAATATTAAGTAGCCAAAAAAACAAATTTTTTGAAATTCTTGTAATCTTTTTTTTAAATTGAATAATTTCTTTTGGAAAAATAGATTCTAAAAAAACAAATGTAAGAAGTCCAATTCCAACGTACAAGATTTTAAAATTTAAAATTTCCATAATTATTTGGTCATTTCCCAAAGTGCAGAATTCCCATTTGATAACAAATATATTATCCCTTTAGGTCCGATTTTTATATCTCTTATTCTGCCAATTTTATCCTTAAAAATAATTTGTTCATCACCTACTTTATTTTCATTAATAAATTTAAGTTTTCTCAAAGATCGGTCCCTTAGCGATGTCATTAAGATATCACCGTTCCAATCTTTAAATGTTTCCCCTTGATAAATTTGAACTGCGCTCACAGCTATTGACGGAGTCCATGTATAAAGAGTTTTGCTAAACCGTTGATCCCATTTTTGAGTATCGCCACATGCCGTAAGATTATAATTTTTTCCTCCCCAGCACCAAATTTCCCATCCATAATTTTCTCCATATTTAACTTCGCCAAAAAAATCCCCTCCTCTAGCACCGTGATTTGAAATATAAATTTTATTATTAAATGGCGACACAGTCATTCCTTGAGGGTTACGAATACCAATTTGATAAATTTCTGATAACCAGTTAGATTTTCCTTTGAATTTTGGATTGTCTTCAGGGGAAGATCCATCAAGATTAATTCTAATAATACTGCCTGGATGTTTCGTTCCATCTTGAGCAATATTTCCCTCGCCTCTTTCTCCTATACTTGCGTAGATATACTGATCATTTTGAATAACCATACGACATCCAAAATGATATCCTGAATTGATAGGTGGATTAGCCTCAAAAATATTTTTAAAACTTAAATTAGTTTTTGAAAATTTTGCTTTTGCGAT
>CBFHID010000019.1:0-1987 GCA_965655895.1 Candidatus Pelagibacteraceae bacterium | reverse complement strand
CCTGAATTGATAGGTGGATTAGCCTCAAAAATATTTTTAAAACTTAAATTAGTTTTTGAAAATTTTGCTTTTGCGATAGAAGTACTTGTGTTTCCAGATCCTCTATTTTCAGTATAACAAATATAAATGTCATCTTGATGTTTTAAAATTTCTAATAGCCCGCCCTGTCCATCTACTTTAAAATTTAAATTATGTTCAATATTTTTCTTGGTTCCACTTTTAATATCTGCAATTAAAATTTGTCCTTCTTTTTCACTAATCAATACTTCTTGTTCATTAACAAATGTTAAGCTCCATGGATTATTTAATTCGATAATTTTTTTTAAGTTAAATTTTTCAGCTGCGTAAACAGGCTTCAAAAAGAAAAATAGTAAAATTAAAATATTTAAGCATTTCATATAAATTTAATACCAATAGAATATGTTTTTTATAAGAATTTGTTAACCTCATTCCCTGACTGTGGGGAGAACTTATATAATCTAAATATAATTAGAGAATGAGGTTGCGGCCTTATAACAATGCAAATGAATAATTTAAGTGAATTTTTTGTTACAATCTCGTTACTTTAAATTTACAAAAAAAAGTTTATATAACGCTAATGACCTCATATTTTTCAAATCTAAAAGATAATCGGGTTTTTCAATTTATTGTTGTCTCTATTATTATTTTAAATGCAGTTCTGATTGGTGCAACAACCTATAAACTAGATCCTTTCTTTTTAGAACTAATTAGTCTTTTAGATTATGGAATTACCGTTTTTTTTGTTATAGAAATTTTAATTAGATTTATTGGCGAACCAAAGAAATCTGATTTTTTAAAGAGTGGATGGAATGTATTTGATACGTTTATAGTTGCCGTATCGCTTATCCCAATTCCAAATAATTCAAGTTTTTTGGTTCTAAGGCTGTTAAGAATATTTAGAGTGCTTAGGTTAATTTCTGTAATTCCAGAACTCAAGCAAATCATTGAAGCAGTTTTAGCTTCGATTAAAAGAGTTTTCTTCGTTAGCTTACTTTTGTTTATTATTCTTTATATTTACGCAACGATGGGATCCATTCTTTTTGGAGAAGATGATCCTGCAAGATGGAAGGATGTTGGCGTGTCTTTGATAACATTATTTCAAGTCCTAACCTTATCATCCTGGGAAACTGTTATGCTTCCAATGCAAGAGATTTACTGGTGGTCATGGACATATTTTTTTAGCTTTATTATAATTTGTGCAATTACATTCCTAAATCTAGTGATTGCAATTTTAGTTGACGTCGTAATTCAAAAAAAATTATAAACTACTATAAGAAAATAATTAGCAAATATACGGTAATACCCGTTAATACCGTTAATAATACACTTCTAAAAATTATACTTATAATAAATGCTATTATAAAAGCTAAAATTTCGTTTGAATAAATAACAAAAGATTGATCCTTATAAAAAACTGCAGGGAAAATTAGTGAAGGAAAAACTGCAGATGGAACGTAAGATAAAACTTTTTTAGTTGTTTCGTTGTAAGTTTTTGTATTCGCAAATGCAGTCACTAAATACCTTGATAAAAAAGTTAATATTCCAATTATGATTGTATATGTCCAAATGCTCATTTTATTTTATAAACCTTTTAAATTTACTATTCATTAAATAGGCAAGGCTAATCCCTGCAATCGCTGCTACAATCACATAAGCTTTAAGAGGTAAATTATAAAAAATTAATGAACATGTGGCAGATAATAAAATAACAAGAAAATGATCAAGCTTTCCAAGGTCTTTTGCAATTAATGCTAAAAATGTAATAGCTACAAAAAAATTTAAACTAAGCTGATCACTAACAATATCACCTAACCATACACCTAATAAGTTTGAAAGCTGCCAGATAACCCAAACCGTAATGCCTGAACCCAACATATGATAATGTGCAAATTCACTTTTATAATTTTTTTTTAAATATTCGTTTGAAACTGCAAAACATTGGTCTGTCAAAAAAAAACTTAATATA
>CBFHID010000018.1:5305-8629 GCA_965655895.1 Candidatus Pelagibacteraceae bacterium | reverse complement strand
AGAGGGTTTAAAAAGAGAACTTTACGAAGAGCTTGGAATTAGAATTAACACTCAAAGTTTAAAAAGTTTAGATGTGATAAGCCATACTTATGATAAAAAAAACTTTATAATAATGAATGTATTTTCTTTAAAAACATGGAAAGGAAAATTAAATAATAAAGATGTAAAAGATTTTTTATGGGTAAATATTAAGGGACCTTATCCTCTTAAATTTTTAAAAGGTGGTTTATTAATATTAAAAAGGTTAAAAAATAGATACTATCAAATATGAAAAATTTAATTGTTATATTTATTTTTATTATATTAAATGGATGCTCAAATATGAAACTTGAAGATTATAAAGACAAAAGGCCCGTATTAAAATTAGAAGATTATTTTAACGGCAAAACTGTAGCAAGGGGTGTTTTTGAAGATAGGTTCGGAAATATAAAAAAGAGTTTTAAGGTTTTTATCGATGGTTCATGGGATGGGGAAAATTTAATACTAAAAGAAGATTTTATTTATGACGATGGAACAAAAGACTATAGAGAATGGAAGTTAAAAAGAGATACAAATAATCCAAATAAATATTCTGGATATGCAGATGGCGTTATAGGTACTGCCACTGGTTCTGTGAATGGCAATGCTTTTAATTGGAAATATGGATTTAAATTGAAAGTAGGAAATAATCATATCAATGTAAAATTTGATGACTGGATGTTTTTACAAGAAGATGGATACCTTATAAATATTGCAAAAGTTAAAAAGTTTGGAATTACTCTTGGAAGGGTAATACTTTTTTTTGAAAAAAAATAATTACATTCTTGAAAAATATATGTTTAATATTATTTGAAAAATATGATTAAGTATAATTTAAAATGTGATTGTGGCATTGAGTTTGAAAGCTGGTTTTCCAGTTCAAAAGATTATGATATATTAGAGAAAAAAAATTTACTCTCTTGTCAGTGTGGAAAATCTAACAAAATTAGCAAACAATTAATGTCACCTCAAATAGTAACAAAAAAAAATCTAGATAATAAAAAAAATAAAAAAGAAGAATTTTATAAAACCATCAATAAGAAACTAAGAGACCTACGTGAATATGTAGAAAAAAATGCAGAATATGTTGGTGATGATTTTGTTTCAGAGGCAAGGTCTATTCATTATGATAAAAAAAATGTTCGTAGTATTTATGGTAAGGCAACACCTGAACAAACCGAGGAACTATTAGATGAAGGTATTGAAATAAATACAATCCCTTGGGTAGGAAAAAATAATAGTTAGTCTTTTTTAAAATAACACATATAGTTTACGTCTGTATTATCACTCAGGTTCCATTTATTTCTAATAGGATTGAAAGTAACACCTTTTGTTTCAATATGAGTTAGAAAATGTTTAGACACTTTATTTATTATATCATTTGGAGAAATAAATTTTTTCCAATCGTGTGTACCTATTGGCAGCCATCTGAGAATATACTCTGCACCAACAATTGCTAAAGCAAATGACATTAAGGTTTTATTTAAAGAAGCAAAAAAAATCAATCCATTTGGTTTTATTAAATTAACGCAACTTTCTATAAAAAAATTAACATCATCTACATGTTCAATTATTTCCATACATAAAATAACATCAAATTTTTTTTCTTTTATTTCTTCAGGTTTTTTATTTAAGTAGTTAATATTTAGTCCGCTTTCATTCATATGAATTTTGGCAACTTCAATATTTGATTTAGCAGCATCAATACCCGTAACATTTGCACCCAATCGAGCAAGCGGTTCACACAAGAGACCTCCACCACAGCCAACATCAAGAATACTAAGATCAGCAAATGATTTTTCTTTATCAAGGTCTAGTTGGAAATGATTTGATATCTGATTTATCAAATATTCTTGTCTAATCGGATTAAATTTATGTAATGGAGCAAATTTCCCATTTGGATCCCACCATTCTCTAGCAAGTTTATCAAACTTATTAATTTCTTCTTGATTTGCTGTATTTTTAGAGTTCATATTTTTAACACTTGGTATTGTTTAATTTATATCTGAAGAGTATTTAAGTACAAATTTATATTAATAAAATGACTACAATTGTAATGAAATTTGGTGGTACTTCTGTTGCTAATATCGAAAGAATTAAAAATGTGGCAAGTATCATCGAAAGCAAAAAACAGAAAGATGCAAGAATAGTAGTGGTAGTTTCGGCTATGGCGGGCGTAACAAATGATTTAGTTGAAAAGTCCAGAGCTATTTCAAAAAATTTTTCTAATGAAGAATATGATGTTTTATTATCTTCAGGTGAACAAGTAACATCAGCACTTTTATCTGCATGCCTAATAGATAGAGGTACAAAAGCAAGGTCTATGCTTGGTTGGCAGATTCCAATTGTTACAGAGGGACAACACAAAAATAGTAGAATTGTATCAGTGAATTCAGAATCAATCTTAGAATATTTAAAAAAAGATTACGTAGTTGTCGTACCAGGGTTCCAGGGCATCTCTGAGGAAATGAGAATTTCAACTATTGGTAGGGGTGGGTCAGACGCTTCTGCAGTGGCACTTGCAAAAGCTTTAAATGCTGATCGATGTGAAATTTATACAGATGTTGAGGGTGTTTTTACAACAAATCCGGACATTTGTGATCAAGCAAAAAAAATTGAAAAAATCTCTTATGATGAAATGTTAGAAATGGCTTCACTTGGTGCCAAGGTTATGCAAAGTTCATCTGTACAAAAAGCAATGATGAATGAAGTTGAAATATACGTAAAGTCTACATTTGCACCAGAAAAAAGCGGAACTCAAATTTTAGCCGATGATAAAATATCTTATGATAAAGTCATAACTGGTGTTGCCTACTCAAGAGATGATGCAAAAGTGACACTTATAGGAGTGAAAGATAAACCGGGTGTTGCATCAGCTATATTTAAGCCCTTAAATGACAAAAATATTTTGGTGGATATGATTGTGCAGAATGTTTCTGCAGATAGTCAGAAAACGGACGTTACATTCACGGTTAAAAGAGATGATATGAGTAAGACAGAGCAAATTCTATATGATTTGAAATCTGAAATAGGATACGAGAAACTAATAACAGATAATCAAGTTTCTAAAATTTCTATAGTAGGAGCAGGCATGATTACGCATCCTGGTGTTGCATTTAAAATGTTTAACGCTTTAGCTTCAAAAAATATAAATATTGTAGTTATATCTACGTCTGAAATTAGAATATCAGTTTTAGTTGAGGATAAAAATGCAGATTTAGCTGTACAAACTTTACACACAGCATTTGAATTAGATTAAAAAAATATATGCAATCTATAAGACCTTTTAGAGATATTTTAAGAAGG
>CBFHID010000018.1:0-5205 GCA_965655895.1 Candidatus Pelagibacteraceae bacterium | reverse complement strand
GTTAAAGTTGGAGGAAAAAATCCTATATCAGTACAATCTATGACAAATACTTTGACTACGGATATCAAGGGTACAATTGAACAAGTAAATAAAATTCATGATGCTGGAGCAGACATCGTTAGAATTTCTTGTCCAGACGAGGACTCTACTAAATCATTAAAAGATATTATAAAAAATGTTAATGTACCTATTGTTGCAGATATTCATTTTCATTATCAAAGGGCAATAGAGGCTGCTAAAGCGGGAGCGAGCTGTTTGAGAATTAACCCTGGTAATATTGGTTCTAAAGAGAGGGTGGCTGAGGTTATTAAAGCTGCAAAAGATTATAATTGCTCAATTAGAGTTGGCGTTAATGGAGGTTCACTCGAGAGAGATATTTTAGAAAAGTTTAAAGAGCCATGTCCAGAGGCATTAGTTGAAAGTGCAAAAAAAAATATTGAATTACTGGAAGTAAATGATTTTTATAATTTTAAAATAAGTGTAAAGGCTTCTGATATTTTTTTAGCAGTTGGAGCTTATAGATTACTTGCTAAACAGTGTGATTATCCACTCCATTTAGGAATAACTGAAGCTGGCGGTTTATTTTCAGGGACTGTAAAATCTTCTATTGGATTAGGACTTCTTTTATTGGAAGGAATAGGTGATACAATTAGAGTGTCATTATCCGCCGATCCAGTTGAGGAGGTAAAAGCAGGACTAGAAATATTAAAAAGTCTTGGCTTAAAAAATAGAGGAGTTAAAATTATTTCATGCCCATCTTGTGCCAGACAAGGTTTTGAGGTTATTAAAATAGTTGAAATTTTAGAAAAAAAATTAGCTCATATAAAAGAACCAATAACACTATCTATTATCGGTTGTGTTGTTAATGGACCTGGAGAGGCCGCTCAAACAGATATTGGACTAACAGGTGGCGGAAAAGGAAGTAATATGATTTACATTTCGGGATTGCAGGATCACAAAGTTCCGAATGATAATATTATTGAACATGTGGTTCAACTTGTAGAAAAGAAAGCTCAAGAATTTAAAAAAAATTAAATGCTTCCGATTAATAAAGTTAAAGAAATTGTTGTACGATATGAAAGTCTTGAGAAAGCTTTATCTCAAACAGATATAGATAAAAATACTTATGTTAAAAACTCAAAAGAATATTCTTCAATAGGTGATATAATTTCTGAAGTAAAAGCCTATATCAAGTCTATTGAAGATAAGGAAGCATCTGAAAAAATTATTCAGGATAAATCAGCTGATAAAGAGCTAAAGGAAATGGCAGAATTAGAAATTCAAGAAATTAATGAAAAAATTGAAGATTTAGAGACCAAAATTAAAATATTTATGCTTCCAAAAGATGAGGCTGATGAAAAGAATGCAATAATAGAGATCAGAGCTGGGACTGGTGGGCTGGAAGCTTCATTATTTGCAGGAGATTTATTTGAAATGTATCAGAAAGTTGCATCCAGTAATGGTTGGAAAACTGAAATAATAAGCATTTCACAAAGTGAGGCAGGTGGTTACAAAGAAGTTGTTTTTTCAGTCACTGGAAAAAATGTATTTTCTAAATTAAAATTTGAGTCAGGCGTGCACAGGGTTCAAAGAGTACCCAAGACTGAAACCCAAGGGCGCGTTCATACATCAGCTGCTACAGTTGCGGTTTTGCCAGAAGCCGAAGAAGTTGACATTAAAATTGATGATAATGACTTGAGGATAGATGTTTTTAGATCTAGTGGACCAGGCGGGCAGTCTGTAAATACAACAGATAGCGCGGTTCGAATTACTCACATCCCAAGTGGAATTGTTGTTTCACAGCAAGATGAAAAATCTCAACATAAAAATAAAGCAAAGGCATTAAAAATTTTAAGATCTAAACTTTATGAGATGGAAAGAAATAAAATAGAGCAAGAGAGGTCTTCAGCTAGAAAATCACAAATTGGCTCCGGCGATCGATCAGAAAGAATAAGAACTTATAATTTTCCTCAAGGAAGGGTAACAGATCATAGAATCAATTTAACTTTGCATAAATTAACTGATTTTTTATCTGGAGATGTATTTTCAGAGATGTCGGATGCTTTGCAGATCCAATTCCAAGAGCAACAACTGGAGCAATAATGAAAATATCAGAAGCATTAGATAGCTCGTATAAATTATTAAACGCAAAATCCAAAACATATAAATTAGATAGTGAAGTATTATTAGCCGATGTTTTAAAGAAAAAAAATAGATTAGATTTATATCTTAACTTAAATCAAATTCTTAACAAAAAAGAAAAGAGTTTATTTTTTAAATATATAGATGAAAGAAAATCAACAAAACCTGTATCTAAAATTTTGAATAAAAGTCACTTTTGGAGTTTTGAACTAGATATTTCTAAAAATGTTTTGATACCCAGGCCAGAGACAGAGGTTCTTGTAGACTTAGTTACAAAAAGAATTGAAAAAAAAAGTAGAATAAAATTTCTTGATATAGGATGCGGTTCAGGTTGTATAAGTTTTGCTTTGTTGGATTTTTATAAAAATTCTAGTGGTATCGCTATAGATATTTCAAAACAAGCTGTTTTAAATACTAAAATTAATTTTGAAAAAAAATTCTCAACTAAAAGACTTAAAATAATTAGGCAGGATTTGTTTACTTTTAAAACACAAAATTTTTTTGATCTTATAATTTCTAATCCACCATATTTAAAGCTATCCGAATACTCTCAGCTAGACAAATCTATAAAAAAATATGAACCAAAAGATGCCTTAGTTGCAGATAATAAAAATGGTTTAAAATTTTACAAAAATATTATTTTAAATTTAAAGAATAATTTAAAATTAAACGGCTACCTAGCTTTAGAAATTGGTGACTTTCAATTTAAAAAAATAGGGAAAATGTTAGAATTAAATGGCTTTAAAATTGAAGAAACATTTGTACTAATTAATAATCAAGTAAGGTGTTTAATAGCAAAAAAAGTCAAAAATTAAGCTTTACAATCATAATTAATTATGATCTCTATCCATATCTAATAAAATATTTAATTAACTTAATTGATATAGTTATAAAACCAATAAAATGGCAACTTTTGATAGACGTCCCAGAGGGAGAAATAATAATAGAAGAAATGGTCGTAGGCATACTGGCTCAAGACCATCACAAGTTATTAAGTTAAATGACCAAGGAAGATCTTTCAATCATCAGAGAGTAAGATTTAATGGCAATGCAACTAAATTATTTGAAAAATATAATAAGCTTGCAGCAGAAGCTCTTTCAGCTGGAGACAGAATTTTAGCAGAAAATTATTTTCAACATGCAGATCATTTTTCCAGATCTCTTCCGTTACAAAACGAAACTATCCAACATCCAGATACTTCAAATGAAAATCAGGTCAGTTCAAATATTGCAAGTTCTGATGAGGATATAGTAGACGAGCAGGATGAGGAAAAAAACAGTAAAATTGAAAAAATTAATAGCGTAATAGCTAAACCGGAATAAAAATTAATTTACTAAATTTGATCTCATTACATCAATTTTAATTCTTGTAATTTCAAATTTTTCTCTATCTTCACCTTTTAGAGTTCTACCAGAGGGTAAATTTAATCGCTGTGAATTCATTCTTTTTCCATTTACCAATACTTCATAATGTAAATGTGGACCCGTTGATCTACCAGTGCTACCTACATAACCAATAGTTTGTCCTTGCCTGACTTTAGTTCCACTTTTAATTCCTCTAGCATAGCCACTTAAGTGTGCATAAGCAGTTTTATATTTAGAATTGTGTCGTATCCTTATATATTTTCCATATGCTCCATTCCATTTTGCAACTTCAATAATACCTGAGCCAGAAGCCATAATCGGAGTTCCTGTAGGTGCAGCAAAATCAGTTCCTTGATGCATTTTATTATATCCAAGGATTGGATGTTTTCTCATGCCAAATCTAGAGGACAATCTAGCACCATTAATAGGTGTTTTCATTAAAGCCTTTTCTATACTTTTACCATTTGTTAAATAATAACCAGTAATACCTCTTTGATCTACGTAACGATATAATGCAATCTCTCTATTTTTGTTTTTCATATAAGCATATATGATGTCACCATTTTTTTGTAATACACCGTCATCATCAACATACTTGTCATAAACGATTTGAAAAATATCATTTTTTCTAATGTCTCTTTGAAAATCAATTTCAAATCCAAAAATTCTTGCAAAATCAACAATTACCTCTGGTTCGATATTTTGTTCTTGAGCAGCTCGAAATAAACTTGATTTAATTATCCCCTCACCTAGGGCTGTTTTTTTAAAAAGGACCTTCTCAATTTTATTTGCAACAAATATATTATTTTTTTTAAAAATATGTATTGAGGTAATGTTGTCTAAGTTAACAGTCAATCTACTTACCTCTTTTTTTTCTTCATCAATTATGATTTCAAAGATTTGATCAGTATTGATTTGTTTTAAATTGATATATTGCTTTAGAACTTGTGAGATATTAAATCTCTCTTTTTGAGAGACCCCTGCTTCTCGTAATAATGAATTTAAATTTTGACCTTTTGCGACTAATATTTTTTTTTTATTATATTGATTTGGTTTTTTTTTAGTTAATAAAGAATGGATATTTTTAATTTCAATTTTAAATTCATCAAGGCCCTTGCTATTTTTGCTTTGACTATAATAATTTTGATTTAAAAAAAAAAATGATAAAATTATTAAAAAAATTAAACCAGAAATAATGTATTTTAAATTTTTTGTTGTTATTTGGTCTATCATATTTTTTTAATTATTATTTCTCAGGAATTAACTACCCTAAGTTGTTTTGTTTCGAAAGTGTCAAAAAAAACCCTTATATTTCAACGATTTTTGTCATATTTTGACCGCTTGACTTAAGTCGTTTTTCCTATATTACGCCTCTTCCTAGCGCCGAATAATTTATATTATTCAGGTGTTTAGCTAAATTTTATAAATAAAACTGAAAAAAATCTTTAATTAATTATAGATTTTTCGCAGTTTTGTTGAGCTCTTTAAAACGTAAAATATAGAAGAGAAGCGTGGACGGTTATATTTGTCAAAAAAAATTTGTCGTACACGCTTATAGTAAACTTATACAAATAGTAATTTGTACAAGTGGTGTATTTATACATCAAGCTTGTGTACGCCGTTATTAAACTTGAGAGTTTGATCATGGCTCAGAATGTACGCTGGCGGCACGCCTAACACATGCAAGTCGAACGAGGT
>CBFHID010000017.1:2555-8916 GCA_965655895.1 Candidatus Pelagibacteraceae bacterium | reverse complement strand
GAGGCGTTTAGATTGAACATTTCTAAGTTTATTTCTCTTATTAATATTATGCCTAATGTATTCTTGCATCGTAGGTTTATCAAAAACAAAGTGCAGCGTTTTATTACTAATCTGCTTTCTTGCCAACATTCCGAAAAGAGTGAGTCGGTCAAGGATTTTAGTAATCGTTCTACTATCCTTTATGCCTGTCCTTTGCTTCAAGTATTCATAAGATATTCTACAACCCTTAGGAGCATTACGAAAAGAATAACAGATAATAAAAACCATCTTTTCATTAGCTGTTAAGACCTTGTTATGTATCAGTTCCCTATCTACCTTTTCAAAATATTTCATTTAACAAAATATCCTTTCAACCCACTTTGAAACCCATTGATAAAGCTCCGTAAAAAGCCATACAAATACATTGACCACCAAATAGGCTACGAAGGCTAGGCAAAGGATAAATAAGAATAAAACAAGCTGTATGTAGCCAATAATCGTTTCAAATTTATCGTTCATATCTTTTTACTTATTGCCAGACTCACAAATATGGCAAGAATGTGTTTCATTTGTTTCTCTGTAAGCATATTATAATCATTCATTCTTTGAATGTAACTTAATTCATCTTGAGTATAATTTCTTTTACCTTGATTAACTTTATCTAAAATCTTTTCACAATTTTTCTTTTCTAATCTTGTTAGTTCATACATATTAAGTTTTGTTTCGTTTGGTTTCATATTCTAAAATATTTATTTGATATTGAATATCAGACATTTCTTGTATATTATTATTCCAATTTTTTTGTAGCTTTTTTAGTTTATTTTCTAGTTTCTTTATTTGCTTAACTTTGTTATCTTTCGCAACTTTTTTTAACCCCATTGATCTGCCATAGCCTTTGCAATAGATTCAAATGTTTTACTTCTATGTTTCCATCTATCTTTTGTTGGCGGTAATTGATACCATTTAGAGCCATTTGGTTTACCTTCTTTAGTATAATATTGTTCTCCTTTATCTACAATTTTTGTTGGTTTTAAAGGTTCTAAATTTTTAAGCCACAAACAAGTTTTTTTCATAGCTTCTTCACCAAAGTAATAAGGTTGAACAATTTGATTGTATTTAGGTAATTCAGCATATCCATGTGGTACCGGATTTTCTACTGCTATTTTATGTATATATGGATTATATAATAAATCTAAAAAAAATCTTTTACCCTCATTCATTAACATCCATCTTCTATAGTTTTTTCCGTTTTCCTTTTTTCTATCTTTCCATAAGTGTTGAACTCCACTATTAGCAAGGTAAGTGCAAGGTGGATGAGCAATCATTAAATCCCAATCTTTATCTAAGTATTCGAAAACATCTCCTTGAATATGTTGTCCTGGTATTTCAGTTGGTAACAAATCACAGCTCCAAGCATCATGACCTTTTTTCTTAAATGCTTCTCTAACAGTTCCTGAAAACTCACAAGCTACTAAAACTTTCATACAATGTCTTTTAATTCCTTGAGTTCATTAACCTGAAGTTGATAAACAGGAGGTCTAGGTTTACCAAAATTAGTTAGCCTAGTATCATCATATATAATATCTTTAGCCATAATAAAACCAAGTATCTCAAACTCCGGTGATTTATCTACGACAAAGCAAAACAATTCTCCGTCATGTGCATTTTGTCTAATATACAATAAAGGTTTGCCATTGGGTTTAGGTGTTTGTGATTTAACTTGTATTTGTGTTCCATTAACAATGATGTCAGCTCTATCAAAATTATTACAGTGAATTTGTGGTAAAATTTTTAAATATTGTGCAACGGCAAATTCTGCACAAGCACCAGAAATAGAGTCAGCAAATTGTTTATAGACAGAGCCAGAATAATTATGACCCCATTTTTGGTCTGTTCTTAAAGACTCTGTTACTCTCATGCAACCAACTTGAGCTGCTATTGATATTTCGTATGGTGTTAATCTTATTATTTCAGGCATCGTTGAATAAAGTTTAAAATGTGTTTATTTCGGTACAATAATATGACTAACTCTTTTGCCAGGTTATCTACTGTCTTTTCTTCTGATACAACTGGTCGTTTAGATTTGTCTATAATTAAGTGCAATATTTCATGGACTAGAGTTTCGGCAATTTCAGCCTTATTTTTGATTTCTTCACTAATTCTAATGGAATTCTCATTTGGGTCGTATAAACCTAAAAAATCACCCCTTCTAGCCTCATCTATAGGCGTTTTTATAAGCTTTATAGTTGCGTTTCTGTACTTTATAAGTTTAGGTAATCTCATAAGTTATCCAAAACGAATCAGTACAGTAATTTGAAATAAAATACAATGTAAATATTTGTTAAATATATTATTTACATTTTGTTCAAATCAGACTATTAAAACGAATCATGGATAACGAACTTAGAACGATTGATGAATGTTACACAAAATTTGGTTTAAAGAATACTTCTGTTTCAGAAAATAAATTACCAGACGATGTAAGGTTACAAAGAAAAATAGTTTTAACAAAAGATGAATTAAATCGCATACCTCAAAACTCAAGTTTTTTTATGGGAACATTAATACATGAAGGCGTTCAAACTATGCTAACTAAAAATGTACCTGTGTCTGATGTTATGCCAATCATAGAAAAGAAAGTTTCAGATTACAAACATCCAAGTGAAAAAGAAATTGCTAAAGCCAAATTGATTTCAAAGATTGCAGAACAAATCATTAAAAATTTCGTTAATGAAGTTTTAAAATTAGATAATGGAAGATTTAAAGCTGAAACAGAATATATGCACTGGAATGATAAGATAGGTATTGTATGGAGAATGTTTGTTGATTTAGAAGGTTTAGAATATTTCTTTGATTTTAAAAATTTGTTTGGTTCAGTAAGAAAAAATAAATCTGGATATGCTTTAGGTAAAAGAAAAATAGATAGTAAAATCTTTACATCTGACTTAATGCAAATGGCTTTGTACTCAAAGGTCGTTAAAAAAAAACCATGTTTAATTTATGCTACAGAAGAAGAAGTCATAGCGTTTCATGAAGATAATACACCAGAACTTAGACCTGATAATTTACAAAAGTATTATGATGAACTTATTATTTATCAAAAGGTTTGGGAAAACAAATTAAAATATTCGGATGGAGATATTAAAAAATTAGCAAGTATTATTAAAACAGATTTTTCATCAATACGAAAAGATGATTTTTGGTTTAAAGATATGCCAAACGAATACAACGAAAGATTAATTAAACTTTATGTTTGATAAAGATTTTTGGATTTATTTTGGTGCATCAATATTAATATTTATAATGGGGTTATTTCATTTATGGCAGATCATGAACAATCTATAACAAAAATTCATAGTCAAGAGTATAAGCATTTGACCGAAATGGTTTTAAAATTAAAAAGAAGTGTTGAAGTATTAAGGCAAGACAATAAAACATTATCAGATGATAATTCAAGGCTTAGAAAAGAAGTAGATACCTGGATGAGAAAAAGCCATGAGAATTTAAGATTAAGTTTTAGGGGAAACAATGAATAATAATTTAACTTTTGCAGAAAAAGCAATGGTTGAGCAAATGCTCAATGATCGTAAAGAAGATGAACTAAAACCAGGTTTTGAATTTAAAATTGATAAAATTTTAGAAAAATTTCATGTAGGAGAGAGTGCAGATATGACTTACCTTGAAAGAATGATTGTGATTCAACAAATAGAATTAAAATTAGAAACACAATTAGAAAAGATTATGGCAGACAAGTTTGAAAAAATTAGAAAGAAGTTGTTAGATATATGAGTGATTGGGAAACATTCTTTTTTGTAATGTTTGTTTGCACATTTTATTTTTGGTTTGCATTAATTATGTGTGTGATTGGTGCAATTATGATTCAAATAGAAAAATTTTTTTTAAAAAGAAAGGAACAAAATGAAAAAGATAATAAGCCTACTTTGTATGTTGGTCTTGATTAGTTGTGCAGCATCTAAAGATAGAGAAACATATAAAATACAGTTAGGTAAAAAATGTACGAAAGAAGGAACACAATATAGTTATATTTGGTTTCACACAACGATAGGAAAACAACAAGTAAAGGAGAGTTATTGCCGATGAAGGATATATTAGAAAAACTATCTAGTGCTGCTGGAGCTTTTGTCAGTAAAGATAAAAAGAAACCAGGTATGCACTTTAACCCTTTGAGCCATGAACAGGTTCAAGAAACAGCAATGAAAGTATTATTGGAAAACAGATTGTTTCCGGTAGTTGAATATGAAAACGATTTACAAGATCAGCATATCTTAGTAACTTGTAAAATGACAATATATTTAATTGATGACCCTCAACAATCTATTACAATTAAAGGAACGTCAGCAGTGAATAAACTTGATAAGTTTGCAACTGGTCAAGCTATGTCATATTCAAAAAAATATGCGTTCTTAAATGCTTTACATTTAAAGACCGGTGAAAGTGATGGGGAAGATGGATATAATGCCAAACCCTTTCCTCAAGCTAAAACCAATACTCAACCCAACCCTAATGCAAAAGCTGTAGCAGATGAGTTTTTAAAATACTTAAATGAAACAGCTAAGTATGCAAAAAACATGAGTGATTATGAAACTCAAAAGCAAAAGTTTATGCAAGAGTTTAAAATTATGGACTTAAAAGATTCTGACCCAAGTACCTTTGAGTATGTCAAGCAGAAAGCACAATACATAAACGAAGAAGTTACAAAAAAAATAAACGCTAATAAATAGGAGAGCTATGTTAAAAAAGCCAATTTACTTTAATGTGTTTAGGAATGAAACTCCTTCACAAAAATCACCGACTCATTCTTGGAATGGTTTTGAATTAAAGGAAGATATTACGATACCTGCTGGTAAATATGATTTATCATTTTGGGGTAATGCAGTAAATCCTCAAACAGGAAAAGATAATCCTCACTTTAAGATTTCAAATCCTTACAAGAAGGAAAAGGATTCAATTCCGTTTTAATTATGGAATCAGACGATCCGAAACATTATAAGAAGCAAACCCAAACTTGGGATGCAATCATTAGCCAACTATCTGATCAAGAGGTAGTTGGCTATTTAAAAGGTTCTGCTGCTAAACATTTGTTTAGATCAGGGGAAAAACATGGTGGGGGATTACGTTCTACCATCATGGATATTAAGAAAGCAAAAAAATATATAGAAAAACTATTAGAATTTTTAAATAAAAACGAATCAGATGCTAAAAATTTTTTTAAACAAATTGAAGAAGCCGAAAAATATATAAAGGACAACAATATTACGAAATTATTTGAGAAAGATAAAAATGAATAAAATATATCTAAGTGATAAAAAATTTAAAGTTTTTAAATTTATTGCAACATATTACAAAGAGCATGAATTTACACCAACATTTGCTGAGATTGCAAAACATGAAGGATTTACCAGGTCAAGAGCCAATGCTATTGTAAATGATTTAATGAAATTGGGATTAATAGATAAAGGTGATTCTAGTAGAAGAAAAATAAGATTAAATAACAAACAAATAAAGCTTGTAAATAGTTTGAAAATAAATTATACATATCAAGAAAATGAGTTTAGAAAATAAAGTTCAAAAAGACTTTTACTATGATGTAGGAGTTAAAATTACAGAATTTTTTAACAGCGTAGAGGATGCTGCTAAAAAAGAAAAGCCTGACTCAGAAAGCAAAGTAAACATACTTTCTTTAAAACTGAATAAGGCTAGTATTAAACTAAACGAAAAGGCGAATAATGTACGATCCGAAGAAGATCAAAAGCCTAGAGGAGAAGCAAAATGATAAGCTACAAAAAGCTTGGAAATATAAAAAGCTTTTCCAAAAGTTCCAAGATGAGCAACATAAACTTGGAATTAAAATACAGGCTTTGAAAGAAAAGCAAGATTTTATCTATAGTTAATTAGATAATTTCTTAATGTATGCTAAAAGTTGTAACAGACTTTAAGGATATTATTCGCTAAATGAAAAGGATAACAAATGATAAGAACAGAAATAGAAAAACAAATTGGTAAGCGTTTAAAAGATATAAGATTACTAAAGCGTTTATCTCAAGAAAAAGTTGCAAAGCATTGTAATGTAACATTTCAACAAATTCAGAAATATGAAAAAGGTAAGAACGGACTAAGCGTTTTTAGACTCTTGCAGTTATGCAATGGTTTAGGAGTATCGTTTTCTTATTTTATAGATGGGTTGGATAATGAATTAAGGAATTTTGATGGTTCAAGTGAAGTCCATCAGAATCAGGAAAGCGAAAGCAAACCTGTTGGTCAAACTTCACAAATGTAAAAAATAAACTAATCGTTTATTGTTGTGTGTGGTTAGGCGGCAAGTACATATATCCTTTTTGGCTTGTCGTCTAACTTTAAAATA
>CBFHID010000017.1:0-2457 GCA_965655895.1 Candidatus Pelagibacteraceae bacterium | reverse complement strand
CCCACCTACCACCCATGATACTAAGGTATCACACAGACTATGTTCTTAGTCGCAAACTATTTAAAACCTTTTTTCATAGCAGAGTAAGTTTTAGATGAAATGGTACTTTTGCTTTTACTCTTGCTAGTTCCTTTAGCCTTTTTACGATTAATATAATAATATAAACCCTTTTTGGCTAACTTGCCTGACTTTGTTTTATGATATCCCTTTTTCATTATTTTTTCTTTCGTCTTAGTTTCATTAAATCAGCTCTAGTAATTTTTTTTCTAGGCGGTGCAATAGCTGCTAGTTTTTTTTGTTTCTTAGAATATTTTGAATAAGGCATTATTTTTTTCCTTTGCTTTTCCATAAACATTTGCATTGTTTAATACAAAAGATTTTGCAAATAAAATGTTTTATAGATGTAATAATGTTGTGCATTAGTAACCCTTTTTCATTTTCTTACCAGTTTTCTTTGCATATTTTTTAGCGGCAGCTTTGCCTTTCTTAGTATATGCGAACTTCTTTTTTCCTACCATTGGCATATTATATTACTCCTTTTTCTTTTTGTTCTTTGTTTGTGTGATCTTTATAACATTCATAATGTGCTTTGTCTTTACTTGCAAACACAACAAATGGCACACTTGAATCAAATAATTCATCGCAATATTTGCACAATCCAATTGTGTAAACTTTTTCTTTTTTATTTATTCTTGGCATTTACCAAGCCTTACAAGACCAATATCTTGCAGAAAGTTTATTCGTTGCACCTTCACATTTATGTCTGGCTCTGAATGATTTGCGTCTTGCTTTAATGTGTTTTTTAATTTTCATATTAGGATCACCAAAACGAACTAATCTAATTTGATCTCCTTGTTTAGCCAACACCGCAGACTTTTTAGATTTACCTGGTGTTCTCTTTGGTTTGTTATAACCTGAAAATGTTTCTCCTCTATATTTGATCATCTTCTAATTCTCCACATTTAAAACCCAATGAATATTTATTATCATTAAATAATTTTGGTTCAATACTATTTATAACTGACAAACTTTTTTCATAACCATTTTTTGCACACTCATGCCAAGTTTTATAAAAACCACCTTCTAAGGGTGGTAAACAACTTTTATACTGCAATGAGCATAAAGTTATCAGTAATACAAATTTCATTTCTTCCTCATGATTTCAGTTCCCTTAATACCATATACAGCACCAACTACCGAAATAAATAGGATCTGAAACCACATAGGCATATTCCCAAAATAATCAAAAAATAAATCTATTTTAGATTTTATATCAGGATCATCGCTAAATACTGACCATATCAATAACAACACAGGAGCTGAAACTAAAAGCAAAACAAATTCGTCTTTCCAAGATTGTTGTTGATCAGACTTTATAAGCTGTTGCATTTCAACTTCTCCTCTTGCCATTTTTTCTGCATGAAGTCTTTGTGCATCTGCCATCAACATTTTAGTTTGTTGACGTTGTTTAAATATATGAGAACCAGCTTTAAATGCTAGTTGTAATCCTTGTAACCACATAATATTCTCCTTGTTAAAACGGTCTATATTTTACTTTACCTTCTTCATCTCTAAAAGCTCTTAGAGATTCTTTTCTGTTTTTCTTTCCAACGTATGAAACATGAATCCAACCGGAGTTAGGTTCATCTTCACCTTTCCAAAACTCTAATATCAATTGGTCATAATCCAAGTTATGTTTAATCCATTTAAACACATCATGGTTTGAAATACCAATAATTTCTAAGTCTGCTGCTTGTCCTTTGCAATGCTGACTATGAATTGAAGAACCAATATGAATACAAAGTTCAGCACTACGATAACCTGATGTAATAATCACTGGACTTTCATAGTGATTTCGCAAAGGTTGTAATACAGATTCTGCTAATTTTTTTAGATTTGCAATATGATCGCTTGAAGGATTGTTTGATAATCCTTTACGTTCAGCAACTTGAGATTTTGTAAGTTCTGATAAACTAAAATTTTCAGTTAGTTTCATTTGAATCTTTTATCAATCCTTTTAACGTATAACTTACGCCAAAGTTTATTTTCCCATCTGCTGACGATTGTAAGCAACCATCGTAAGATTTTGTATTTAAGTTTGTACCACATCTACAATCTCCTGATAACACACAACCATAAGCCGTCATGTTTATACAATTATTCATTATTTAGATTCTATAATAATTTTCTTAATACTTAAAGAGCCATCTACATTTTTATCCATGATAGCTTGTACTTCACCACAAACATATTGTTTATTATTCATATCCATATTTCTTGTTGCTATTCTTTTATGCTTTAAACAATCAGACATGGATTGTTGAACCCTATGTTCTTTAAGCTCACCATTAAGAAACAAACATAATGCAATCACTAACTTGGTCATTAGTGCTTACCATTTCCATTACTAAATTTAATATCTCTTGTCGCATCTTTTAATTTTTCAACATCTTTTTT
>CBFHID010000016.1:0-8963 GCA_965655895.1 Candidatus Pelagibacteraceae bacterium | reverse complement strand
AATACTGGCGTTCCAGCCCAAGACTCATTCATTGGATAAACATAAATTGGCTTTTCAACATGGTATTCCCAGTAACCCGTAAACGATCTTCTCGATACAGCCTTACCAGCAGATGCACGGCCTTGTGAAGGGTAAGGCATAACAAACAACATATCTTCATCATTAATTTTATCAGAATTGCCTAATTTTAGCGGTGCTAAGTTAGTTGGAATAATTGTTCTTAAAATACCAAATCCAGTTTGATGATCATATCCAACTAGCTTACCTGGAACCGTTTTACCATCGGGTAAACGGATATCAATTTTTTCAGCTTCAACAACAATATAGCCTATAGTTAAAATATGCTTCTTATCAATAACAACTCCTGTGCCCAATCTCTCAATACCCAAAGATTTTGCAGTTCTTGCATTTTCTGGAACATAACTTTTAATTTCAACGATTGATTTATAGATCTGCTCAAACTGTTTGGTGGTTGTTAATTTTGGTTGTGAGAATGATAAATTTTGAAATAAAATTAAAATAAAAAAAGATAGTAAAATAGATTTTAAAACTCGAAACTTAAATTTCATTAAACAAATATTAGTATTTTTTTTTAAAATTCAAATTAAATAATGAATACAATTATTAGTTTAAATTTTTTATAAAATATTTATTTATTTCTATTTTTTGACCAGTCTATTGCTTTATTCCACTTTTCTTTCATCGACTCTTTGGACTGCTCTATGGGAGCTTTTCTAGAGACAGGTGAATCTCCAGTTACCTTTAAACCTAGCATAAAAATTCCAAATGCAGCAAGTATTAACAATAATGTTAATCTCATTCGTGTTCGCCGCCTGGATCCTTTTTATCTAACTCTACTTTTTTCCCATCAACCCATAGATTTTGTCTAGAGCGAGTAGTGTTATGATAACCATCATTTCTTATTTTGAATTGCCTTGCATTTTGAAAGGATTTCATTGTGAAGTAGACCCCAATGATGACCAATACATGACCCAAAACCGATGTTGTAAGAACCATTCCCCAAACTTTATAAGACCAAAACATCAATGTAAAAATAACTGACCACATCAAACTTAGGACAACTAAGATTTGTAACCTGACTGTTTTTGGAAGAGCTCTTAGATCATTTTTTTGATCATCGAATAATAATAATCCAGCTTGGTATAAAAAATTTTTCATTGGTATGATTTATAAACTAATTCACTTATTAAAGCGAAGAGTTATTCGCTAAAAATTTCTTTTTTAATTAATGGATAAAGACCCTCAGCTATTATTTCAACACCTTTTGCATTCGGGTGTTTTCTATCTTCTAAATTTAGGGATGGATTTAATGCAATTCCTTCTAATAAAAATGGGTAAAGAGAAATTTTATATTTTTTTGCTAAATCTGGATAAATTGAATTAAATTTTTCATTAAACTTAGTGCCATAACTTTGTTGAGCCAACATCCCGGTTAAAATAATTTTTATATTTTTATTTTTGATTTTTTCTATTATCAAATCTAAGTTATTCCTAGTCACCTCTGGATTAATGCCGCGCAGCATATCATTTGCACCAAGTCCAAGAATAATTAAATTTGGATTATCATTTAAAGACCAGTCCAGACGATCTAGACCACCTTTTGTTGTATCGCCACTAACACTGGCATTAATAAACTTTACATTTTGAGCATTAAATTTTCTCTGCAGCACTTTGTCCAAGTGATAATTTTGCGTTAGCCCATAACCAGCCATTAAACTATCCCCAAATAGCATAACCTTCGTTTCAGCATGTGCTGAAATTTGTATGATGCCAATTAAACACCATGTATAAAAAAGAAATTTTTTCATGAATACACTTTTAGAATTAAAACAAATTAAATTAAATTATAAAAGTTATAATACCTCAGTTGAGATTATTAAGGGAATAGATTTAACCATTCACTCAAGCGAAAAGGTCGCTGTTGTTGGAAAAAGTGGATCTGGTAAAACCAGTCTCATTATGCTCATGGGTGGACTAGAAAAGCCAACGTCTGGTGAGATTATATTTGATCAACAAGCCATATCTTCTTTCGATGAAGATGAGTTAGCTGACATAAGAAAAAAGAAAATCGGTATTGTCTTTCAATCTTTTTACTTAATTCCTAATTATACCGCATTAGAGAATGTCTCTTTAATTTTAGAGATTAACCATGTTGAAAATGCAAAACTAAGAGCCCAAGAGCTATTAACTCAATTTGGATTAGAAAATCGTCTTCATCACTTTCCAACTCAATTATCTGGGGGTGAGCAACAACGTGTCGCCATTGCAAGATCTATGGCAGTTCGTCCTAAACTGATTTTAGCAGATGAACCCACAGGAAATTTAGATAGTGAAAATTCTGATATGATTTCAAATTTATTATTTGAATATGCAGATAAAAATAATTCAAGTTTAATTTTAGTCACACATGATCTTAAATTTGCTGAAAAATGTGATCGTATTATTAAAATTGAAGATGGGCAAATTGTTAGTCAATGATTACACAAATTTCTTATGCTTTAAGAGATTTATCGAGAAGTTATAAAAAACTTTTTTCTATTATTATTACACTTTTTATTAGTCTTTTTATTTTAAGTTTAATTATTAATCTTGAAACAGGTTTGAAAAAAGAACTAAATAATAATGCGAGAGTTCTTCTGGGTGGTGATTTTGAAGTTGATACAAGAACCAAGCAAATGGATCTAAATTTTTTAAATGAATTAAAAAATAAAAGTATCGTCTCTTCTACCATTGAATTTTCAACGATGCTAACGGGATCATTAGCTGATGATACCAATGCTTTTTTTATCAGGCTTAAAGCTGTAGATGATCAATATCCATTATATGGAAAAGTATTTTCAAAACCAGAAAATGCAATGCAAAGATTACAATCTGAAGATAATACCATTGTGGTCAATCGTAAGATTTTTGAAACATTAAATTTAAAAGTTGATGACATGGTTTATGTGAAACAAGCTCCATTTAAAGTAGTTGGTTACGTTGAGACGGTTCCTGATTTAGGGCGAGCTTTGTTATTTGGAGATTTTGCAATTGTTAGTAACCGAGCGTTTGAAAAATTAAATGTTACTTCATTGGGAAGTTTTGTAAATTATGAATATAAAGTCAAAGCACCAAATAAAGAAGTATTAGAGTTTGTTTATGAAAAGTTAAAACAATTTCCAACTTATAAAATTAGGTTACCAGAAAATGCAGCTAATAATTTAAAGCGTTTAATATCAAATTTTTCTGAGTTTTTATCCCTAGTTTCCATTAGCGCCATGTTGATTGCAGGTATTGGAATTTCAAATACGCTAATCTCTTTTATTAATCAAAAAAATATAAGTATTGCCATTATGAAGTCTATTGGTTTTAAATCACAAAATATTAAACAAATTTTTTATATTGAAATATTAATACTTTTACTTTTAATCACTTCACTTGCCTATGGGATGTCCTTATTAATCATTCCTCAGGCTAATCATTTTATTGCAAATCTTGGGGTTTCTTTAGAAAGCCAATTTAGTCTAGTTAATTATGGCCTAATTTTAATGACAGGCTTTTTAGTTGTAGTCATCTTTTGTATTCCAACCATCTCATCTATTGAACAGATTAAAGCGACAAGTTTATTTAGAAATGTTTTTCAACTTACTCGTTTTCAATTTGGGGCAAAAAACATTATTTTAATTTTAATCAGTCTTATTATTCTTTTAGGAATATTTTTACTGCGATCAGATAAACTTTATTACACAATAACTTACTTCTTATTTTTCTTTATTTTTTGTGGTGTTTTTTACCTTTTATCAAAGACCATTATCTATGTTTTAAAACAGTTTAAAACATTCCATGCTTTACCATTAAGATTTGCAGTGAAAAACATTATCCAGGATAGATCTATTTTCCCAATTACCGTTTTATCGCTTGGAATTGGAGCTACTTTATTGCTCACATTAACTTTAGTTGGGACAAACTTTAAAAGAGAATTAGAAAAATCTATTCCTGAAATTGCGCCAGATTTCTTTTATGTCAGTATACAAAAAGACGTAAAAGATAATTTTATTAATTATCTTAATCAACAAGATCCTAATTTAAAATATGAAACTGTACCTATTGCACCCGCTTCAGTTGCTAAAATTAATGGTGTTGATCCGCTGACTTATATTAAACCCTCAAATGATAGTTTTTGGGTTTTAGAACGTGATAGAAGAATTTCTTGGAGCAATACACCACCTGAAGATAATCCAATTATTGAAGGAAAATGGTTTGATTTAGAAAGTGACCAGTTACAAATTTCACTTGATGCAAAAGTTGCAAGAAATTTTGGAGTGAATTTAAATGATCAACTGACATTAAAAATTTATGGAAGAGAAATGACTGGAGTAGTAACCAGTTTAAGAAAAGTAGATTACAGGGATTTATCCATTAACTTTGCAATGATTATTAATCCAAAGTTTGCAAATCAACTGCCTCATGAATATATCGCGACAGCGAAATTTTCTGATAAAAAATATATTAATGAAGCAAAACTTGTTCAAAATTTTCCAAACATTTCAGGAATTAAAGTTTCAACTTATCTTGGAAAAATCACAGATCTTGTAAACAAGATATTTATGGCCGTAGTTATTATTTCTTCCGTGGTAGTAATTGTTGGTTTAATGGTCATTGCATCAGCTGTTATTGTTCAAGCAAGACTTGGAGTTTATCAAAATTTAATCTTTAAAATTTTAGGCTTAAGGTCTGGTAAATTAATTCAAGCAAATTTAATTGAATTTTTAATTACCTACGCTTCAATATTTATGATTGCAGGATTATTTGGAATTTTCACATCAGAATTTGTTATAGAGAATATTTTTAGATTAGGTTGGCAGCTTGAGTTTATGCCAGTCTTTTATGTTCTTATCATTATTGGAGCGCTAACTTTATTTTTAATATTAATTAATACTTACCGTTTTTTAAAGCCAAGTGTTTATCCATTGGTAAGAAACGAATAAATTACTTTTTTTTATTTTCACTTAAAATGTGAAACAGTCCAAAGCCAGCAATGAAAAAAGGTAGAAATACTAACCACGTATTTTGATTTTTAGTTAAAGTAAGAATGGTCGATATTGTTGTTAAAATAACATACAATCCAATTAATTCTTTTTTGTGTCTTTTCATAAAACATTTATAAACAAATTATGATTCAATTTCATCCTTCAAGATCTAAAGCATTAGAGCAACTACAATCTTTTGTTGAAAATCACCTGGGACTATATGCAAGGGATCGTAATTTTGATTTTGGACCTGAGAAAAGAACCAATACTTCTTGTTTATCACCCTATGTCACCCATGGGATATTAAGTGAAAATGAAATTATTAAACAAAGTTTAAAAAAATATTCTTTCTCAAAAATAGAAAAATTTATTCAAGAGGTGTTATGGAGAACGTATTGGAAAGGGTGGTTAGAGCGAAGACCTGGTGTTTGGACAGATTTTATTAATGATCTTAAATATCTCAAGCTTGATTATGAAAGTGATAAAAATTTAAAAGCTGCTGTTACTGGCAATACAGATATTGATTGTTTTAATGATTGGGTGGGTGAGCTTAAAGAAACAGGCTATTTGCACAATCACACTAGAATGTGGTTTTCATCCATTTGGATTTTTACATTAGATTTACCATGGCAACTTGGTGCTGAGTTTTTTATGAAATATTTAAAAGATGGAGATCCCGCATCCAATACACTGTCTTGGAGGTGGACTGCTGGTGTTCAAACCAAGGGCAAAAACTACATTGCTCAGGAATGGAATATTAAAAAGTTTACAAATGGCAGATATGACAAAGTTAAGCTTAATGAAAATGCCGTTCCAATAGTATCTGATAAAGAATACGTTCAAATTGATCCAGATTTTACTAATAGTAATATTACAGATGATCAAACACTTTTAATTTTTGATAACCAGCTTTGCTTTGAAGAATCTAATTTTCAAGATCATAAATTTAAAAAAATTATGTTGTTACAAAATACTAATCTTACTCGTTCTATCGAACTTGATGATGAATTAATAAAATTTAAATCAGACCTTATTCATGATCAGCAAGATAGATTAAAAGATCATGCTGAAGTTGAAGTTCGAGATATCTCTTATCTGAATAACTTAGATTTAAACGATAAAGTTGCTTTATATCCAGGGGTTGGAGAAAACCTTGATTATTTAAAACAAAATCAAATAAATCTACATTTTCTCTATCGGACGCTAGATCAAAGAACCAATCCATATTGTAAAAAGGGTTTTTTTAACTTTAAGAATTTTATTCCTAAGATCATTACACGAATATAGTTGGAATTTATTAATTTTAGCCAATTTTAAATTATTTTTGCAAAAGTTATGCAATTTCTTAAAAATATGAGAAGTTTTTCTTTATTAATTTCTAATTTATGATATTGAAATTGGGATATTTAACAACAGATAAAGTAATTAATATTTTAAAATAATAAATAAAGAAGGAAAGAAATATGAAAAAAACAATAACATCTTTAATAACGCTAATCTTTTTGACTACTCAAGCAAATTCTGTCGAGTTTTCTGGTGGAGTAAAAATTGGTCGTGGTAATTTGGATGCTAGTTCAGTATCTACGAGAACAAGTGACAGTGGAGTAATAAATAGTTCTAATGATGTAGATGGAGCAGCTGGTGCTGTTTTTATAGAGGCTGCGTTTGACACAAATTTACCATTTGGTTTAGCTGCCGGTATAGAATATATACCTTTCAATGCTACGATTGACATTGACTCAAATAGTGGAGATTTTTCTGGAGAGTTAAGTGATCACACTACTATTTACCTTCAAGCTTCTAAAGAGGTTAAAAGCGGTGTTAAAGCATTGGGTAAAATCGGATACTCTTTTGCAGATATCAGCAATGTAAAAAGTAGTACTGAAACTTTAACATCAAAAGATGGAAATCTTAAAGGTTATACTGTAGGCGTTGGTGTTGAAAAAGAAATTTCTTCATTTATTGACTATGTAAGAGCAGGAATTGACTACACAGATTATGATTCTGTTAAAGCAGCTTCATCTGCAAAAACATATACAGCTGATGCTGAGGCAACCGTATTCTACATCTCAGTAGGAAAAAAGTTTTAATTATAAGTAGTTAAATTTTATAATAGTTACTATGAATTTAAAACCCCTATTTAAAAAATAGGGGTTTTTTTTATTAGTAAATTAAATGATTAATCGAGCTTATTATTAATAGATAAGCAAAAAAGTTTAGAATGAAATAAACATTTAATTTAAGATCTCTTGATTTAAGCCTTCAAGATCAATATATTTTTAAAAGGATATGAAGTTTAAGATTAATATCAATAACAAAGTTAAAGTTATGTGGCTCACGTTGCTGAAGTTTCAAGAAAAAAAGATGGATCAATTCAACTTGAAAAAGTTGTCAGTTCAGTCGATTGTGGTTTAGCTATAAATCCTGACGTGATCAAAGATCAAATTGAAGGCGGGGCCGTATATGGAATTGGACATGTCATGAGAAATGAAATTTCTTTAAAACAAGGTGTTGTTGAACAAAGCAATTTTCCAAATTATCCGCCACTTCGCATGAGCGATGTTGGAACTTTTGAAACATACATTGTTAAATCAAAAGAAAAGCCGACTGGCGTTGGTGAACCTGGCGTTCCTGCATCTGCACCTGCTTTTTCAAACGCAGTTGCCAAACTTGATAAACGAGTTGTTGATTTACCTATGAGCAATCAAGGAATTAAGTTCGCTTAATTATAAAGTAAAAAATAAAATATTAAAATTTATTGGTTGAATTTAGTTTAAATTTTCAGCTATTTTTTTTTAATTGGAAGCATCCTATTCTTGTTTGCTTATATGTTCTTTATTTAGGATTTATGAAAAAATTAGCCTTGCTAATCTTTGGGTCTTTTAAAATAGTACTCACCATTTTCAACCGAGATAAGTTCCCAGTGACTTTGGCCCAAATAATCAAGGCCATTTTCTAAAAAAGTTTTTTTATCATTCTCAACACCTTGCCCGAGCTCGTTTAAACTTTTTCTATTTAAAACGCGGTATTCAAAAATTGGATTCACTTAAGATTTATCTTCTGGATTCGTCAAATCATCAAGGGTGATAACTTTATTAATGTCTGCAAATTGAACTGTTTTGGTAGCAAATTCTGTATTCACTGGAGGTCTTTTGGATTTTCTTAAAGCAAGTTTATCTTTTTTCTTTTTGGCTTTCGCCATTGCTCGTTCACCACGTTTTGATTTGTAGTTATAATGAATACCCAAAAGATCTCCTTAATGAATTATACTTTTTTTAGATTTGTCGCTGCAGGGCCATTTTTTCCCTCTTCGACATCAAATGAAATGGCATCGCCATCACTTAAATGATCAAAGCCAGCATCTCTAACTTGTGATGAGTGAACAAAAACATCTTTTTTTCCATCTTCACGTTCGATAAAACCATACCCTTTAGTATCGTTGTACCATTTTACTTTTCCTTGTATCGGCATACTTTTCCTTTGTCTTATTTTTTGTTTTGCATTTAGGGGTCTTTAAAACGAACTTAAATATGGAAATATAAAAATTGAATTAACAAACTTAAACGTTTTCACCTTAGATAGGGTTTAGTCTATAATGTCAAAGTAATAATCTCAAATCTACTATATGACCGATATTTAATACCTTAAAATGGAGTATTATGTATCTATTCATTAAAAAAGAGATATGGCGAAGAAATCTTTTACGGCTTTAAAAGGAAGATCTATTGGTCGAATTGATATTCGTATGAATGAAAATTTCATTCCTCATTTCATCGAAGCAAATTTAATGCCAGGATTAAGGGGTGGTTATTTTTACCGATGTTGTAATCTAAATTTAAATATTAACTATCAAGAAATGATTTTAAGAATTGTTAATAATGGACTTACACTAAGTAAAATATAATCAATTCTATTTCTTAAAATACTTCTATT
>CBFHID010000015.1:2678-10499 GCA_965655895.1 Candidatus Pelagibacteraceae bacterium | reverse complement strand
CCAGGCTTTTGTTTTAAAAAAATCCAAAGGGATAAGACACCAACACTGACAAGAAAGGTTGAAGTCCCAATGGTAATCCCGGTCATTTTAGTAATTCCTTCTGCTAATACGGACCACGGTGAATTTCCAGTGGTTGAGACCAGCAATAATCCTTCCCCAAATCCAAAAATAGCTAAACCAACACAAAGCAAAAGAAAGGTAGAAACTTTTGGTTTAAAATTAAGTGGTTTTTCTGAGCTCCAGCTTTTTTTTGGAATAGATTTAATGGTAAAAATTTCAAACATTACAAAACAACGTTATATAAACTCTATTATAATATGATAAAAATTAAACGATTTTTATGAAGACAGTTTTAATTGTAGGAAGTGCACCCGATGCTGCTCGGATTCAATCCATCGATTGTTCGGCAGTTTCTTATAAAGTTGCCATCAATAATGCTTGGAGATTAAGAAAAGATTGGGATTTTGTTATTTTCCCAGAAGATTTTCCAAAAGAAAAACAACCTACATCCTTTGATAAAGATAAATTAATCAGTGCTAAGCAATATGTACCAAAACAAAATTCATTTGGTGGATTTATTTATGCAGGAGGAACCATGGCATTTACAGCTGGTTACTGGGCGCTTGGAGCACTGAAACCCGATGTCATTGCTTACCTTGGTTGCGATATGATTTACCCAGAGCAACAAGAAAAACAAAGTCATTTTTACGGAACTGGAGCTCCTGATCCTTTAAGAAAAGATATTACCTTACAATCCTTGGAAGCAAAATCTGCAAGACTATTTGCCTTTGCCAAATCTCATGATTGTAAAGTATTAAATGTTTCAGAACAAAATCAATCAAGATTATTATTTCCAAAAATTTCTATCGATCAATTTTTAACACCCTCAAGCTTATCAAGCTCTTTAGATAAAGTAGATTTAGAACTAAATGACAAAGCTATGCAGCAAGCATTGGAAAAGGAAGAAGCGTTGTCATACATGGCACCTTCTGGAAGATATTGGGAAATCGAAAAAGAACTCGATTCTTCACAGTTGAGAAAAATTGATACACTGTGGCTACAAACAGTTTCCTGTGCTTAATTAATCATTTCAAATCTTATCATTGATGTCCCTGTTTACTTAGGATTAGCTTTTAGCTCTTCGATGTATTTAATAACATCATCATACAAAGTATCAGGAATATCTTTGTAACTAAGTTTAAATTTATTTTTCACACACAGAGCAACATGGGCATAAGGATTTCTCCCTTTTGGATGATTAGGGTGATCTGGCAGTTTGCCTTGTAGCTCATCTCCCGTTTGTTGAATGAATTTCCAGAGTTTTGAAGCATTCTCTTTATTCATAAATAATTCATACTTTAACACATGTTATTTAGTATGCTTACCCCTTAAATTTGATAAGCTCAATTCGAAGAAATAATTCCAGTTTAACTTAACCCTTTCTTTCAAAAACAATCGTGCAACTTCAAACAGCATTTTTGCTATTTATTATTGGTATGCCCATTACCGTCTTATTCATAGCTTTTTTGATTTGGTGTGAAACTCCAAATAAAAAAAAGTAGTATATGTTTCGTATCGAGATTGACTATTTAGATAATTTCCAAGTCAAAATCGTTGATGAATTTGAGATTCGAAAAATATTATCCGATCAGTTAATTTTCATGTTAAAACGTAGCAATATTATTAGCGTTATGCTCCATCGCGGTAATGGCCTAATGAATAAAATAACTTATCAAGCACGCTCATAGACTATATAATTCAAATATATTTTTTAGATTAATGCAAACTTTTAGACTCAATTTTGTTTTTTTTTCATTATATTTACTCAGTTGGGTCATTGAATACTTTATTATATTTAAAGTACAAAATTATCTTTTAGGAACGATTAGTTTATATTTTCCCATGCTCATTTTTATTCCTCATGGCATCAGGGTCATTGGTGCTATGGTTTATGGTCCCAAAATTTTTCTTGGATTATTAACTGCACATTTTGTAACAGGTTATTTTTTTTTAGAAGATTTGACGATGATATTAATACTATCAACTCTTTCAGTGGTTGCAGCTTATATTGCGGTTTATTTAGTTTTTAAAAAATTCAATTTAAACAGTGATGATATTGTTGTGAATAAAATTATTTTAATTGCCATAATTTCATCAATTTTAAACTCTATGTTCAATATAGTCATAAAAGGAAATGAGCATGTTAACTTTTATAATTTTATAGGATATGGAGTGGGTGATTTAATTGGAACTTTAATAGTATTTTATGTACTCATTCAATTCTTTAAAACCATGCAATATAAAATATGATAAAAAATAAAAATCTTAGAAAATTTATACTTGAAATTAGTAAAATTGATCAAAAGCTAGAATTGTTTGATGAGTTAAATTCTTTTCAAGCTCAAATATTAAAATTTCTATTTAAAAATAAAAAAGTTAAAAATAGCTTCATTTTTAAAAATCTTAAGTCTGATTTATCAAGGGCTCAAAAATACAGGGCATATAAAGTTCTTGTAGATAAGAAGTATATTATCAAAAAAAATAATGAAACTTTTCTTTACAGTAAGTGAATCTAGCCCCGATCATCTTAAATAGAAAATATTAATTACTTTTACCCAAAATGATGATTCATCAAACCGACTAGATAAATACTTGCTAGGCCTGCGTTTAAAAAAACTAAAGATTTTTCATTCCATAACCAACTCACAATAGCTAAGGATGAATTTCCTATTAGAAATATATAATTGTAAAGTGGATAGTATCCAAATGCTGCCGTGATCGCGCCTGCCATAATAGTAATTGTAGAAGCCCAGGCCCATAACTGAAAAGGTTTTGGTTTTAGTTTTTCCATTTATTTAATTGGTAACTTATTTACTTTCCAAGATGGAGTGGTTTCATCAACATAGAAACCATCGGATACATTATAAGTATCAAAGTTTTTTTTTTCATAAATCTCAGCTGCAACATCACTTCTTTGTCCAGATCTGCAAATAAAGAAAATTTTTTTTGATTGGTCCAAATTTAATGCATCCATTTCCTTTTCAAAATTTGGATTAAGAATTCTACCATCTCCTTGTTGAAACTGATAAGAAACAAAATGTGTGGTCATTCCCAATGCTTCACCATCGGGTTTTCCAATATACTCCCATTCCTCCGGAGTTCTCACATCTATTAAGTAATGTCCTTCTTTTTCCTCCAACGCTTTAAGCTTGGAAGATGTAATTTGTTTAACCATGATAGGACCTATTCTATGTTAAACTTCCAGCAATCCAAAGAGCAATAAAAAAATAAACCATATATTTTTATAAAAAATTTTTCATATTCATGCAAGTTCATAAATATAAGCTTGATATTTGGACCCGTCTTCCAAAAAAACATCGGTAATTGACCTTTGATATTCTTCCCCTTCATATTGATCTAATTTCGTTAAAATAGTTTCTAATTGATTGGATTTAAATAATTGACCGATTATTTTTTCTCCATTTTTATCTAATTTAATAACAGGATAACCAATCTTGCTGTCATTGATCCAATGACCAAAAACATAAGCATGGTGCCAGGTTCCATTTATATGATTTAAATAATGATTAGCCTCTTCTCCAGGCTTTAAAGTACCATAAGTAAAAATAGCATCGATCATTTTAATAATTTATAAAAATGAAAATATAAAAAATTATGAAGGTAAAAATAGATTGTTTTAATTAATAACAATCTTTGAAATCATGCCGGCTTCTAAATGGCCTGGAACATTGCAACCGCCATACAATTCAGCATTTGATGTAAATTTCCAAATGAGTTCTGCTTTTTGATTTGGTTCTAATAAAACGCTATTGGAATGTGAATGAGCCATTTTATGATTCATTTTTGCCATCTGTTTCATTTTCTCTTTATTAATCTTATTAGGAAGCAAAATTCCCTTTTTCATCATTTCAAGCATTTCAGGACCATGTTTTTTATGCATCTTTATCGTTGCGATATTAAATTCGTGAACTAACTTTCCTTTGTTATGAACAATAAATCTTACCGTTTGACCTTTTTTTACATCAATAATCTTTGGCTCATAATAATTATCGAACATATCAATTTTAATTGTTTTAGAAACATCTGTAGGATTACCCTTTACTCCAACCATTTTCATAGCAGACGAAAATGCAGAAGAACTTAAAATTAGAGTAAAAAGTGTTGTAAAAAATAATTTCATATTAATTTAATTTCATTTGGTATTCGTAGTTCTTATTAGACCAAAAAGATTTAATATATGCAAGTACTGACTTAATCTCTTGATCATTTAATTTATCCCCAAAACCCATCATTTTTCCTTCATAATTTGGAACCATTTTTCCAAGACCGAGTTTGACGATATAAAACAAAATTTTATCATTGTGATGCCAGGTGTGCCCTGTTCCATTCAAAGGTGGCGCGAGTCTGTGGCCATCCTTGTCCACTTTATCTTTCCAACCAACTTGTCCTGATAGATTAGGTTGGTGACAAGTAGCACAATGAGCTTGGTACGCCTCTTTTCCAAGATTAAATATTTCAGATCCCTGGGTTGCTCTTTCAATAACTATTTTTTCTTCATGATGATTAGCGTATGCAGAATGGACAAATAAAAGTGACAATATAATCAAAAAATATTTCATGATATAATTTTATTATCTAAAAAGATTCATCACAATAGGTATTATAATAGAGACTGCAACTCCGCTTAATGCGAGTGCTAATGCAGAAAAAATTCCAGCTGTTTTATTTCTGCTCATCGCTCTTGCTGTTCCAATCCCATGGGATGTTAAGCCAATAGCAAATCCTCTTGCCGTCATATCTTTGACTTTCATAAAATCTAAAACAAAGGTTGATAAAGATGCTCCAATAACTCCGGTCGCAATTGTAATAATAGCTGTTAATGAGGGTATACCGTTAATTAACTCACTAATCCCCATGGCAATAGGTGCAGTAACAGATCTTGGCAACATACTTAAAATGAGTTGCTCGTCTAAACCAAATAGTTTTGCAAGATAGTAAGTTATAAAAATTGCAAATAAAGATCCTGTCAATAATGTAATGGCAATACTTAAAGCTTCTTTTTGAATTAGTTTAATTTGATTATAGATAGGAATGGCAAGTGCAACGGTAGCTGGTCCTAAAAGAAAATGAATAAATTGAGCACCATTAAAATAACGTTCATACTCTATGTCGAACACGATTAAAACTCCTGAAACAATTAAAATTGAAATGGCAACTGGATTGACTAAAGGGTTAATATTAGATTTTTTGTATAAATAATCTCCAACTAAAAAAGCTCCGATGGTAATCGTTAACCAAAATAAAGGTTCTGTTTGAAGATAAACCCAAATTTTATAGAGTGTTTCAACGCTTGTCATTTCTTTTTTCTTTGTAAATAAAGATTTAAATATTCCATTAACTTAGCAGTTAAACCAACAGTTAACATTGTGCCAATCACGACGACACCTAGCACCTGGTAAAGATTTTTTTCTAAATATGAAATATGCATCACGACACCCACTCCAATAGGTACAAATAATAAAGATAAATAACTAGTAATTGCCGTTCCAGTACTCATTACATCTTTTTTTACATTCAAAATATTTTTGACTTTCACCCTCCTTAAAAAAATAAGAGTAAAAAGTAAAAAAATAAGACCAATGACTGGACCTGGAATAACTAAAGAAAAAAACTTTTGGATTACTTCACCTGCAAGCTGAAATAGTAAAATGATAAAAAAACCTTTAAGCATCACTTACTAAAATTACTGAAAATCTGCTTGGGCTTTTTGATTAAACTCAGTAATTTTATTTCTAATCTCTTCTTCTGTAATATGATGATTTTCAAGATCCTTTTTTAATTTACGAATTACATCCTCATCGCCCGCTTCTTCTAAATCTGCTTTGACGACAGATTGAATATATTCTTTTTGCTTATCATCCTTATACTGAAGAATATCAGCGGCCCATTCACCTAAATAACGATTTCTTCTACTGCTCACCTTAAACTTTAGTTCCTCGTCATTTGCGAATTTTTTTTCAAATCCTTTTTTTCTATCATTAAATGAACTCATAATTTCAATATAGTGATGAATGGTGTTTCCTGCAATGATTTGTTATGAAGAATTTAGATATCTAAAACCTAGATAGAAGCTATTCCATATCACCGCTGGTTGTATTCAATGAATGTATTAATTTGAAATTATGAAAAAATTCATCTTGTTTGCTATTTTGATATTAGCTAATGCCATCGCTATATCGGCAAACGCGATGATATTGCTTTAAATATAAGTAATACGTTTTTCTTTAATATTCTCGTAAAACCCAGGGGGCCAGGTAATGGCCCTCACCAAAGTTTTGATAATTTTAGATTTAGGTTTTTCTTTAGTGGTGATCACAATTGTTGAAATTGTAATTAAAAAAGAAAAAAAATAAGTAAGTAATTATTTAGAGTTATTGAAAATCAGCTTGAGCCTTTTGATTAAATTCTGTGATTTTGTTTGTCATTGTTGTCCAAATATAATTTCATGCCTTCGTGGCTAGCTTTAAACCCCAGCTTTTCATAAAACCTGAGAGCATCTGGGCGTTCTTTATTGGTAGTTAATTGAAAAATTGTAGCGCCATACTCTTTACCCCAATTAATAGCAAATTTAATCATCTGCTGCCCCAGATTCTGGCCTCGAATACTTGAATTGATTCTAACTGATTCTATCTGCAAGCGCGTGCTGCCTGAAAAGGTTAGTGAAGGCATTAAGGTTAAATGGCATGTTCCTATTACTTCTCCATCATTTTCAAGAACCATTAGATATTGATTTGGATCACTGTCAATTTTAGCAAATGCATCAAGATACTCTTGCGCTATTTCATCACCAGCTTGCTCACGCGTGCGACCTAATTTGTCATCAGCAAGCAGAGATACTATTGCCTTTAGATCTTCTAGCTTTGCTCTGCGTTGTATTATATTCATATCATTTCACTCATAAATTTTTTCTCAAACCCTTTTTTTCTATCGTCAAATGAACTCATAGTTAGAATATAATTTTAAATTATGACTTTAACAACGGATAGTTGTGACAATAATCGATATCTAAAATTTGAATGCAAGATATTCACTATTACCGTTGGTACTTTATGATCGATTAAATTAATTTGTTATGAAAAAAATTGTTTTGTTTGCCAGTTTATTACTCGCTAATACTATTGTGATGACTGCAAATGCCATGACATTACTTTAAAAAGTAATACGTTTTTCTTTAATATTCTCGTAAAACCCAGTGGCCTAGGTAATGGGCTACACCAAAACTTAAGATATTTTTTTTAAACGATAATTCTTATTTTCAAGCTTTTCTAAATGACCTGCTAATTCCTGTGAGTCATCAGTAGTATCAGGCAACAATATAATTTCGTGATTTTGCTCTTTCATATCAAAGTTGATTGTTAATCCATAATAGCGCTTCTCACCCACACACTGAATAAAGTTTGTTGTATGCATTTTATCAATCACACTTATGAGAAAAACAAAGTTAATTTCAGAATTATATCTAAAATAAAAATTATGTTGATTATCAATGATCGTATTTTTAATGACCACTGCGCCCCCTTTGTGAATCGTGCTCTGAATATCTGTAATCAAAGATTTTTTTCTTTCAATGAGAGCGTCTATTCTTCTATTCCACATGCTCATCACCTCATCTAATTCCGATGCAAGTTTGGCATGACGTTGGTTGGAAAAGAAATTAAACATGAATAATAATTTTTAGTTTTTTAATTAAATATGGATAAATTTTAAAGAAAAATTTTGACAAAATTTTGTTATTCATAA
>CBFHID010000015.1:0-2668 GCA_965655895.1 Candidatus Pelagibacteraceae bacterium | reverse complement strand
GGCTTGGTTAAATATTTAGGTATTTTTTTGTTTTTTAATTTAATCATCTGCCAACCAAATGGATATTTTAGTTTATAACAAGCGGGCATTTTTTTTTCAGATACAGATTTGAAACCAAAAGATTGGTAAACCCTAGGATCTCCATAAGTAATCACGATATCAGTTTTCTTTTTTAACTTTTTGATTCCATATTGAAAAAGTTTTTTAGCGATTCCTTTTCTTTGAAATGGAGGATCAGTTGCAACGGGAGCTAAAACGAAAACATTTAAATTCGTATTTTTATAAAATAAACGGCTAAAAAAAATTGCTGCAATGAGTTGATTTTTATTTAGCATATGAAAAGCTAAAACATCCTTGTCATCAATAAGTTTGGTCATCTTCACAACTAAATCTGATATGACCTTACCCTCTCTCTTACCTTCAGAATGGCTAAATGTTTTATTAAATAGTGTCTTAATCTTTGTAAGATCTTTAATAGAGCTTTGTAAAATTTTCATACTTTATGATGAATAACAAAATTTAAAGTGATTTGTCTTTAATTATTTGAATTAAGCTTTGAAAATAAAGAAATAGTGTTATGAGCGGTAAAAATTAAATTATGTTTAAAGTTCTTAAAAATTCTTGGGCGCTATTTACTGGGCTTGCTTTCATG
This sequence comes from Candidatus Pelagibacteraceae bacterium, assembly GCA_965655895.1. Taxonomy (GTDB): domain Bacteria; phylum Pseudomonadota; class Alphaproteobacteria; order Pelagibacterales; family Pelagibacteraceae; genus HIMB114. The sequence continues at coordinate 2,016 of CBFHID010000015.1, read as the reverse complement.
ATGATTGCGCATGGTCTTCAAGGTAATTTGCTCGGGGTTCGAGCAACTTATGAAAATTTTAGTCTCATAGAAATTGGAGTTATAATGTCTGGTTTTTATATTGGCTATCTTACTGGAGCTCAAAAGTTAACAGATATTGTTTTTAAAGTGGGTCATATTAGAGTTTTTGCAGCCTTAGCATCACTTGCTTCACTTGTTATTCTAATTCATGCATTATTTATTAATCCTTATACGTGGTTAATCTCAAGATTTATTAGCGGCTTTGCAATTGTTGGAATTCATATTATCGTTGAAAGTTGGCTTAATGATAGAGCTAATAACAAAACAAGGGGGCAGTTATTATCAATTTATATGATGATTATTTATATTGGGATGGGTATTGGAATGTTTGTATTGTCCATTGCTGATCCTAGATCGTTTAAGCCTTTTATTATAATTTCTGTTTTAATGTCATTGGCATTAATACCTATCCTATTAACAAAAAGGAAAGCTCCAACTTTTAGAAAAATAAAGTCTATTTCTATTAAAAAATTATACGACATCTCGCCTTATGGGACTGTTACAAGTTTTTTGTTTGGTCTCGCTATTTCAGCATTATTTACTTTGCTTGCTGTTTACTGCGCTTCTAATAATTTTAGCTTGATAGAAATATCATTTACTACATTTTTATTAGCTTTTTCAGGAGCAATTTCACAATGGCCTATTGGATATATTTCGGATCAATTTGATCGACGAAAAGTCATTGTGATTATTGCATTAGGGGCTTCTATTTCTGCTTATTTATTATCTCAATACACAATTGCAATAAATGAACAGAATACGTCTAAATTAATATTTTATGGATTAATATTTATTTATTCTTTTTTATGTATGCCAATTTATTCATTATGCATGTCTCATACGAACGACCTTATTGAAAAAGAGAATATTGTTTCAGCGGGTGCTGGTTTAAATTTTTTATACGGCGTTGGAGCAATTTTTGGTCCAGTATTATGTGCTGCTTTTATGAATTATTATGGTCCTAGTGGATTTTTCACATTTATTATGATGACACACATCTGTACTATTCTTTACGGGGTTCACAGAATCTTTGTTAAAAAAGGAGTAGTCTCTGATAACTCATTTGTTGCTGTTCCAAGGGCGGCCTCCCCTCTTGCACTTGAATTATCGCCTGAAGCAGATCCAATGCCTCCAGAGAATAAATCCTAAATGTTCAAGGTAAAAATTATAGGGGGAAAAAAGGAACAAGAGGTTAGATTAAATGAACATGAACTGTCTGGGTTTGTGAGTAAATTTGTAATTAACCAAGCCAAAGTTATGGGACATGCAAAAACTACAGTAATTTCGGGCAAAGATAGCTATCATTGGCATATTCAATATTTACCACAAGGTGATGATAAAGATTGTCAGAGTTAAATTTTTTGCTTAATATTTTAAAAGTTTTGGTAATAAAGCCATATTATGAATTACGAAGATTTTATAGATAAGCTAGAAGAGTATTATATTGATATTTCAGAGGTGCAAGAAGCTCTTGGACTTTCAGATGACGATATTAAATCTTGGGAGGAGTCTGATGACCCTGTTCCAGAAGAAGCGGTTGAGTTTTTGAATTCTGAAATCGAAAAAAGAGGAGCTGACCAGCTCGAAGCCGAAGAATAAAATCTAGTCCAATCTTTTATATCTAGACTTTCCAAAAATTAGGCATATATACCCGCCAGCCTAAAACCCTAGATAATAAAAAATGAGAAAAGTTAAAAAAGATATTTTTAAAGCATATACGAAACGCATTTCGAAAGAAATGGCATTGGGTCAAATGCATTACAAAACAACTTATAAAGATATTCATAAATTTTTTAATATTTTTAATAAGGCACTTTTTAAGAATAAGCTCATTCCATTTAACGATGTAAAAATCAGAAAAATGAATAAGACTTGGGGTCAATTTGTTGAAGTGTTTAATAACAGAAAAAAAACCATTTCTTATGAATTAGAAATGTTACCGAAATATCCAAATAA
>CBFHID010000014.1:0-12880 GCA_965655895.1 Candidatus Pelagibacteraceae bacterium | reverse complement strand
GAAAAAAAGATAATGACTACAAAAGTTTTTTTTAATGAATCCTGTAGCGTTTGTAAGAAGGAAATAGATTTATATAAAAAAATGGAAAATAATCTTGAATGGTTTGACATAAACCAAGAGGATGCAAAAATTACAAATTTAACAACAGATCAATTATCTAGAAGATTGCACGTCATGAAAGATGGAAAACTTTATAAAGGGGCTAGAGCTTTTTTAATATTATGGTCGAAAATACCAAAATTAAATTTTTTATACCGACTATTTAAATTGCCAATCATTTTTCAAATCTTTTCTTTTTTTTATGAAATTGTTGCTTATTTTTTATATCTAAAAAATAAAATTTCATAAAATTTTAAATGTCTAAAATTAAATTAAACTGGAACTGGCTATACCTTCTTTTTTTCGGAAGAGTTTTAACTGCTGCTACATTTTTTATGTATGTGGGGTCGATGTCGTTCTTAATTCAAGAATGGAATTTATCCGCAACTAATGCAGGAATCATTCAAACTGGGCTCGTTATAGGATTTGCTATAGCTTTATATTTAAGTTCTTATTATTCAGATTTTATTAATCCAAATAAAATTTTACTTTTCTCAGCTATTACAAATTCAATCGGAGCATTTTTATTTTATTATTATGCAAATGATTTTCTTTCAGCATTAATTTTTAATACGATTTTAGGTGCAGCAGCAGGTGGAATTTACGGTCCATCCATGATCTTAGTTTCAGAAAAATTTAGCAGGGGCAATAAAGGCTTTGCAATGGGCATGATGCTTGGTGGTCAATCTCTTGGATATGGAGTTTCTTTATCGGTGAGTTTTATTTTTTCTAATTTTTATAATTTTGACACAGGATTTTTAGTTTGTGCAGTTTTAACCGTGTTTGGATTTATTAGTTTTTATGCTTGTTCATATAAAGAAATAAACAAAAAACTTAGTTTTAAAGTTTTAAAAAAGTTTACTATTACTAAACAATCTGAACAGAATAAAAATTTAGTCAAAGGTTATACTGCGCATTGCATTGAGCTTTTTGGTATGTGGGCGTGGATGCCAGTTTTTTTAAGTTTAGTTTTAATTGGCAAAACTGGATTGAATCCAATTATTTTAGGTTTAGTAATTTCAATCACTCTTCATATCACTGGTGTTTTTGCAAATATGATCAGTGGAGTTTTTTCTGATAAATTTGGAAGTAAAAATGTTTTAATTATTTTTGCATTCGTCAGTTCAATATTTTCTTTTTTAATGGGTTGGATACCAAGTTTATCTTGGCTAATTATTTTACTGATATCTTTTCTGTACAGCTTTTTTACCATTGGAGACTCAGGAGTTTTAACAGCAGCATTAACAGATAGTACGAACCGTAATATTCTTGGAAGGTCGCTTGCTTATCGATCAATGATTGGAATTGGTTTTGGCTCAATTACACCTGGTATTTTTGGTTACGTACTAGATGTATCAAACAATCATCAGCCGCTCTCACAGCAAACAAACTGGATTTACGCATTTTCCTTTTTGGGGCTAGCGGGATTATGTGCATTCTATTATGCAACCAAGCTGAATCGAAGAACGTTATCGCGGTCACTTTAGCGACACATTTCAGTTTCTTCACTGTCTTATTTGTTTTCTATAAAATAAGTATGAGAAAAATTATTGTGATGTTATTTTTTGTTTTTTTAGCGACAGCTTCAAGTATTGTTAGTAGCCAGCAAAATACTCAAAGTAGTGATTTGTATGAGCAAACAATGAGAAAAAACAACTAATAATAGGGTTTTTAAATTGTCATTTTTTTTTAACTGGCAAATCAATAAATAAAGTGTATCAAGCGCACATTTTATGACAAACAGCTTGAGAAATATTGCTATTATCGCTCACGTAGATCACGGTAAAACTACGTTAATAGATAATTTACTAAAACAAAGTGGTCTTTTTAGAGATAACCAACACGTTGATGAAAGAATCATGGACAGTGGTGATCTTGAAAAAGAAAGAGGGATAACAATTTTAGCAAAGCCAACGTCGGTTATTTGGAAAGATACAAGAATTAATATTATTGATACCCCAGGTCACGCAGATTTTGGAGGTGAAGTTGAAAGAATTTTAGGAATGACAGACGGTGTTATTCTTTTAGTCGATGCAGCAGAAGGACCGATGCCTCAAACAAAGTTTGTTTTATCTAAAGCTTTAGCTTTAGGGTTAAGACCAATTGTTGTTATTAACAAAGTTGATAGATCAGATGCTAGATCCAAAGAAGTAATTAATGAAATATTTGATTTATTTGTTGCATTAGACGCTAATGATCAACAATTGGATTTTCCAGTTTTATATGCCTCAGGAAGAGATGGATGGTGTAATTATGAACTTGATCAAGAAAGAAAAAATCTTCATCCATTATTAGATTTAATACTAAACCATGTACCAGAACCTGATGTTGATTTAAGTAAACCATTTGCCATGTTATCAACCCTATTGCATTCTGACTCATTTTTAGGTCGTTGTTTAATTGGACGAGTAGTTCATGGAATTGCAAAAGTTAACGATACTGTCAAATCTTTAAATTTAGATAATAAAAAAGTCGAAGAAGGAAGATTAACTAAATTATTTACTTTTTCAGGAACATCTAAAGTTCCAACGGATAATGTGATGGCTGGTGATATTGTTTGTGTTGCCGGATTAAAAACAACTTCTGTTTCAGATACTATTTGCCACCTAGATGTGAATGAAGCTTTAAAGTCTACTCCAATTGATCCACCTACTATGGCTGTGACTATTACCGTCAATGACTCTCCTATTTCAGGATTAGAGGGAAAAAAAGTTACCTCAACTATGATTAGAGAGAGACTTTTAGCAGAAGCTGAAACCAATGTAGCTATATCTTTTAGAGAAAATGATAACAAAGACTCATTCGAAATTGGAGGACGAGGCGAACTTCAAATTGGAGTATTAATAGAAACAATGAGAAGAGAGGGATTTGAATTATCAGTTTCAAGACCGAAAGTTTTATTTAAGCAAGAAAATGGAAAAAAATTAGAGCCGATGGAAGAAGTAACCATCGACGTTGATGAAGAATATGCAAGTACCGTTATAGATTCTATGAACCAAAGAAAAGGTGAAATGACTGATATGAGAGATACAGGTCAAAGCAAAAAAAGAATTATATTTAAAGCACCATCGAGAGGATTGATTGGTTATCAAAGTAAGTTTTTAACTGAAACTCGTGGAACTGGTGTGATGAACCGTGTATTTGATTCTTACGGAGAATTTAAAGGTGAGATTAAGGGACGAAGAAACGGTGCATTAATTTCAACTGATAATGGAGAGGCAGTTGCTTACGCAATTTATAACTTACAAGATAGGGGCCTGATGTTTATTGATCCCCAGACTAAAGTATATGGTGGGATGATAGTTGGTGAACACAATAGGGAAAATGATTTAGAGATTAATGTGCTAAAAGGTAAGAAATTGACTAACGTCAGAGCGGCAGGTAGTGATGGCTTAATTACTCTAACCCCCCCTATAAGAATGTCACTAGAAGAGATGATGGCTTATGTGAATGAAGATGAATTGTTAGAAGTTACCCCAAAAAGCCTAAGACTTAGAAAGAAATTACTTCAAGCTAACGAAAGAAAAAGATATCAAAGAGAAGCTGTTAACGCTTAAACTGTTAATATCCTGTTACTATCCATTACCATGTTCTCTTTTTGATTCACTTTTGAGTCAAAAATTAAACCATTACGACATACGACTTACAAACAGTGTTGGTATGTGTATGATTTTAAACTCTAACGAGTCTTTGGGGGTATAATTTTTCCATCTTTAAATTGAGGTGGAGTATATTTTCCATCAGATGGATCATTATCCGTGAATCTAAAAAAAATTAAAACACAAATTAAAAGTACAATGCTAGCGAGTGATAATGGAATAATTGGAATTTTCTTATTTGTATCCTTTTTAATAATAACAATTGATAAATAATATAAAGCAAATGGAAGTAGAATTGCAGCAAGCAATATTAGTTTTTTAATCATTATGTTTATCTATCATATTTATATACATGGAGGCAGGTATTCAAATATATCATAGGTAAAAATTATAGTTATTCGATAAAAGCATAATTGATGAAATTAATAAGAGCTATCATTAAGCCTGAAAGACTCCATGCAGTTAAGGAAAAACTCAATGAAATTGGGGTTAAAGGAATGACCATTTCTGAGGTAAAAGGATTTGGTCATCAAAAAGGTAAAACAGAATTTTATAGAGGCAATCCAGTACAAGTGCATTTTTTACCCAAAACACAGATTTTTTTAGCAGTTTCAGATGATAAAAAAGATGCGGTAATTTCAGCTATTACTGAAGCAGCTAAGACTGGAAAATATGGTGATGGTAAAATTTTCATTAATAATCTCGACGAAGTTGTTCGGATTCGAACAGGTGAGAAGAACGAGGAAGCATTATAATGAACGGTGCAAATACAGCGTGGATTTTAACATCTAGTGCTTTAGTGCTTTTTATGACCTTGCCAGGTCTGGGCTTATTTTATGCAGGTTTAGTTAAATCTCGAAATACAATTTCAACCTTAGCTCAATGTTTTGGGATTGCTTGTGTTGCATCAGTAGTTTGGTTTATTGCAGGTTATTCGATCGCATTTAGCGGTGAAGGCAATTATATCGGTGATCTTTCAAAAGTATTTTTGAAAGGAGTGGGTACTGAGAGTTTAAGTGGTGATATCCCTGAAATTTTATTTGTGATGTTTCAAATGACTTTTGCAATCATTACGCCAGCACTAATCGTTGGTGCTTATGTAGAAAGAATTAAATTTTCTGCTGTTTTATTTATTTCAGCGATTTGGATTTTAGCAGTTTATGCACCAGTAACTCATTGGGTTTGGGGTGGTGGTTGGTTAGCCGACCTTGGTGTATTTGATTTTGCTGGTGGACTTGTTGTTCATGCAACAGCAGGTATTTCGGCAATAGTTATTGTAAAAGTTTTAGGATCAAGAAGAGGTTTCCCGGAATATTTTGATCCTCCACATTCTCCAGTCATTGCAATGATTGGAGCATCTATGCTTTGGGTTGGTTGGTTTGGATTTAATGGTGGGTCTGCTTTAGCTGCAAATGGAAATGCAGGTATGGCAATTTTAGTGACACACATTAGTGCAGCAACCGCAACATTAGTATGGATGGCAATTGATTGGTTTAGAAATGGAAAACCCGGAATCGTCGGTATGATCACGGGTACCATTGCAGGACTTGCAACAGTTACACCTGCATCAGGATTTATAGGTCCAATGGGTGGATTTATTTTAGGATTATTATCAGGTGCAATTTGTTATTATGCAGTTATCTTTTTCAAGTTTACCTTAAAGATTGATGACAGTTTAGATGTTATGGCTGTGCATGGTGTTGGTGGAATTTTAGGAACATTGCTTGCCGGTGTGCTTGCATCAGAAACCTTTGGTGGTCTAGGATTAGAAAAAACAGTTATGGAACAAACATTGGTTCAAGTAATTGGAGTTGGATCAGTTGTAATTTTCTCAGCAATTGTCACTTATATGATCTGTTTAATCACCAAGTCTATTTTTGGATTAAGAGTAAGTGAAGAAGAAGAAATTTCAGAAGGTTTAGACTCCGGAACTCATGGTGAACAAAGTTACCATATCTAAGCAACTATTTTTTTTTCGTAAAATTAAAAATTAAATAAGCTAGTATTAAAATTATACTTACTGCCTGGATCATCTCACCTTGTGATAAATTTGAAAGTATTGAATCTTGCATGCTTTTATCTTTGATTTAAATAGATCAGAATGAACGAGAATATTCAAATAAAAAAACTTTATTATTCACCGATCAAATCCTTTAATTTCGTCGAAAGTAAATCTTTAAAAATTATTAAAAATATAGGAATTGAGAATGATCGCGTTTTTGCTCTTGTAAGAAACAAGACAAAAGAAGAAGCTCTTAAATTCCAAGAAAAACAATATTTAAGAAATAACCAAAGTTATTTAAGTGTTAAAAATACACCTTTATTAAACAGTTACCAAGTTTTGTATGAAGAAAAACAATTATCTATATTTAAAGAAAAAAAAGAATTAGTAAAAATTTTCAAATACAATTTTGATAGCCTTCAAACAATTACAGAAATAATTAAACAAAACGAAAATGAACTTAAAAATAAAGAAATTTACTTAGTTCATAATGCACAAATTCCCTTTTATGATATGATTAATGATCATGTTATTTCTTTAATTAATCTTGAAAGCCTTAGAGATTTTGAAGCAAGATCTGGATTGAATATTGACCATGAAAGATTTAGAGCCAATATCGTAATTGATGGCATGCCACCGTTTCAAGAACTTGAGCTTGCAAAGAAAAAAATAAAAATTGGGGGAGTATTATTTGAAGTGTTTTGTAACACACCAAGATGTAAGGCAACTAACTATCCATATCAGTCTAAAATATCAGATATTAATTTACCTCAAAAACTTAATGAAATTTATAACCATATTGATTTTGGTATTTATTTAAAACCAATCGAGACAGGTACAATTAGCTTGTATAATGAATTAAAGGTGATTAATTAAATCTTTGATGAACAATCCTTTTTTTAGAAATAGAACAGCGTTTATTGTTTTAGCCGCATGTTGTTTAATGGTGGCTGTTGCTATGGGGGTAAGGCAAACCTATGGCATGTTCTTTAATTATTTTGAGAGTGATTTAGGAGTTACCAGAACATATTTTGGTTTAGCGATTGCTATCCAAGCAATCACTTGGGGATTGATGACTTTTTTTCTTGGAATTTTAGCAGATAAATTTGGAGCTAGAAGAGTATCTTGCTTTGCACTACTTATTTATGCATTTGGTGTTTATTCATTAACTTTGCCAAATAGTTCTGGATTAATATTTTTATTAAATCTTGGAGTATTAGTTGGTATTGGAATGGGTGGAGGGGGAGCCCAATTAGCAGTAGGAGCTGTCAGCAAACATTTTCCAAATCATAATCGTTCAAAAGCATCAGGTTTAGTAACTGCATTTGGTTCACTTGGAATGTTCACGTTTCCATTGATTTCAGCATTTTCATTAAATCAAACATCATGGCAAAATACATATTTGATTTTAGTTTTCTTATTAATAGTCGCAGCAGGATTTTCTTTGTTAATTAAATTACCAGATGACGTTTCTACTACTAATCAAAAGTCAGATAATCAAGGAGCAATTGAAGCTTTGAAAGAAGCTTTTTCTCACAAAGGTTATATTTTTTTAACCATGGGATTTTTTGTTTGCGGTTTTCAAATTACATTAGTTGCAACACATGTTCCAGGTTATGTCATTGAAAGAGGTTTAGAAGCATGGACCGGTACAGCAATTCTATCTTTAATTGGTTTATTTAATATTTTTGGAACTTTAACCATGGGATACTTGGCAGATAAATACTCAAAAAAATTATTGTTGAGTGGTCTTTATTTTTTTAGAGGTATTACAATAGTACTTTTCCTTGCTCTACCGGCTTCAAGTGGTCTTGCTATAGCATTTGGTATTTGTTTTGGATTTTTATGGTTAGCTACAATTCCTGCTACGAATGGTATTGTTGCACAAATTTTTGGAACAAAACATATTACGATGTTGTTTGGCTTTGTATTTTTTTCTCATCAAATTGGAGCATTTCTTGGAGCATATCTTGGAGGATATTTCTTTGATCAATATGGAAGTTACGATTATGCATGGTACTTATCCATTGCATTGTCAATCTTTGCAACTTTTATGCATTTACCAATTGATGAACGACCTTTGAAAAGATTATCTGCAGTTTAATTTTAATTAAAATAGTGAAACGATGTATTTGTGCACAAAGAATGCAACGACAAGAAGAGCTAATCCAGTTGAATAAATTAGCCAGAAATTCATATTTAAACTTTTAGCAAAGAAGAACGGAATAAAAAAAAAATAACTTGCAGGGACACCCACAAGAATACTTTTGGCAAAGGTAATTGTTGTTTCAGCATTTTTATGTTCCGTATAGGATAATACCAATGCTATTAGAGTTGCTAATGGAAGTGCAATAATAAATCCAGCAAGTTTTGGATATTTGCCTGATAACCAGCTTGCACCCGCTATTACAAGTGCAGATAATAAAATTTTAAATAAAAAAAACATTTGTTTCTTATTTAGTTTGATTTGGATATTTTTCAGCATTCTTTTTCATCTTATAATAAAAAGCTTTCTCAAGGTCTATATCCATAACTTGGCAAAACCTTACTAAATAAAAGAAAATATCAGCCACCTCATCTTCAACCTGTTCTTTTTTTGAAGACTTAGGGTATTCTTTCTCATTATTCATTTGCCATTGAAAGATTTCCATCAGTTCGGAAGCCTCAATAGATAAAGCCATACTAAGGTTTTTTGGTGTATGAAAATCATTCCATTTCCTATTAGAAATGAACTTTTCAATATCAGATTTCACCTTTTCATAATTCATTAATCCCCCCTTTTTTATGAATAGTAGTCTTATATTAACTATTGAAAAACCCTAATTAATTGATATATGTGTTATATGCATGGCTGTTATGCAGCTATGTAAACCATTTCACATGGTTAAAAAGTGACTCATAGCCATGAGTTAAAAGGCGTAACAATAAACTAAGGAGGATCTATGTTTTACAAAGATTTTCAATTGTTGCGTAAAGTCAGTAATTCTGGCGAGAATGCCTTACGTCAAATTCGCAAGACATTCCGTGAACGCAACAGTCGTCCACGAGCGAAAGACAACGTAATTAATCCTACGCAAAAAGGCATTTAATTATCGAATTTAAATTGGGGTGATTAATCACCCCAATTAAATTGACTTCAATCTCGATACACATTACGAAATCAGACATTATGAAAGGTACAAATATCTTACTTGGAATTATTGCATTAATTCTAACTTTATTCTTTGGACTACAAATTGAAGAGCAGTACCGAGACATAAGATATTTAAATAATTGTAAAAAAGATATTCAAGCAAAAGGAATTAAAACAAACGATCCAACAGCATACTGTGCTGGATTAGTTAGACAGGATCCTTATCTATTTACATACAATCGAGGTTTTATTGGTAAGTACCTTCAGGAAAATAACGTAGGGAGCGCTCCAAAAAATCAAGCTCCAAAAGCAGAACCTAAAAAATAATTAACTAAAATATTTTAGAGCAACAAACACAACAACAGGTATTGTGATAAATGATAATGTTGTAGAAATAACTATGACAGACGCAATGTTATCGGCATGAATTTTTTTAGAATACATTTTCGCAAGTAAAAAATTAAGAATTGCTGATGGCATAGAGGCAGAGATTAATAGAACACCAGCCTCATAACTCTTTAATTGAAAATGCTGTATAATTAAAAATGCAATAATTGGACCACTAACCAATCTAGCTACAGCAATCATAACATTAGATTTAAAATTTTTAGTTTTTAAAGTACTTAGAGCCATTCCAAGTGTTGCTAGAATTAAAAAGATTGTTGAGTAACCAAGTAGCATTGTGGTGTTAACTAAAAAGGCAGGAGGCTTAATTTCGTAAAAAAGCATCAATCCTGATAATAACAAGATATGCATCGGAATAGATTTTAGTAAGGGTTTTAAGCTAAATTTTTTGCTAGCAATAAAAATTCCAACAGTAAAGTGCAGCAACATGATCACAGCAGCAATTGAACTCGCTACAGAAAAACCAGCTTCACCGTAGGCAAATAAACAAATTGGCAAACCAAGATTACCTGTATTGGGTAGAATTAAAGGGCTGAGTTCTAAAATAATATCTCGTTTTAAAAATTTTAAAACAATAACTCCAATTACAGCGAAGCACCCTACAAAAAGGAAAGTGAACGATCCAAATTTAATAAAAGTTTTAAAATCCAAAGTTGTGGATGCGGCAAGTGAATAAAATAAAAGAGCAGGAACTCCAATTTTTCCAGCAAAGGTCGTTATGATATCGCTATTAAAACTAGGGTTTTTTTTTCCAAACCAATATCCAATTCCAATAATAAAGAATACAGGAAAGATTACTTCAAATAATTTAAAATAGATACCAAGAGCCATTTTTAAAATCTTTTACTTTTATCAATTTTCATTACAAGATAAACAATCAGCAATGAAGCAATTAATAGTTTTTTTTATTCTTTTACTAGATATTCAGTTAAGTCATGCACATGTAGGTCATCATAATAATCTTAAAACTTTGCAGTTTGATATTTATCGCAATGGTCAATACGCGGGTTATCATAATATTGATTTTACTTGGAGTGAGGATGGTAGCTTAGAAGTTCAAAACACCATAGAGTTTGGAGTAAAAAAACTTGGTATCACTCTATACAAATATCAATCTCAAGGTACCGAGAAGTATAATGCATCTGGCAAAATGGTTAGTTTTAGTTCGAAAACTAATGATAATGGAAAAGCAAAGTTTTGTAATATTGATTTAGAAAACTCGAGATATAGAATTAACGGTACAAATTATAAGGGATATTTTGAAAAACCTTTTTTAATTTCATCATATTGGAACCACGACATTGTGACTGTACCTAATCAGGTGTCCGGGATTACTTGTAGGATCCAAGTACAAAAAGTTAAATTTTTAAAGGAAGAAGAATTTAACGTTCTTAACCAAAAATTTAATACTCGAGTGTTCGATCTTAAAGGTGAAAAACTTGATACGCAAATATGGTTTGATAAAAAAACAAGAATGATAGTGCACCAAGTACTTCATAAAAAAGGTAAATGGGAATACAAGTTAACCAATTATAAGCTATTAAAATGAAAAAAATAATTATATTCATTTTTATAACCCTTTTTCCTTTGCAATCCTATTCAGACGAGCCTGGAGTGATTTCATTGATGTATCATCGAGTAGGAGAGGGAAGGTATCCTAGTACCAATGTTTCTGTTGAAATGTTCAATCAGCATTTACAAATGATTAATGAAAGCGGTTTAAAATATATCGAGCCCGAGCAATTTAAAAATCAAATCCTAGAAGGAAAACCGTTTAACAAAAGGTATATTTTGTTAACCATTGATGATGCTTTTAAAAGCTTTTATGAAAATGCATGGCCCTTATTAAAAGAAAATAAAATTCCATTTATATTATTTGTTAATACCAGAGAAGTGTCGAGTAATCATCCCAACTATATGAATTGGAATCAAATTAGAGAATTAAGGGATTCAGGGCTTGTAACAATAGGTGGGCATTCATGGAGTCATGAATATTTTGTAAATATGAAAATTAATGAAGTAAAAAAAGATATAGAACAATCGCATAAAGATTATCTTAAAGAATTAAAAGTGATACCCGATATTTATGCTCATACTTTTGGGGAAACAAATTCAGATATTATAAAACTTATTAGAAGCTTTAATTATAAAATTTTGTTTGGCCAGCATTCGGGAGTAATTAGTTTAAATGAAAATATTAATTATTTACCTAGGTTTAGTTTAAACGAGAACTATGGAAAAATTAATCGATTTAAAAATATTTTAAAATCACGTGCATTTAATATTCAATCTTATGAACCAAAAACAATCCTTCTTAATCAAAATAATAATCCAACCAATATGAAATTAAATTTCAAAGAAAATGTTAAAGGTATAAATTGTTTTGATAACTCTGGTGGAAATTGGAAAAATACAAAAATTAATTTTATCAAAGAACAAGAAATTGAATTAGTTTTTGATCAGCCATTTAAAAAAAGAAGGGGACGTTTAAACTGTACAATGCCATCTAAAGATGGCCTGATTAAATGGTTCGGATATCAATACAGCGTTCTCAATTAGAGTTATTAAATTTTTTCATCATCAACAAAGTTTCTTTGCTAACATGATGTTCCATACCCTCAGAATCGATCTCAGCAACTTTTCTGGGCACACCAAGTTTGGTTAAAAATTTAAAAAGTATTTCGTGCCTAGTATTAGATTGGTCTGCTAATTTTTTTCCACTCGTTGTTAAAAATATTTGTTTATATTTTTCACTCTCAACTAGTTCTGCTTTGATTAATCTTTGAATATTTTTACTGACAGTTGCGTTGGAAACTCCAAAGTATTTACATAGATCCACATTTTTAACAGATCCTTTTTTATTAATGATTTCATTAATCGCCTCAACATAGTCTTCCAAAAGCTCAATGCTTTTTCTACTCTGTGTTGTTTTAAAATATTGAGGACTACTAGATCTAGTATTTTTCATAAATATTTAATATTTTTTTGTCTAATAACACTTGCAATTTGATGTGCAAGTTATAAGTTTAGCCAAGGCTAAACTTTATGACTGAATTCAGAAAAGGTATTTTTCAAACATTAAAAGACCAAATGGTCGGAACCAGTATTGGTAGAGCCGTCATTTATACGATTGGCCATATTGTGATTGCCATGACTTGTAATAATCTTATCACGGGTGCACCATTGAAATTAGCGGCATTAGATGCATTGATTGAACCGATGATAAATGGCGTATGGTATTATATTTTAGATAAAGCTTGGGCTTCTAAAATATCTTCAAAATCAGTTTAAATTTAAAACAAATCATTATACAACTTCAAGATGTTTTCATTTTTCAATATTTTTAAAAAAAAGAATTCTAAAAAAGAAGAGGAAGCATTCGCGCTTTTACGTAAAGCAAGTGTGATTTCAAAAAAAATTGCTGAAGAAACAAATGATGCAAGACTTAAAGGTTTGGCGTTTGAGTTAAAAAGAAGTCATGATGAGGCGATTAAAATATTTGAAGAAATTGATTACGATTTAAAAAAATTGGACAAATTTTATTTTGATCCAAAACAGGCTTTTTCAGAAAACTATAAAAAAGTCGAAAGTATCTTAGATAAATTTAATAAAAGAATTGCTTAGTTGCAACTTATTGTAAAA
>CBFHID010000013.1:0-13066 GCA_965655895.1 Candidatus Pelagibacteraceae bacterium | reverse complement strand
AAATTGGCACATGGGTTGCCAGTTGGAAGTGAAATAGAGTACTTGGATGATGGAACACTATTTTCTGCATTTAAATATAGAAACTCCATAGGTGAAAAATAAAATGACGATATTAAAAATTCTAAAAGAACCTGATCCCATCCTTAGAAAAAAATCAAAAGAAGTTGATAAAGTTGACGACCAAGTTAGACTCTTAATGGATAATATGATTGAAACTATGTATCAAGCACCAGGCATAGGTTTAGCAGCTTCACAAGTAGGCATTTTAAAAAGAATTATTGTAATTGACCTTTCAAAGGATGATGAGAAAAAAAATCCTATTTTTATTGTTAACCCAAAAATTATTTGGAAGTCAGAAGAAAGAAGCTCGAGAGAAGAAGGCTGTTTATCACTGCCAGGATATTTTGCAGAGGTTACTAGACCAAGCAAATGTAAATTAGAATTTTTAGATTACCATGGGGAAAAAAAAGAATTAGAAGCGGATGATTTAATGGCAACATGTATTCAGCATGAAGTTGATCATTGTGATGGTATATTATTTATCGATTATTTATCCAAATTAAAAAAAGATATGATTATAAAAAAATTAATTAAATCTAAAAAAGAAGATCAAATTTTATAACGAGCAAATTTATGAGAATTGCATTTATGGGAACCCCAGGCTTTGCCGTTCCTGCTTTAGAAAAAATTCATAATATTTATAAAGTTGATACTGTATTTACCCAACCTCCAAAAAAATCCAAAAGAGGTATGAAAAAGACTATTAGTCCAGTGCATGAACTATCAAATAAATTAAAATTAAATGTGAGAACACCAGAGAGTTTAAAAGATGACATTAGTTTTTTTGAGTCAAAGAAATTTGATTTAGTTGTAGTTGCTGCATATGGTCAAATCATTTCTGAAGAATTTTTAAAACAATGTTTATTTATTAATATTCATGCATCATTATTGCCAAAATGGAGAGGAGCTGCCCCAATTCAAAGGTCATTAATGAATAGAGATAAAGAAACAGGAATATCAATTATGAAAATAGATAAAAAGTTAGATAGTGGGCCCGTTCTTATGACAAAGAGCATACCTATTAATATTTACTCAAAACATGGTGAAGTAGAAAAAAAATTATCCAATTTAGGTGCAGACCTTATTGTTGATTCAATAAAAGTTATAAAAAGTAAAAAATATGAATTTTTAGAGCAGGAACATGATAAAAAAACCTACGCAAGCAAAATAACCAAAGATGATGAGCAAATTAATTGGAATGAAGAAGCAGAAACTATAATAGCAAAGATTCATGCATTATCACCAAGTCCTGGTTCATATTTTTTTTATAATCAAGAAAAGCTAAAAATCTTTGAGTGCAAGTTATTTGGAAAAAAATTTGATCATCCAGGTGAAATTTTTTCAGACAAAGATCAACTAATTATCTCATGTAGAGATCAATCCATTGAGATTTTAGAAATTCAAAAGCCAGGGAAAAATAGACAAAAAATAAAAGAATTTTTAAAAGGTTATAATTTTAATTAATGAGTCGCTTCAAAGCTATTGTTGAATATGATGGTACATATTTTGAAGGTTGGCAGTCACAACCTAACGGAAATTCAGTACAGCAATTCATTGAAAAAGCATTTTTAAATATTAATTTAAAGAAAACCAAAATTTTTGGTTCGGGAAGAACTGACTCTGGAGTACATGCCCTTGGACAAGTTTTTCATTTTGATTATGACACAAAACTTGATCTAAATAAAACTTTACTTGGTTTAAATCATTTTTTAAGAGAAAAGCGTGTTAGCATATTATCTTTGATCCAAACCCAAGAAAATTTTGATTCTCGTAGAGATGCAAAAGTAAGAACATATAAATATAAAATTTTGAACAGAGTCTCTGAGCCTACAATTTTAAAAAACCAAGTTTGGCATGTTACAAAAAAATTAGATTTTGATCAGATGAAAAAAGCAAGTTCTATATTCATTGGTACACATGATTTCACTACTTTCAGAGCGTCATCTTGTGAAGCAAAATCAGCTATTAGGGAGATTACTTATTCATATTTAAGTAGAGAGGAAGATGTAATTATTTATAAAATTAAATCACGATCATTTTTACAGCATCAGGTCCGCTCTATAGTTGGAGCGATTAAAGCAGTTGGAGAAAATAAATGGACTTTAGATTTACTAGAACAAGTATTAAAATTAAAAGATAGAAATAAATGTGCAACTCCTGCACCTGCATTTGGATTATATTTAGAAAATGTCGAATACTAAATCTAATAATAAGTTATTATGGATAGCAGATGACGCTCTTATAAAAAACTCTAATATAAAAAAGTTTTCAAAGAAAATAGAACAAAAATATCAAATTAAATTCAAAAATAGTTTTAAAGATTTATATGACTGGTCTATAAAAAATTTAGAGAGTTTTTGGAGCGAATATTGGGACTATAGTAATATTATTGGAATAAAAGGAAGTAAGCCGCTCCTAACAGATGAGATATTTTACAAAAATAAATTTTTTGATGATTATAAATTAAACTTTGCAGAAAACTTATTATTTAAAAATAGTGACGAAACTGCAGTTTATAGTTTAAAAGAAAATGGATCAAACGAGCAAATATCTTGGAAAAGTCTTAAAGAAAATGTTTGTAAATTATCTTCTTATTTAAAAAAACAAGGTGTATCTAAAACAGATCGTATTGTAGCGTATGTTCCCAATACCATTGAGACAATTATAAGTTTTTTGGCATCTGCAAAAAATGGATGCATTTGGTCAAGTTGCTCGCCTGATTTTGGTATACAAGGAGTGGTTGATCGTTTCAAACAAATTGAGCCAAAAATATTAATATCGTCTGACTGTTATTTTTATAATGGAAAAAAAATTGATATTTTAAGTCGTATCCCTTTAATATTAAAAGAAATTCCATCAATTGAAGAAGTAATAATATTTAAATACAATCAAAATGAAATTTTAGAGCATAATTATAATGATTTTTACCAAGTCTTAAATTCATCAGATCAAGATACTCAATTTGAAAAATTTGAATTTAATCATCCAATTTATATTTTGTATTCAAGTGGTACGACTGGAATACCAAAATGTATAGTTCATGGAAGTGGTAATGCCTTGATAGAACAAAAAAAAGAACTTTCCATTCACTGTAATGTTAAAGAAAATGATCGTATTTTTTATTTTACAACAACAGGTTGGATGATGTGGAATTGGCAAGTTGCAGCCTTATCTTGTGGCGCTTCAATTTATTTATATGATGGATCTCCTTTTTATCCATCTATAGATATTTTGATTAAATATTGTTCAGAGCAAAAATTCACATTATTTGGTGTGGGAGCAAAATATATAGACCATCTTAAAAATGAAAAATTTAATGCCACAAAATACGATTTATCAAATTTACGAACTATTACTTCGACTGGATCTCCATTAGCAAGTGAAAGTTTTGAATATGTTTATAGTCATATAAAAAAAAATGTTCATCTTTCTTCTATAAGTGGTGGAACAGATGTAATTGGTTGCCTTGTTATGGGAAATATTCTTCAACCTGTTTTTTCTGGAGAAATACAGGGCCCTAGTCTTGGAATTGATATAGATATATTTGATGAAAATGGAATAAGTATAGAAGTTGACAAAAAAGGTGAGTTAGTTGTTAAACAACCTTTTCCATCAATGCCTGTAATGTTTTGGAATGATCCAGATGATAAGAAAATAAAAGCTGCTTATTTTGAAAAATATAAAAATATCTGGCATCATGCAGATTATATTCAAAAGACTAAAAATGATGGTTATATTATCCATGGACGATCTGATGCTACTTTAAAACCAGGGGGGGTAAGGATAGGAACGGCTGAAATTTATAGGCAAGTAGAAGGTTTTGAAGAGGTATCGGAAGCGTTGGTTGTAGGTCAAAACTATAAAGATGATGTTAGAATTGTCTTATTTATCAAGCTAAAAAAAAATACAACACTCAATGATGATCTAATAAAAAAAATTAAGACTAGAATAAAAGAAAATTGCTCACCCAGACATGTTCCTTCCATTATTAAAGATTGCCCAGACATCCCAAGAACTAAAAGCGGAAAAATTGTAGAGATCGCGGTAAGAAAAATTTTGAACAATGAAAAAATTGATAATACTGAAGCCCTAGCTAATCCAGAAATTTTAGAATATTTTAAAAGTATAAAATTTTAATTTTCAATTAAGCCTTTGACGTGAAAATAGGCACTTTCTTTTAAAGCATTTAAGTTGTAACCACCTTCAAGAATGGATACTACTTTTCCGTCACAGATTTCATTTGCAACCATTAATATTCTTTTTGTAATTTCATAGAAATCTTTAGAAGATAAGTTTATTTGGGCCAGAGGATCGTTAGTGTGAGCATCAAATCCGGAAGAAAGCAAAATAAACTCAGGTTTAAAATTTTTTAATTTGCTAATAACTTTATCAAAACTGTTAAAAAAAACTTCATTATTGGTATTTACATCTAATGGGATATTTAAAATATTATTAAATAAACCCTTTTCGTCTTGATGTCCTGTTCCAGGGTAAAAAGGATATTGATGAGTTGAGACGTAAAGAACATTTGGATTATTATAAAATATTTCTTGAGTTCCATTTCCATGATGAACATCATAATCAATAATAGCTACTTTTTTGTAACCATATTTTTTTATTAAATAACCAGCTCCTACCGCAACATTGTTATATATACAAAAACCCATGGCCTTGTTACTTTCTGCGTGATGTCCAGGCGGACGAACAGAACAAAAAATATTTTTAAACTCCTTATTAATAATTTTATCAATACCTAAAATTATTGATCCTACAGCATCTAATGCTGCTTGTTTAGAACCAGAAGATACAACGGTGTCCCCATCTAGAAATTGAATACCATCCTTTGGAAAATTCAAAGATATTTCCTTTAAATATTTTTTATCATGAACTTCTTCTAAAATTGAATGGTCAAATGAAGAAGAGTTTAGCCAATGAATTTGATTACTTAATTTTTTTAACTCTTCATTGATGACTTTTACACGATCAGCCTGTTCTGGATGTCCAGGTCCTGTATCATGATTTTGGTAGGTAGTAGATGTTATAACAGCAGTTTTCAATTAAAAAATTTTTGAATAATTTTTAAATAAATAGACTTTAATTTTTTTAAATCCTTAATTGAAGATCTTTCATCAACTTGATGCATAGTATTTCCAACTAAGCCGAACTCAATACATGGAGCGATATCTTTGATAAATCTTGCATCAGAGGTGCCGCCTGTTGTTGATAGAACAGTTTTTTGCGCCGTTTCCTTTTGAATAATTTTTTGAATTGTTTTTACAGTTTGGTTATGTTTTGTAAGAAATGCTGTTCCGGTTCCAACAAATGTAGTTTCAGTTTTGCATTTATATTTTTTTTCACTTTTTTTGATTATTGAAGAGATGTATTTTTTTAATGAATTAAAAGTATGTAGATTATTATATCTTATATTAAATGTTGCACTTGCTTTTGCTGGAATGATATTATCTGCAGTATTATCAATATAAATTTTTGTAATTTCAAGATTTGATGGTTGGAAGTTTTTATTTCCGTTATCTAATGGCTTTGATTTTAAATCATTTAAAATTTTAATTATTGGTGTTGCAGGATTCAAAGCTTCATGAGGATATGCAATATGACCCTGTTTACCTTTCACCGTAAGGTGTGTGGTTATACTACCTCGTCTTCCAATTTTTATCATTTGTCCCAGTTTGGATCGATTTGAAGGTTCGCCAACAATACAAAAATCAATTTTTTCTTTTTTCTTTTTTAAATACTCGACAACCTTTTTTGTTCCATTGACTGCTATTCCTTCTTCATCTCCTGTAATTAAAAAACTAATTGATCCTTTGAATTTTTTATTATCTTTTAGAAATTGACTCACAGCTGAAATAAAGCAGCCAATACCACCTTTCATATCGCTGACACCACGGCCATAAAGATAGCCTTTTTTAATTTTTGCTCCAAAAGGATTTATTGACCAAGATGGCAAATCGCCTGCGGGAACCACATCTGTATGTCCTGCAAAGCACAAGTTTGGAGATTGCTCTCCATATTTTGCATAAAGGTTAATGATTTTCTCAGTTCCCTTTTCCTGAAATGACATTAACTTACATTTAAAACCTAATGTTTTTAAATGACGCACAACAACATTCATTGCGCCAACATCTTTTGGGGTGATACTAGGTTTTTTGATTAGCTCTTGAGTAAATCTTACTTCATCGATTAGCTTGCTCATGATTAATCTCTCAATAAATCATTTATAGAAGTTTTACTTCTCGTTTTTTCATCAACTGTTTTCACAATAACTGCACAGTAAAGACTTGGACCTTTACCACTTTTGTCAGGCAAAGAACCTGGAACGACAACAGAGTAGGGCGGAATTTTTCCATACAAAGTTTCTCCAGTTGATCTATGAACTATTTTCGTAGACTGTCCTACAAAAACACCCATAGAAATTACAGATCCTTCTCCAACAATTACACCTTCTACAATTTCAGATCTTGCTCCAATAAAACAGTTGTTCTCTATTATTGTAGGGTTGGCTTGCATGGGCTCTAATACACCGCCAATTCCAGCGCCACCTGAGATATGACAATTTTTTCCAATTTGTGCACATGATCCTACTGATGCCCATGTATCAACCATAGTCCCCTCATCTACATAAGCCCCAACATTCACAAAAGAAGGCATTAGAACAACATTTTTTGCAATATATGAACCATGTCTTACAACAGCGTTTGGAACCATCCTAAAGCTTGCCTTCTCAAACTCTTCTTCTGTCCATCCTGCGGTCTTACCCTTAACTTTGTCCCACCATGTTGCATAAGGTCCTTTCAAAGTTTGCATTTGATTAGTTTTGAAGCTTAATAAAATTGCTTTTTTTATCCATTGATGAACAACCCAATCACCATTCTTTTTTTCTGCCACTCTAATTTCACCCTTATCAACTTTTTCAATTGTTTGAGTGATTGCATCTAATATTAATTTTTCTGAGCTACCATTGATGTTTGCTCTATTGTCCCACGCATCATTAATAATCTTTTCCATTATTTGCCTATTAAATTATTTGTTTGTTTTAAAAATTCTGTAAGATTTTTTACAGTATAATGAACGTGGTTTCCATCAAATCCTTTTTTGCAATAAGGATCATCATTTTCAATCCATGCTGTTTTCATTCCCATGTTGTGTGCAGGTTCTAAATTTTTAGCAATATCTTCAATAAAAATACTATTTTTGCAATTAATGTTATAAGTTTTTACTAGTTTTTCATAAGGCTCAACTTCTGGTTTTGGTATAAAATCACAATCTATAATATCAAATATTTTTTGAAAATTCTCCTCGACACCTAAACGTTCTATTACTCTTTCAGCATGTTTTTTAGATCCATTAGTAAAAATAATTTTTTCGCCTGGTAATTTTGCTATTTCATTATTTAGCTCAGGGTTTTTATTTAAAAAATTATAATCTATGTCATGAACAAATTCTAAAAAATGGTGAGCATCGATATCATGTTTTTTCATTAATCCATTTAGTGTCGTTCCATGATTATGAAAATAATCATTTTTAATTTTTAAAGCTTCTTGCTTAGAAACATTAAGGTTTTCCATAATAAACTCACACATCTTTTTATCTATTTTTCCAAATACATTTGTTGTTGCGGAGTACAAAGTATTATCTAGATCAAAAATCCAATGTCTTATATTTGAAAGTTCTTTCATTTTATTATTAATGTACCAGCACCTTCATCTGTAAACAACTCGTGAAGTACCGCGTGAGGTCGTGTACCATCAATAATTACAACACCGCCAACGCCATTTTTTACGGCAGAAATGCAAGTTTGTATCTTTGGTATCATTCCACCGGTAATAGTTTCATTATCAATTAAATTTTGCGCCTCATTAATAGTTAATTTAGATATATACTGCCCATTTTTATCTTTTACCCCAGGTACATCTGTCATTAATAATAATCTTTCAGCCTGCACTTTTATTGCAATCGTTCCAGCGGCTGTATCAGCATTGATATTATAAACTTGATTATTTTCACCCAATCCCATTGGAGCAATTACCGGAACTTTATTTGATTCAATTATTAAATTTAATTTTTCAATATCTATCTCTTCTGGGTCTGCAACAAAACCTAGTTCCGAATTTTTTGCTTTTTTGACTTTTAAAATTCCATTGGAATTCCTAGCAGTTACAGGTTCAGCTGATACGTGGAAAGAATTAATTGTATTTACCAACTCAGGATTAATTTCATTTAACAAAACATCCTCAACAATTTTAATTACATTTTCATCAGTAACTCTTAAACCTAATATAAATTTACTTGGAATATTTTGTTCCTCTAGTTTTTTTTTAATTTGTGGACCGCCACCATGGATAACTAAATTTTTGATACCAATTAGATTGCAAATTGCTGCGTCTTGAGCAAAGGCTTTTGATAATTGATCGCTGGCCATAACTTGGCCACCGTACTTTAATACAATTTTTTTTCCTTTATATTTGTCTACAAATTGTTTTGCATTTTCTAAAGACGGTGCATCTTTTTGTGGCCAAAATTCCTTAAGATCCATTAAACAGTTTTTACTTTGGTTTTTCTTATGATCACATACTGTTGCGCCATAGTTAAAATATTATTTACTGACCAGTAAATAACTAAACCAGATGGAAACGAAGCTAGTAAAACTGTTAGAAAAAAAGGAAAAAACATAAATATTTTTGCTTGGATAGGGTCAGGTGGAGCAGGGTTAAGTTTCTGCTGAATGTACATCGTGATGCCCATGATTATCGGCCATGCCCCAATAATTAAAAAACTTGGTGGATCCCATGGAATTAAACCAAATAGATTAAATATTGTGGTAGGATCAGCTGCAGATAAATCTTGTATCCATCCATAAAAAGGCGCGTGTCTCATTTCAATTGTAACAAATAGCATTTTATAAATCGCAAAAAAGAATGGTATCTGTATTAGAACTGGCAAACAACCTGAGACGGGATTAACTTTTTCTCTTTTATATAAGTTCATCATCTCCATCTGAATTTTTTGTTTATCATCTTTGTAAAGGTCTTTAAGCCTTTGCATTTCAGGTTGAAGAGCTTTCATTTTTGCCATTGATGCAAATGAGTAGTTTGCAAGTGGAAAAAATAATATTCTTACTGCAGCGGTTAATAAGATAATCGCAATTCCAAAATTTCCACTTAATTTGTATAAGTAATCAATTATAAAAAATAGTGGTTTAGTAAAGAAATGAAACCATCCCCAATCGATTGCAAGATCAAATTTATGAAACCCTTTTTTTTCTGCATATCCGTCAATAACCGATACTTCTTTTGCTCCAATAAAAATATTGGATTCATTTGAACCAGTTTGATTTGCATTAACCACCGTTGGTTCAGTTATAATATAGTTTGCTTTAAATGCTTTGTCGTATGAAAATTCAGCATTAAATTTTTTCCCCTTTTGAGGAATCACTGCTGTTAACCAATATTTATCTGTAATACCAACCCAGCCATTTGACCCTTTGTAACTTTTCTTTTTTTCAACAACATCATCGTAATCTTCTTCATTTAAACTCTCATCTGCAACACCAATTAGACCTTCATGTAAGATATAAAAATTTTGAACAGATGGCTTTTGCTGTCTTGTGATTTGCGCGTAGTGAAATAAATTTACGGTTTGGTTTGATGCATTTTTAATTTCTTCATTAACTGTAATTAAATATTCATTATCAATAGAGAACTTTTTAATAAATGTAAGACCTTTGCCATTATTCCATTCAAGCTCCACAGGGTTATTAGGACTTAAAATTTTGTTACCTTTTGCAGTCCACGGCGTTTGATTATCAGGCACAATCTCATTTCCCGCTGTTGCCCATCCAGTCTCTAGATAATATGCGTCATTAACTTTTTTAGGATTTAATAATACTACTTTTTTATCTTTTATACTTTGATCTAAATTATAGTTTTTTAAAGTGATGTCATCTATAAGGCCACCTTTAAGTGTAATTGAACCAAGTAAATTTTTGTTTTCAATTTTAATTCTATTTGTCTCTTCAATAGCACTGGATCTTGAAACTTTAATATCAACTTTTTTTGGAGCAATGGACGGAGCAGAAGGTTTACTCGAATCAAGCTGTTTAGTTTGAGTTTGTTGATTTTCAACTTCCACATATTCTTCACCATACATAAATTGCCAAAACATAATGACAAGAGTTGAAAGTACGACTGCAACAAGAACGTTTTTATTTTCCATTTTTTTTCTCCACCGGATCAAATCCAGAGTTACCACCCAAAAATTTAATTGGATGACATTTTAAGATCCTTTTCATACCTGAATAACCGCCATTTAAAAAACCTTTTTTTTGCAGCGACTCTATAAAATACTCAGAACATGTTGGCAAAAACCTGCAATTATGTCCCAGAAGAGGAGAAATTAAATATTTATATACCCGGATGATAGTAATTAGGAATTTAGATAACAAAATACTTATAATATTCATTATATAGATTTAAGTTTAATTATTAGCTCTTCCACAATTTCTTGAAACTTTACGTCATAAATTTTTGATTTGGCAAAGATAGCATACTTAAATTTTTTTTTAAAATTTGTTTCAATTTCTAAAATTGCTTTTCTTGTTGCCATTTTTAATCTTCTTCTCATTCGGTTTCTTTTAACTGCATTACCAAGTTTTTTTGCAGCAACGCAGCTTAGTTGAATTGAGCTATTCTTATCTGACGAATTTTTGTTTTTATAAAAAATTGTGAAAAGATTAGAATTTATTTTTTTTCCAGACAGAACCTCTTTAAATTCACTACTCCCAGTTAAGCTTTGGAAGGTGATTGCGCTTGGCATTAGATTATGCTGAAATTCTTTTTCTACCCTTAGCTCTTCTTCTGGCTAATACTTTTCGGCCATTTTTAGTCGACATTCTGGATTTAAATCCATGACGTCTGGCTCTAACTTTTTTACTTGGTTGATAAGTTCTTTTCATTGATATAATAAATTTGGGCACTTATAAGAAATTCTTATTTAGATGTACAGCAAAAATATTTGGCAATATTGCTCATGAATAGACTATCAAAAATTAAAATCTTTCTTGGTTTTGTTTATTTGGCCATAGTTACAGCCGTCGTTATTGCTTTTTTCTATTATGGCGCCAATACATTTCTAAGCCCTTCATATTTAGTTGAGAACAAAAATTATATTTTCGATTTAAGAGACCAGAACTTGCTACTCATCAGCTTAGCCTATTTCTTTTTTTCAATAATATGGGTTTTTTTAATGGGTTTTGGAACACCTTTAGTTATTTTTGCTGGCTTTGCCTTTGGAACGATTCTAGGTTCTATTTTGTCTATTCTAGCTTTTACAATTGGTGCAACTTTATTGTATTTTATAGCTAATCATTATTTTAAAAATATTGTTGAAAAATATTTAGGCAATAAATACTCTGCAATTAAAAATAATGTTAATGAGAATGAGTTAACTTATTTTTTTAGCCTTAGGGTAATACCTGGAATACCATTTCCTATAAAGAACCTATTACCTGTACTTTTTAATATGAAAATAAGAAATTTTTTTCTAGCTACTTTATTTGGCGAAGCTGTTCCAATTATTATTTCTGTAAGTATTTTTAGTGGATTAAGTAATGCATTTCAAAATGAGATGGACTTTAATTTAAATTTATTATTTGAACCAAAGATTTTTTTTCCATTATTAGCATTAGCTGCAATGTCTTTAATTGCAAATTATATTAAAAAAAAATATTTTAATAAGAAAATATAAATGAGATTCGTAAGCTTTAAAAAAGAAAATAAAATTAATTCTGGATTAGAAATTTTAGGAAAAGGTATTATTCATTTAAATAAAATAGATCAACAAATACCCAACACGATAAATGAAATTATACAAGATTTTGAAAAACTCAAAATTAAATTAAATGAATTGAATCATGAAGATAATATTCATTATTCATATCAAGATATTCAGATTATTGCACCCATCCCAATTCCAGTCAGAGATATTATTTGTGTTGGTAAAAACTACGCCGAACATGCAAAAGAAGTTCAAAGGTCTTCCTTTAATACTTTGCAAGGTAAACAAGCAGTTCCGTCAAAACCTATCATATTTAATAAAGCGACAACTTCTATCATAGGACCTGGAGATAAAATTGAATTAAAAAATGATATTTCAAACACCACAGATTATGAAGGTGAGCTTGGCGTTATTATCGGAAAAAGATCAAAAAATATTTCCCAATCAAATGCTTTCGATATTATTTTTGGTTATACAATTATTAATGATGTGACAGCTAGAGAATTACAGAACAGTCATAAACAATGGTTTATAGGAAAAAGTCCAGATACTTACTGTCCAATGGGACCTGCAATCATAACAAAAGATGAAATTAAAAATATTAATGAAGTTAAACTTCAAACTTTTGTTAATGAAGAACAAAGGCAAGTTGGTATTGTCAAAGATATGGTTTTTAATATTCCATTTTTGATTGAGACATTAACCAGGTCTATGACACTTGTAGAAGGAGACATTATTGCCACAGGAACTCCTTCAGGTGTTGGAATTGGCTTTGATCCACCAAAATTTTTAAAATCTGGCGATAAAGTAAAAATTTCGATAGATCCTATTGGAACACTTGAAAATGAAGTCGTTTAAACATATAACCCAGCCATGGCTTTTGAATTACCAAAATTAGATTACGCAAATGACGCTCTAGCGCCAGTGATGTCACAAGAAACATTAGATTTGCACCACGGTAAACATCACCAAACTTATGTTACAAATTTAAATAATTTGGTTAAAGATACAGATTTAGCTGATGCATCATTAGAAGATATAATTAAAAAAACTGCCAAAGATACATCAAAGGCTGGAATTTTTAATAATGCAGGCCAGCATTGGAACCATATTTTATTTTGGAAATGTATGAAGCCAAAAGGCGGTGGATCGATTCCTTCAGAGTTAGAAAAAAGAATTGTCTCTGATTTTGGAAGCGTCGATAAGTTTAAAG
>CBFHID010000012.1:0-13841 GCA_965655895.1 Candidatus Pelagibacteraceae bacterium | reverse complement strand
GCGGGCGGGTTATTAATGGGATATATTGCTAATGAAAGACCAGATTTATTCTTAGGTATTATTGCTCAAGTTCCTTTTGTTGATATTTGTAATACGATGCTTGATGAAGAACTTCCATTAACTGTAACAGAAATTCCTGAATGGGGTGATTTAAAAAATAACAAAGATGCTTATCAATATATTAAAAGCTATTCACCATACGATAATGTTAAAAAACAAAACTATCCAAATATGCTTATCACCGGTGGGATTACCGACCCAAGAGTAACATACTGGGAAATGACAAAATGGGTTGCTAAACTAAGAGATTATAAAACTGATAATAATTTAATCATACTAGATATGAATATGGATGCAGGACACAGTGGCGCAAGTGGCAGATACGATTATTTAAATGAAGTAGCGCTTGCATATATTTTTGCTTTAAAAATTTCTAACAAAACCACATCTTGAAAAATTAAAATCCATTCCCACATATGCTTTATAGGTCGCTTAATATTAGGACCTATAAAAAGTACTTGCTTAACAAAGGAGGAAAAATGAGTAATGCTTTATCTATATTTAACCAGCTAAGACCGGTTACTGTTGGCTATGATAATATCTTTGACCATTTTGAAAAAATGTTTGAAGATGATTTCTTTAAAACACCTTCAGTAAACTATCCACCATACAACATAGTAAAAACTGGTGAAAATCAATACAATGTTGAAGTGGCTCTGGCAGGTTATAATAAGAAGGATATCTCAATAGAATATGCAGATAATCTTCTAACTATTAAGTCTGTAAAAAAAGATAGTTCAGAGGCTAAAGATGAAGATGGAAATGTAATTCATCAAGGTATTTCAAAAAGATACTTTAGCAAATCTTTTACAATTGCTGATGACACAGAGGTAAAGGGAGCTGAACTTAAAGATGGTCTTCTTAAAGTTTCTTTAGAAAGAATTATTCCAGAAGCTAAGAAACCAAGACAAATAGAAATACAGTAAATATATAGATAGAGGCGGAGTAATCCGCCTCTGTTCTTATTTTAATTTTTTTTCTAATTTACTCCAAAAAACTTTCTCTAGATTCACATTATTTAATCGATTAATTTCTTGCATCCCTGTTGGTGAAGTTATGTTAATTTCTGTCAAATAGTTTCCAATAACATCAATACCGGCAAAAAATAATCCTTTCTTCTTAAGGAATGGTTTCAATTTTGAACATATCGCCTTATCTCTGAATACTAAGCTAATTTTTTTTGCAGAACCACCAGCATGAAAATTTGCTTTTATACTTCCTTTTTTTGGTATGCGAGCAACTGAACCAACATACTCACCATCAATTAAAATAATTCTTCGGTCACCTTTTTTTATTTCTTTAATAAATTTTTGAGCAATAATTGCTCCTTTATATTTTTTTATCATAGACTTAATGATGCTATTATTTTTACTATCATTTTTTTTAACCTTAACTATTCCCTCCCCACCATTTCCATACAAAGGTTTCAGAATGGTAAATTTATTACTATTAATGAAAATGCTAATTTCACTAATATCTTCTGAAACTATTGTTTTTGGTATAAAATCTTTAAAGTGAAACATCGATAACTTCTCAGGGTTATTTCTTATTTCTGTAGGGTTATTAATAACTAAAACATCCTTATGTAGCATATCTAATAGGTAAGTTGCCGTGATATATTCCATATTAAATGGGGGATCTTGTCTAACCAATACACAGTTAAAATTATTTAAATTAATAGAAATTTTTTTTTGCTTTTTGAAAAATTTTTTTCTGTTGTTTAAAATTTTAAAATAAAAACCTTTTGCGATAATTTGATTATTTTTAAAAGTAATATCTTTTGGTAAATAATGAAAAGTTTTAAAACCTCGATTTTGAGCTTCTTTAGCAATTAAAAAGGTACTATCCTCTTTTGGATTTATTTTATCAAGTGGATCCATCTGAATGGCAATATTAAAAAGCTTTTTCATCAAAAATTAAATTTAAATTATTTTTATATTTTTCGTTAAACTCATCGATTAAAATATCAGAAAGGTTTTTTTTATTGTCTACAAATATATTTAAATCTTTTAAAAAAATACTTTCATCATCATTATTCGAGTTTAGCTTTTTTCTACTTTCCAAACCCTTTTTGGATAAACTTAAAAAAAATTTTGCGTGATCTATCATTAATTTTCCATACAACTCAGTCTTAAAACCTTTTTTTCCAGAATCATAATATGCAGTGTTTACTTCATCAAATTTCCAATTTTCAAAATATTCATAACATTCATTTAATATATTTTGATCATACAATATGCCGGTCCAAAATGCAGGAATAGAACAAATGCCAGACCAAGAACAAGAGTCAGCTGGTCTTATTTCCAAATACTGCTTAAGCCTAACTTCTGTAAAAATAGTAGATAAATGATTGGACCAATCATCAATATTTGCTACTTCATTATTAACTTCTTTTAAATTACCTTTAATAAATTCTTTAAAACTTTTTCCTGAGCAATCTATTATTTCGCCATTTCTACTTGCAAAATACATTGGAATATTTAACGCAAAATCACAGTATTGCTCATAAGTATTTTCTTTCTCAAAAAAAAATGGAATTAATCCAGATCTATTTTTGTCGGTATGCTGCCAGATATAAGATCTATACCCCAGGTAACCAGTTAACTCTCCCTCCAAAATTGGAGAGTTTGAAAATAAAGATATGGCAACTGGTACCAGACAACTTGCAACTTTTGTTTTTTTTCTAAAATCCTCTTCATTTGAATAATCGAAATTAACTTGTGTAGCAGCAGTTCGGTGCATCATATCTAAACCAAGTGTTCCTACTTTAGGCATATAGTTTCTCATAATGGTATATCTTTTTTTGTTTAACTGATTAACTTCATGAAGTTTTACATTTGGAATAAAGCCTATTCCAATTATTCCGATATCTAATTTAGAACATGCTTCTTTCAATTCTTTAAGATATAAATTTACCTCTTTGCATGTTTCGTGTAAGTTTTTGCATGGCGCCCCAGATAGCTCAATCTGCAAACCTGGTTCCAAAGTAATAGATAAGTTTTCTTTTTTTAACCCAATAACATTGTCCCCATCTTTTATCTCAATCCATTGATTTTTTTTCAGAATATCAAAAATCCCAAGAATACCCTTTTCGCTAAAATCTATGGGTTTTTTTGTTTTAATATCAAATAGAAACTTTTCGTGTTCAGTTCCTATTGTAAAATTTTCCTCCTCTTTTTGACCGCTGGAAAAATAATTAATTAAATTTTCTTTTGAAAGCATTTAAATTTCAATCTACTCTAGAATTTTTGTAATAGAAATACAAAAAGATCCACATTTATTTTTTTAAAATGTAAAAATTATATCAAATTACAATATATGAATAATCGGAGGAAATTTATGTTTGAAAAATATTTTCAATTTAAAAAAAATAATACAGATTTAAAAACTGAAATTATTGCCGGAACAACTACTTTTTTGACCATGGCATATATCATGTTTTTAAATCCAATTATTCTTAAAGATGGAGGTTTTGATTTTGGCGGGGTTTATACCGCTACAATTTTAGCTTCTGCATTAGCTTGTTTCATCATGGCCTTTTACGGAAAAACATGGCCTGTAGGACTGGCTCCTGGAATGGGCTTAAACGCATTCGTGGCTTACTATGTTTGTAAAACATTAGGATATACGCCTGATCAAGCTTTAGGTGCCGTACTTGTTGCTGGGATAGTTTTTTTAGCTATCTCTTTAACGCCATTAAGAGCATGGATAATTAATTCAATTCCCAAAAGTTTAAAACTTGGAATAGGCGCTGGTATAGGTTTGTTTCTAGCAATTATTGGTCTTCAAATTATGGGTGTTGTTGTTGATCATCCAGTCACACTTGTAAAATTAGGGAACCTAAAAGATCCTATTATAATTTTAGCGTGCTTAGCGTTTATAACTATGATTGTTCTTGAAAAGCTTAATGTAAAAGGAAATATTATTATAGGTATTTTAGTATTCAGTATAATTGCCTGGGTCGCTGGTCTAGCAAAATTCAATGGTGTAGTTGGCAAAATCGAGCCAATGACACATTTAATGACTTTTGATCTCAAGGCCGGTTTTACTGGTGGTATGATTTCTGTCATATTTACACTTTTCTTTGTTGATTTTTTTGACACTGCAGGAACGCTAACATCAGTTGCAAATGTTGCTGGAAAAGTTGGTAATGATGGAAAAGTAAAAGATATCGAAAAAGCAATGCTGTCTGATAGCGTTGGCACAGTAGCAGGTGCTATGATGGGTACCACAACTGTGACAAGTTACATCGAATCTGGCTCTGGTATTAAAGCGGGTGGAAAAACTGGAATGACATCACTTGTAATTGGTGGGTTATTCTTAATATGTTTATTTTTTGCCCCACTAGCAACATCACTGCCCAAACAAATTGATGGTGCAGCACTTGTATATGTTGCGATCCTTTTTGTTAGAAATATTACTGATATTGAGTGGGATGATATTGCAGAATCAGGTCCTGCAGTGCTTGCTATGATTACAATGCCTTTAACATATAGTATAAGCCATGGTATTGCTTTAGCATTCATATCATATGCCTTAATTAAACTAGCAAGTGGAAAATTTTCATCTGTTAATCCAGCAATT
The DNA here is from genome assembly GCA_965655895.1 of Candidatus Pelagibacteraceae bacterium. Lineage (GTDB taxonomy): Bacteria > Pseudomonadota > Alphaproteobacteria > Pelagibacterales > Pelagibacteraceae > HIMB114. Next base: position 9,197 of record CBFHID010000012.1, on the reverse strand, counting down.
TGGTTGGTAGCAGTTTTAAGTTTTTTAAGTTTTGCTATTTTATAAATTTTTTAACACTGGGGTTATTGTGACCCCAGTGTTTTTTTTATATCTTCAATTCTAACTTGTTCATATTTTTCAAATGGTTGAACAATCCACGGACTATTTGTTAATCTATGAGCACAATAATCTGGCTCAAAAGTAGACTGGGCTTTTTTCCAAAGTACTGCAGTCTTAATTTCTTTAATATTTTCCCGCATTGGCCTATAATTTTTTAACCATTCAATACTCTTATTTAGAGTAACGCCAGTATCTGAGAGATCATCACATAATAAAATATTACCACCAAGACTATGTGCTGTCGAACTCAATTCCCTTGAAAAAATAATCTGACCTTGCTGATCTTCTATTTCATCTCCAGAGTACGATTCTACTGCCATGTATGCACATTTAATTTTAAAAATTCTGCTTAATACATCTATGATAGGCGCTCCACCACGCATAATTCCTACTAATAGATCGACCTTAAATCCAGAGTCATGAACCTGTACAGCTAATTGCTCAACTGTTTTATTGTATTCATCCCAGTTAACTATTAATTTATTTCCCATACCAAGTTATTAATTAATTTTGAGGAGATGTAAATGAAAGGTTATTGGATAGCACTATATAAAGAAATAAAAGATCATGAAAATTTAAAAAAATATGGCGAGGCTGCACTGCCAGTGATTAAAGCTTATGGTGGAAAGGCCTTAGTTAGAGGAAGCGATCACAAAAAACTTGAGGGAGAAAACTATTCAAGAATTGTAATCTGGGAGTTTCCAAGCTTCGAGAAGGCAAATGAATGTCATGACTCAAAAGAATATTTGAATGCATGGTCTTATGCAAAAGATACTACGATAAGAAACTTGCTCATTGCAAAAGAATTTAATAATTAACAGGCTCTGGATCGATACTACGCCATAAATACCAGGTAGCCACTGTACAATATGGAGACCATTTGTTTTTAAATTTCTTTAATTGCATTGGAGATGGGGGGTAAGCAGTTTTATAATTGATTGATATTGCTCTTAACAAACCTATATCTTGCAATGGGAAAATATCAGGTCTCATTTGATTGAAAAACAAAAACATTTCTGCTGTCCAAACCCCAATTCCCTTAACTTGAACTAAGTACTTTATAGCTTCTTGATCTGTCATTTTTTTTAACTTTTTAATATCCAATTCATTATTTATAAATTTTTTGGACAAAATTTTTAAATAAGAAATTTTTTGCCTTGATAGCCCGCAACTTGATAATTGGGATGTTGATAATTTATTTATATTTTTAGGAACAATTTTCTTTGCTTTCATTTCTAATTTATTCCAAACAGATGTTGCTGCTTGGACAGATATTTGTTGGCCAATAATAGATTTACACAAAGAAAAAAATGGATCATTTCTGGTTTTAAGACTTCCTTTATATTTCTTTATTAAATTTCTAAGAATTTTATCTTTTTTAGATAGATATTCCTTTCCATAGTCCCAATATTTTGGTTTAGACATTACACTTGTCTCACTAATATTCTTTTTACTTTTTTGATTGCTTCTCTTTGGAAAATAATAACAGTACTAGTAATGATCAAAAAAGCTCCTATAAGAGTATAAAACGAAATTTGTTCATTAAATATAAATATTCCTGACATAATAGCAAAAAGTAAACTTAAATACTTAACTGGTGTTACAAGCGATATATCCGCTGTTCTTATTGACATCGTTAAAAAAATATTTCCAACAGAGCCGCACAAACCAATTGCCGCTAAATAAATAACATCTTCATTTTTAACCTCATTCCATCCTAAGAAAAAAGAACTACTGCCAGTTAAAATTAGGGCAATTGTAAAAAACATTGAAATCAAATAATCTGGTTCAGTTTTTGATAATTTTTTAATCAAAACCGATATAATTGCAAAACCTATACAAAATAGAATAGGGAAAAAATAATAATAACTAAACATTGTTGTACCTGGCCTAAGAACTACAATGACTCCTATAATTCCAAGAATAATTGCAAACCACCTATAAAAACGAACCAGTTCCTTTAGGAAAATTATAGAAAATATTGTAGCAAATATTGGTGCTGCAAAACTGATTGTAATAGCATCAGCGATAGGCAAAAATTTTAAACCAAGATAAAGATTAGCCATTGCAAAAGTGCCTGCCACGGCACGGCTAATGTGCATTTTTAATTTTTTTGTCTCTAGTAAATTTTTATATCTATCTAAAGGAATAATAAAAAAAATTGGAATTAAACCAAACAATCCTCTAAAAAAAATTAACTGGCCAGTTGGATAGCTTGATGACATTAATTTCACCGAAATATCCATCATGGAAAACCCAATAACACTAAAAACCATATAAATAATACCTAATTGGTTTTTACTAATCATTAAAAATTTAATATCATGTTTATATAAAAAATTCATGAATATAGTTACAGTAGACTGGCTTGAGGAGAATTTAAATAAAAACGATATTTCGATTTTAGATTGCAGTTGGCATTTACCAAACACTAAACGTTCCGGTAAGGAAGAATTTCTGAAAGAAAGAATACCCAATGCAACTTTCTTTGATATAGATGAAATAGCTGATCAAAATAGTTCCTTTCCACACATGATGCCAGATGAAGATTTTTTTTCAAAAAAGGTAGGTGAACTTGGAATAGCAAATAATAATCATATCATTACATATGACAGTCTAGGTGTTTTTAGTGCCGCTAGAGTTTATTGGATGTTTAAGCAATTTGGCCATTCCAATATTTCTATTTTGAATGGCGGATTAAAATACTGGAAAATTATGCAAAAAAAATTAGAAACAACTCCACCAGTCAAAAAAGATAAAACAAATTATGTTACTAGACTAGATAGATCTAGGATTAAAGATTTCAATCAAGTACAAAACAATTTAGGCAAAAATGAATTCATGCTTATCGATGCTAGACCAGCTGGTCGCTATAATGGTTCAGATCCAGAGCCACGTAGTGAATTGCAAAGTGGTAATATTACGGGCAGCATAAATATACCCTTTGGCTCTATAATTGATGAAAGTACCGGGTGTTTTAAAAATAAAAAAGAACTTAAAAATATTTTTTCGAATAAAAAAATTAATAAAAAAGATAAAGTCGTTTTTTCATGCGGTTCTGGGGTTGCAGCTTGCGTTGTAGGTACAGCCTATGAAATCGTTAATAATTCAGATAATTTTGATGTATATGATGGATCCTGGACTGAATGGGCTATTAAAAATAATTTAAAAAATACATAATTTCTTCACAATTTTTATCTACGTATCTTTTTATGTTAAAAATGGTAAATAGCGGCAAATGAAGACCAAGAATAAAATCATAATATTTTTATTAATTTTTTTTATAGTTATTGCATCAATAATAGTTGGTAGAGCGATTATTGGTTCAAAAATACAAAAAGAAATTAAAAAAGCTAGCTCTAGACCATCGGGAGTAATTGCTTATACCGTAATAGAAAAAGTTTTTTTCGAGAAAATTGAAACATTTGGAACTGCAATTGCCAATAGATCCTTTTCTATCAGAATAAAAAAAGAAAATATTATTAAATCTATAGATTTTAATAAACAACAATTTGTAAAAAAAGGTACTGTAATTGCATCATTAAATAGTGGAGAAATTATTGCTCCTTTTGAAGGTAGATTGGGCAAAAGGGAAATTACTCCTGGAATTTTGGGAGATAGTAATTCTATCATAGCAACTCTAGATGATACATCTAAACTTAAAGTAGATATTAAATTACCTGAAAATTATTTAGGTATACTTAAAAATGGGTTAAGAGCTGAAGCGACCACCGATGCTTTTAATAAAATTTTTAACGGTGAAGTCAAAACAATCAGTTCAAGAGTAGACCCTACATCGAGATCAATACTTGCACAAATTGAAATTTTAAATCCTGACTTTGATCTTATTCCTGGTATCCTGCTTAATATCACAGTTATTTTTAACGAAAAAAAATCATTATCTATTCCTGAAGAATCTTTAATCATTCAAGGTAATGATAAATTTGTTTACTTAATAGAAAATAATATTTTAAAAAAACAAAAAGTAAAAACTGGACTAAGAAATTTTGGCCATATTGAAGTTTTATCTGGAATTAAAAATGGTGATCAGATCGTTGCTGAGGGCACTAATAAGGTAAGAAATAAAGCCAAGGTTACAATAAAAAATTCAAATAAAAACAAAAAGTAGTTATGTATCTGACAGATCTTTCTATTAAAAGGCCAGTTGTTGCAACTGTCATGAGTTTAGTTTTAGTAATCTTTGGCTTGGTAACATTTAATAAAATTCCATTGAGAGAATTGCCTGATGTTGATTCTGCGAAGGTTAGTATTAGGACGGATTATACTGGAGCCTCTGCAACTATTATCGATACTCAAATTACTCAGAAAATTGAAGATAGGATCGGCGGCACACCTGGAATAGTTACAATAGACTCAACAAGCGAAGATGGTAGGTCAACAATTACTTTAGAGTTTGACCTTGATATTGATCTTGATGTAGCGGCAAATGATGTGAGGGAGAAAATTGCAAGAATAGTAGATAATTTACCAGAAGGAGCAGAGCCACCAGAAATATATAAGGCTTCAGCAGCGAGAACGACGACCATGTGGTTAGCTTTCCAAAGTTCTACTATGAGCGACCTTGAGCTAACAGACTATGCTGATCGATATTTAAAAGATCTTTTTTCTACTGTCCCAGGCGTTGGAAATATAAGACTAGGAGGTGAAAGAGAATTTTCACTTAGAGTATGGCTAGATCCAATAGCTATGGCTGCAAGAAACATTACTGTGCTGGAGCTTGAGTCTATATTAAAAAAAGAAAACGTCGAATTTCCAGCTGGAAAGATAGAGTCTAAGTATGTCGATTTAGTTATTAAAGTTGAAAAAGCATATAAAAAACTTCAGGACTACAAAGATCTAGTCTTAAAAAGAGCGGATGACGGTTCCTTAATAAAGCTAGGAGATATTGCAAGATTAGAATTTGGTGCATTAAACTCCAATACTCTTTTTAAGGGGAACGGTGACCAAACAGTTGGGATTGGAATTTATCAACAGTCAACAGCTAACACTATTGAAGTAGCCCGAGCTATAAAGAAAAAAATTAAAGAAATAGAACCATCTCTTCCTGAAGGATCAACTTTGACAGTTTCATTTGATAGATCGACGTATATCGAGGCAGCTATCGGTGAAGTTTATAAAACTTTATTTATAGCAATTATATTAGTTGTTTTGATCATATATTTATTTTTAGGTAATATTACCGGTGTTATTATTCCGGCGGTAGCCATACCTGTTGCTTTAATCTCAACTTTTTTAGCTATTTATCTTGCTGGTTTTACTTTAAATCTTTTTACTTTGATGGCTCTCGTTTTAGCTATTGGTATCGTAGTGGATGATGCAATTGTGATGGGGGAAAATATCTCAAGAAGACTAGAAGAAGGTGAAACTGCTTTGGTTGCAGCTTATCGTGGGTCACAACAAGTTGCTTTTGCAATTATTGCAACAACTGTTGTACTTGTATCTGTCTTTATACCTTTGGTATTTATAAAAGGTTTAATTGGAAAGCTTTTCTCAGAAATGGCTCTTACTCTTTCATTTGCAGTAGTTATTTCAAGTTTTGTTGCTTTGAGCTTATCTCCAATGATTGGTTCGAAGTATTTAAAAGTAAGCAAAAATAAGCCTAGATTTATTTTAAAATCTGAAAGCTATTTAAAATCATTTCAAAGTTTTTACGATGAAACACTTCAGTATATGCTTAAAAGAAGGAAAAGTATTTTTGTTTTCTTAGGTATTATTTTATTAAGTATTATAGTTTTGTTCAATTTTACCAAAAAAGAATTGCTACCAAAAGAAGATCGTGGCGTTTTCTTTGTAATAATTCAAGCGCCAGAAGGATCAGGATTTAATTATACAGCAGAAAAAGCTTTGGATATTGAAAGTAAATTTTTACCCAAAGTAGGTAAGGGTGAAATTAGAAGGTTGCTACTACGTGTTCCTGGATTTGGAAAAAGAAGCAAACAATTAAATTCAGCTTTTATCATTGTCCTTTTAGAAGACTGGGCAAAACGAAAAAGAACTGGTCAAGAAATTTTACGTGAATCATTTGGAATTATATCATCAGTACCAGGTGTAAGAGCTTTTCCAGTAATGCCTCAATCAATTAGAGGAGGGGGTGTAGAAAAACCAATCCAATTTGTTTTACTTGGTAGTACTTATGAAAAATTAGAAGAGTGGAAAAATATTTTAAAAAGTGAAGCTAGAAAGAATGGGAAGATTATCAATATAAGTGATGATTATGAACTCACAAAACCAGAACTGAAGGTTGAAATCAACAACGAAAAAGCTGCAGATCTTGGAATCTCTATCGAGCAAATTGGCAAAACCATGGAGACAATTTTTGGTTCAAGACAAGTAACAAAGTTTACAAACAATGGAAAAGAATACTCCATCGTACTTCAAGGAGATATAAAAGACCGGACAGAACCTTCAACTCTAAATAAAGTATATGTTAGATCAGAAACAACAAAAAAACTTATTCCTCTTTCCAATGTCATAAAAGTATCGGAGAGCGCTGCTGCTCCTTTTTTAAGTCGTTATCAAAGACAAAAAGCTGTTACTATATCCGCTAGACTAGTTGGAGATTATACAATTGGTGAAGCCCTTGAATATCTTAATAACATCGTTAAAGAAAAATTGCCTGCCGAGGTTAGAATTGACTACAAAGGAGAGTCTGAAGAATACAAAAAAACAAATATTGGAATCTATTTAATTTTTGCTCTAGCGCTTGTAACAGCATATCTTTCAATGGCTGCTCAATTTGAAAGCTGGAGACACCCATTAACTATTATGTTAACTGTACCACTTGCAATATTTGGAGGTATTATTGGTTTGCTAGTTGCTGGTAGCTCTTTAAATATTTACAGTCAAATTGGATTGATTATCTTAATAGGCCTTGCTGCAAAAAATGGAATTTTAATTGTTGAATTTGCAAATCAACTTCGATCGGAAGGAAAAGAAATTGAAAAAGCAATATTAGAAGCCGCTAAAGTTAGATTAAGACCAATACTAATGACATCTCTATCAACAATTGCAGGTGTCGTTCCTTTAATAGTTGGTTCGGGTCCAGGTGAAGCAAGTAGATTAACGGTAGGTGTCGTAATTTTTTCTGGAATGATATTTTCAACTTTCTTTACACTTTACGTTATTCCTACAATCTATCTTTTGATTGGTAAAAATACAAAAAGAATAGATGCAGTTGAAATTGAATTACAAAAACAATTAAAAATGCAAAATAAATAATCTCTATATTTTTTTTACTTGAAAAATAAAAAATCCAAAAATCACACCAACAAAGTTCATTAATAAATCTACGTTCTCATAATAACGATTTGGAATAAATAGTTGCAGTAACTCCATTATTAAAGAAAAAAATACTAAAAAAAAAATTATAAAATTTAATTTTTTATTATTATCAAAAGAAAGGCACGCAAAAAAGCTAAGAATAAAATATACAAGAAAATGTCCTAATTTATCGCTACCAGGATAAGTGGAAGAATCACCTTTTAAAATTAATCCTATAATATTACCAGGATACACTGAAATTACAAAAACGAAAATAAACCAAAGAAAAAACGATATTCTAAATATGGTCAAGAGTTTGTTTTGATCCATTTTAAAAATCTTTTACTACCCATATCAATATTAAAAAATAAAATACATGGGCACTCATAAGAATGTTTTTTTTCAACAAACTTAATTATTTTGTTAACATTTTTTTTTTGTGTCTTTCCAACTAATATAAACTCTCTTTTATTTGAATAAATTTTTTCTTTCCATTTAAATATCGACTGCGTATTTGAGATTATATTTGTGCACGCAGCAAGCTTACTTTTGACTAAAAAACTCCCAATTTCTATCGCTTCTTTTTTTGATCCACAAGTAATATACAAGAGTTTATAATTGCTCATATTGAATTTCTAACATAATAAATAATTTTATGATAAATCTTATTTTAATACGACATGGCCAAAGTGTTTGGAATTTAGAAAATAAATTTACCGGTTGGTACGATGCTGATCTAACTGACAAAGGTATTGAAGAAGCAGAAAAAGCTGGACTTCTAATAAAAAAACTTGGCATTGAATTTAATTATGGTTTCACTTCTTACCAAACGAGAGCTATTAAAACGTTTGATACAATTTTAAAAACGTCGGGTATTAAAATATCTAATATTATTAAGGCATGGCAGCTCAATGAAAGGCATTACGGAGGATTGCAGGGATTAAATAAAGAAGAAACAGCCAAAAAACATGGTCTAGATCAAGTAATGGTATGGAGAAGGAGCTATGACATTCCACCACCTGCCCAGGATAGGGAGGACCCAGGTCACCCTATTAATTCAAGTATTTATAAAAACTTAGATCCATCTTTAATACCAGATGCAGAGTCTCTAAAAGATACTTTTAATAGAACTGTACCTTATTATCTGGAAAATATTGAGCCTCTTTTAAAAAAATCTGAAAATGTTTTAATTTCAGCTCATGGAAATAGCTTAAGAGCTTTATGTAAAAAAATTTTTCAAATTTCTGATCAAATGATTGTTAAATTAGAAATTCCTACAGGTAATCCAATTCATATTACGTTTGATGAAAATATTAACCTTAAGAATTATGAATATTTAGATAAAACTCGAGCAAAAGATTTTATTGTTAAAAAATAATATTTTTATTTTTTAGTTTTTCATAAATTTCAATATTTGTTGCATGATAAAAAGTATTATCAATTATTTCCCCAGTTGCTCTATTAAAATTAATACAATCATCCCAAATTTTCTTTACAGAAAAAGGTTCTGCTCTTTTGCCTTCTAATAACTTTGAGTTTAAAATTTGAAAACCCGTATATATAAATTCTTTTTTATTTGTTAAAAAGTTATCTTCTATTGAAAAGTCAGGTTTAAGGTTTTTATCAAAACTATTCTCTTTTTTTGCTAAAAGTAAACCTGCTAAAAAGTTATTATTTATAGTTTTATCTATCAAAGCTTTCATTTTAAAAATATATTTTTTTTGCCAAACTGTATCGGAGTTTAAAACTAAAAAATATTTATCTAAAAAAAATTCTCTAGCATTAACTAAGGCCCCACCTGTATCTAAAATAATTTT
>CBFHID010000011.1:14695-18073 GCA_965655895.1 Candidatus Pelagibacteraceae bacterium | reverse complement strand
GTTTATGATTTAGAAGTTTATTTTGATCATCAGTTAAAACTTGTGAGAGAATTAAGTTTAAGAGGAATACCAATTACATTGTTGATTAATACCAAAGGGAAAGAGGTAGCAAGAATAATTGGCGATATAAATTTTACAGATCCAGAACTTATTAAGTGGATAAAATCTTTATAATTATTTTCCCATAACGAATGCAAGTGACATTAGCACAACTATAGCACAAAATTGTAAAACAATTCTCATTTGCATTAATTTATTACTTTTACGCTTACTATCTAAGTTGCCACCTGTAAAAAAAGTTTTTAATCCCCTTATAAGAACTACCAGTACTGCAATCATTGCTAATATAGCAAAAAATTTTAAAGTATTTTCTGACATCAGATTGTCTGTAGCATAAAAAAGTATTAAATATAATAAAAATGTCGCTTAAATTTTTAGAATTAAAAAATTCTGCAGAAAATTGTAATAAATTAATTTTAATACTTCACGGATATGGAGCTGATGCCAATGATCTTTTTTCATTAGCTACATATTGGAACAGATTTTTACCTAGTGCTTATTTCTGTATTCCGAATGCCCCTAATATTTGCCAGGTTAATGAAAGTGGCTTTGAGTGGTTTGACCTAATGCAAACTGATAATACAAAAATTGTAGAAGAAACTTTAAATTCACTAAATAAGCTTGAAGATCTGATAAATGAAAAGCTGGATATATTAAATCTAGATTTAAAAGATTTAATTCTTGTTGGCTTTTCACAAGGGACAATGATGAGTATTCAATTAGCTATAAGGCAAAAAAAGGAAATATCTGCAGTTCTTGGATATTCAGGAAAAGTATTTGATTACAATCTATTTGAAAAAGAATTTATATCTAAGCCTAAAATTAAATTTTTGCATGGCAATAAAGATGAAATTGTTCCAGTAGAAGAAATGTACAAATCTTTAGAATTTTTAAATAAAAAACAATTTAATGTTAATTATCAAGTTTACGAAGGATTAGGCCACTCCATTTCTCCAGATGGTTTAAGTGATGGTTTAAATTTTATGAAATCTCTGGATTAATAAAAGTTTCACTTGCGATTATATAAAAATTTATATAACTTTTTAAATATGATCGCATCATCTAGTAAATTTCTTCCGCTTGAAAAATGTCCTGCACTTGTATTAAATGCAGACTATAGACCATTAAGTTATTACCCATTGTCTTTATGGAGTTGGCAAGATGCTGTAAGAGATGTATTTTTAAATAGAGTTAATATAGTTTCTGAATACGAAAGAGAAATTAGAAGCCCATCATTTTCAATGAAATTACCGAGTGTAATTTCTCTTAAACATTTTGTAAAACCTTCTGAGTTTCCAAATTTCACTAGGTTTAATGTTTTCTTAAGAGATAAATTTACATGCTTATACTGTGGAGATAAAAAAAACTTAACATTTGATCATGTTGTACCAAAGTCGCTGGGCGGTTTAACTACTTGGGAAAATGTAGCAACAGCATGTTCACCTTGCAATGTAAAAAAGGGTGGTAAGATGCCTAAAGTCTGTGGAATGATACCATCGATCAAGCCATACAAACCTACTGAAGAACAGTTACACAGAAATGGTAGAAATTTTCCACCAAATTTTTTACATCAAAGCTGGTTAGATTATCTTTATTGGGATGTTAAGCTTGAGCCTTAATTAAACTTTCTTTGCAACCTCAATTGCAACTTTAGATCCAGTCTTTATTATAAAGTCCAAAAATCCATACACTCCTTGTTTCGTCGCCCCTTCTTCATAGGCCAGATCTCTATGTTCTATCTCATCTTGTCTAAATTTTTTTATTTTTTTTAGCAAATCCTTTTCTTGTTTTTCATCTTTTTCTAAATGTTCAATTTGAGATAAATAATGTTTATCAATAACCTCCTCTACAGATGCAGTACATAACATTGTAGCTTTTTTACCCATCATACCAGTTACAAAACCTAGACTGACACCTAACATATCCCATAAAGGAAGCAGAACAGTTGGTCGAACTTTTCTTTCAGCCAATTGTTGTTCAAAATATTTTAAATGTTCTTTTTCGTGCTCTTTCATTTCTGAAATTTTACTTTCCATTTCTGGATCAGATTTAAGAAATTGTAATGCAAGAAGTTGACCATCATAAATATTAACAGCACCTCTTTCACCTGCATGATCGACTCTAATTATTTCTTCAATTTTTTTATTTTTTTTCATTTCTTAGTATATGAACACAAATAATGAAAAAAACAATATTAGATAAAAAGTTTAAAGTAGACAGTGATAAACCAAATATCCTAAATGTTACTTCAGAACATCCAGAAATACCTTGTTTTTTAAATTGATTTAATAAATCATCTTTACTGTTAATAGTACGGTCGACATTACAAGCTTTTGTTTCAGCAAAAATTTTATTTTCAACTCCAATATGATAAAAAGAAATTGATATATTCATAAATATTGAAACTAACAAAGCATATAATAGTTTAGAAAATTTTTGTTTATTAAGGAAGTATATCGATAAAACTATTAAATTAATAAAAAAAGGAATTCTTTGGTATTTGCATAATTTACAAGCGTAAATATTCATTCCATATTCAACATAATATACAAAAATGAGAATTAAAAAGTTTGTTATAAATATAAATTTTAAAATACTTTGGTTCTTAAGCATCAAATCATGAATTTTTCATAATTATTATATATTAAATAGGCAATATAAAATCCAAGTAATAATAAAAAGGTAATTACAATAAGTATTTTTCCTGAAAATTTTTTAATATAAGGCAGTATTTTATGACCAAAAAAACTTAATAAGCCTGCCAAAATAAAAAATCTTGATCCTCTTGTTATTGCCGCAACTAAAATAAATATTAGAAAATTAAAATGAATCAGACCGCTCGAAATAGTTAGCAATTTGAAAGGCACAGGGGTAAAACCTGCAATAGCAAGTAAAATGATCCATGCCCAAAAACCTTTACCAATAGCTATTTGTTCTTTGAAGCTTTTAAAACCTTCAAATCCATAAAATTCAAAAATATGTATACCTACTTCTTTATAAAAAAAGAAGCCAATAGCATATCCAATGATACCACCGAAGACGGAAGAAATAGTTGCTATAGTAGCAATTTGGATCCACCTTTTTTTTTGTGCTAGTGTCATGGGAATAATCATGACATCAGGCGGTATAGGGAAAAAAATACTTTCAATAATGCATATAAAAGAAAGAAAGAACTTAGCACTTTTATGTGCGGCTAAAGCAATAGTTTTATTTAACAAATCTTTAAACATTTTAATTTAGAAATATAATAGATATATTAAATAGTTTAAGAAACTAAAATATAATGTTTATACATAAACTATAAACAAATTAGAAACA
>CBFHID010000011.1:12784-14597 GCA_965655895.1 Candidatus Pelagibacteraceae bacterium | reverse complement strand
TTAGAGAGGGCGAATGGCGGAATTGGTAGACGCAGCGGACTCAAAATCCGCCGGGAAACCTTAAGGGTTCGACTCCCTTTTCGCCCACCATAAAATGGATTTCAAAAATTTAAATAATTTATTTGAACTATTTCAGCTTCAAAATGAAAATTATAAAAATGAGAATTTTCTTCATAAGATCAATCCTGATAAATCAATTTCAGCTTTAAGGTGGAACGATGTTTGTGAAAAAGTGTATGCAATAACAAATTATTTAAAAGAAAAGGGCATTACAAAAGGTGATAGGGTGATGCTTGTCTCAGAAGGTAGACCAGAGTGGATGATTAGTGATTTATCTATTTTGGCAAGCGAAGCAATAACAGTTCCAAATTATACGACGTATACAAAGAAAGATTTTGAATTTATTCTGAAGGACTGTCAACCTAAAGCATTAATAGTTTCAAATAAAAAATTATTTAAAACTATTTTAAGTGCATGCAGAGAAATAGATTATAATTTTGAATTTATAATAAGTTTTGAAGAAATAAAAGAAGTGCAAAATTTTAAAAAAATTAATTTAATTATAAACAAGAGTATTGAATGTAATATTAATAGAAAAGATCCGGCTTGCATAATTTATACATCTGGCACGCAAGGAAATCCTAAGGGTGTAATTCTAAGTCATGGTGGTATTTTAGCAAATTGTGAAGATGCGAAAAATTTAATACAAGAATTAAATATTGGACAACCTAGATTCTTAACATGGTTACCATTATCACATTCTTACGAACATACAGTGCAGTTCGTACAAATTTCTTTGGGAGCTAAAGTTTTCTATTCTCCCGTAATTGAGAAACTGCTTGAAAATATCAAAATTATTAAGCCGCATATTATGACTGCAGTACCTAGATTTTATAATAACTTATATAATAAGATGTTAAGTGCAGCTAGAAAATCTTCGAAATTGAAAAAAGATCTTTTTTTTCAAACATTAAAATTAGGAGAAAAAAAATTTCAAGGTAAAAAATTAAACTTCAAAGATAATTTGATAGATAAAATATTAGATATTTTAGTAAGAAAGAAAGTTTCAAATAATTTTGGTGGTAGTATTAAAGCATTTGTTTCTGGGGGAGGGCCATTAGATAAAAATGTAGGGTTATTCCTAAATGCATTTGGTTTAAAAACTTTACAAGGTTATGGTTTAACAGAAACATCACCAGTTGTTTCGTGTAATCCAGTAAATAATATTAAAGTTGAAACAGTTGGTAAAATATTTTCTAATAATCAAGTTAGGTTAGCACAAGATGGAGAGATATTGGTCAAAGGAGAAAATGTAATGTTAGGTTATTGGAATAATGAAGAAGCTACTAAGGAGGTTCTCAAAGATAATTGGTTGCATACAGGTGATATTGGGGAAATTGATGAAGATGGATATTTAAAAATTACAGATAGAAAAAAAGATATTATTGTTACTATTGGAGGAGATAATATTTCGCCATCTAAAATTGAAAACCTACTTTGTTTACATGATGAGATTGAACAAGCTTATTTACATGGAGATAATAAGAAATATTTATCATGTTTGCTAGTATTAAATAAAAAAATAAAAATAAATTTTGAAAAAATAGAAGAGTTAATTGAACAAACCAATAATTCATTGACTGCGATTGAAAAGATAAAAAAATTTAAAATAATTGAAGAAGAATTTACAATTGATAATGAGTTATTAACTCCAACTATGAAAATAAGAAGACATAAAATTAAAATTAGGTATAAAAATATTTTAGAAAATTTTTACAACTAGTTAAAAAAATACTGATATTGTTAACTTTTT
>CBFHID010000011.1:1074-12685 GCA_965655895.1 Candidatus Pelagibacteraceae bacterium | reverse complement strand
AAAATTAAAATTAGGTATAAAAATATTTTAGAAAATTTTTACAACTAGTTAAAAAAATACTGATATTGTTAACTTTTTTTAATAAAATCTTTTTTTTAATTTAAACTTGAAATTGAAAAAAAAAATTAAAATTTTTTTTTCAGAATTTTAAACATTTGACTTTAATTGCGAATTAGTTTTTAAGTTAATATAACGAATCACATAAATTTTATGTGATGCTCAAACCTTAAAGAGAGGAACAGAGATGGCTAAAAGAAGAAAAAAAGCTAAAAAGGCTACAAAAAAGAAAGCCAAAAAAGCTAAAAAAGGTAAAAAGAAAGCTACTAAAAGAAGAAAGAAAAGATAATTTTAGTAAACAAAATCTTTTTAGAAAAAAACGCTCTTCTCATTCGGAAGGGCGTTTTTTTTTACTCGGTAGTTTGTGATTTTTCTTCTACTTTTTTTCCTAAAGCTTTATTGAGCTTACCTTTAGCTTCATCATCAGAAATATTTAAAACAATAGCAACTTCCCCCAAGAGTCTATCATATGCTTTTTCAAAAAGTTGACGTTCACTATAAGATTGATCCATTGGCATATCAGTATTTTTATTTAAATCTCTAACAACTTCTGCAATCTGATAAATATCACCAGAATTTATTTTTTGTTCATATTCTGCTGCTCTTCTACTCCACATCGTCCTTTTGATTTTAGCTTTACCTTTTAAAATTAGAAGTGCTTTATTAACTTGATTAGAACTAGATAAAGGTCTTAGGTGTTGCTGCTGATTTGTAGGAATTGTTAGATTTAGTTTTTCTTTTGTAATTTCAATTTTGTAAACACTCGCCTCAATACCTGCAATAGTAAGTTTATCAACCGAAGTGATTTGGCCAATTCCATGTTTTGGATAAATTACATAATCTTTTACTTTATAAACTCTTTTCTCAGTATCCTGTTTTGTTACTTTTTTTATTTCAATAATATCCTGCTGATTGTTTTTAACGAAAGTATTCTCAACAATCTTTTTTTCTGTATTTTTGGTTTTTTTTATTTTTTGTTTAACAGTTTTTTTTTTTGAGACTTTTTTCGTAGCTTTTTTAGCAACCTTTTTTTTTGCCTTCTTTATTTTGACAGGCTTTTTTGATTTTGTTTTTTTTGGCATAGAAGCAGTCAGTTATATTATTAATTGTAGGGTTTCAATCTAAATTGATATTTTACAGATTTTATTTTTTTTCAAAATACTTATTAAATTTATCATTTTCGTCTTTGTACTTCTCCCAGTCCGTTAAGGGCTCCTTCTTTTTTGAAATATTTGGCCATTTTAGAGAATAATCTTTATTAATTAATAGCATTTGCTCAGTATTGGGGTTTGTATCTGGCTCAATAGCATCAATAGGACATTCCGGTTCACATACACCACAATCAATACATTCATCGGGGTTTATTACTAGCATATTCTCACCCTCATAGAAGCAGTCAACTGGACAGACCTCCACGCAGTCGGTTAATTTACATTTTATACATTTTTCATTTACTATGTATGTCATTTTTAACTTTCTTTCTAATTGATCCCAGATCTTGGTCTTTAATATAAATTAATCCTGCCACTTTTCTTAACAACCTATCTTCGAATTGACAGAGTTTTTGGTCGGAATATATTATTTTTAAAAGGTTTTCAATAATTTCTAAACGATAACTATAGTCAAGTTTTTTTATTTCTTTGGTCATATTTAATATTTCAATACTATCGTTTTCTATATTTTCTGAATAACTAAATAATTCATCAATATAATTCTTGTCATTTATTCCAAGATTAAAAAGACACTCTTTTATCATTTTTTTTTCATGAACTTCATAGTTTGCATCACTTTTTGCAGCATGTATTAAGAGAGAACATACTGCAATTTCTATGCTTTTAAATTTGTTTTTTTTCTTTTCTCTTTTCCAAAACATGATTAGATTTTTAAATTCTCAAGTATAGAGAATACGTTATTATTTTTTTTTTGTTTTTTTACCATTATTTTTTTTGGATTATATTTAAATTTAACCTCTTCTTGATTTGTAATTAAAATATAATCAATAGACTTTATGAATTGTATAAAATCATCTTTGCTGCAGCCAAGCAAATTTAGCAATTTAGCGTCTAAGGTAAATATATAATTTTTTGATCTTGCGATAATTTCTAGAAAAAGTTTCTCTAAAATATCTATACGAATTATATATTTATCAAATGTCTCAAATCCACAAATTCTTAGAAATTCATAATTTTTATTTTGAAAATCTTTAATAAAGTTTAAACCAAAATTTGGATAAATTGTATTTTTTGTCTCTTTAAAACATTTCCATAATATTGATTTTAATTTCACAGCATGCGGCCTAATCATTCTTGGTTGGTAAATATGATATTTACCAATTTTAATGCCTTTTTTTCTTAATTCATATCTTTCATTCTTGGATAGATTTTTAATTATTTTATTTAATGAATCTCTTTTTAAGACTCCATTATTTTCAAACAGCTGATAACAAATTCCTCGTACTGCAGAATTATCTAGTTTTATTTTTTCAATAGACATCAAATCTCCCAAAAATTTATTTTTCTGATCATCAATCCAGTTGTTTATATTTTCCTTAAGTTTACAAGTTTCATTTTCGTCAAGAGAATCGTCTGCGTGTAATTTAATAGTAGGATAAAGGTAGTTTTTTCCAGGCCTTAATTCTGCAATTTTTTTATTATTCCAGTATATTTTGCAATCGTCTTTTAGTTCCAATGTTTCCAAATTATTAATTATATAATTCACACGATCCTTAAGTTCATTTTCAGACCCAGATCTTGCAGCTTTTTTTAGAGATTTGATATCAGTATCCAAGTTAGATTTTGAGTAATCCAATTCAATTTTTAATCCGTTAATTTTTCCAATATAATGATCGTTGATAAAAATTTTATCGTCTTTGAATATTTTTGTATTTAATTCAATATCTTGCTTTAAACCTTTAGACAAAACACTTATTCTTTTATCAACAAAGCTTTTTGATAATTCTTCGTGTAATTTTTCTGATAATTGATCTTCAATAAATTTAGTTTTAGCTATCCAATAGTCAGCATTTTCTACCCAGTTATTTTTATTTGAGACATATGACCAAGTTCTCACATATGAAATCCTATTAGCTAAACTGTCAATATTCCCTTCAAAATTATCTAAATTACTTAGCTGTTGTTTCATCCAGTCATTGGTAATTTTACCTTTGTTAGATGATAAAAATGAAAACACTTTATAGATTATATCTGTGTGCTCATTATAAGAACTTTTTGTAAAGTCAGGAATTTGACAACATTCCCATAGTAATTTTACGAAATAATGATTATCTTTAAAATTAAGATTTGATTTTTCTGAAACAAGATATCTAAAAGTTGTTTCATCAATCAAATCTTTATTTCTTAATAAATATTCATTATTTGATCTTATATTTAAACTATTTATGAGATTTGATGTTGAAGTAAAATCTAATTTATTACTTCTCCAAAAGATGTTTACCACGTCATCAAATCTATGATTTTCTACTTTTTCAATCTGCTCGTCTGTAAGTTTTTCGCAATCGCCAGTAGTTCCAAACGAACCATCATTCATATATCTTCCAGCTCGACCACTGATTTGTCCAATTTCACTATCTCTTAAATTCCTTACTTGTTTGCCATCAAACTTTTTTAAACCACTAAAATAGATATTATCTATATCCATATTAATACCCATACCAATTGCGTCAGTTGCAATCAGAAAGTCAACATCTCCAGATTGATAGATCTCAACTTGTGAATTTCTTGTTTTAGGACTTAATGAGCCCATTACTACAGCAGCACCTCCTTTTTGTCTTCTTACAAATTCTGCCAAAGCGTAGACCTCATCAACCGAAAAGGCAATAATTGCACTACGAGGTTTAATTCTAGATATTTTTTTGTAACCAGAATAAGTTAATTTTGATAGTCGTTCTCTATAAATAAATTCTGTTTCTGGAACCAAATATGATATGATTTTTTTTATTGTGTCTGATCCAAGAAACATAGTTAACTTATCGCCACGATAATTTAAAAGACGTTCTGTAAAAATATGTCCTCTTTCAGGATCAGCACACATTTGGATTTCATCTATTGCAGCAAACTCAAAGCTAATATCTTGTGGCATAGACTCCACAGTACAGAGATAATAATCTGCTTTTATAGGTATAATTTTCTCTTCACCAGTAACCAAGGCGACACGAGCAGGACCAATTTTAGAAACGATTTTGTCGTAAACTTCCCTTGCTAATAGTCTTAAAGGAAATCCTATTGCACCATTGTTATGGTCAAGCATTCTTTCAATTGCCAAAAAGGTTTTTCCTGTATTTGTAGGGCCAAGTACGGCTAGAGTTTTTGATGTGACTTCTTGTGGCATAAAAATTTTGAACTACTATATTTTGATTTTGACCAAGAACAAACTATGGATAAAAAGTGACCGAATCAACTATAAAAATGTTCTCATATCAAACAAATGGTCTTCTAATAGAGCTTAATTTTAAGGACTTTTTTGATAATTCAGAAATCACATGATTTATTTTCATTTTAACAACCTTTTTCATTGGTCCATAAGCATGGATACAAATTTGATTGTTTAAAGCTATAGCGACATGACCTTTCCAAAATAACAGATCTCCTTTTTTAACTTTATCTAAATTAATTTTTTTTTTAAAAAAAAATTCTTGATCTTTAGAGTCACGAGGACACTTTTTTAATTTACTTTTCATTAATTCTTGGACTAATCCTGAGCAATCAATTCCATCAATAGTATTGCCTCCCCACCTATATTTAGTTTTGTAAAAAAAATTAATTTTTTCTAAATAATTATTATTATAATGTTTTTTTATAGATGAAAGATCATAATTTTTTATCCATTTATCTTCTATTTTAGAAAAAAATTTACTTTTTTTTATTATGCGTATTTTAGAATTTAAATATAAAAAACTTTTAGTTTTTGAATTTAATTTACTGCTTTTATATAAATAAGCCTTTTTAGACTTAATAAAAAAATTTGGTTTTACAGTAAATTTTTTAAAATCTTTTTTTTTAATATAACCGAAATAATTATCGTAAGTAGAATAGCCATAATAGAAATTTTCACAATCTCTAAGCTTAAAAAATTCCTCTCCATAAATAACCTCCTTTAAATGCTCTGATTTATTATCTGCCTTTCTAAAAATAATTGACCTACTTTTAAAGCAATATAAAATTTTATTCATTAGATTGGTATCTGCTTCTTTGTAATATAAAAATAGTTAAACATGGCAATAAAAAAGTGATTAAAATAACTGTTATAATTAAAAAACCTAATTCATCATAATTTGCATTGCTTAAAATCTGGTTACTAACCTTATCTTTTACTTCTCGTGTAATTACAAAAATTTGATTCAAATATTTAGTCAATAAATTGCTAGCGCTCAAAGCTAGATTCGTAAATGATGCAAATACGGCAAAAAATGTAGCTTTCAAATCTACCGGTGCATTCTTTGCAATCCAAGCTAACATTGGTATCATTGCAACCTGACCCAAAGGTGACTCAATAGCTGTATTCAATATTGCAATAAATTTTGCATCAATAATTCCTTTTGTTATACTAGACGTCCACTCATGGAAGCCATAGTACATGGCTAAACTTGGTAGTAACAAAATAGCATTTAAAAAAGATAAATATAAAATAATTTTTGATATTGTATTTTCATACATAAATTTTCTAAATAAAATTATTCCCAACATTGTTAAGGATGAACTTATGAGAGAAAGTATTGAAAAAAAACGTTGATCGAAACCTAATACGTCAATTTCAAACCAGCCCATTCCTGAACCTACATTTGGAACAGAACGAAAAGCAAAAACAATAATGGCTGTTCCGACAATAGTTTTTCTCATTTCAGATGATATTTTTGCTAACAAGTTTCTCATTAAAAAAATTACAATTCCAAGCGATCCTAAAAAAACAATTTCTTGAGAAAGGGGATGGTTAATTAATCCAATTGTTGAGACAAAAATAACAAAAATTAAACTTCCAAAAATAATAGAAAAATCAGGCTTGGGAATTGTAAATTTAATAGTATTAGTTGTAACAATTTTTGACAGGAATACACCAATGATTGAAATCAATGGAATTATTAAAGCATATAAATATATATTTCCATACATGCTTATTTTTTGATCTTCAGTCATTTCAGCAGCATCACGAAACAAATAAATATTTACTACAGCAACAAGCAACGTGCCTCCTATTATAGAAAAACGACCAAATGTTTGCATAGTAGTATGCATTGCTTTAATTTTTTTTTGGGAATACTTATTATAATTTTCATCGATTGTTGGTACCGCTTCAACAGTCATTGCGTCCGCTACTACATCCTGGAGGACATATCCTATTGGTGCTAATAGCGCGCTGATTACAAACCATATTTCTGCTGGAAAATATTTTATCATTTCCTCAGTAAAAGAAATTAAAAAGAACATAATTAGTATGCTAATTGTAATTAAAAGAGCGCCTATATAGATTAAAATATTTTTTCTATTCCATATCAAGTCAACAACATGACCTAAAGGCATTTTTAAAGCCCAGGGTATTCCTGCCCAAAATCCTAAACCAGCTAAAAAAGCAGCAGATAGATTTAAATAATCTTTAATAAAAAATATGCCGACGATACCTGTGAGACTGGAAACTCCTGCCGCTAGGTAAATTAATAAAGGAGGAATAAAAGAGAGTTTGAATTGTTTTTTTAGATCAACAAAAACTGGTTTTAAAAAATACTTATAGATTATTGATTTTTGCATTAAAGATATCTTTAAAAAATATGAAATAACTTTTTATAATTTCATTAATAATTTCTAGACTTTCATAAAAATTTTCCAGACTTGAATTGTATGATAATATTTCATCTTGATAATCAAATAATAATTTATTTGTAATTAAAATAACTAAACAAAAAATTATGGTAATTAATAAAAAAGAAGAATTTTTTTTTCTTCTTTTTTTCAAAAAATTTATTTTAGCCATAGACAAATCTATATTATCTAAATTGTTTAGATTCCGAGAATTTGTATTTACGTCCCTTTGTTCTTGCTCAAATTTTTGATACCATTCAGCATCACAGATTTCGCATTGAACATGTCTACCAGGAAAAACTATTTCTGGGTCAGGAATTCTAAACTTATATTTTTGACACTTACACTCGATAATCATATTATCATATATAATATTCAATGTTATCATTATCAAATATAGATTACATTACTCTTGTACAAGTCATTTCCATTTTTCTTGCAGGTGGAATGGTCAAAGGGTTAATTGGCGTGGGACTACCCACAGTTACATTAACACTTTTGAGTTTTATTTTTGATATTAAAGACTCAATATCAATTATATTACTGCCGATAATTTTAACAAATTTATATCAAATGTTCGATGGTAAGTTTTTAAAAAAAGTTATTAATGATACTAGGTTTTTTTTATTAAGTTCTTTTATATTTATTTTCCCGGGATTTTATTTTTTAACAATAATGAAGTCTAATACAATCTTACTTATATTAGCATTATTATTAATTTTAAATTCCTTCTTATCTTTAATTAAATACGAAATTAAATTAAAAAACTACAGATCAAAATCTACTCAATTTTTAATTGGATCAATGACAGGGTTGACTACCGGCATCACTAGTATTTATACAATGCCTTTTGTATTTTTAATACAATCTTTGAACTACTCTAAAGATCAAATAATTCAATTAATGGGCCTAACCTTTTTTATTTTCGCAAGTATGCAGTTTTTTTTATTTAGCTCATTTAATATGATAAACTTAGATAAATTAGTTCTATCTTCGATTTCATGTGTTCCAATTTTAGCTGGTGTTTATCTTGGAGGGTTTTTAAGAAAAAAATTAAGTGAAATTTTATTTAAAAAGCTATTTAATTATATGCTAGGTTTGATGGGCTTGATATTAATTTCAAAGATTATTTTTTAGTTTTTTGACTTTTTTTGAAAATCTCAAATTCTTCTTTTGAAATTTTACCATCTTTGTTTGTATCAATTTTTTTAGCAAGCTCTGCTCTTTGTTTTTGAATTGCTTTTGCTCTATCTTGACGAGCTTTCATTACTTTCTTCACCCAGGCATTGTTTTCTTTTGCGTCAATTTTTTGATCTTTATTCGTATCAATTTGATCAAATCTTTTTTCTAACAATTTTATATTGTTATCTAAAAATTCTTTTTTAGTAATAGTCTTAAACTCTGCACTTGATTTTGCGCTTAGTAGTAAAATAAAAATAGCGATACTTGTAAAAAACTTCATTATTTTCAGTATCATTTCAATGCTTTTGTGTAAAATTTTAATTTAGTTTTGTTTAAAAATATAATCAATAAAATTACTGGAATGCCCAAAATAGCGGTAAATATAAAAAAACTTGGGTAGTTAATTACATCTACTATTGCACCAGAATACCCGGCAATTAATTTTGGAATAAAGAGCATTAAAGAACTAAAAAGAGCGTATTGAGTTGCTGTAAATTTAATTGAAGTCAGGGACGAAAGGTAAACAACAAATGCCGCTCCTGCAAATCCGCTTGCTAAATTATCAGCTATAATAATTGTAGCAAGGTAAAACAAATTTTTTTCAATAACAGCAAGAAAGGCAAATAATAAATTTGTTGAAGCTGCAGCTATCGCACCAATAAGAAGACTTCTATAAGTTCCAAATTTCATTGCAAAAGTTCCACCTAATAGGCCACCAAATATTGTTGCAATTAATCCAAAAAACTTTGAGTAGGTAGCTATATCTTTGATATTATATCCCTTTTCTAAGTAAAAAATATTTGCCATTACACCCATCACCACATCCGCAATTCTATAAAGACCAATCAGTAGCAAGATTGTTATAGCTATTTTTTTATATCTATTAAAAAATTCTACGATTGGTTCAATAAATATTTCTTTTGATTGTTTTTTTGGTAAGAAACTAATTTTCTCTAGGAAAAATAAAAATATAAGAGCGCATATAAAACTTATTAAAATTTTTATAATATTAAAAATAAATAAAAAAAAGTTACTTAAGTAATAAATCTTTGGGAAATTTAAAAAAACAACGAAAAAAATTATAATTGAAAATATTGTAGATATTGTAAATTTTATTTGATCAATTTTATTAATGTTATAATTTTTTTTTACTTTCGGTTCTTTGCAAGCAATAGAAGAAATAATTCCAACAAACATAAATAGACCAATTATTTGGTAGACATATTGCCATATGTTAAGTTGATAATTTTCATTTCCTAATAAAGATGCTAACCATAAACTTCCAGCACCCGAGACAATCATTGCGACTCTATAACCAGCAAGGTACATCGATGATAAAGGACCTTGCTTTTTTTCAGGGGCAGACTCAATTCTGAAAGCATCAATTACAATATCTTGTGTCGCGCTAAAGAAAGCTATTAAAATAATTGCAATTGCCATAAGTCTTAAGTTGTTTTGAGGATCTGAATACGAGGCAAGTATAATGGAAGCAAAAATTAATACTTGAGAAACTATAAGCCAACTTTTTCTATGTCCAAATTTACAAAAAAAAGGAATTTTGAATTTATCAATGATAGGGCTCCAAAGAAATTTAAATGAATAGGCAAATCCTGCCCAACTAAATAGAGTAACGGTACCTCTCTCAATGCCAGCTTGTATAAGCCAAACAGATAAAGTGGAAAAAACTAACATAATTGGAAGTCCAGCAGAAAACCCTAAGCCACCCATGATAAGATTTTCTTTTTTTAAAAATATAGAAATACTTTGATACATTTTTTTGATTTACCTAAAGAGAGTTTAAATTAGTTTGAATTATTTTAAAGGCGCAGGAGTATCACTTTTGCTATTCATATAGGCAATCACATCAGCTCTATCTTTATCCTTTTTTAAACCTGCAAAGCCCATTTTTGTTCCTTTAATATATTTTAAAGGTTTATGTAAAAAACCATTCAACTCCTCATAAGTCCAGCTTTTACCATAGTTGCTAAGTGCTGCAGAATATTTAAAACCTTCAACCCCACCAACTTTTCGATTTACAACACCCCAAAGCGCTGGACCAACTTTATTTGCCCCACCTTTATCTACGCTATGACATGCTGCACATTTTTTAAAAACTTTTGAACCGTTTTCGATCGAGGCTGAAGCAAGCATAGGTGT
The DNA here is from genome assembly GCA_965655895.1 of Candidatus Pelagibacteraceae bacterium. Lineage (GTDB taxonomy): Bacteria > Pseudomonadota > Alphaproteobacteria > Pelagibacterales > Pelagibacteraceae > HIMB114. Next base: position 2,480 of record CBFHID010000011.1, on the reverse strand, counting down.
AATTGGTGCTAATTTTACTTCAACTTTTTCAACTGTAGTTTTAGTTATTTTATCTTCTTCCACTCCTTCAATCTTGTATGCAGATTGTTTGGGTTTTTCGACATGGTATATAGCATTTCCAAGTTCTTTAATTCCAATAAAAACTAAAGCTGTTGTCAAAAATGCTGCTGCAATCTTATTAAATTCAAAACTATCCATTACTAAATTGATAAATTCATATATTATTTTTAAGGAGATTTAGAGTATAAAATAACGTAACAGTTGTCGCACTTAAGAACTAATGAATAAAACTGCAATTATAATTCCAAGTCATTTAGCTGCAAAAAGACTACCTAATAAACCATTAATCAAAATTAAAGACAAAGCTATGATTACTCATGTTTGGGAAAAAGCAATTTCAACAAAAGTACAAGACGTATTCGTTGCAACAGCAGATAAAGAGATTGCAGATGAAATAGCAAAACAAGGCGGTAATGCTGTCATTACCGGCAAGCATCATACTACTGGCAGTGATAGAATTTTTGAGGCAATACAAAAATTAAAATTAGATCATGATATTATAATAAATGTCCAAGGTGATATGCCTACAGTAAATCCAAAAACAATAAATCTCATAAATGATTTTATGATTACTAATCCAAATATCCCTGTTTCTACAGTAGCAAGTAAAATAAAAAAAAATGAGGAAAATGAAAAAAATATTGTAAAAGCTATAACTGAAAAACATTTATCTCAAAATGAATTTCAAAAAGCAATCGATTTTGTTAGAATTATAGAAAATGAAAAGTTTTTTTATCATCATATAGGTCTTTATGCTTATAAAACAAGTATTTTAAAAGACTTTGTAAGTTTGAAAAAAACTGAAAATGAAATAAATCGTAGTCTTGAACAATTGAGATTTATTGATCATGGTATAGATGTGTTTGTTGGATATACAGATGATAACCCTCTAAGTGTTGATACACAGGAAGATTTAGAAAATATAAAAAAAATTATATGAAAGAAAAAATTGCAATACAAGGTGAGCTTGGATCATATTCTCATTTAGCAGCAACAGAAATATTTTCTGATGTAGAAATAATTACCTGCAAAACTTTTGATCAGGCATTAGAAATAGCTAAAAATAATAATAATATGAAAACGGTAATACCCATAGAGAACTCTATCGCAGGCCGTGTAGCTGATGTTCATTATTTATTGCCCAAGTATAAACTTAAAATTATTGGAGAATATTTTCATCAGGTAAATCATTGCTTGTTAGCATTAAAAGGTAATGAAATAAAAAATATTAAATATGTTAAAAGTCATTCTCATGCAATTAGTCAGTGCCATGAAAAAATTAATAAATATAATTTTACTCCAGTAATTGAAGCAGATACTGCGGGTTCAGCAAAAAAACTAAGTGA
>CBFHID010000011.1:0-1066 GCA_965655895.1 Candidatus Pelagibacteraceae bacterium | reverse complement strand
GTCATGAAAAAATTAATAAATATAATTTTACTCCAGTAATTGAAGCAGATACTGCGGGTTCAGCAAAAAAACTAAGTGAAGAACAAAGTAAAGATGTTGCAGTAATTGCTTCCGAACTTGCTGCTAGTATATATAATCTAGATATAGTTGAAAGAAATTTTGAAGATACAGCTGGCAATACAACAAGATTTTTAATTATGTCTTCTGAAATGTCTGATTTTATAAGTTTAGAAAATAATATAAAATATATCACAACATGCATCTTTAAGCTTAAGAGTTTACCAGCTGCACTTTATAATTCATTGGGTGGGTTTGCTAAGAATAATGTGAACCTTACCAAGCTAGAAAGTTTTGCAGTAAATAATACTTTCGATCAAGTTTTGTTCTATCTAGATATTGAGGGGCATTTAAATGAACCAAGGGTTGTTTCTTCTCTTGAAATATTAAAAAAAAATACTGAAAGTTTAGATATTTTAGGAGTTTATCCAGCATCTGAATTTAGAAATAAGAACTAGTCCACAGATTCAACTCTGTAGATTTTATTTTAAGTTGTTATATTAGAATGGGGGATTGGTAATAGGTGGATGTTACGCTAAACCGGTCAGGTTCGAAAGAAAGCAGCCGCACCGTAAATTTTTCAGGTTGTTATTCAGTTCCCCGCTAAAAATTATATGAGCAATAGAAAACCATTCGCATTGAAATACAGGCCTCAAAAGTTCAATGAACTTATTGGCCAAGATACAATGGTTTTATCTATTCAAAATGCGATAAAATTAAAAAGATTAGCCAACGCTTATTTGTTAACTGGAATTAGAGGTACTGGAAAAACTACAACAGCAAGAATTATTGCTAAAGCCATTAATTGTAATGTAGATTTTTCATCAGATCAAAAATGTTCTGAAGGTCAATTTTGTCATTGCGAATCCATCGTCAACTCTAATCATATAGACATTTTAGAAATGGATGCTGCATCAAAAACTGGAATAGACGATATTAGAGAAATTTTAGAAGCTGCAAAATACCATCCATCAACGGCAGAGTTTAAAGTATTTATTATTGATGAAGT
>CBFHID010000010.1:15807-25327 GCA_965655895.1 Candidatus Pelagibacteraceae bacterium | reverse complement strand
AATACTGCTATACAGCACGGTCTTACAGAAAAAGAATTTAATAAAATTAAAGAACTAATTAATAGAGAGCCTAACTTAACTGAACTTGGTATTTTTTCTGCAATGTGGAATGAGCACTGTTCTTATAAATCTTCTAGAGTTTGGTTAGGAACTTTACCAACAAAAAATGAAAGAGTAATTCAAGGTCCTGGAGAAAATGCCGGTGTAATTGATATTGATGATGGAGATGTTGCTATTTTTAAAATCGAAAGTCACAACCACCCTTCTTTCATTGAACCCTACCAAGGGGCGGCAACTGGCGTTGGTGGAATACTTAGAGATATATTTACTATGGGAGCAAGACCTGTTGCTAATTTAAATGCATTAAGATTTGGTTCTCCAGAGCACCCTAAAACAAAACATTTATTAAATGGTGTTGTTGCTGGTATTGCAGGTTATGGAAACTGTATAGGAGTTCCAACCGTTGGTGGTGAGGTTGAGTTTGATAGCTGTTACAACGGGAACATTTTAGTTAATGCCATGAATATAGGTTTGGCGAAAAAAGATAAGGTTTTTTACTCTATTGCTAGTGGCGTTGGCAATCCAGTAATTTATGTTGGTTCAAAAACGGGTAGAGATGGAATTCATGGTGCTTCTATGGCGTCACAAGAATTTGATTCTGACTCAGAGTCTAAAAAACCTACAGTACAAGTTGGTGACCCGTTTGCTGAAAAATTGTTATTAGAAGCGTGTTTGGAGCTTATGAAAACTGACTTAATTGTTTCCATACAAGATATGGGAGCCGCGGGTTTAACTTCATCTTCAGTTGAGATGGCTTCAAAAGGTAATATTGGAATTGAGATAAACTTAAACAATGTACCTTGTAGAGAAATAGGAATGACGCCATACGAAATGATGCTTTCAGAGAGTCAAGAAAGGATGCTAATAGTTTTAAAAAATGGAAAAGAAAAAGACGCAGAAAAAATTTTTAAAAAATGGGGTCTTGATTTTTCAGTTATTGGAATATTAACAAATAGTAAAAATTTAACCTTAAAGTATAATGACGAAATTGTATGTGACTTACCTATCTCTGCACTTGCAGATGAAGCTCCTAAATATGAAAGACCATGGATTGAGATTAAATGCCCAGAAAAAATAGATTTAAAAAATAAGCTTAAAGATATTAATATTGAACAAATAATCAAATCAATAGTTTCCCACCCTAATCAAGCAAATAAATCTTGGGTGTGGGAACAATATGATCATATGGTAATGTGTGATTCAGTTCAGTTTCCCGGAGGAGATTCTGCAATCATTAGAGTTCATGGTAACAACAAAAAAGCTATAGCCGCAACAGTTGATTGTACTCCTCGCTATTGTAATTCACATCCATACACAGGTGGTATGCAAGCAGTGTGTGAAACATATAGAAACCTTACTGCCGTAGGAGCTGAACCTATTGCTATTACCAATTGTCTAAACTTTGGTAACCCTGAAAAGCCAGAAATCATGGGTCAATTTGTAGGTGTCATAAAAGGAATGACCGAAGCATGTAAAAAATTAAATTACCCAGTAATCTCGGGTAACGTTTCACTATATAATGAAACAAATGGGGTTGGTATTAATCCAACGCCTGCTATTGGTGGTGTTGGTCTAATTAAAGATATATCAAAAATAAAAAACTCTAAATTTAAAAAAATTGCTAACAAAATTTATGTTATTGGAAAAACTGAGGGTCATTTAGAACAAAGTATTCTATGTTATGATATTCTTCATTTAAAAAAAGGCCCCCCACCAAAAATCGATTTAGATGAGGAGTTAAAAAATGGTGCAAGTATTAGATCCTTGATCCAAGATGATTTAATAGAATCTTGTCACGATATATCATCAGGCGGACTTATAATGGCAATACTCGATATGAGTATGTCGTCTGGTGTTGGTGCAAATATTCAAACAAATAAAAAAGAATTTGAGCAGATTAAATTTTTATTTGGTGAGGATCAATCAAGATATGTTGTAGAAGTGAGTAAGGAAAATCAAGCGAAGGTAGAACAGCAATTGCAAAAACGAAATATATACTTTGTGAATATTGGAGAAACTTCGAGTGAAATTACTATTGATGATGACTTGAAATTTAATTTAAATGAACTAACTAAACTAAATAAAGAATGGTTTTACAAATATAATAATTAAAAATATGGCTATTAAACAAGAAGAAATAGAGAAATTATTAAAAGAAGGCTTTCCAGATTCCGAGATTCAAGTTCAAGATCTTGCCGGAGATGACAATCATTTCTCAGCAAAAATTAAGTCATCTATGTTTAAAGGTAAAAATCGTGTACAACAACATCAGATGGTTTATAAGGCTTTAAAAGGAAAAATGGGTGCTGAGCTTCATGCTTTAGCTTTAACAACTGAGGAAAAATAAATGTCTGAAATCAACAAACAGTTAGATGAAATTATAAAAAATAATAAAGTTGTATTATTTATGAAAGGTACCCCTGATATGCCCCAGTGCGGTTTTTCAATGGCAGTTGCAAATGTTTTAAAGCATCTTGAAGTCAAATTTACTGGAATTAATGTGCTTGATGACGAGGAAATTCGAAATGGAATCAAGGAATACAGTAACTGGCCAACTATACCACAATTGTATGTAAGTGAGGAATTTGTTGGTGGATGCGATATAATTAAGGAAATGTTTGAAAAAAAAGAACTTCAAAAACTTTTTGAAGACAAGGGCATCAATTTTAAAAAATAATTATCTAGAATAATATTCAACAACTAAATTTGGTTCCATAATCGCAGGATAAGGGATCTCATCAAACCTTGGAACTCTAGCTAACTTTGCAGTCATCTTCTTGTGATCTGCAACAATATATTCGGGTACATCACGTTCTTTCAATTGAGTTGATGATAATACATAAGCAAGTTGTTTTGAAGATTCTTTAATTTCTACTAAGTCTTCATGATTTAATTTATAACTCGAGATATTAACTCTTTTTCCATTAACTTTTACGTGACCATGATTTATAAGTTGTCTTGCTTGAAAAACAGTTGTTGCGAATTTAGCTCTATAAATTACTGCATCTAATCTACTTTCTAATAAACCAACTAGATTTTCTCCAGTGTTGCCTCTTCTTCTATCGGCTTCTCTATATAGATTTCTAAATTGTCTCTCATTTAAATTTCCGTAATAATTTTTTAATTTCTGTTTTGCTTGCAATTGTATTTTATAATCTGATGGTTTTGCAGAAGATCTTTGGCCGTGTTGACCTGGGCCGTAAGCTCTCGTATTAAATGGGCTTTTAGGTCTACCCCATATATTTGCCCCTAATCTTCTATCTACTTTATGTTTAGATTTGTTTCTTTTTGTCATTTGTAAAAGGTGGAGTTATAGATATCAATATACTATTGTCAATTGCTACTTGACGGAGCATTTTCCTTAAAAAGCTTATAATCTATGCTATCTAAAAGAGCTTTAAATGATGCTTCTATAATATTTGGAGAGACACCAATTGTAAACCAATTCTTTCCTCTATCGTCAGAACTTTCAATTGAAACACGAGTTGTAGCATTCGTACCTGTGTTTAAAATTCTTACTTTATAATCTACTAATCTCAGATCTTTTAAAAACTCAGAATATTTTCCTACTTTATTTAAGTTGGACCTTATTGCTTGATCCAAGGCGTTTACAGGACCATTACCTTCCCCTTCGCATAAAATTTCTTTCCCATCTACTATCAAGCATGCCTTAGCGACAGAATTTATATTTTTTTTATTTGTATCCTTAACAATTTTTACTTCATAGTTTTTGATTTGAACATAATTTGGGACTTCGCCAAGCAATCTTCTCGTTAACAATTCAAAAGAAGCATCTGCTCCATCATAAGAATAGCCTGTAAACTCTCTATCTTTAACTTCATCTAAAATTTCTTGTACTTTTGGATCATCTTTATTGATTTTGATATTAAGTTTTTCCAATCTAGATAATATATTGGATCTACCCGCTTGATCAGAAACAACAATTGACCTTTCATTTCCTATAAGATCAGGTTCAATGTGTTCATAGGTTTTTGGATCTTTTTGAATTGCAGAAACATGCAATCCACCTTTATGCGCAAAGGCTGATGCTCCAACATATGGAGCATGCTTATTAGATGTTTTGTTTAATATTTCATCAAGTAATCTAGAACAATTAGTTAGTTGTTTTAAATTTGAATGATTAATATTGGTATCAAATTTACTACTAAAAGTTTTTTTTAAAACTAATGTAGGAATAATGGATACAAGATTTGCGTTTCCACAACGTTCGCCAAGTCCGTTTAGGGTTCCTTGAACTTGTCTTGCTCCAGCAAGAATAGCTGCTAAAGAGTTTGCAACAGCATTGCCCGTATCATTGTGAGCGTGAATTCCCAAATGATCGTTCGGTATAACTTTTGCTACTTCCGATACAATTTCACTAATCTCATTTGGTAGTGTTCCACCATTTGTGTCACAAAGTACTATCCATCTAGCTCCATTATCGTATGCACTTTTAATGCATGATAGTGCATAATCTTTATTATTTTTGTATCCATCAAAAAAATGTTCTGCATCAAACATAAATTCCTTATTATTCTTAACAAAATATTTAGTTGTATCTTTTATATTTTCCAAGTTTTCTTCATTTGTAATACCCAAAGCAATATCAACATGATAATCCCAGCTCTTTCCAACAATACATGCATGATCTACTTTTGCATTTATTATAGATGAAATTCCCGGGTCATTCTCACAGCTCCTACCTGATCTTTTAGTCATGCCAAAAGCAACAAGTTTACTTTCTAATTTTGGAGGCTGATTAAAAAAATTAGTATCTGTTGGATTAGCTCCTGGCCAACCTCCTTCGATAAAATCGACTCCAATAGTTGATAAAGAAGATGCAATTTTTACTTTGTCATTTAAACTAAAATCAACACCTTCAGTCTGAGCACCATCTCTTAAAGTAGTGTCAAATATATATATTTTTTCCTTGCTCATTTGTATTCCCATGTGGTCTTATCATCTTTATCTTTAATTAGTATACCTTTGCTGTCTAAGTAATCTCGAATTTCATCTGACAATTTATAATCCTTATTTTTTCTTGCTCTATTTCGTTTTAAAATTAACGCTTCTATTTCTTCCAAATTTATTTTTCCAACTTTTTTAAAATTAATCCAATCTTCCTTATTCTCACCAAATAAACCTAAAATTTTACAAGAATCTGATAATTGTGAAGCAGATTTTTTGTCGCCACTTTTTGCTTTTTTAAAAAGTTCATGAATATTAGATATCATTAAAGGGGTATTTAAATCATCTAGTAAAAATTTTAAATTCTCGTGTAAAATTTCCTCATCTTTATCTGAATAAAACTCATACCATTTATCTAGATTTTTTTTTGAAGACTCTAAAATCTCATTATTCCAATCAAAGGGTTGGCTATAGTGGGTACTTAACATGGCGAGTCTTATGACTTGGCCATTATAATTTTTCTTTAGTTCATTGATTGTAATAAAATTACCAAGAGACTTTGACATTTTCTGTTTATTGACAGTCACATAACCATTATGCATCCAGTAATTAGAAAATTTATCAGTTTTATTAGCGCAAACTGACTGAGCAATTTCATTCTCATGATGTGGAAAAATTAAATCTAATCCTCCGCCATGGATATCAAAATGATTACCTAGAAATTTTTCTGACATTGCTGAACATTCTAAGTGCCAACCCGGCCTTCCCTTTCCATATGGAGAATCCCAATACGGCTCATTCTCTCTACTTGGTTTCCACAATACAAAATCACCAGATTCTTTTTTATTGTCAGAAACTTCAACTCTAGATCCAGAAATAAGTTCAGAGATTTTTTTATTTGATAATCTTCCGTAATTTTTAAACTTAGAAACTTGAAAATAAACATGGTTATTAGACTCATAAGCAAAACCATTTTTTATTAACTTATCTATTAAACTAATCATTTCTTCTAAATGCTCTGTTGCTTTAGGCTCAAACGATGGTTTCAAACAACCTAGATACTCACAATCACTATGAAAATCTTTTGTCACTTTTTTAGTAAGATTTTTAATCGAAGTATTTAATTTATTCGAAGCTTCAATAATTTTATCATCAATATCAGTAATATTTCTTACGTATGTAACTTTAGAATCTGGATATAATTTTTTTAATAACCTAAAGAGTATATCAAAAACAATTAAAGGTCTGGCGTTACCAACATGGGGATAGTCATAAACGGTTGGACCGCAAACATACATTCGTATGTTTTTTTCATCAATTGGTTTAAAGATTTCCTTAGATTTGGAAATTGTGTTTGAAATTTTTAGTGACATTAAAATAATTAATAAACACCTTAATTGAATTTACAAACAGGTATTTCCTTCATTTTATGAAGGTTGTTTTCTCTAATTTTTAGATATTTTTGATAATTTTTTGAATCGGGATTATCCATAGCCTCTTCGAGCTCTTTATAGCTCATCCCTAGCTGTTCCTCGTCATTTCTACCATCTGACCATAAACCATCGGTTGGTGGTGCATTAATTATTTTCTCATTAATTTTTAAAAACTTTCCCATCTCCCATACCTCAGTTTTTTTACAATCTGCAATAGGAGAAATATCTACTCCTCCATCACCGTATTTTGTATAAAATCCAACTCCAAAATCTTCAACTTTATTTCCTGTTCCAACTACAATTCCATTATTTGAGCCAGCAATCTGGTAAAGCGTCGTCATTCGTAATCTTGCTCTAGAGTTTGCAAAAGCATGTTCACTGTTATTGGTATTAACAGCATTTTGAAAACTAGAAAAAACTTCATCAAGTTCAATATTAAGATAATTAACATTTTTAAAATTGTTAACCAACCAATCACAATGCATTTTGCTTAAATCATCCTGTGTTTTGATTTGTTTTATTGGCATAGATAAAGCGAATGTATTTATATCTGTCATTGAGCAAATTGTACTAACAACTGCCGAGTCAATGCCTCCGGACACTCCCACTACTAAAGATGTAGCTTTTTTTGGCATTGAATTCACATATTTCAATATCCAATTTTTTATAATATCGACTCTTTCATTGGCATTCATAAAAATAAAAATAACAGTTATAAATAAATGTTCAATTGCAGTTATGACGCTGCTTGTATGCCATTCTTAGAAAAATTAGCATTTTTTTTAATTTCTTCAGAAATTAAAAAAGCAAGTTCTAATGCCTGGTTAGCATTTAACCTAGGATCACAGTGAGTATGGTATCTGCTTGATAAATCTTTATCAGTTATATTTTGGGCGCCACCTGTACACTCAGTAACATTTTGACCCGTCATCTCTATATGCAATCCACCACCAAAAGTACCTTCATTTTGATGTACTTTAAAAAAGTTTTTGACTTCGTTTATAACATTATCAAAAGGACGTGTTTTGAAACCTGTAGATGATTTAATAGTATTTCCATGCATAGGATCACATGACCAAATTACATTTCTTCCACTTTTTTTAATTTCTTTAATCAGTTTTGGCAAATATGTTGTTACTTTGTCATGTCCAAACCTTGCAATCAAAGTAATTCTACCAGCTTCATTATCAGGATTTAAAACTTCAGTAAGTTTTACAATTTCTTTTGGGTCAGATGTAGGGCCGCACTTAATACCAAGAGGATTTTTTATCCCTTTACAGTATTCTACATGAGCTCCATCTAATTGCCTAGTCCTATCACCAATCCATAAAAAATGTGCAGATGTATTATGATATTCACCTGTGGTTGAATCTACTCTGGTCATTGCCTCTTCTACAGGTAACAGCAAAGCTTCATGACTTGTAAAAAAATTTACAGTTCTTAATCTTCTATTGTTTTCAGAATTAATTCCGCATGCTTCCATAAATGCTAATGCGTCACTCACTTTTTCCGAAATTTCTTTATATTTTTTTTGAGCAGTTTCATTCACAAAAGACATATTCCAAAAATGAACCTTGTTAAGGTCGGCAAAACCTCCTTGCGAAAAAGCTCTTAATAAATTTAATGTAGCAGCAGACTGTGAGTAGGCCTTTAATAACCTTTCTGGCTGTGGCTCTCTACTCTCTTTTGTAAATTCCATTGAATTAATGTTGTCGCCCAAGTAACTTGGTAATTCTTTTCCATCGATAACCTCTACAGGTGAGCTTCGAGGTTTTGAAAATTGTCCTGCAACTCTTCCAACTTTTATAACTGGTAATTTTGATGAAACTGTTAAAATTAGTGACATCTGCAAAACTACTTTAAAAAAATCTCTAATGTTATTTGGATGAAATTCTAAAAAACTTTCAGCACAATCACCACCTTGTAGTAAAAAAGCTTTTCCTTGCGAAACTTCTCCTAATTTCTTTTTTAAAGATCTGGACTCTCCTGCAAAAACCAAAGGTGGGAAAGTAGATAATTCCTTCAAGACATTATCAATTTTTTCCTGGTCAGCATAAACAGGTTGATGCTTTACAGGTTTATTTCTCCAACTATTTACTTTCCAATTACTCATACAACCATGAGTATATAAACCTTGCAAACCAATAAACAAGAAAAATTATTCTACGGTAACAGACTTTGCCAAATTTCTGGGTTTATCAATATCGTAGCCCAAAATATTAGCTGCATGATAAGCTAAAAGCTGTAGTGGCACAGTAACCAAAAAAGGAAACAGATCATCAGAAATAGTTTCAACTTGAATTTTTTTCCATAAATTGTCTGAACTTATTTCGTCTGTACTTTTATTTGATATTAAAAGAACTCTTCCTCCCCTGGATATTACCTCTTGCATGTTTGAAACTGTTTTTTTATAAAATTCATCTCTAGGAGCTATAACAACTACTGGCATACCATTTTCAATTAAAGCTAATGGACCATGTTTCATTTCTCCTGCTGGATAACCTTCGGCATGCACATATGCTAACTCTTTAAGCTTTAATGCACCCTCAAGAGCAACTGGAAAAGAATAACCACGTCCTAAAAACATTGAACCCTTCGCCTTTGAAAAGTCTTTTGATGCGGCTTGAATATCAGTTTCTATTTTTAAAGTATTTTCAATTAGCTTTGGTAATTCTAATAGGCTTTCTATCTTAAAATTATAATCTTTTTTTTCTATTTCTTTTCTTAGGAAAGATAACTTTAATGTAAGTAAATAGAGCACTAATAATTGTCCAAGAAAAGCTTTTGTGGAAGCAACACCAACTTCAGGTCCACAATGAATTGGTAATACATACTCGGAATCTCTAGCAATTGAACTCTCGGTCACATTTACCACTGAACATGTCTTCATTTTATTTGCTAAACAAAGATCTAAAGCAGCATAAGTGTCTGCGGTTTCTCCAGACTGAGACACAAAAATATATAATTGAGATTTTTTAAACTTATTTTTTCTATACCTAAATTCAGAAGCAATATCTGTTTCAACCTCAATATTCGTTAGTTGTTCAATCCAATATTTTGCCATTAAGCACGAATGATAAGCGGTACCACAACCAATGAGTTTTATACTCTCAATACTA
>CBFHID010000010.1:9342-15709 GCA_965655895.1 Candidatus Pelagibacteraceae bacterium | reverse complement strand
ACCAACTATAATGTCTGGAAAATCTTTAAAAATAATTCCAAGAGCAAAACTGCCATGCAATCTTGTAAGCATTTTTAATATTGTGTTTTTTAAGTCATTCTTTTTTAAATATTCTGTCACCAAATGCGTAATTACCTCGGTATCAGTTTGTGATTTAAAAACATGGCCGGCTCTAATTAAATGTTTTTTTAGCAAAGTAGAGTTTTCTATGATTCCATTGTGTACTACTGAAACTTTTTCAGAAGAATGAGGATGCGCATTAACTGTACTGGGAACACCATGCGTTGCCCATCTCACATGCCCAATTCCTATCGATCCATCATTTTTATTTTTTGAAATTATTGACTCTAAATTTTCAACTCTGCCTTCGCATTTGGTTTCAAAAATTGATCCATCTAAAAGAGTTGCAACTCCAGCAGAGTCATACCCTCTATACTCCAGTTTTTTTAAAGAGTTTAAAATTATTCCTGTTACTGGCTTACTACTATTAATTCCAACTATACCGCACATAATAATTACTTTTTTTTCCTTAAATTTTTTTGATCCGCTCTAGTTAGTGCTAGGCATCCATCTTTTACATTTTTACTTATTGATGAACCTGCTCCAACTATAGTATTTTTTCCAATCGTTACAGGTGCAATCAATGCTGTATTTGATCCAATAAAAGCTCCATCTTTTATAACGGTTTTATGTTTATTTTTTCCATCGTAATTGCAGGTGATAGTCCCAGCACCAATATTTACTTTTTTTCCAAGAAAAGAGTCGCCAATATAAGATAGGTGATTTACCTTTGAGCCTGAACCAATTTTTGATTTTTTAATTTCAACAAAATTTCCAACTTTGGTATTATCCTCTAAGATTGAACCTGGCCTTAATCTAGCGTAAGGTCCAACTGTAACTTTATTTTTTATAACTGTCTCTTCAATATGACTAAAAGATTTAATGGTCACGTTATTTCCAATTCTGACATTTTTACCTATTACGACAAAGGGTTCAATTTTTACATTTTTTCCAATCTTTGTATCTGATGACAAATAAACTGTATTTGAATCTGTAAATTTAACTCCATTTTTTATAAATTTTTTTCTTAATCGATCTTGCATAATTTTCTCAGCTTCTAATAATTCGATTTGGTCATTAACACCAACAGCATTTTTTTCATTTTTGGATAAAACTAAGTTAATTTTAAGGCGAGATTCATTAGATATCTTGACTATATCGGTCAAATAATATTCTTTTTTCTTATTTTTATTGTTTATTTTTTTAACTAAATTGAGTGATTTATGGTCCAGTGCCATAATGCCTGAATTGCAAATATTAATTTTTCTTTGTTTATAGTTAGCCTCTTTAAACTCAACTATCTCATCGACCTTATTGTTTTTAGAAACGATAATTCCGTAAGATTTATTATTGTTTTTTTTAAATCCTAATAAAACTAAATTATTTTTTTTTACTTTTTTATACATCAAATCAATATCTTTTTTTTCAATTAATGGATTGTCACCATATAAAACTAGTAATTTTTCATTTTTTTTAATTCCAACTTTTTTTAAAAAAACGCTAACAGCATGAGCGGTTCCAAACTGTGGGTCTTGAATTAAAAAATTTTCATTTTTAAACAATCTAGTGATAAATTTCATGCTTTTGTTGATTAAAATAAAAATTTTTTTTGGGTTTAAAGACTTGGATTGATCCAATACGTGCTGCAACATTGTTTTGCCATTTAATTCATGAAGTACTTTGGGTAAATTAGAATTCATTCTTGTGCCTTTTCCAGCCGCAAGTATAAGGACGATTAGGTTGTTTGCCATAAACTACTGAGTAATATACTAATATGAGTCAGTATTAATTCACAAATTATTACTTAATTAATTGTATGAAATATAGCTTAGTCTTTGATCTCGATGGAACTTTAGTTGATACGGCACCTGATTTAATGTCTGCGCACAATTATGTCATGAAAAAATATGGGTATGAAGAAAAACCACTAGAAAGTATTCGTCATTTAGCAGGACGTGGTGCAGCAGCTATGCTTATACAATCCATAGACTCAAACGGAGATTTGATAAAAAAAACACCAATCGATAGTGAAACGCACAAAGAAATGACAAATGATTTTATAAACTATTATAGAAAAAATATTTCTGGACATTCAACTATTCGAAAGAATGTAATTTCCCTTCTCGAATGGTGCAAAAAAACAGAAATAATTTGCGCAGTTTGTACAAACAAAAGAGAGGATTTAGCGATTAAACTTCTAAAAGAAATTAACCTTTATAAATACTTTGATTTTATTGCAGGGGCAGATACTTTTGAATACAGAAAGCCAGACCCTAGGCATTTAACAAATATCTTGGATATATTGGGAATAGAAAAAAAAAATACAATTATGTTGGGAGATTCTGAAACTGACGCTAATACCGCTAAAGCCGCGGAAGTTTACTTTGTTTTGATAAAAGATGGCTATACTGAACAAAAATTAAGCGATATTCATCATGATCACTTGATAGATGATTTTGAGGTTGTAAAACAAATCGCTTCAAAATATCTTAATATCTCGTAAGGTAAACTTTATATTATAGAAACTATATGCATTTTGTTAAAAAAAATCCCACCGAAAAAAAACTTGAATTTGCAAAAAATTTAAAAAGTGGAAAGTTACTTAGATTTCCAGGGGCCTATAATCCATTAGTTGCAAAACTAATTGAACAAATTGGATATGATGGTGTTTATGTTTCAGGGGGTGTTATGGCTAATGATTTAGGTTTCCCAGATATTGGGCTAACAACGCTAAATGATGTAGCTAACAGATCTCATCAAATTGCGAGAGTAACTAACCTGCCTACTATTATTGATATTGATACAGGGTTTGGTGAAGCAATGAATGTGTCTAGAACAATTCAAACGATTGAAACCTTGGGAATTTCTGGATGTCACCTTGAAGATCAAACTAATCCTAAAAGATGTGGTCATTTAGATAATAAAGAACTTGTTTCAACTCAAGACATGGTTAAAAAAATAAAAGCGGCAGTTGATGCTAGGGTTGATAAAAATTTTTTAATTATTGCTAGAACTGATGCAAATGCAGTTGAGGGTTTAGATAAAACTATAGATCGTTGCAAAGCATATGTAGATGCTGGAGCTGATATGATTTTTCCAGAAGCAATGAAAGATGAAACAGAATTTGAAAGAATGAGAAAAGAACTGAAATGTTATTTGCTGGCAAATATGACTGAATTTGGAAAATCAAAACTTTTAACTAAAAAAGAACTAGAAAATCTTGGTTATAATTTAGTTATATACCCTGTTACTACTCAAAGATTAGCAATGAAAAATGTAGAAGATGGACTCAGGCAAATTTTTGAAGAAGGTCATCAAAATAATGTTATTGATAAAATGCAAACACGAAAAAGGCTTTATGAAGTTGTTGATTATGAAAAATATGGTGAATTTGATAAATCAATTTATAATTTTTCTAAAAAAGGACATGAATAATGAGTGATGAAATTAAAAAAGGTTTAATTGGTGTTATATCAGATGAAACTAAAGTTTCTGAAGTTATGCCGGATATTAATTCATTAACTTATCGTGGTTATACAGTTCAAGATCTTTGTGCAAAATGCAAATTCGAAGAGGTAGCTTATTTACTTTTGCATGATGATTTGCCAAACTCTAATCAACTCGAAGCCTTTGAAAAAGAGGAAAGAGCTAATAGACCAATATCTGAAAATTTAAAATCTATAATTAAAAAATATCCTAAAAATGCCCATCCAATGGATACAACCCGGACATCGGTTAGTCACATGGGTTTAGAAGACCCTGATGCCGCAGATAACTCAAAAGAAGCGAATATGAGAAAGTCAATGAGACTGCTTGCAAAAATTTCGACTGCTGTTGCTGCAGACTTTAGAGTGAGAAAAGGTCAGGATATAATTGACCCAGACCAAAATTTAGGATTTTGTGAAAATTTTTTTAATATGTGCTTTGGAAAGGTTCCAAGTGCTGAAGTTGTCAAAGCTTTTGATGTCTCTATGACTTTATATGCTGAGCATAGTTTTAATGCCTCTACATTCACATCAAGAGTGATATCGAGCAGTCTGTCAGATCTCCATGGAGCAGTGGTTGGGGCAATCGCTAGTTTAAAGGGACCATTACACGGTGGAGCCAATGAAGCCGTAGCTCATATGTTAAATGAGGTTGGTTCTCCTGATAAAGCTGAACAGTTCATATTAAATAAAATTAAAAATAAAGAATTAATCATGGGATTTGGTCATAGAGTTTACAGAAATGGAGACTCTAGGGTCCCAACTATGACTGAATATTATCATAAAACTGCGCAGTACTATAAAAATAAAGAATTGCCTGAGATTTCAAGAATTCTTGAAAAAACAATGTTAAGGGAAAAAAATATTAAACCAAATCTAGATTTTCCAGCTGGGCCCACCTATTATTTAATGGGTTTTGATATTGATTTTTTCACACCAATTTTTATTGTTTCAAGGATAACTGGTTGGTCGGCACATGTTATGGAGCAATTTGAAAATAACAAATTAATCAGGCCGCTTTCTAAATATACTGGTGCTCCACACAGAAAAATTGAAAAATAATACTTTAGATTTAGAAAAATATCTTTGGAAAAAAAGATTAATTCTTATTAAAGAAAACCATCCAGAAATTAATAGAATTAAAGAAGAGCTAAGAGTTAATAATAACAAAATCCAATCTTACAAAATTAAATGTATATTTGTCAAAGATGAAACCAATTCATCAATAACCTTGGTAGGTTTGGATGGTTTGATTAAATTAGAAGAAGAAAATTTAAATTTAAATAAAATATTTAAATTAATTTCTACAATGCCAATGGCTAATTTTTAATTAAATAAGTTAGCAAATCTTTATTTTAAATTATTTTTAAAGAAAACTATTGTTCTTTTCATTGCATCTTTATAAATATCTGGATCATAACCTACTCCACCTTTGTATCTTGAGGATCCCCAATTATGACCGCCCTTGTCATAAATATGAACTTTGATATCTTTACATCTCTTTTTTGCTCTATCAATTTCTGGTTTTACAAACTTATATTTTTGAACGACATCTTTTTCTGGATGCAAAACAAGCAATGGAGAGCATTCTTTTTTAATATATTTAACTGGATATCCTTTTGTTAAATTTTTAGGACCTCCAAATTGCCAAACACCGTAGTGACTTGATGCAGCATTAATTTTTCCAGTTGATGACAAATATGTTGCCCAAAAACCACCATTTGAAAAACCAACTGCAAAAACATTGTTTGTATTAACTTTTGGATCTTTTTTAACCAGCTCAACTATTTCTAATAACTCTTGCTCAATATTTTTTCTAAATTGTGTAAATGTTTTTAATCTTGTTTTAGGAGTTATGCCATGTCTTTTAAAAAAATCAGGTGCATAGATTGCAAACCCTTCTTTTAAAAAAAATTCACCTCTATCATTGATATAAGCATCAGATTTATATCCTCCGCTAGTATGAAGTAATATTACTGCTGGGAAAGATCCATCTCCCTTCGGGTATTTTTTTTCATAATATATTGGTTCGGCTATAGCAAAATTAGAAAATAATAAAAAAAATATTATAGCAAATCTCATGAGCTGAGAATATCACGCCTATTAGTTTGTCAATTACTTTTATACAAGGGTGCAATTTGTGAAAAAATCACAGCAAATATAATTAAAATTATACCAAATATTTTAATTTCATTTAAAAACTGATCTAAAATAAACCAGCCCGCAATAGCAGCAATGGCACCTTCCAAAGAAAAAATAATAGCAACTGGTGCCGGACTTAAATTTTGCTGACTAAATATTTGAAGCATAAAAGCAAATCCACTAGATAAAATACCAACGTATAAGATTTCTTTATATTCTAATAAAATATTTGAGAAAATTACCTCTTCAAAAACAAGCGCAGGTAAAAAAGTAAAAATAGAACCGATCAAGCATTGTAGTGCGGCAATTGTAATTGGATAGTTAAAAATCCTCAACAGCTTTGAAATAAAAACTATATGAAAAGACCAAAAAAGCGCATTAAATAAAGCAATACTATCCCCTAATCTTACTGTAACATTATCTAACTCAGTTAAAAACAAACCTCCTAATAAACATATAAAAATCGAAGGCCATACAGACCAGTGAATATTTTTTGAAAAGTAAAAGTAAGAAACAAACGGAACAAAAACGACATACAAAACAGTAAATACTGCAGTATTTGCAACATCAGTATAAAGTAATGCATACTGTTGAAGAGCATTGCCATAAGCAATTAAAAAACCAATAAACAAAAGATAAATAAATATCATTTTAAAATCATATTCATCTTGTTTTATTTT
>CBFHID010000010.1:0-9242 GCA_965655895.1 Candidatus Pelagibacteraceae bacterium | reverse complement strand
CCATAAGCAATTAAAAAACCAATAAACAAAAGATAAATAAATATCATTTTAAAATCATATTCATCTTGTTTTATTTTTTTAAAATCAATTATTATTAAAAATGGTAATAAAGTTAAAAAACCCAAAAATAATCTTGCTGATGTAAATGTAAGTGGACCGATATGATCCATGCCCATATCTTGAGCTACGAAAGCCGTACCCCAAATAAAAGAAGTTGTTAAAGCACAAATTAAAGAAAATACTTTTTTGTTCATAAAAAAAAGAGCGGTATAATTATGTATACCGCTCTTTTAAATTTTATTCTAATTAATTACTTAGTGAAATCAAAAGCTTCAACCCATGAACCTTTTGTAGAAGCCTTAGAATATTCAGTAGCTCTACCTTCAAAAAAGTTCATGTGTTCAACTCCATTTAACATATTGTCTAACCATTCTAATGGGTTTTCTTTTACATCGTAAATTTCTTTTAATTTAAGTTGTGAAAGTCTACGATTAGCAATCCAACGAATGTAATCTTTAATTTGCTGTGCTGTTAAACCTTCAATTGGACCCATTTCAAATGCAAGATCAATAAAAGCATCTTCATGCTCAACAATTGTTCTGCACGCATCAGTAATTTCTTTTTTCAAAGACTCATCTAAAAGACCTGGGTTCTCAGCACAGAAAGTATTAAAGATTTTGATCATTGAATTACAATGCAAAGTTTCATCTCTTACCGACCATGTAACAACTTGGCCCATGCCTTTCATTTTATTAAATCTTGGGAAATTTAATAAAATTGCAAAACTTGCAAACAACTGAAGTCCTTCAGTGAAGGCTGAAAACACTGCAACTGTTTTTGCAATTTCTCTTTTATTGTTAACATTGAAGTTCTGCATATAGTCATATTTATCTTTCATTTCTTTGTACTTTAAAAATGCTGAGTATTCAGACTCTGGCATTCCAATTGTATCAAGTAAATGAGAATAAGCTGCAACGTGTATAGTTTCCATTGAAGCAAATGCAGTCATCATCATTAAAACTTCTGTAGGTTTAAATACAGTTGTGTAATGTCTTAAATAACAATTGTTTACTTCAACGTCAGCTTGGGTAAAAAATCTAAATATTTGAGTTAAAAGATTTTTTTCGTGAGCTGTTAAGTTTTTTTGCCAATCCCTAACATCCTCTGCTAATGGAATTTCTTCTGGTAACCAGTGAATTCTTTGTTGGGTTAGCCAAGCGTCATAACACCATGGATATCTAAATGGCTTATAAACTGCTTTTTCTTTTAATAATCCTTCATTATCACAATACCCATCGTAATAACCTGATTTTTCTTCTAATTTTGGCGCTACTGACATGATAAACACTCCTCATAATCGTTTGTTTGTTGGTTTTGGTTTTGGTTTTTATTTTGCTTATTTGATTTTGCAAAAGTTTGACTAACTACTTCGGCTCTTTGTATAGATTTGGATCTACAGTAATAAAGGCTTTTTAAACCCTTCTTCCAAGCTTGGTAGTGAATTTGGTGCAAGTCTTTTTTATGAATATCAGCAGGAATAAATACATTTAATGATTGTGCCTGAGAAATATAAGGTGTTCTATCCGCTGAATGATCAATTAACCACCTCTGATCAATTTCAAAAGCAGTTTTAAAAACATCTTTTTCGTCTTGTGACAAGAAATCTAAATGATCCACCGAACCTTGATTTGTAGTAATTGATGACCACACATCATTAGTATCTTGATTGTATTTTTGGAGAATTTTTTTTAGATACTTGTTTCTTACGTTAAAAGATCCGGATAAAGTTTTATGTGTATAGCTGTTTGCAGCAACTGGTTCAATACCTGGCGATGCCCCTCCACAAATAATAGAAATAGACGCTGTTGGAGCAATTGCCGTTTTATTTGAAAATCTCTCATTAATCCCATATTCAGCTGCATCTGGACAAGGACCTCTTTCTTCAGCTAGTTTTTTAGAAGCCGCGTTAACTTCCTTGTCAATTAATTGAAACATTTTTTTGTTCCAAACTTTTGCCATTACTGACTCCAATGGAATCATATGTCGTTGCATATAGGAGTGAAAACCCATAACTCCAAGACCAACGCTTCTTTCCCTCATTGCAGAGTACTTTGCGTCACTAAATGAGTCTGGAGCACGGTTAATAAAGTCCGTTAGAACATTATCTAAAAATCTCATAATATCTTCAATAAAACCTGGTTCGTCTTTCCACTCATCATAATTTTCTAAATTTAAAGATGACAAACAGCAAACTGCTGTTCTGTCTTTTCCATATTTATCAATACCAGTTGGTAAAGTGATTTCACTACATAGGTTTGATGTCTTTACAGTTAAACCTGCAAGTTTATGGTGCTGTGGTATCATTCTATTAACTGTATCAATATAAACAATATACGGTTCACCTGTTTCAACTCTTGCAGTCAATAATCTTATCCATAAGTTTCTTGCTTTAATTGTTGATTGCACAGTTCCGTCATAAGGGCTTTTTAATGCCCAATCAGCATCGGTTTCAACAGCTCGCATAAAAGCATCCGTAACTAATACACCATGATGTAAATTTAAAGCTCTTCTATTGGGATCTCCTCCGGTTGGTCTTCTCATTTCAATGAACTCCTCAATTTCCGGGTGATCTATAGGTAAATAACATGCAGCAGATCCCCTTCTTAAAGATCCTTGACTAATTGCCAATGTGAGAGAATCCATAACTTTAATAAATGGAATAATTCCAGATGTCTTGCCTACGCGACCAACTTTTTCACCAATTGATCTTAAATTTCCCCAATAGCTACCAATACCTCCACCCTTTGATGCTAACCAAACATTTTCACTCCAAAGATTTACAATCCCGTCAAGTGAATCAGATGCTTCATTTAAAAAGCAAGAAATAGGCAAACCTCTTGTTGTACCAGCATTAGACAAAACCGGTGTTGCAGGCATGAACCAAAGCTTAGAAATATAATTATATAACCTCTGAGCGTGAAGATTGTCATCGGCGTAAGTTGCAGCTACTCTTGCAAATAAATCTTGGTAAGATTCATTTTCGCTCAAATACCTATCGGTCAATGTTGCCTTACCAAAGTCTGTTAAATTTGAATCTTTTGATCTATCGATTTTGATCGTGATTCCTTTTTCATTTTGAAATAATTCAGTATCATTAGATAGGCTAAATAAGTCAGGTCTTTTTAAATCAGAGTCAATTTTGCTAGATTTTTCGACAATTTTCTCTTTATTTTCTTCCAAAGCAGTTTTAATTGCCAGAGCGATGTTATCTTGCATTTATTAGCCTTTTTGTTACGTTTATATGTAAAAACAACTATATGTTGTGTACTAAAAGCTTGAGTATACTAATTGTATGGCCCAAGCAAGAGAACATAATATGAACTTAAAAAAAAATCAATAAGAAAATTGCAGCCTGTTAATTATTAACTTTAAAATAAACCCTGAATTCATTAATGCTTTCATATGTCTGATTCTTCTGTCCACATTAATCACAATGGTTTTAGAGAATATGATGCTAGGTGGTTGTATCCAGACGATATTAACCTAGGAGGTATTAAAAATTTAGGACACGGACTAGGTTCTCAAATCGTATCAGAAACAGAAAAAAAAAATCCTAGAGTTGTTGTTGGTTATGATTACAGATCTTATAGTGAAGAAATTAAAAACGCTTTGGTCAAAGGTTTAGTTTCTGCTGGATGCAATGTTGAAGATCTAGGTCTGTCTTTGTCTCCCATGGCTTATTTTGCGCAATTTGAATTGGAAGCTGATGGTGTAGCGATGGTTACTGCTAGTCATAATGAAAATGGATGGACAGGAGTTAAAATGGGAATTGCAAAAGGCTTAACTCATGCTCCTGAAGAAATGCAAGAATTAAAAGAAATCGTGTTAAAAAAAAATTTTATAAACGGTCAAGGAAGTATAAAAAAAATAGATAATTTCATTGATGTTTATAAAAAAAATTTAATATCAAAAAATAAAATAACAAAAAAAATTAAAGCTGTTGTTGCGTGCGGCAATGGAACTGCCGGCATCTTTGCACCAGATATATTAAGAGGTATAGGTTGTGAAGTTATTGAAATGGATTGTAATCTTGATTATACTTTTCCAAAATATAATCCAAATCCTGAAGATCTTAAAATGCTTCATGCAATTTCAAAAACTGTTAAAGAAAAAAATGCAGATGTTGGCTTTGGATTTGATGGTGACGGAGATCGAGTTGGTGTTATCGATAATAATGGTAATGAAATATTTTCAGATAAAATTGGACTACTTATTGCAAGAAATCTCGCCCCTCAATACCCAGGTTCAAAATTTATAATTGATGTTAAATCAACAGGATTATTTTCCCAAGATGAAATTTTAAAAAAAAATAATTGCGAAACAATTTTATGGAAAACTGGACACTCTCATATCAAAAGAAAGGTTAATAAAGAAAAGGCATTAGCTGGATTTGAAAAGAGTGGTCACTTCTTTTTTAAT
Organism: Candidatus Pelagibacteraceae bacterium; assembly: GCA_965655895.1. Classification (GTDB taxonomy): domain Bacteria; phylum Pseudomonadota; class Alphaproteobacteria; order Pelagibacterales; family Pelagibacteraceae; genus HIMB114. The sequence goes on along the minus strand of CBFHID010000010.1, from coordinate 4,763 downwards.
GAGCCATTAGGACTTGGATATGATGATGGTATCAACTCTGCGATTCAAGTTTGTCACTTATTAAATAATCAAAATAAAAAAATGAATGAAATTATAAATGAACTTCCAAAAACTTATCAAACACCAACAATGGCACCTTTTTGCAAAGATGAAGAAAAATATAATGTTGTTAATAGTTTAGTTGATAAATTTAAAAAATTTAAAGAAGATAAAGTTCTAATAGATGGTGAAGAGATAAAAAATATTTTAACAGTTAATGGCGTGAGGTTTTCTTTAAGTGATGGATCTTGGGGTTTAATAAGAGCATCATCAAACAAACCTTCTTTAGTCGTGGTAACTGAAAGTCCAACTTCAGACAAAAGAAAGAAAGCAATTTTTGATTTTATTGATAAAAATTTACAGGAAACTGGAAAAATTGGTGAATACGATCAAAAAATTTAATTAAATTATCTTTTTCAACTTTAATAATATTTTTTCTAATTCTTTTTTTTTATATGGCTTTGGTTTTGTCACCCAAACAGATAAAGGCCATGTTAAATCTTTTTTGTGCCTTGGGATCACATGAATGTGCAATTGAGGAATGATATTCCCAATTTTTTCTACATTTAAATTGGCGCATTTAAAATGTCTTTTCATTTGCTTGCTACAATGTTGAATTTCATTCAAAAGCTGAATCTGATCTTTTCTTTTTAAATCTAAAATTTGTGACACCTTCGCTCTTTTAGGAATTAACATTAGCCAAGGAAATTTAGAATTATCATTCAGCCTTACATGGCAGAGTTTTAATTCTTTAATAAAATGACTAGTTTTGTTAAACTTCTTATTAAGTTGAAACTTCAAGCGATTATTCCTCGATTTTTATAATCTTTAATTTCTAAATCTGAATAACCAAAATTTTTCATAATCTCCAAAGTATGTTCGCCAAAAATTGGTGCACCTGTACTTTTTTCACTTTTTGATTTTGAAAATTTGATTGGCATACCGATGGCCTTGGATTTTCCAGCTTTTTTGTTTTCTACCTCAACAATCATTTTTCTATCTATCGTATGAGGGTCATTATGCATTTCAATTATTGAGTTAATTGGTCCGCAAGGCAAGCCTTCTTTGTCAAAAATATCTATCCATTCTTTTGAGGTTTTTTTTAACATTTCTTTTGAAATCACCTCAATAAGAGAATTTAAATTTTTCATCCTATTGTCGTTACTATTAAACTTTTCATCCTCTTGTAACTCTTCTTTGTTTAAAGCTTTAATTAATCGTAACCAAGTTTTTTGATTAGAGGCTCCGACGGTTATCCAACTATCTTTTGTTTTAAATGCTTGATAAGGAGCGGTAAGTGGATGTGCTGAACCTAATGGTCCAGGGGACTTACCTGTTGCAACTGCAATTGCAGATTGCCAATAAGTATGGATGATACCCGCCTCATACAAGGATGTATCTACCCTTTGACCTTCACCAGTTTTATTACGATTAATTAATGCTGCCAAAACTCCAGTCGCACCTAGAATACCTGCTGTAATATCTGTTAGTGGAGCTCCCACTTTCATTGGAGGTTTGTCCCCACCCTCGCCTGTAATACTCATTAAGCCACTCATCCCTTGTGCAACCAAATCAAAACCACCTTTTTCAGAATACGGACCTGTTCTACCATAACCTGAAATTTCACAAAAAATTATCTTAGGGTTAATTTTTTTTAACTCATCATAACCTATTCCAAGTTTTTCCATCGTTCCTTTTCTAAAATTCTCTATAATAACATCTGAGTCTTTAATCATTTTTTTCAAAATATTGATTCCTTCTTTTTCTTTTAAGTTAAGCGCGATACCCTTTTTGTTTCTATTCATCATCATAAATGCTGATGCTTCACCATTAATGTCTGGAGGTAAAAATCTTCTTGTATCGTCTCCACCAGGTATTTTTTCAATTTTAATTACCTCAGCTCCAAGATCCGCGAGCATCAGGCCACATGTCGGTCCAGCCATGATTTGAGCAAGTTCTAAAACTTTAACTCCTTGAATGGGTCCTGGCATTTTATTTATTTTTAAATTTTGGTTTTGTTTTTGTTAAAAACGATTTGTAACCTATTTGAAAATCTTTTGTATCATAGCATTTATAACCTTGGTTATTAAGTTTATTGGTTACTTTTCCAGTTTTCAAAATTTCTTTAGCAAATTGTTTATGCCATCTTGCTACTTTTGGAGCGCCCTCACAAATTAATGCAGCTGTTTTATAAGCTTCTTTTTCAACATCGGAGTCTGGAACAACTCTATTAACTAAACTTTTGTCGTAAGCTTCTTTGGCACTCATAATTCGTCCCTCAAGTAAAATTTCCATTGCTATGGAATAGTTTGTTATGCCAAGTAAAGCCTGTAATTCTTTAGCTGCCATAGTTAATCCCAATCTCTTTATAGGAACGCCAAACCTTGAAGATTCTCCGCAGATTCTCAAATCACAGCAAGCAGCGATTTCCATTCCGCCACCCACACAAATTCCTTCTATTAAAGCTATCGTTGGTATTGGGCAATCTTGAATAGCTCTTAATGTGCCGTGTAAAAAAACACCATATGCTTTGGCAAGTTTGCTATTGGACCTTTGTTTCTCAAATTCTCCAATATCGTTCCCGGGTGAAAAGGACTTTCCGCCCTCACCTCTTATAATGATACATCTAAGATCTTTATCTTTGCTCAGTTTTTTAAAAACTTTACCAAGCTCTTTCCACATAGGTTTAGTTAAAGCATTTAATTTTTCAGGTCGATTAAGAGACACCTCTACAATGTGATTATCAATTTTTTTCTTTTTGATTAAGGTCATTTATGATCTGTAAAAAAATTCAACCAATGTCATCGGAACCGCTGGCACATACGTAACAAGTAATAAAAGAACAAGCAAAACCCCAATAAACATTATATTTGCCCTTGTTACCTCCCAAATATCAGCTTTTGCAACTGAACATGCGGTGACTAGCACGCTAGCTACAGGAGGTGTTTGTTGGCCAATAGCTAAATTCAAAGTTACGATAATACCAAAATGTACAGGGTCAATTCCAACAGCATTTACTAATGGCATTACAATAGGTACAGTTAAAATAATTGCTGCAGCAGAATGTAAGAATAATCCAATGATTAATAAGAATACGTTTAAAATCATTAATACAAAATATTTATTATTTGTTAGGCCTATGATTGACTCCGCAACTTTTTGCGGAATTTGCTCTATAGTTAAGAACTCGCCTAATAAAACAGAAGCGCCAACTAACAACATTACTACAGCAGTTTGCGTTGCACCTTCGGATGCAGCTTTATAAAAACTTTTAAAATCTAATTCTTTATGAATAAATCCGATTACTAAAGCGGCTATAACCGCTAAACCAGCTCCTTCAGTTGCGGTTACTACACCACCAAAAATTCCACCTAAAATAATTAAAGGTAAAGTAAAAGCCAAACCAGCTTCTTTTGCAGTTTTTTTAAGATTTTGAATATCAAACGCTTCTTCCACAGGTAAATCTTTTTTTCTAGCATATATGTATGCAGCAAACATCATCATGAAGCCACCAAGTATTCCAGGAATAATACCGGCAACAAAAAGTTGAACAACTGAACTTTGTGCCATGACAGCATATAAAATCATTGGTATCGATGGAGGTATAATTATTGCAAGGGATGCTGAAGAAGATGTTACTGCTGCTGAAAAGGGTCCCGGATAGCCCTTCTTTTTCATTGCAGGAATTAAAATAGACCCAAGTGCAGCTACATCGGCTACTGCAGATCCCGAAATTTCAGCAAAGAACATGGATACAGCAATATTAATCATTGCTAACCCACCTTTGACAAATCCTACTAAAGCTGATGCAAACGCAATTAATCTTCTAGATATCCCAGCAGTATTCATAATTGAACCTGCTAAAATAAATAATGGGATGGCAATCAACGGAAATTTCATTGTACCGTCATATAAAACAATTGCTGTATCAATTAAAAATGATGGACCTTGATTTACTACCATTGCAATAACTGTTGTAATAGCAATACCAACAGCAATAGGAACATTTATACTTAGTAAAAAGAGTAAAATGGAAAACATGATTAATAACATCATAATTTTATTTATCCCTCTCCATTATTCTTCTCCTCCAACAATTTTCCCTTCCATCATCTGCTTATAACTATCTTTAAAATTTAATGTTTCAGAAACGATAAATAAAATTGATGCAATTGGAATTACTGATTGCGCTAACGGTTGTGGAAACCAATCAATCGTGGTCAAGGTTTCACCTTGTACTAAGGCCATTACTTTGAAACCATAAAAAGTCAGTAAAGCAAAAAAACTATACACAAATATTTTTGATAAAAAAAATAATGGTTTTCTAATATTTAATGGAAAAGACTTTAAAATACTTGGAACACTTATATGGCCACCTTTCAAAGCTGCATAGGCAGATCCATAATAAGTTAGCCATGCAAGTTGCATTGAAGCTACTTCATCATACCAAGTAAGAGCATGTCCAGCCCATCTAAAACTGACTCCTAAAATTACAACTGTCGCAAGAGCAATCATCATCATAAACAGAATAAACTCTAAAACTTTGTCGTATTTTTTTTTAAAATCTTGTAATGCCATTAAAAAAAACCGGCCCTAGTTAAAGGGCCGGCTCCATTAAATTATTTATTTAGCTAAACCAGAAACTTTTTTAATTAAAGCATTTCCAGTTGCAACTTCATCACCAAACTGCTTGTAAACAGCTGCACTTCCTTTTACAAAAGCAT
>CBFHID010000009.1:0-46647 GCA_965655895.1 Candidatus Pelagibacteraceae bacterium | reverse complement strand
AATCCAACCAATAAAGGTCCAATAACTTTTCCACCGCCTAACTCTTTAAGCATCTTTGTTGAAACTGCTGCTGCATGGATTGAAGGCATTATTAAAACATTTGCATTTCCTACAATCTTTGAGAATGGATAAGTAGATTGAAATTTAGGATTTAAAGCAACATCAGGCTGCATTTCACCATCAAATAAAAAATTTACATTCTTCTCTTTTAATATTTCTACTGCCTGTCTAACTCTTTTAGTTCTCTCAGTCTCAGGCTGTCCAAACGTTGAATGTGATAGTAAAGCTACTTTTGGTTCAAATCCAAGTGTTTCTGCAACACGCGCACTAGAAATTGTAATTTCAACTAATTCCTCAGATGACGGAAATTCATTCACATTTGTATCTGCTATTAAAATTGTCTTTCCTTTTGAAACATATAGACACAATCCAAAAAGTATTTCATTTTCTCTAGAACCGACTGATTGAGCTAATTTGTCTACAGTTGCAGAAAAATGTCTAGTATTTCCCGCTACCATTCCATCGGCATCACCGCAGGCAACCATGCAAGAACCCCAAGTTACACGATCTGATTTTACCATTTTATCACATTCTTTTTCTAATATCCCTTTACGTTGTAATTTTTCGTACAAATATTTTTTGTATCTTTCCGATTTCTCTGTGTCGGTAGAATTTGTAATTTCAATATTAAAGTTTTCATCTAAACCAATTTTTTTTAAAGATTCATTTAGCTTTTCTTTATTAGCAATTAAAATTGGCTCACCAAGACCATAGTTTTTAAATGCTATTGCCGCTTTTAAACTTTCTTCATCTTCTCCTTCGGCAAATACTATTCTTTTTTTTGATTTTTTAATTTTAGAATTTATGCCTTGCATAATGCTTACAGAAGGATCAAGTCTTGCTTCTAATTCATTAATATATGCGTCAAAATCTTTAATAGGTTTTTGTGCAACTCCGCTTTCCATTGCAGCTTTCGCTACAGCTGTAGGAATTGTAGTGATTAATCTTGGATCAAATGTTGAAGGAATAATATAGTTTTTTCCATAATGAGGTCTATCACCTCCGTACGCGGCAACAACTTCGTCTGGAACATCTTCTCTTGCAAGTTTAGCGATTGCTTGTGCAGCAGCTACTTTCATTTCTTCATTAATAGTTTTTGCTTGAACGTCCAGGGCACCTCTAAAAATATAAGGAAAACCAATTAAGTTGTTCACTTGGTTTGGATAGTCTGATCTACCAGTTGCAATAATTGCATCGTCTCTGACCTCTAAAACTTTTTCTGGTCTAATTTCTGGTTCCGGGTTCGCGCATGCAAATATAATTGGATTTTTTGCCATTGATTTAATCATATCTTGTGTAATTGAACCAGCGGCTGATAATCCTAAAACTACATCAGCGCCTTTAATTGCTTCTTCTAAAGTTCTATCTTTTGTTTCGATTGCATGTTTTGATTTCCATTGGTCCAACCCACCTGGTCTACCTCTATAAATCACTCCTTTACGATCACACATGGTAACGTTGTCATTTGGAACCCCTGAGTTTTTAAAAAGTTCAGTACATGCAATTGCAGATGCTCCCGCACCATTCACAACAATTTTTACATCTTTGATAGATTTTCCTGAAATATCTAAAGCGTTAATCAAACCAGCTGTGGTTATAATAGCTGTCCCATGTTGATCATCATGAAAAATTGGAATGTCGACTAACTCTTTTAGTTTTTGTTCAATGATAAAACAGTCTGGAGCTCCAATATCTTCTAAATTAATCCCACCAAAAGAACAGGCAATATTTCTTACAGTTTTAATGATGTCATCAGCATCACTAGAGTCAATTTCGATATCGATAGAGTCAATATCTGCAAATCTTTTGAACAAAACAGATTTGCCCTCCATTACCGGTTTAGACGCAAGAGCTCCAAGATTACCTAAACCTAAAATCGCTGAACCATTGCTTATCACTGCTACAAGGTTACCTTTACTAGTATAGTCATATGCAGTTTGCGGGTTTTTAGAAATTTCTAATACAGGTACTGCAACACCTGGCGAATATGCAAGGGAGAGATCTCTTTGCGTAGAAAGTTGTTTTGATGAAATTATTTCTATTTTTCCAGGCTTACCCTGAACATGAAAATCTAAGGCTTCTTTATCGGTATATTTTTCAATAGTTTCTTTTTTTTTGCTCATACACAGTTTTGTCAAATTATTGTAGTGGAAGAGTATTAATGTAGAAGATATTAGGTGTAAACATAATATATGAATATTTTAAATGCGGTTGGTTCCTTTGGAGCACTCACACTTCTTAGCAGAATACTTGGTTATTTTAGAGATATTCTAATTGCTATTTTTATTGGAACCTCATCTTTAGCAGATGCTTTTTTTGTGGCTTTCAGACTACCAAATACTTTTAGAAGATTGTTTGCCGAAGGAACATTTAATGCAGCATTTATTCCAATATACTCAAAACTTAAACAAAAAAAGGAATTAAATGATTTTACAAATTCAGTTTTTAATTTTTTATTAATTGTCCTTCTTGGATTAACAGTTGTCTGTGAAATCTTTATGGGAGGTTTTGTTTATTTAATATCACCTGGGTTTGCTAACGATCCACAAAAATTTAAATTAGCAACTGAGTTAAGCAGAATTACTTTCCCTTTTTTATTATTTGTTTCATTATCATCTTTTTTTTCCGCCATTTTAAATTCAAACGGAAAATTTGCAGTTGCTGCAGGAGCTCCCATTATCTTAAATATATTTTTAATATTATCTATCTTTTATGCCAAGCATTTTGACCAATCTTATGTAAAGAGCATGTCTCTTGCTGTTTTTATTTCAGGCCTTACCCAGATGTTAATATTAATTTTTTATTGCAAAAAGTATTATAAGCCAAAGATTAATTTAATAATCAAAATTACAAATAAAATAAAAGATTTTTTTAAAAAATTACTGCCAAGTATTTTTTCTGCTGGAGTTATGCAAATTAATATTTTAGTTGGGACTATCATTGCATCTTTCCAATCTAGTGCCGTTTCATATTTATATTATGCTGATCGGATTTACCAATTACCACTAGCTATATCTGGAATAGCTATTGGTACAGTTGTGTTACCTGTGTTAAGCAGAACGATTGCAAATGGAACAAAGGAAAAAGTTTCGTTCATTCAAAACCGATCAATAGAGTTATCAGTATTTTTATCTGCACCAGCCGCTGTTGGTATAATAGTGGGAGCTGGTGAAATTGTGTCATGTTTATTCGGCTATGGTTCATTTGATAATATAAGTATTCAAAATACGTCTAAAGCACTTGTTATTTTTGGATTTGGCCTTCCTGCATTTTCATTACTAAAATTGTATTCAAATTTTTATTTTGCTAGAGGGGATACTAATTTTCCTTTTAAATTATCGGTTCTAACAGTTGTCTTAAATATCTTGATAAGTTTATATTTTTTTAAAGAATATGGTTTTTTATCAATTGCCGCCGGTACCACAGCTTCATGTTGGTTAGCAGTATTTGTATATAAATTTTATCTAAAAAAAGATAATTTTCATTTTTCAGATAAAATTTTTATAGAAAGATTTGCCAAGATTATTGTGTGCTCTCTAGTTATGGGATCTCTATTATATTTTCAGTTTTTTTACTTTCAAACAAAATTTGTGACTACTGACTTCAGCAAAGTCATCTATTTATTATTCATTATTGGAAACTCCATTTTTGTATACTTTTTAATGTCAAATTTGTTTAATGCTTTTAGTATTAAGGATTTTAAGTTAAAAAATTATAAATGATTACAAAAAGAGTGCTATCTGGAATTCAGCCAACAGGAAATTTGCATCTTGGAAATTATTTAGGTGCCATTAAAAATTTTGTAGGTATGCAAAATGATTATCAGTGTTTTTATATGTTGGCAGATCTTCATGCTATTACTATAAAAGTAGATCCAATTAAATTGAAAGAAAATGTTTTAAGTACAGCTGCTGCTTTTTTGGCAGCGGGTTTGGACCCGGCAAAAAATGTAATTTTTTGTCAATCACAGGTAAGAGCACATTCAGAGTTAGCATGGATATTAAATTGTACTGCAAAACTTGGATGGTTAAATCGTATGACGCAATTTAAAGATAAGGTTGGTTCTAATAAAGAGAAAGCAAGTATTGGACTTTATACATATCCAATTTTAATGGCTGCTGATATTTTAGTTTACAAAGCTACGCATGTTCCAGTCGGTGAAGACCAAAAGCAACATTTAGAACTTTGTAGAGATATTGCTACAAAGTTTAATAATGATTATAAAAATAATTTTTTTTCATTACCGGAACCTATTATTTCTGAAACTGTAGCTAGAATAATGAGTTTAAGAGACGGTTCAAAGAAAATGAGCAAATCAGATGAATCGGATTTATCCAGAATTAATTTGACTGACACAAGCGATCAAATTGCTCAAAAAATAAAAAAGGCAAAAACTGATAGCGAACCTATTGATGATAAGATCTTTAATGAAAAATCAATTAGATATGAAGCGCAAAATTTAATTAAAATTTATTCAAGCTTAAAATCAGAAAGAGAAGATAAAATAATAAAAGAATTTGAAGGTAAAAGTTTTTCAGATTTTAAAAAAAATTTAACAGATTTACTAATTGAAAAAATTCATCCAATTTCTGACAAAATTAAAGATTATAGAAAAGATGATAGTGCATTATTAAAAATTTTAAATAATGGAACTGACAAAGCAGCAGAGGTTGCGAATAAAAATATCTTAGATATCAAAAAGATTGTAGGATTAGAATTATGAAAAAAAAGTTTTTAGTAATCATTGACAGTACTAAAGAGCTTAAAAATGCCATTCATTTTGCAGCTCAGAGAGCTAAAAATACAAATGGCAGTTTATCTATGTTGTATGTGATTGATCACGCGATTAATGCGCAGTGGTCAAAGGTTGAGCATTTAATCGAACAAGAAGAGACAAGTGAAGCGAAAAAAATTTGTAGATCTTGGGCCCAAAAAATTAAAGAACAATATTCAATTGAAACGGAAATTATTTTAAAATTAGGTAATAGAAATAATGAAATAATAAAACTCCTAAAGGAAGATAGTGAGATAAGATTTCTAGTTTTGGCAACGTCAAGTGAGGGTGAAAATCCAGGCCCAATCATTAAATCGCTTTTATCTAGTAAAATGAAAGATTTATCCATACCCATAGTGTTAGTTCCTGGCTCTATGGATGAAAAAGATATAAATTCTATCGTATAGATATTGAAAATAAAGTTTATTAATAATAATTAAGCAGTTATGATTGAAGTTGTAGATACTCCAAATCCAGATACAAAAAAGTTTGTTTTCGACAAAACAATCGTAGAGTCTGGAACTAAAGAATTTAAAAAAAATGACCCAAACAAAATTGACTTTGTTGAAGCTTTGTTTGGTCTTGGAAATTTAGAGCTAGTGTATTTAGATAAAAATTTTATATCTATAAGGAAATCAAAAGAAATACCTTGGGAAGATTTGGTTGCAAAAATTTTAGAAACCCTAACTTTTAAATTTAATGAAAAATTTACCTTGCTTAAATTTACTGAAGAAAGTGAATTTACAGATGATGTTTCAAAAAGAATTGAAGAGGTGCTGAATGAAAAAATTAGACCAGCTGTGGCTATGGATGGTGGAGATATTAGACTTAAATCATTCAAAGATGGTATTGCTGAGGTGATTTTAAAAGGGGCATGTGCTGGCTGTCCGAGCTCAACTGTTACTCTTAAGCACGGAGTTGAAAGAATGATAAAGCATTATGTTCCAGAAGTTCAATCTGTAGAAGCATTAAACATTAATGATTAAAAAAAAATACAGCTACTTAAACCATTTAATTCTTACAGCTAAAAAATATGAAGTTGATGAATATCTATATTACGAAGAAAAAGGAAGAAAATTAACCGCCAAACAAATTGAGTTAATTTTGTTACGTAATGGAATAAAGGTTCCTAAAAATGAAACGCCAAAACTATCTAAAGATGAATTCCGAAAAGAGTCATTAACAAGTTTTTTACAAGCTGGAGCTTTAGTAGCAACAATTTTTGCACTAGTTTTATTGCCTGGTGTCATCAAAAAAAATACTGCTTTGGTGAAATCAACTTACAGTCAAAAAGAAATGGCATCTATTAAAATAGAAGAACCTAAAGAAGATAACAAAGAACAGTTTTTTGAAGATAGAGACACTAGAGGTTTTAACACTCCACATGCAAGAAGTGTTTTGGCATTATTTAATGAGTTAAAATATGATTTAAACGAAATAAGAGAGGGAAAACCTGTAAAGCCAGTTTTTTTTACACAATTACCTAGAGGAATTAATGAACTAGAAAATATTCAAAATAGAAAAAAAATCTTTATTCAAATTGTATTGCCTCTAGTGCTATCTGAAAATGAGGATATTCTTTCTGAGAGAAAAAAAATTATATCTTTATCTAAATCATCGAATATTTCAAAAATCGATAAAAATTGGCTAAGTGAAAAGTTTAAATATTATAAAGTTAAAGATGGTGACCTTGATTTATTGCTAGAAAGAGTGGATATAATACCACCATCATTAGCTATTGCTCAAGCAGCATACGAGAGCGGTTGGGGAACTTCAAGATTTGCTTTAGAAGGTAATTCGTTATTTGGTCAAAGGACTTGGGCTGCAAACACAGGAATTGTTCCTTTAGACAGAGATGAAAATCAAAATTTTAAAGTGACTAAGTTCGACATTATTAGAGCCTCCGTTAAGGCATACAAAAAAAATCTAAATACGCATAAATCCTATGAAGAATTGAGATTAGAAAGAGCACGTATGAGGAGTGAAAGAGTTGAAATATCAGGATTGGAACTTTCAAAACATTTAGATAAATATTCAGAAATTAAAGATAAGTATGTATTTTATCTTCAAAAAATAATAGAGCAAAATTCACTTACAGATTTTGACAAATCTATTCTTTTGCCAACAAATAAATTAAATTTAGCGTAAGCTAAATGTCAAAAAAAAATTTAGTTTTTTTAGATTTTAGTTTGGATAATTGTTTTTTTTTAATTCTTAAAAATAAAAAGACTTTTAAGAAAAATTTAAAAAATATTAGTAAAACTGAAAATATTCCCATTATTTTTTTTGAATTTATAAAAAAAAATAAAATCGAAATTAATAATAATCTTGAAATTTTTGTTAACATTGGACCAGGAAACCTAATTGCGATTAGAAACTCTATAGTTCTAGCAAAGATGATAAAAATAATTTTTAATTGTAAACTTTATGCTTTTTCAAATTTTGACTTGCTAAGTTTAAAAAAAAATAAACAGAAAGTACTGATATCAACTAAAACTCAAAAAATCCTTATGGATCTTAAAAGAAAAATGGCAAAAAAAATAATTAACGATGATTTAAAAAAATTTCAAAAATTTAAAATAAATGTGCAATATAGTAATAAAGATATAGAAAATCTCATATATTTAAGAAAATTTAATAAAAAAATTGTTCCAATTTCTTGTACAACTATGTAGTTTTTAATTATGATTAAAACATCACCATTTGCGATCAGTTTAGAAAAAATTTGCCAAGACAGAGGATTAAGGTTAACAGATCAAAGAAAAGTAATAGTAAGGTTACTAGAAGAAACAATATCGGATACTAAATTTCATCCCGACGTAGACGAGATTTTTAATAGAGCAATAAAAATAGATAAAAAAATCAGCGTAGCAACAGTTTATAGAACTGTGAAATTACTGGAAGAAAATGGTATTATTGAAAAACATGATTTTAAAGCTGGAAAAGCAAGGTATGAAGTTTCAACAGAAAATCATCATGATCATTTGATAGATGTAAATTCAGGCGAGATAATTGAGTTTGTGGACGATGAAATTGAAAATTTAAAAAAAAAAATTGCAAACAGATTAGGTTACGAATTGATAGATCATCGTTTAGAATTGTATTGTAAAAAAAAATAATGCAAAAAAAATTTTATATAAAAACATTTGGGTGTCAGATGAATGAATATGACTCAAATAAAATTTGTGATTTGATGAATACAATTTCTTTCAAAAAGTCAGATCATATTGATGATGTAGACTGTTTTATATTTAATACATGTCATATACGTGAAAAAGCAACGCAAAAAGTATATTCAGACATTGGAAAAATAAAAAAAACTTATAGTAATAAAAAAAAACCAATATTTGTTTTAGCTGGCTGTATAGCCCAAGCAGAGTCATCAATGGTTTTTGAAAAAAGTGATTATGTTGACATCGTTGTGGGTCCACAAGCTTATCATAAATTACCAGATCTTATTAGTAACTTTTTAAAAACAAATGAAAAATTAATTGAAACAGATTTAAATGTGGATGAAAAATTTGATACTTTAAAAAATTTAAAAAATACAGAGTCAAAAGTTTCTAGTTTCATAACCATTCAGGAAGGTTGTGATAAGTTTTGTAAGTTTTGTGTTGTGCCTTATACGAGAGGCCCAGAATATTCTAGAAATCATAAAAAAATTATTGAAGAAGTTGAGATGCTTGCGGATCATGGGACTAGGGAGATAATTTTGTTAGGCCAGAATGTAAGTGCGTATAATGATAATGGATTGTCATTAGCGAAATTAATTAAAAAAATTTCTAAAATTAAAAATATCTTGAGAATAAGGTTTACTACTTCGCATCCAAACGATTTTGATGAAGAGTTAATTAATTTGTTTGGGGAGGAACAAAAATTAATGCCTCAGTTACACCTGCCTGTTCAATCAGGGTCAGATAAAATATTAAAATTAATGAATAGGAATCATACTAGGTTGGATTATTTAAAACTTATTGAAAAGTTTAGAAAAGTAAAATCTGATATTCAATTCTCAAGTGATTTTATCGTGGGTTATCCTGGAGAAACAGAGACTGATCATTTAGACACAATTAATCTAGTTAGAGAGGTAGGCTTTACATTATCTTACTCTTTTATTTATAGTCAAAGGCCTGGCACACCTTCGACTGAGTTAGATAAAATCTCCAGTGAAATATCAAAGCAAAGGCTAGAACAACTACAAGGAATTTTATTTAAACAGCAAATTGAATTTAATCACTCCATGGTTAATAAAGAAAATATTGTTTTATTTGAAAATAGGACCAAGGATTCTAGGCAGTTTTTTGGAAGAAATGAATATATGACGCCTGTATTCATTGAAAATACATTAATTAATACTGGTGAAATAAAGAAAATTTTTATAGAAAATGCTAATAGAAATAATTTATTTGGTAAATTAACGGAACATATTTGACGACAAACCTTTTTCAAATCATAGAAAATGACAGCTTATCTACTAGCTTGTATATCAACGACAATAGCGCAGTAAGTAAAATTGTTGGAGTACAAGATTCATTCTTAAAAATATTAGAACATTTATCTGGGACAGTAATAAATTTAAGGGGAAATTTAATTACTATAAAAGGAGATAATTTAAAAAGTAAACTGGTAATTAATACAATTAATAAAATGTTGCAAAAGTCTATTCATAAAACTTTAGAGGATGAAGACGTTAAATCAATTTATAATTTTGAATCACTGCAAGATGGAAATGTATCAGAAAATGATACCGTTATAAAAACTCCAAAAAAAAACATTTATGGCAGAACAGTTAAACAAAATAAATATATTAATAATTTAATTAAAAATAATATTATATTTGCATTAGGACCTGCTGGAACTGGAAAAACATTTTTAGCCGTTGCGGTTGCTGTAAGCAAACTTATGAGCGGGGAGGTAAAAAAAATAATATTATCGAGACCAGCTGTAGAGGCTGGAGAAAATCTTGGTTTTTTACCAGGAGATTTAAAAGATAAAATTGATCCGTATTTAATACCACTTTACGACTCCTTATATGAACTTGTTGGTTATGAAAAAATGCAAAAAAAAATAGAAGATGGCACTGTTGAAATTGCTCCTCTAGCATTTATGAGAGGTAGAACATTAAAAGATTCTTACGTTATTTTAGATGAGGCTCAAAATGCTACAGATATACAAATAAAAATGTTCTTAACGAGATTGGGAAAAAATACTACAATGGTAGTAAATGGAGACCCAAGTCAAATTGACTTGCCGACTTCCAAGTCTTCAGGATTGCTTAAATCAATAAATATTTTAGATAATATTGAAGAAATCAAAATAACTAGATTTGAAACTTCAGATGTTCAGAGACATCCTTTGGTTTCCAAGATTATTGATGCCTATAAAAAAAATCAATAATGAACAAAATTAACATTTGTTTAGACTCAAAAATTTGGATAAGTGAATTACCCAATATTGAAAAAATAGTGAAAAAAATTTTACAAAAAAGTATTTCTTCTGAAAAAAAGATAACTAATTCGAATGTTGAAGTTACAATTTTACTTACCAATACAAAAAAAATGACAATCCTTAATCAAAAGTATAGAAAAATTAAAAAAGATACCGATGTATTATCGTTTCCTGCTGAAAAACCTATTTTTTATAAAAGAAAAAAAATTAGCTCAAAGTATATATACCTAGGCGATTTAGCGGTATCTTATAATTATATAAAAAATAAAACAAAAATAGATTTTAGACAATATCTAAAAAAAATTTTAATTCATGGATTTCTTCACTTAGTAGGACATGATCATAATAACAAAAATAATTATATAAAAATGGAAAAGGCTCAAAAAAGAATAGCCAATTTGATATGAGAAATAAAGAAAATCAAAGTTTAATAGTTAAATTATTAAAAAAAATAAATTTTTATAATAACAACCAAAGTCTTAGAGATAGTATCCAAGATGTGATAGATGAGAAAGTAAATGATAAAGATTACAAAATTGACTTAAGTAACAAAGAAAAATCAATTTTAACAAATATTTTGAGTATCAATAAGTTAAAAGTAGATGACGTGATGATACCCAGAGCTTCAATTATTGCTGTAAGCCAAGACTGTTTGTTTAAGGACATTATAAAAATAATAAATAAAGAGTCCCACTCTAGAATGCCAGTTTATCGAAAGGACTTAGATGACATTTTAGGAATGGTTCACATTAAGGATATAATTAAATTTTCTGGCTCTGAAAACAATGAGTTTAATATTAAAAAAATTTTAAAAGAAGTGTTGTTTGTTCCCCCAACTATGCCTGTAATGAATTTGTTATTAAAAATGCAAGCAACTAAATTGCATATGGCCCTTGTAATTGATGAGCATGGTGGAACAGATGGATTGATTACAATTGAGGATGTTATAGAGGAAATTGTAGGTGAAATAGAAGATGAGCATGACAAAGATGATGATTTTAATTTTAAAGAGGTAGGAAAAAATACTTTTGAAGCAAAAGCTGAAATGACATTAGAAGAGTTTAACCAAGAAAGCAATTCAGATTTATCTCATGCTGATGTTGATACTTTAGGAGGCTTTATTTTTTCAAAAATTAACAGAGTTCCTCTTGCTGGAGAAATAGTTATGGTAGATAATAAGTACGAGTTTGAAATTATTGATGCAGATCCTAGAAAAATAAAAAAAATCAAAATTATTAAAAAGAGTTAAAAATCACTTATCCTTTGACAAGATAGGTAAAAATTTATATTGGGTTTTTATGAAAGATTATATTTTTACTTCAGAATCAGTATCTGAAGGTCATCCTGATAAAGTATGTGATAAAGTTTCTGACACTATTGTTGATTTGTATTTGTCGAAATTTAATGAAAGCAGAGTAGCATGTGAGACTTTGACAACAACCAATAAAGTTATTTTGTCGGGTGAGATTAGAGGGCCATCGATAAGTTCCGATGAGATTGAGAAAGAGGTGAGAAATACAATTAAGGAAATTGGTTACGAACAAGATGGTTTCCATCATTCTAAACTTGATTTTTTTAATTATTTGCATGAACAATCTACTGATATTGCCCAAGGAGTAGATGCTGCTGGAAACGAAAAAGAAGAAGGTGCTGGCGATCAAGGAATCATGTTTGGTTATGCATGCAATGAAACGAAGGAGTTAATGCCTGCACCAATATTATATTCTCATAAAATTTTAGAGGAGATGGCAATAGCTAGAAAATCTGGAAAAGAAAAAGGTTTAGGCCCTGATTCAAAGAGTCAAATTTCAGTAATTTATAAGAACAGAAAACCAGTGGGCGTTTCCTCTGTTGTTATATCTTCACAGCATGATGAAAGCTTAAGTCAAGATGATGTCAAAGAAATAGTTAGACCTTACATAAAAAAAGTTTTGCCCGAAGGTTGGGAGTGCCCTGAGGATCAATTTTATGTAAATCCAACAGGTAGATTTGTTATAGGTGGACCAGATGGTGACACAGGTCTTACGGGAAGAAAAATAATTGTAGACACTTATGGTGGAGCGGCTCTTCATGGAGGCGGTGCATTTTCTGGAAAAGATCCTACAAAAGTTGATAGATCGGCAGCATATATTTCAAGATATCTTGCTAAAAATATTGTTGCATCGGGTATAAGCGATAGATGCGTTATCCAATTGTCTTATGCAATCGGAGTGCCTCAACCTTTATCAATATATATTGATTTGTTTAATGATAATCAAAATCAAATAAATAAAATTGAGTCAATCATTAGAAAAGAAATTAATTTAAGTCCAAAAGGAATTAGAGAATTATTACAACTAAATAAACCTATATATAAACCAACAGCTGCATACGGTCACTTTGGTAGAGAGCCTGGGATAGATGGTACTTTCTCTTGGGAAAAAACAGATTTGGTAGATTTGTTTAAAAAAGTTTAGTTATGAAGAAAAAACTTTTTTATGGTCGATTACAATCAAGAAATTTTTCAGAAGTAAAAAAAAAAACTTAAAAAAATTTATTAATTCAAGAAAAATAAATCAATCATTTTTTAAAAATAATAAAAAAATTATTATTGAAATAGGCTCAGGCAATGGAGAAAATTTGTTTTATTTATCTAGAAAATTTCAAAGATATAAAATCATTGGAATAGAGCCATATAAGAATGGGTTAGCCAATGTTTCTGATTATTGTATTAAAAATAAAATTAATAATATTTATTTATATCCATTCGTGTTTGATAAATTTAAAGAAAAATATAAAAATTATTTATTTGAAAAATGTTATATTTTTTTCCCAGATCCATGGCCAAAAAAAAAACATCAAAAGAGAAGATTGGTCAATTATCAATTTTTAATAGATATTGTTAGCCATTCTAATTTAAAGGGACAGATATATTTTGGAACAGATAACCAACAATATTTTAATGATGTTAAGTTTCATGCAAAAAAATTAAAAAAAGAATATAAAATCTATATAAAATGCTTTAAAAAAACCCCCACAACCATAACAAAATATCACAATAGAGCATTAAAACTTAAGAATAAGGTAAATTTTTTAAAGATTGAAAAGTTGTAAATAATCGTTTATTAACACATAAATTTATTATTTCAGAATGGGCTTTAGCCCATTTTTTTTTAGGTAAACAAAAAAAATGTTAAATAACAGGATAGATAGTACAGAATTAATTAGAATTGCAGACGCGGTAGCAGCTGAAAAATCAATTGATAAAAATTTGGTTTTAACCTCAATGGAAACTGCAATTGAGAAAGCAGCAAGAACACGTTACGGATCAGAAAATGATATTTACGTTACTATAGATAGAGAAACTGGAATAATTGAATTGGGAAGAAAATTAAAAGTTGTTGAAAAAGTAACAGAAAGTCATTCAGAAATTAGTTTTGAAGAGGCCAAACAAAAAAATCCTGAGATCCAATTGGGTGAAGAGATAAAAGAGGAGTTGCCACCTATAGACTTTGGGAGAATAGCAGCGCAAACAGCAAAGCAAGTTATTTCTGTTCAAATAAGAGATGCAGAGAGGGACAGACAATATAATGAATTTAAAGATAAAGTAGGTGAGATTTTAAGTGGTATAGTCAAACGATCAGAGTTTGGTAATATAATTGTTGATTTACAAAAATCTGAAGCTGTAATTAGAAGAGAAGAATTAATACCAAGGGAAAATTTAAAAAATGGAGATCGTATAAAAGCATACTGCTATGATGTTAGAAGAGAGAATAAAGGACCACAAATCTTTTTATCAAGAGCGCATCCTCAATTTTTAGCAAAATTATTTCACCAAGAGGTTCCAGAAATTTATGAAGGAACAATTTCTATTAAAGCAGTTGCTAGAGATCCAGG
Source organism: Candidatus Pelagibacteraceae bacterium (assembly GCA_965655895.1). GTDB lineage: Bacteria > Pseudomonadota > Alphaproteobacteria > Pelagibacterales > Pelagibacteraceae > HIMB114. The sequence goes on along the minus strand of CBFHID010000009.1, from coordinate 32,489 downwards.
AAGTAGAGCAAAAATATGTGTTCAATCAAAAGATAGCTCAATAGATCCAGTTGGGGCATGTGTAGGGATGAGAGGAAGTAGAGTTCAAACAATTGTTAATGAACTGCAAGGTGAAAAAATAGATATTATAAATTGGACAGGCGATACAGGTTCACTAGTTGTTAGTGCTCTAGCTCCTGCAGAAGTCATGAAGGTTGTTTTGGACCAAGAAAATAGAAAAGCAGACGTTGTTATTGATGAAAATAATTTAAGTAAAGCTATTGGAAGAAGAGGTCAGAACGTTAGACTTGCATCAAAATTATTAGATTACGAAATAGATATATTAACAGACAAAGAAGAGTCTGAAAAAAGACAATCAGAATTCAAAGAAAATTCTTCAAAACTTATTAAAGCTTTAGAGATTGATACTACAATGGCACAACTACTAGTATCCGAAGGTTTTAATTCAATTAAAGATATTAGTAACGCTACTATCGATGATTTTTTAAAGATAGATGGTTTTGATGAAGAAACTGCAAAAGAATTACAAGAAAGAGCAAAAGAATTTTTAGAAGAAGAAGAAAAAGAAATTGCCAGTAAGGTTCAAGAGCTTGGAATTGAAGAAGATCTAGCCAATCACAAAGGATTAACATTGGGAATGCTTTTAACTTTAGGTGAGGAAAATATAAAAACATTAAAAGATTTTGCTGAGCTTTCAACAGACGAGATTATTGGTGGCTATGATGAGATAAAAGGAAAAAGAGAAAAGTTTGATGGAATCTTAGAAGAATTTGATATTCCTAGAAAAGATGCGGAAGATTTGATTATGCGTGCTAGAAAAAAAGTATTTAATTTTTAACAATGAGTTTCAAGGATCAAAATGAGCAAAGAAAAGAAAAAAAAACTGACCTTAAAAAATTTCAAGGGTACACCTCGGAAATTCAATGCAAATGTTACTAAAACCGAGGGGAAAGTTGTTGTAGAACAAAAAAGTTCGAACTTTAAACCCAAGGGAACCTCTAGCAATACAGAAAAAAAAGTTTTTCAAAAGCCATTCACACCAAAGATAACGGTACCAACAGATGCAAATCAAAAAAATGCAAAAGAGTGGGCTAAGAAAAAAATACAAGAAGAGTTATACAAAGGCAAAAAGAAAGTCGAAAAAAAATCAGAGATTAAAAAAAGAGATTATAAGTTAACTTTATCTAGAGCGCTGTCAGATGTAGATGAAATAGAGAAACAAAGAAGTTTTGCATCTGTAAAGAGAGCTAGAGAAAAACAGGTAAAAAAAACAGAGATTAAAGAAGATGAACCTAAAATTTCTAGAAATGTAACTATACCATCAGTAATTACCATACAAGAACTTGCTAATAGAATGGCTGAAAAATCAAGTTCTATCATTAAGTATCTACTTCAAAAAAATGTTAAAGTGACCGTTAATCATAGTATCGATGCGGATACTGCTGAATTTATTGTAAGTGAATTTGGGCATACCTCAGTAAGGAGTGATGTTACAGAAGATCAAATTAAGAAAATTGTTGATATAGATAAAAAGGGTGAGGGAAAAGATTTAAGACCTCCAGTAGTTACTGTGATGGGACACGTTGATCATGGAAAAACTTCTTTATTAGACGCTTTAAGAGAAACCGATGTGGTGTCAACAGAATACGGTGGTATTACTCAGCACATAGGAGCATATCAAGTAAAAGTAAATGATAAACATTTAATTACCTTTATAGACACACCAGGTCACGCAGCCTTTACTGAAATGAGAGCTAGAGGTTCAAAGATTACTGATATAGTTATTCTTGTTGTCGCCGCCAATGATGGTATTAAACCACAAACAATTGAAGCCATACAGCATTCAAAAGCTGCCGGAGTTCCAATAATTGTAGCAGTAAATAAATGCGATTTGCCAGGCGTAGATACAAAAAAAGTTAAAAACCAGTTATTAGAACATGAGTTAATTGTAGAAGAATTAGGTGGAGACATATTGTGCACAGAAATTTCTGCGATTAAAAAAACAAATTTAGATAAATTAAAAGAAAATATTTTACTACAATCTGAACTTTTAAACTTAAAAACATCAAAGCAATCTCTAGCAAAAGGTGTAGTTATAGAGTCTAGATTAGACAAGGGCAAAGGCCCTGTATCCACTATATTAGTGACTTCAGGAACTCTAAAAAAGGGCGATATTTTTGTCAGCGGGTCATCAAGAGGTAAAGTAAGGGCTATGTTTGACTTTAATGGAAAACAAATTAACTCTGCAGAGCCATCGACCCCAGTAGAAGTTATTGGTTTTGAAAGTGTAACAAGCGCTGGAGATGATTTTGCTGCTTTAAATGATGAAGCAAAAATTGCTGAAATTTTAGAATTTAGACAATCTGGTTCTAAAAAATCATTAATTAAAGCTGCAGCTGATAATGAGGATATATTTGGTAGTGTTGAAAAAATAGATACCTTGAATATTGTTGTGAAAGCAGATGTTCACGGATCTTTAGAGGCAATAAATGCAGCATTCTTAAAAATCGAAATTGAAAAAATTAAACCAAAAATAATTTTATCGGCAGTTGGACCGGTAACTGAAACAGATGTAACTCTTGCCAAGGCCTCAAATGCTAAAATAATAGGTTTTAATGTTAGGCCAAATAAGGAAGCAAAGGAACTTGCAAATAGTTATAAAATGGAAATAAACTATTTTAATATAATTTATGAAGCAATTGATTTTGTAGAAAAATCTATCACAGGAAAACTTGAACCTCAAACAAAAGAAGAGAGTCTAGGACAGTGTGAGATATTACAAGTATTTAGCGTATCAAAAGCTGGTAAGGTTGCCGGAGTTAAAGTAACACAAGGTGAAGTTAGAAATAACTCAGATGCAAGGCTAATAAGGGATGGATCTGTTGTTTATACAGGTAAAATTGGGAGTTTGTTTAGAGAAAAAAATGAAGCTAAGGAAGTTAAATCAGGTCTTGAATGCGGCTTAACCATAAAAGATTTTATAGATTATAAAAAGGGAGATATCATAGAAGTTTTTAAGACAGTAATTATTGAAAGAGTATAATAGTGAAAGAGAAATCTCAACCTTATTCTCAAAGGCAATTAAAAGCTGGAGAAAATTTAAAAAAAATTTTAGGTCGTTTATTTATTCAACAAAATATAACCTTACCTGAGATTAATACAAAGTTAGTTACAGTAACAGAAGTCAGGGTTTCGCCAGATTTGAAAAATGCAAAAATTTTTTTTATGCCATTAGCTGGCAAAAATGTAGATAAGTTTTTAGAAATACTTAATTGTTATTCCCTTGAAATAAAAAAAATTGCCTCACGCCATTGGACAGCAAAATTTATGCCAAATTTAAATTTTATATTAGATCAATCTTTTGATTATGCAGAGAAAATAGAAAACTTAATTTTAAAAGATAAATTATGAATATAAATGCATGGATTAACCTTTATAAACCATCAGGATATAGCTCAGCATACTGTTTAACTTTATTAAAAAAAAAATTTAAACTTAAAAAAATTGGTCACTTGGGTACGCTTGATCCCATGGCCGAAGGTGTTTTGCCCATTGCGATAAACGAAGCTACAAAAACAATTAGTTTAGTAAATAAATCGAAAAAAACTTATAGTTTTGATGTAAAATGGGGGGAACAAACGGATACCTTTGATCAAGAGGGAAAAATTATAAACAAATCTAGTAAAATACCAACTTATGAAGAGATAAAATATGAGATTAAAAAAAATTTTTTAGGATTAATTGAGCAAACACCACCCAGTTATTCTGCGAAAAGAATTAACGGTAAAAGAGCCTATGATATGGCAAGAGATGGTATTAGTTTTAAATTACATAAAATAAAAAAAAAAATTTATGGAATAAGAATAACAGAACATAGCATCATTAATAAAAAATCATCTTTTTTAGTAGTTTGTGATAGCGGGACCTACGTTAGAAGTATTGCTAATGAAATAGGTATTAGCCTTAAAACTTTTTGTTATTGTACAAAAATTGTTCGTTTGAGAGATGGTTTTTTTAGTAAAAAAAATTCATATTCTTTAAAAAACCTTATAAATAGCGAAAATATCATTAATTTAAAAAAATACTTACTTGAAATTAAGTCTGTTTTATATCATATACCCACAATTGAAATTAACGATAAAAAATTAAGGCTTATTAAAAACGGAATGAAAGTAAGCATGTTGGAAGAGGCAGGTTCTAAAGAATATAAAAGAATTCTAGCAGACTATCATCAAAACGTTGTTGCCATAGGCTCTATGAAAGAGGGAATTTTTTATCCAAAAAGGATTTTGAATATAAATGAATAAAAAAGATTTTGACAAAAATAAAGTTATCAAAATGCTTCAAAAATCTGACAAAGATGTTGGATCTTCGGAAGTACAAGTAGGTATTTTAACTGAAAGAATTAAGTATTTAACTGAGCATTTTAAAATAAACAAAAAAGACAAGCACTCAAATACTGGATTAAGTAAGATGATTATTAGAAGAAAAAAACTTTTAGATTACTTAAACAAAAGAGAACCAAACTTATATAAAAAAGTTATTGAGCAGCTTGGACTAAGAAAATAGTTGGAGCTACTTAAATGTTTAACATTATTAAAAAAGAAATTGATTGGAACGGAAAAAAACTTTCTATCGAAACAGGAAAAATTGCGCGACAAGCAGATGGTGCAGTAATATTACGTTCTGGGGATACTGTAATTTTGGCTACAGCAGTTGCTGCAAAGAAAGCAAATCCAGATACAGACTTTTTTCCTTTAACAGTTAATTATCAAGAAAAGTATTATGCAGCAGGAAAAATTCCTGGTGGTTATTTTAAAAGAGAAGCTAGACCAACAGAGGCTGAAACGCTAATATCAAGATTAATTGATAGACCAATACGTCCTTTATTTCCCCACTCATTCAGAAATGAAACTCAAGTTTTAGCAACTGTAATTTCGTATGATAAAGAAAATGATCCAGAGGTATTATCTTTAATAGCAAGTTCAGCAGCACTCACTATTTCTGGCCTGCCATTTATGGGACCCGTCGCGGCCTCAAAAGTAGGATTTGTAGATAATAAGTTCGTTTTAAATCCAACAAAAGAAATTTTACAAAATTCATCATTAGAATTAGTAGTAGCTGGTACCAAGGATGCTGTTTTGATGGTTGAGTCAGAGGCTAATGGTCTGACAGAAGAACAGATGTTATCAGCTGTTAAATTTGGACATGAAAGTTTTATACCAGTCATTAAAATGATTGAAGATTTAAAAAAGGATGTAAATAAAGAAGAATTAGTCATTGAAGAAAAAGACTTTTCAGAATTAAAAAAGAAAATTTCAGAACTAGCAACTTCAAAATTAGAAGAGGCATTTTCAGAAAAAGATAAAAAAGTTAGAGGCGGGCTAATAGGTGAAGCAAAAGAAATTATCCAAACTAATTTTGAAGGTGATGAGACTTATACAAAAGTTGAAATTATGGATCAATTCAAAAACCTTGAAAAAGATATTGTTAGAACAAAAATTCTTAAAAATAAAATTAGGATTGATGGAAGAAAATTAGATGAAGTAAGACAAATACAATGTGAAGTAGGAATATTACCAAGAGTTCATGGCTCATCTTTATTTACAAGAGGAGAAACACAAGCAATTGTTGCTACAACTTTAGCAACAGCTGATGATGAACAAAGAACCGAAAGTCTAGAGGGAATGCAAAGATCAAGATTCATGTTGCATTATAACTTCCCCCCTTTCTCGGTTGGCGAAGTTGGAAGAATCGGGACGGGCAGAAGAGAAATTGGACATGGTAAACTAGCGTGGAGAGCCTTGAATGCAGCTTTACCAAAAGCAGATGAATTTCCTTATACGATTAGAGTAGTGTCAGAAATAACAGAGTCAAATGGCTCATCCTCAATGGCAACAGTTTGTGGAACTTCAATGTCATTAATGCATGCAGGCGTGCCTATAAAAAAACCAATCTCTGGAATTGCAATGGGATTAATTAAAGAAGGCGACGATTTTTCTGTATTAAGTGACATATTAGGCGATGAAGATCATTTAGGTGATATGGATTTTAAAGTTGCTGGTACCGATGAAGGAATTACTTCGTTACAAATGGATATTAAAATAACAGGTATCACTTTTGAAATCATGGAAAAAGCTTTAAGTCAAGCAAAGCAAGGTCGTATAGATATTTTAAAAGAAATGAATAAAGCAATTAGCAAATCTAATGCCGAAGTTTCTGAGTACACTCCAAAAATGGAAAAAATTGAAGTAGACAAAAAAGATATAGCTGCTGTTATAGGCAAAGGCGGAGCTACTATTAGAGAGATTGTTGAATTATCAGGGGCTAAGGTTGATATCAATGATGAGGGTATCGTTACAGTTTCCGCACCAGATGAAGAATCAAGAAATAAAGCAATGCAAATGATTAAAGATATTACAGCTAAGCCTGAGATGGGAAAAATCTATAAAGGTAAAATTGTAAAAATTATGGATTTTGGAGCATTCGTTAATTTTTTAGGTAAACAAGATGGCCTTGTGCATATTTCACAACTCGCAGCTAAAAGAGTCGAAAAGGTAACTGACGTTGTAAAAGAAGGTGATGAAGTAAATGTTAAAGTCATCGGATTTGACAGAGGAAAAGTTAAGCTATCAATTAAAGAAGCATTAAGCTCTTAAAAATTTTTTTAATAACTAAAATTTCATCTTGTATTCAAAACCTTTAATTTGCATGCATGTACCCATAAATCCCTGACCAAAAGGTGATTTTTCAGTTTGGTTATATGGCTTAAGACCTGCTAAGCATTCTTTGTATGCTTTTGTTCTTTTATCCTCTCCGCATCCAATAAATAAAAAGGAAGTTAATATTAATAAAAATATAGAATATTTTTTTTTCATTTACTTATATTAAAAAAATTCATTAAAATTTCAATAAAAATATATGAAAAAAAAGTATAAATATCGCCTTTTTTCTCTTATATGAGATTTAAGTATATAGATTATTTAAAAATTATAAAAAATATATATTTATACTAGTCCGTAGACATGTTTTTGGGATCAGGCATACCTACTTTGTTATAACCTGCATCAACATAGTGAATTTCACCTGTAACACCGCCAGCTAAATCACTAAGAAGATAAAGTGCTGAATTACCTACATCATGAATATCAACATTTCGTTTTAGAAAAGAGTGGTCTTCATTCCATTTATATAAAAACTTCGCATCTCCAATTGCTGAAGCAGCTAATGTTTTGATAGGTCCTGCGCTTATCGCATTAATTCTAATACCTTTTTTCCCAAGATCTCTTGCTAAATATTTAGTGCTTGTTTCGAGAGCAGATTTGCAAACTCCCATAACATTATAATTTGGTATAGTTTTTGTAGATTCATAAGTAAGGGTTAGCATACTCCCACCTTCTTTCATTAAAGGAGCAGCTTCTTTAGCAACCTCGGTAAACGAAAAACAAGAAATTAACATACTCCTTAAAAAATTATCCCTTGTAGTATTTAAATATTCACCAGAAAGTTCAGATTTATCAGAAAACGCTACAGCATGAACTACAAAATCTATGCTTCCCCATTGTTTTTTAATTTCTTGAAATGTTTTAATAATTTGATTTTTATCTTCAACATTACAATCCAGAGTAAATTTAGATCCAAGAGATTCAGCAAGTGGAATGACTCTTTTTTTTAAAGCATCACCTACATATGTAAACGCTAGTTCAGCCCCATGTTCTGAAAGTTTTTTTGAAATACCCCATGCGATAGACCTGTCATTAGCAACACCCATGATTAAACCTTTTTTACCTTTTAGAAGCATGGCTATACTTTCTCAAAAATTAAAGTAGCATTTGTTCCACCAAATCCGAAACTATTAGACATTATAGCATCAAGCTTGACATCCTTTTCAACTTTTTGGACGATTGGAAATCTTTTTGCCTCATCATCAATTTCTGAAATATTTATTGATGCAGATATAAAATTATTCTTCATCATTATTAAGCTATAGATTGCTTCATGCACTGATGTTGCACCTAAAGAATGTCCTGATAAAGATTTAGTCGAACTAATTTTTGGTATTTCATCTTTAAATACTTCTCCAACTGCTTTTAGTTCTGTTATATCTCCTACCGGTGTTGACGTTCCATGGGTATTTAAATAATCTATTTTTTTATTTGATGTTTTCAAAGCCATTTGCATACATCGCTTAGCACCCTCTCCTGATGGAGCAACCATATCATATCCATCTGATGTGGCACCATATCCCGTTATTTCAGCATATATTTTTGCATTCCTAGCTTTTGCATGTTCATACTCCTCCAATACTAATACCCCACCACCACCTGAAATAACAAATCCATCACGGTTCTTATCATATGGCCTAGAAGCAGTTGTGGGATTATTATTGTATTTTGTTGAAAGTGCGGTCATGGCATCAAACATTGCAGTCATTGCAAAATGTACCTCATCGCTTCCACCAGCAAATATAACTTTTTGTTTTCCAAGTTGGATTAATTCCATCGCGTTACCTATGCAATGGCCACTAGTGGCGCAAGCTGAACTAATTGTATAATTTGTTCCTTTGATTTTAAAAGGAGTTGCCAAAGTAGCGGAGGCTGTACTAGCCATTGTTCTTGGGACTATAAACGGTCCCATTTTTTTTGGATTTTTTTCTCTAGTTTTATCTGCAGCTAAAATTACATTTTCTATAGATGGTCCGCCAGAACCCATAATCATGCCCGTATCTATGTTACTTACTTCATTATCTTTTAAACCCGAGTCTTTAACAGCCTCAGACATTGCAATATAATTATACGCTGAGCCAGCGCCCATAAATCTCATTACCTTACGATCAATATGATCTTCAAAACTAATTTTCGGTTTGCCGTGCACATGGCTTTTTAAATTATATTCTTTATATTCTTCACTAAAACTAATACCAGACTTGGAATTAATTAGTGAGTTAAAGACTTCATCTTGGTTATTACCCAGGCAAGAAACAACCCCAATACCTGTTACAACTACTCTTTTCATAAATTACTTTTAAATAAACCTACTTTTAGATTTTTGGTATTATATATTTTTTTTTCATCAATTAAAAGCTCACCATCAGCTAGACCAACTGTAGTTTCGCCTTTTTTAATTATTCTTTTAATTTCAATTATATATTTTGCTAATAAATTATCTTGCAGTACTTCACCTGTAAATTTTACCTCACCGGCGCCTAGTGCCCTACCTTTTCCTGGATTACCCATCCACCCAAGAAAAAAACCAACAAGTTGCCACATAGCATCTAAGCCAAGACAACCGGGCATGACTGGGTCAGTTTTGAAGTGACAATCAAAAAACCATAGATCTTTTTTTATATCAAGCTCAGCCACAATATAACCTTTGTCATGTTTACCCCCGTCTTCAGTTATTTTAGTAATTCTGTCAAACATTAACATTGGTGGATAAGGTAACCGAGCATTGCCAGCACCGAACATTTTACCGTTGGCACAAGAAATTAGATCTTCATAATTATAGGAATTTTTCCTTGTCATTGGAGCAGAACTTATACTTGATGATTAAGTTTATTTAAACAAAAAATAAAATACTATTTTTTAATAATTTCCTCTTTTTTAACACCCCAAAGGAAGTCTTTTTTAATCCATCCATTAATTTTTGAATTTTTAACTTTGCACCACAATTCATTGCATTCTTTAATTATTAAAATTTGATGAATTTCAAGTTTAGCTTTAGGTCTAGAAAAAATTGAAGGAGATGAAAAAACTACTTTATTATCCAAGGTAGTAATAGTAGTCCTAGACCTAGATAGTTGTGACACATGTATCCAACCTTCATCATTTTCATAATCTTTTATTTTTCTCCAGTTGTAGTGCTTATCAATAATATTAACTGGAAAGTATTTGTTTTTATAAATAAATTTAATAGGATAATTTTTTGATGGTCCAATTCTAACATTGACTTGGTTATTTTTAAGACTTCTTATTTCTGAAAAAGAATTATTACAAATCAAAAATACAGTTAAAATTATAACTGAAAAATTAAACATGGTTTTTACAATGTTTACTTTTTTTTATTTGAATTTTTCGAAATTGTAAATTTTCAAAATCAATTATGAGGCCTTTATTTACCAAACTTGATCCAATATCCGTTACATCTTTTATAAGTTCATTAGCAATTATAGTTCCAGCTGTGCCTGTTACGGTACCAAGAATTCCCTCATCTTGACATCTAGGAGAAACTCTAGGCTCACTTGGCATAAAACATCTTAAACAAGAACCATTTTTTTTAAAATCAAAAAAAAATATATGTGCATCAAATTGACTAACAGCACCAATAAATAATTTTTTTTTAAATTTAGCGCATACATCATTAATATTTAATTTTGATTTAAAATTATCAGTTCCATCAATGATATAATCATAGCTTTTGATAATTGATTTAAGATTAGATGAGTTAATTTTTTTATTAAAAATATTAATTTGAATTTTTTTATCTAAATGTTGGATCTTATTTTTGGTCACTAGCACTTTTTTTTGTCCAATATCCTTTTGATCAAAAAATATTTGTCTATGTAAATTACTTTTACTTACCTTGTCATGATCAACAACACCAATTTTTAAGACTCCTGCTCTAACAAGAAATAAAATAGCTGGCGATCCAATGCCACCAGCTCCAATTATTAAAACTTTTGAATTATGTATTTTAATTTGTCCCTGAATATTAATTTTTTTTAAATTAATTTGAGCTTTATATCGATCTATCTGATCATTCGTTAATAACATTAATTTTTACCAGTGGAGCCAAAGCCACCTTCTCCCCTAAGAGTTTCGGGTAGTTCTTCAACATTTTCAAAATTTACTTTTACAATTGGTGTTATGACCATTTGAGCTATTCTATCACCATTTTTAATTACAAAATTTGTTTTACCCAAATTAATAAGAATTATTTTTATCTCACCTCTGTAATCAGAGTCGATTGTGCCAGGTGTATTTAAAACGGATATACTGCTATTTAGTGCCAATCCTGATCTGGGCCTAATTTGTATTTCTAAATTTTCTGGTATTGCCACAGACAGACCTGTAGGGATTAATTTTGTTTCGTTTGGTTTTATAATGATATTTTTATCTATAAAGGCCCGGAGATCTAGTCCTGATGAACCAGATGTTTTGTAAGAAGGTATTTTAACATGAGGATGAAGTTTTTTAATTAATGCTTTTATTTTCATTGTGTGAAAATTCTTTCAAAATTTTTTGAACTAAAATTGATGCTATTTCTGACTTTTCTCTTTTTGAAATTCTTTCAATTTCATTATTTTGTTTTATTATTGAAACTTCATTTTCTGTTGAATTAAAACCTATCGTTTTATTTGAAACATCGTTTGCCACTATCCAATCACAATGTTTTTCTGAAAGTTTTTTTTTAGCATAATCAATCAAGTTATTTGTTTCAGCAGCAAAACCAATCACTAATTTTGGCCTTAGTTCATTATGATTGCTTATAAAATTTAAAATATCGATATTTTGGCTAAGAATTAAGTTTAGACTTTGATTATTTTTTTTTATTTTTTGATCTGAGCTTTGAGTTTTAAAATCTGAAACAGCAGCTGCACACACCGCAATATCTACTGGCAAGTTATTCTTAACACACTCAAACATTTCTTGACCTGTTGTAACTTTTGTAACATCAATATTTTCGTCAATCTTTATTTGGGTAGGACCAATTATAAGTTTTGTATCTATTCCGCAATCATTTAATTTTTTTGCTATTTGATAACCTTGGATTCCAGAAGATTCATTAGAAATATACCTAACAGGATCAATGTACTCCCTGGTAGGCCCAGCTGTAACAATAGCTTTTAAGTTATATTTTTTCTTAAAGAGATAATTTTGAATAGTAAATTTTATTTCGTCGAGATTTGACATTCTACCCTCGCCAAACTCTCCACAAGCTAACATGCCTTGTGACGGACCTATAAATGAGCAATCTCTCTCTTTTAGTTTTGAAATATTTTCTTGAGTAGCTTTATTTTCCCACATCTTTACATTCATCGCAGGGGCCAGAAAAATTTTTTTATTAGATGCTAAAATAACGGTATTGATAAAGTCATCCGCAGAACCGTTAGCAACTCTTTCTATTATATTTGCAGTAGCTGGTGCTATTAAAATTAAATCTGCCCACCTAGATAACGCTATATGATCCATCTCAATTTCCTCATTCATATCAAATTTGTTTAAGTAAACTTTGTTTTTAGACAGAGAAGATATTGACAGCGGCGTTACAAATTCTTGAGCAGTTTTTGTAAGGATAGTCTTTATCTCATATTTTTCTTTGGTTAAATTTCTTATTAAATCTAGAGTTTTATAAGCAGCAACTCCACCAGAAATAATTAATAAAATTTTATTTGGACCGTTCATAATTATGATCAATTAAATATTATTAATAAAGTAATTACTATCAATAAAATAAATATAATAATTGTATTTTGCTGATTTTTAAGCTTTAGCTTTTCTAATTCGAATTTTTTTGCTATTTCATTGTTACTAGCAACCGTGCCAGCAGCAAGTAACTCCAATGCTTTAGATGCCTTATCCATCATACTTGGAAGTTCAGGTAATCTATCTATTACTTTTGAAGTTGTTTGCATTACTTGATTAAATTTAGCTTCAGGACCAACTTCTTTTTTTAACCAACCCTCTAACACTGGCTTAGATATCTCCCAAATATTAGCATCTTCATCTAAAGTACGGGCAACGCCTTCAACTACAACCATAGTTTTTTGTAAAAGAAGTAGTTGTGGTTGAGTTGCCATATTGAATTGTTCAGTAATTTCAAATAACTGCGCAAGAAGACGACCAGCAGAAATGTTTTTAATGGACTGGCCAAAAATAGGTTCACCAATAGATCTTAAAGCTTGAGAAAACGCATCTCGGGACTGATCCTGAGGAACTAGACCAGCAATAAAATGTACGTCTGCAACTTTTTCATAATCTCTTTGAATAAAACCATACAGAATTTCAGCCAAGTATTTACGATTATTTGCGTCCAATCTACCCATAATTCCAAAATCGACTGGAATAATATTTCCCTCATTATCTACAAACAGATTTCCTTGATGCATATCGCCATGAAAAAAACCATCACCTACAGCTTGTCTTAAAAAATTTTGTATAATATTTTTTGCTAATTCTTTTTTATCGATTTTAATTTCATTTATCTTGTCCAAGTCTTTTATACTAATTCCCACAACTCTCTCGGACGTCAAAACCCTCTTAGATGTGAAATCCCAATTTATAGATGGAACATTAAATTTAGGATCTGACGATGTATTATTTTTTAATTCACTAGCAGCAGACCCTTCATATCGCAAATCCATTTCAATTGCAGTTATTTCTTTTAGAAGATGCACTACCTCAACTAACTTAAGTCTTTTTGTTTTAGGTAGAATCGTCTCAACAATAGATGCAAACAACATCAAGGCTTCTAACTCATCATTAAATTTTTTTTCAATATCTGGTCTTAATATTTTTATCGCATAATCTTTTTTATCTATTTTCGCAAAATGTACTTGGGCTATAGATGCTGCGGCAATAGGTTGAGTCATATCATTTATTTCTTTAAATTTTTCAAGTCCTAGTTCACTACGAATACTATTTTTTGCAATTTCCATATCGAACGGAGGAAGATCGTCCTGAAGACTTTGTAATTCTTTTGCAAGATCTTTACCAACGATGTCAGGCCTTGTACCTAGAAATTGACCTAATTTTATAAAAGTTGGTCCCAGCTCCTTAAGCGCTGATGCCAATCGAAGACCGACATTTTTACTGTCTAAACTTTTTTTTTTAAAGCCGGAAAAACCAAATATTTTGATAAAACCTCTAATAAAAATATTAGGTTTATATATTTGTCCAAAATAATCCAAAGTAGAAGACTTTGCTAATGCTCTTCCAATTTTTAATAATATAATTATTTTTTTAATCATTTAATTTCCATGCACAGTGTATCGAAGCTATGCCACCAAAAATATCTTTAAAATGTATATTTTTAAAACCAGATTTTAAGAGCATATTTGAAATTTCATTTTGAGAATGAAAGTCTTCAATACTTTTAGTTAAATACTCATAAGGTTTAGAATCTTGGTTAAAAATTTTTCCAAAAACAGGAATTGTTTTTGAATATAAATTGTAAAAATCTTTTAATACTGGTTTTTTTACTTTATAAAATTCTAGACAAAAAAAACCACCGCCTTTTTTTAATACTCTAAAAGCTTCAGATAAAGCTGATTCTAGTTTTGAGATATTTCGTAAACCAAAGCTAATCAAATATAAATCTATCGATTTTTTATTCAAAGGAACTTTTTCAGCGTAAGCACAAATATTTTTAATATTTTTATATTTTTTAAATTCGCTTATATTATGATTTAGCATATTAAAATTGGGCTCAATTCTATAAATGTTCTGATCTTTATCTTTTTCTAGTATTAATTTTGCAATATCTCCTGTTCCAGAGGCCATATCTATAACTTGGTCGGTATTTACTATATCAACGGCTTTTATAAACTCTTTCTTCCACATTCTATGAGCACCAAAAGACATAATGTCATTCATTAAATCATAATTTTGATAAACGTTATCAAAAACACTATTTACTAATTCAGGATTTTTGATTTGATGAATATTTTTCATAATTTGCTAGATGTTTAGTTTATAAAAAAAAAAATTATATGCCAGAACTTCCAGAAGTAGAGATAACAAAAAGAAGCTTATCAAAACAAATTTTATTAAAAAAAGTAAAAAGTGTGACAATTATTAATCCAAAACTTCGTTATAATCTTACATCAGAAAGACTGAATGATTTAAAAAACAAAATTATAATAAGAATTAAAAGAAGATCTAAATATATTCTCATTTATTTTAATAAAAAATATGTTCTTCTAATTCATCTTGGGATGACAGGTCGATTTTATTTTATCAATAAATATAAAAACAAAATTGATACAAGCTTTTATAGTAAAAAAAATATTCTGCAGGCTCATGATCATTTAAAAATTACATTTAATAAATTTGATTTAATTTATAATGATATAAGGAAATTTGGATTTATTAAAAAAATAAATTTAAAAGATATAAATAATACAACACACTTATTTAAATTAGGATGCGAACCTTTGACTAGCAAGTTTAATTTCATTTATTTAAAAGAAAAAATAATCAATAGCAAAACCTCAATAAAAAATTTATTACTTAATCAGTCGGTAGTATCTGGATTGGGAAATATTTATGTAAATGAAGTTCTATATTTATGTAAAATTAATCCAAAAAGATATGGTTATTCTATTAAAGATTATGAGATAAAAAATTTGGTAAAATCAATTAAAAAAATACTTAAAAATGCAATTAAAGCAGGTGGTTCTACTATTAGTAACTACCACAACTCAGAAGGGAAGATTGGTTCTTATCAATCTAATTTTAAAGTTTACGGTCAACAGGGTGCTAACTGCCATAGAAGTAGATGTGGAGGGAAAATAAAGCGTATATTCCACTCTGGAAGGTCAATTTTTTTTTGCTCTTCATGTCAAACATAGTATTGACCATGATTTAAAAGATTATATAAACACGGCATCATAAAAAATGGCAAACACATCATCAGCAAAAAAAAAGACAAAGGTTATTAAAAGAAAAACTGCGATTAATCGTATAAGGTTAGGAAAGTATAAAAGTGCAATTTCCGAGATTGAAAATGCAATCAAGGATGGAGATAAATCTAAAGCAAACAAATTGTTTGATAAGTTTCAATCACAACTGATGAAAGTCTCAAAAAAGGGATCTATTAGACGACAAACAGTTTCTAGAAAAATTTCTCGTACCGCAAAAAAACTAGCTTTATTAAAGTAAATTAAGTTACCCAAAATTTTTTAAGAAAAATTCAACTAGTCGTTTTATCATCGATCACAAGTTTAACATTTTCAATCTCTGAGTTTAATTTTTAAACTAATGTGTTGTAGTAATAAGCAATCCATCGTTCCCTAGATTCACAATCTAAAGTTGTTAAAAAAAAATAAAAAAAAAATTTCTTTTTTTTGTTGCTTACACATTTAGATTTAATTAAAAGTCTCTTTCATGAAAAATTCATCTGCATTACAAATTAACGAAGATATAAAAAAAAATTGGGAGTCTGTTCAGCAAAAATTAAAAGAGACATATGGTTTAGATGTTTATAAGAGCTGGATACAAAATGTGGAAGCAAAGGGAGTAGACCTTTCTTCTTTGATTTTAGTGGTAAAGACAAGATTTGTTAGAGATTGGATAGTATCACATTATGCAGATAAGATTTTAGATCATTATCAAAAACTTGATAACTCAGTTTCAAGAATACAGTTTGAAATAAATGAAATTTTCGATGAAAAAAGATCTTCAAATATTTTGGATTTTGGCTCTGGTACTAAAATAATTGATCTAAAAGACACCAACTATGGAATCAATCGTATTGACCCACGATTAAATTTTGAAAGTTTTGTCACTGGGGAGAGTAATCAACTTGCCTTCTCTGCAGCAAAAAGAGTAACAGAAAGCTTAGGTCATTATAATCCATTATATATTTATGGAGGTGTTGGATTAGGAAAAACCCATATTCTCAATGCAATTGGCAATCAGTTAAAACAAATAGATAAGAAAGTTATATATCTGTCTGCTGAAAGATTTATGTATCAATTTGTAAAATCAATTAAAAACAAAGATACACATAAGTTTAAAGAAATTTTTAGAAATGCTGATGTTTTGATATTAGATGATATTCAATTTATTAGCGGAAAAGAAGTAACTCAAGAAGAATTTTTTTACACATTTAATAGTTTATTGGAAAATCAGTCCCAAGTTGTTATCTCTTGTGATCGATCACCAAATGAACTTGACCGTATCCAAGATAGAATAAAGTCAAGATTGTCCGGTGGCTTAGTGGTAGACGTACAACCGCCTGATATAGGTTTAAGGTTAGAAATTTTAAAAAAAAGATGTTTGGCTGAAAAGAATCATTTTGGAAACGAAATTTTAATTAATGATGAAATCTTATCATTTATTTCAAATGAATTTAAATCAAGTATCAGAGATATGCTAGGTGTTCTAAATAGAATTATAGCTTCAGCAAGAATTCAAAATAAAACACCAACATTACAAGATGCAAAGCTAATTTTAAAAGATTTATTAAGTAATATGCAGTCTGTAATTAGCATAGAAGATATTCAAAAAATTGTGGTTTCATATTATAATTTATCTATGAATGATTTCCTGTCTGCTAGAAGATCAAGACACATTGCAAGACCAAGACAAATTGCAATGTATCTATCGAAAAAACTAACAACGAAATCTTTACCAGAAATCGGAAGAAAATTTACAGGAAGGGATCACACCACAGTTATTCATGCTATAAAAAAAATTGAAGAATTAATGTCAAAAGATAGACAATTTGAACACGAAGTACAGGGCATTACAGACAGAATAATAAAAAGATAAGATGGAATTTAAAATAGATAGAGATATTTTCTTAAAATCTCTAGCTCATGTACAGGGAGTTGTTGAAAAAAAAAATACCCTACCAATTCTAGGAAATGTGCTTTTAGAAGCTTATGATGGATTCCTAAAGATAACAGCAACGGATCTTGATATTATTATTATTGAAAAATTAACATGCCAAACTATTAAGGAAGGCTCAACTACCACTACAGCTCAAGTAATATACGACATTGTTCGAAAATTAAAAACGGGCTCTTCATTGCATCTTTCACTTAAAGATAATAATCGTTTAAAACTAATTTCTGGAAAATCTGATTTTAATCTAACATGTATTTCTCCAGATGAGTTTCCAATACTTGAAGATAATATGGATGAACAGTATTTAGAAATTCCATCATTTGAATTTATTAAAATAATAAACAAGACTAAATTCTCTATATCTAATGATGAGACACGCCATTATCTTAATGGAATTTACCTAGACAAGAAACAAGACGACAATCAATTAACAGCGGTTGCAACAGATGGTCATCGATTAAGCAAATCTTCTACCGAAATAAAAGGAAAAGCTAATTTTCAACCAGTAATATTACCAAAAAAAACTGTTTTCGAGCTTCTTTCTGTAATAGATGAGGATTCAATCAGCCTGAAAATTTTATCAACCAAGTCCAAAATAAAATTTTTATACAAAGATATTATTTTAATTTCTAAGGTAATCGATGGCAAATTTCCAGATTATGAAAAAGTAATACCAAAAGATGAAAGAATACCTGCAAAATCTAATGTTGAAGAATTTATAAGTGCACTCGATAGATTAAAATCACTTTCTTCTGACAGAAAAGGGGTTATCAAAATATCTATGGATAAAGGTGTCATGAAGTTTTTGATAAATGATGCAATTTCTGGAGATGGTATAGAGGAGGTGCAAACCCAGTATCAGGGCGAACATATGGAGATAGGTTTTAATTCAACATATTTAATAGATGTTGCCAATGTTTTAGAAAGCAAAGAAATTATATTAATGTTAAAAGATGCGACTTCTCCAATTCAAGTTAAAGACGAAAACGATCCATTAAGTACTTATATTGTTATGCCAATGCGTGTAATTTAAATAGTATTTAAATGGCAAGTATTGAAAAAATTCAAATAAAAAACTTTAAATCACACAAAGATTATTTAATTAAAATAGATAATAAATATAAGCATATCGTTATTTTTGGAAATAACGGTGTTGGAAAAACAAATTTATTAGAAGGGTTTTCTTTTTTTTCTAATTCAAAAGGATTAAGAGGGGATACAATAGAAAAAATTATACCTAGCTCTTCTCTCGGATTAGTTGATACTCAAATAGATATAGAATTTAGTCCTAATGATAATTTACAAAATGTAAGTTTCAAATTAGATGAAGAAAATAAGGCAATAAAAAAAATATTTTTTTTAAATCATAAGAAAACTTCGTTATCTAATATTAGGAAGTATATTAGTTTCATATGGCTATCTCCGTACATGGATAAAATTATGTATGAAGGTCAGTCAATTAAAAGAAGTTTTATTGATAAAATGATTTCACAAAATGACAAATATTTTAATAAAACACTATTATCCTATAAAAAAGATATTTCAGAAAGATTAATTATTCTTAAAAATTCTAAAGATGAAAAGTGGCTAGATATAATCGAAAAACAGATTACTGAGAGCTTTTATTTTATATTACAATCTAGAAGGAAATATGCAGAAAAATTAAATAAAATAATTAATAATAAGTTGAAAAATTTTAGAGAAGTGGAATTGAGATTTTTAAATAATTTTCTTAAAAAAATAGATAATAAAGAACATACAGTTGATCAAATTCTTGAAAAATTTAAAGTAAATAGAACTATTGATGAAATTAGCAAAAGAACAAATTTTAGTATTAATTCTGATGAAATTATTTTCTATGACGTTAAGAATAAAATAAATACTGATGCCTGTTCCACTGGTGAGCAAAAATCGTCATTGTTAACAATTATATTAGGAAACTGCTGGAAATTAAAAGAAGAAGATAAAGAATTTATTCTTCTACTGGACGAAGCAACATCACATATAGATGATGAAAATTTTGAAAAATTATTTAATGAGGTTGATAAATTTGGCACGCAAATTTGGTATACAGGAACAAGCAGAAACCTCTTCCAAGTTATTGAAAATAAAGGTTTTTTTATACATTTAGAGTAATCTTCAGCTGCATTTTTTCTTATAAAAATGTTATAATAAGTAGTTCTTTTAAATCTAAAATTTAAAATAAATGTCTACAGCAATAACTAAAAACACCGAATATGGCGCAGATTCTATTAAAGTCCTTAAAGGACTTGATGCTGTTAGAAAACGCCCAGGTATGTATATCGGAGATACGGATGATGGAACAGGACTCCATCACATGGTTTTTGAAGTTGTAGATAATGCTATAGATGAAGCTTTAGCAGGGTACTGCGATACTATTCTTGTTCAAATTAATAAAGATAACTCTGTAACAGTTACCGATAATGGAAGAGGAATTCCAGTAGAGATTCATAAAAGTGAAAAAATATCTGCTGCTGAGGTAATTATGACGCAATTACATGCTGGTGGAAAATTTGATCATAAAACATATAAAGTTTCAGGAGGTTTGCACGGTGTGGGAGTTTCGGTCGTAAATGCATTATCCCAAAACTTAAAGGTTGAAATTTTCAGAGATGGAAAAAAATATTTTGTAGAATTTGAAAACGGTACAACAAAAGAATCTCTCAAACAAATCGGAAATTCTGATAAAACTGGAACCAATATTACTTTTCTTCCTTCAAAAGAAATATTTACTGACACTACATTTAATTTATCAATTCTAGAAAAAAGATTAAAAGAGTTAGCCTATTTAAACAAAGGATTAACAATACAATTATGTGATGGAAGAAAAGAAAAAATTAAAGTTTTGAATTTTAAATATGAAGGTGGGATTAAAGAATTTGTTAAAGACTTAAATAAAAGTAAAAATAAAATTAAAAATAATGAAAGTGAACTTACCCTAGATGATCCAATATATTTTCAATCTACAAAAAATGATATAGAAGTTGAATGTGCACTATTATGGAATTCGACATATAATGAAAATGTGTTATGTTTTACAAATAATATACCGCAAAAAGATGGCGGTACACACTTATTAGGATTTAGAAATTCTATAACACGTTTAGTAAATAAATATGCAAATGATTTTGGTTTACTTAAAAAGGATAAGGTAACGATAGTTGGAGATGATGTCAGAGAAGGTTTGATTTGTGTATTGTCTGTCAAGGTTCCAGATCCAAAATTTTCTTCTCAGACAAAAGAAAAATTAGTCTCATCAGAAGTTAGACCTGTTGTTGAAACAATAACGAATGAAAAAATTTCTTTATGGTTTGATCAAAATCCAAAGATAGCCAAAATAATAATTGGGAAAATTATTCAAGCAGCTGTTGCTAGAGAAGTGGCCAGAAAGGCCAGAGAAAGTGTAAGACGAAAAAATGCAATTGATATAACTAGCTTGCCAGGAAAACTTGCTGACTGTCAATCTAATGACATTAGTAAAACTGAGCTATTTATCGTTGAGGGAGATTCGGCTGGTGGTTCAGCAAAGCAAGCAAGAAACCGAGAATTCCAAGCCGTATTGCCATTAAGGGGGAAAATTTTAAATACTTTTGTCGAAGAAAAAAATAACGCCACAGATGCAAAAAAAGTATTTTCAAAAATGCTTTCTTCAAATGAAATTGTAACGCTTATTAATGCAATTGGGACAGGCGTAGAACCATTTGAGATTGAAAAATTAAGATATGGTAAAATAGTAATAATGACAGATGCTGATGTAGATGGATCTCATATTAGAACCTTATTATTAACCTTTTTAAACAACAAACCTTTTGATGAATTGATAAGAAAAGGTCATGTTTATATAGCTCAACCACCACTCTATAAAATAAAATCCGGCAAAACAGTAAATTATTTAAATAATGAAAACGAATTAGAAAAATTAGCAATCGATAATGCATGTCAAAAAATTAAAGAAATAAATTTCAATAATGAGAAAAAATTTAAGTATGAAAAAAGTTTTGTTGACCAATGTTATGATTTATACAAGTCTATTAAGACAATTGATGGTGATCACCAAATAATAGAACACTTACTAATTGTAGGATCATTCATATCACAGGGAGATAAAATTTTAATTTTAGATGATAAAGATAATAAAAAAAAGCTAGGTGCAATTAAAGCTGTTGCAGATCATTTGAATTCAAATTTAAATGATGGAGAACCTAAATGGAATGGTAATTTTACTGACGGTAGTTTTTTACTTGAACGAGAATTTTATCACGAGTTTATACAAAAAAAACTTGATATAAATTTTTTCAAAAATGAAAAATTACTGAAAAAACTTACAAACTTTAGTAGTTCTGCTAAATATTTTAAAAATATATGTAATATTTATGAAGAAAATAATAGCTATAATGCAAAAACTTTTTTAGATTTCATAAATATTTTAATTGAGATTGGTAAGAAAAGTTTATCCCTGCAAAGGTTCAAGGGTCTCGGAGAAATGAACCCTGATGAATTGTGGGAAACTACACTCAATCCTGATAAAAATTCGTTATTAAAAGTTAATTATTCAGAGATTAATGAAGATGGTTCCTCTCCATCTAAACTAGATGAGGAAATTTTTTTTACTTTAATGGGCGAAGATGTTTCTAAAAGAAAGAATTTTATAAATTCTAATGCTATAAATGTTGTTAATTTAGACATTTAAGCATGTTTTTTAAAGAGCAAATAAATCCAAAAGATCTTAGAATTACATTAGAGACATTAATAAATATTAGATGGATTGCAGTAATAGGTCAGTTCTTTACTGTATCATTCGTACATTATGTTCTAAAGTTTGATTTTCCTTATTTTTCATCACTAATTTTAATTATCTTATCTGCATTGGTTAATATTTACTTAGAAGTTAATAAAACGAAATTTTTAACAATAAGCAATTATTATGCAACATTAAGTATTTTTTATGATTTAGTACAACTGATATTGTTATTATTTATGACAGGTGGATTATCGAATCCATTCTCAATTTTAATAATCGTTCCTACCACAATTTCTGTAACTTATCTTTCAAGAGGTAGTAGCCAATTTATTGTCGCTTGTTCAATTATTTTTTCTACAGTAATTGCTTTTCACCACTTACCTATACCAGGACCTTCTGACGAAATTTTAAATTTTCCAAGATATTATGAAATTGGAATATGGTTATCACTTACGATTGGTATAATTTTTCTAGGAAATTATGCATATCAATTAGGAAAAGATAATAGAGTTAGGGCTGGAGCTTTAAATAAATTAGAGCAAGAATTAACTAACGAAAAAGTTATAAATTCTGTTGGAGGTATGGCTGCAGCTGCAGTACATGAATTGGCAACACCACTTGCGACTATTTCATTAGTCGCCAAAGAGTTAGATAAACAATTAAAAAATAATAAATCTACAAAAGAAGATATTAGCCTTTTAATTGAACAAGCCTCTAGATGCAGTTCTATTCTTAAGGATATTGGAAAAAAGAAACAACAAGATCAGTTTATAGCTAATGTTTCTCCAAAAGAACTAATTAATGAAATTATCTATTCTTTAGAAAATAAAAAAAACAAAAACATTGATGTGATTAATAAATCCTTAAACCAAAGGATTAAAATGACCAAAAAGACTGAAATAAGTTATGCTTTAAGAAATTTCATTGAAAACGCAATTAAATTTTCTAAAACAAAAATTGAAATTGAAATTAATCAAAATAAACAAAATACTACAATTCAAATTATCGATGATGGACCAGGTTTTGATCAGGATATTATTTTAAATTTAGGTCAACCCTATTTAAGTTCTGATAAAGTACAAAAAAATAAAACCGGGATGGGACTTGGTATTTTTATATCTAAAAGTTTATTAGAAAGATGTTTTGCAAAAGTAAATTTTAGAAATAAAAAAGGTTCAACAGGTGCTGTAATAAAAATTAATTGGACCAATTCTCAATTGGCAAACTTGTAGGATAAAATTTTGTAAGCAAGTTTTGCTGCAAGAAAATCGCAGGCATGTAAATTTGGTTTAGGTGCAAGTTCATTTATATCAGCGCCTATTATATCAGAATTTTTAAAAATAGTTTTTAATATTTTTAAAGAGTCCTTCCAAAATAATCCTCCAGGTTCTGGAGTGCCCGTAGCGGGCATTAGGCTAGAGTCAAATCCATCTAAATCAAATGTCAAATATATTTTTTTATTTTTTACTAACTTTTTTAGTTTAGACATGTTCCATCTAGACATCTTATGACTCCAAAAAATAGTAATTCTTTTCTTATTTTTTTTATAATAATCATATTCTTCTTTGCATAAATTTCTTATCCCTAGTGAAATAATTTCTATATTTTTATTATCTAAGCATCTTCTCATTGCTGCTGCGTGTGAGTTTTTAACACCCATATAACCATCTCTAAGATCGGCATGAGCATCAATCTGAACTATAGTCAGTTTTGAATATTTTTTTTTAAATGATTTGATAATTGCTGGAGTTATTGAATGTTCACCACCCAATATAAGGGGAAATACTTTTAGCTTTAAACTTTTATCTATTTTTTTTGTTAATTGCCCTAAGGCGTCATTCAATTTTGGGAGTATCTTTTCTTCCTTCAAAGTTTGAATACTA
Organism: Candidatus Pelagibacteraceae bacterium; assembly: GCA_965655895.1. GTDB lineage: Bacteria > Pseudomonadota > Alphaproteobacteria > Pelagibacterales > Pelagibacteraceae > HIMB114. The sequence goes on along the minus strand of CBFHID010000009.1, from coordinate 8,271 downwards.
AATTTTTTATATGGTTCAATTTTTAGCTCTTCATCAAATAATTCAACTTGATGAGATGCTTCAATAATTTTTTTTGGTCCTAATCTAGTTCCGCTACTGTAGCTCACAGTTTTTTCTAATCCAAAAGGAATAACATGAACAATATTCTTACTATTATTTACTTTTGGAAGACCTAAAAAACCTTTAGATGGTTTTAGTATTTTCATATATCAAAAATTTTTGAAAAACCCTTAGACGTTCTATCCTTCCAATATCCACGATGATATGCGTCACTAGCAATTAGTGGCAGAACTGAAGTAGCTTCTGCGAAGACCATTTGTTCCTCAGCAGTATCTACTTTGCCCCAAGAACTTGCTTCTTTAAGTGTGGAGCTGCTGCAAGCACCATCTCGACTATCTGCAACAGTAATTTGAATAGCATATTTATGCATTTCAACTTTTTTATTGAGTAGTTCAGCACAAATAACCGTATCTTGTATGAAGTTTTTAGGTACGCCTCCCCCTATCATTAAAAGACCCGATGCTTTAGATTGAATTTTGATTTCAGTCAATTCACGAAATTCTTTAATGGAGTCAATAGTCATATGATTATTAGGATTTCTCTCTTGGTGCATAACCAAACCAAATCCAGCAGAACTATCAGTAAATGCTGGACAAAAAATTGGTACATTTTTTTCATAGGCCAATTCGATAAGAGAGTCTTTTTTCTTTGCATTAGATTTTAAATATTTTCCTAATTCTTTTATGAACTCTCTGGAGGTATAGGCTCGAGGCTCTAGAGTATCTGCAATCTCACCAATAACCCTATCACAATTTTGAAGCTCGTCTTCATCAATGTAAGTATCATAAATTCTATCAATGTAGTTTTCACGGAGAATACCATCATCTTGAAATTGTGAACCTTGATAGTGTTTAAAACCCAGGGCTTCAAAAAAATCCATATCGATAATAGATGCCCCAGTAGCAACAATGGCATCCACCATATTATTTTTAACTAAATCAGCATAGAGTTTCATACAGCCTGCCGCAGATGTAGAGCCAGCTAATGTTAGAAAAATAGTACAGTTTTTGTCTTTCAGCATGTTATTATAAATTTTTGCCGCATTAGCAGTCTCTCTTGAGACAAAGGACATTTTAGACATCGAGTCTATTATAGGTCTTGCATCGAATGAACTTATATCAATATGTTCGACTGGATGCTTAAGAAAGCTTGATTTGTTATGACCCATGTTTACGCAAAAAGAGTTTTTATATTATTATTTTCGTCGGCTTCATAAATTGACATTAAAGGCTTGTCTTGAACTTCATGAATTTCATTAGAATAAAATCCGTTGAAATTCGTTCTTAAACTCATGCCATAAGCTCCTAGTTGGCCAATTTCAATATAATCACCAGTTTTAATATTTGCTGGCAACATAAATGGACCTTTCATGTAATCTAATCCATCACAAGTTGGCCCATAAAAACTGTAAGGCATTAATCTTTTTGAAGCCGAATTTTCCATTTGGATAGCTTTTGTAGGGAAAATAAATTTAGGAGTCCCAGCATCAAATAAGGATCCATATGTTCCATCATTAATATAAAGATTTTGTTTCTTTTTTAATTCTACCCTTACAATTGTAGAACCACTTTCAGCAACTAGTGCACGTCCAGGTTCACAAATGATTTTAGGCTCTTTTATTAAATTTAATTTTTTTATAGCTAGTATAATTTCTTTAAAATAATTTTCTAATGGTTGAGGATATAGATCAGGGTATGTTGTAGGAAAACCACCACCAACATTTATAACATCAGGACAAATATTTGATTTTTTTATAATGTTTCCAAGATCTTTTATTGCCTTTGAGTATGCAATGGGATGCATGCACTGTGATCCTACGTGAAAACTATATCCAAACTTTTTAGCTTTCACTTTTGCAATCTTAGAAAGTTGAACTGCTTCACTTATACTTGCACCAAATTTTTTAGATAAGTCAATTTCTGAATATTCATTAGATGTTTGAATACGAAGAAACAACTCTAGGTCTTTCGCATTTTTTGTAATTCTGAGTATTTTATCTAGTTCTTCTTTGCTATCAAATGAATATGCTTTTATCCCAAAATTAAAATAGGCCTCCTCAATACTTTTTTCTTTTTTAACAGTGTGCATGAAATAAATTTTTGCTTCGGGTGAAATCTTTTTAACTAATTTAATTTCATCAATAGAAGCTGCATCAAAATTAGCTATTCCATTTTTGATTAAAGTTCTAATAACCGCTTCTGTTGGGTTGCATTTTACTGCATAGAGAACATCTCCAGGGAAATTGTTATTAAACCAATTTGCCGCTAACTTTAAACTATTTTTTCTTAAACAATATACTGGATTTATTGGCTGTAAAGATTTGACCAACTCGTCCACACACTGAAATTTTGCCATCTCATAAAACCTCTCGTTAGTTTACAGTCAGTCATTTTTTTTCAAAAAAAATTTCTTTAAAAAACAACTAAAGCCGCGAATTAAAGTATTTTCACTTTATGTAAAGAAAAAAAAGCATTAAAATTTTATAAAATACTTCGATAAAATTCTGGATTATTTACCCTCTGGGAGTTGTAAATGAATAAGTGTTTCATATATAGTATATGTATGAAAAACGTCCCTGGAAAAATAAATATTGCTAATTTTTCAGATAAATCGCTATTAATTGTAGATGATGATGATCCATTTAGAAATAGACTTGGTAGAGCAATGGAAAATAAAGGCTTCAAAGTATTGCTCGCAAAAAGTGTCGAAGAGGGATTAATATTAACTAGAAAAGAACTCCCAGCGTTTGCAGTCGTAGATTTAAGGCTTTTAGATGGAAATGGCCTTGATGTAATCGAGGAAATTCATAAGTTAAAACCTGATAGTCGTGTTGTCATGTTAACCGGGTATGGAAATTTACCTACAGCAGTTTCAGCTGTTAAGGCAGGAGCGATAGATTATCTGGCAAAGCCTGTAGACGCAGAGGATGTAGAAGCCGCACTTTTAGCAGAACCAAACAGTAAACCACAACCACCAGAAAACCCAATGTCTGCAGATAGAGTGAAATGGGAACACATTCAAAGAGTGTTTGAGCTTTGTAATAGAAATGTATCAGAAACAGCAAGACGCCTTAAAATGCACAGAAGAACTTTACAAAGAATTTTATCAAAAAGATCGCCTAAATAGTTCTGAAATATTTAGCAATAATGTTAAATTTTTTATTTGGTCCTTTAATTTTTGTATGAATTAAAAAATAATTTTTAGATAATAAGCATATATTCATCGTATAAATATCTTTATTGCAAAAAAAAATTGATGGTGCTGGCATTTTTTTTTTAAACTCTTGATATAATTTATTTTTATCTCGTCCAGTATCGAAATAAAAAAAAAATTTTTTTTTATTTTCAATAATTTTAAATATTTGAAATCCAATAAAAGTTATATCGTTTAAATTAGTTTTAATATTCTCATTAAAAGAATATTTATTAAAATTAATTTTTTTTATTTGCGCACTACCTAAAATATTATAGTTATTATTTACTTTTTTTTTAATAGACCATTTACCTACTAAAAAAGATATAGTTTTCAGAAATTATTATAATTTTAAAATTTTTTTTATAATCACGGTCAATAATGAAATTTTGAAAATCTCACCTAGAATAAAAGGATATAAACCTAACTCTAAAATTGGCTTATCCCAACCTATAACCATACCAAGCCATATTAATCCGAAAAAGTAGGTAGGTACTAAACATATGAATAGTTTAATAAATGTAAAAAAAGTATTTTTGTTTTTAAAAAAATTATTTTTTTTTGTAATTAGTATTCCAGCAAAAAAAGCTGTAATAGCATAGCCAAAAATATAGCCGCCTGTTGGTCCCAAAAGATAAATAATGCCTATACCTTTTTCTGGAGTTCCTGCAAACACTGGTATTCCAAGAGCACCCTCTAGTATGTAGAATGCTAATGTAACAAAACCATATTTAGCACCAAGAACTACACCCGTAAATAATACTGCAAAAGTTTGCATAGTCATTGGGACGGGATAAAAAGGAACACTAATTTTTGAGCTAAGAGCTATAATAATTGTAAATAGAAAAGATATTAAAATTTTATTTGAAAATTCAAGGTCTTGTATTTTATATATTAATGTTTTCATTATCTTTATTAGTTAAGTTTATAAAAACTTCTTCTAAATCGGAATTGTTTTTTAACAGTTCTTTTGTTGAATTTAAAGCTACTAATTTTCCTTTATTAATGATCGCAATTCGATCACATATGTCCGAAGCTTCTTTTAGGTAATGCGTTGTATATATAATAGTAACACCTTGTTTATTTAGTTCACGAACTGATTCTAATAGCTTTCTCCTCAGATCAACATCTACTCCAGCTGTAGGTTCATCTAGAATCAATATTGGGGGTTGGTGAACCATAGCTTTTGCTACGAGCAACCTTCTTTTCATTCCACCGGATAAGCTTCTGGTATATGCGTTTGCCTTTTCTGAAAGATTAGTAAGCTCTAAGATTTCGTTTGTAACTCTATCTTTTTTTCTTACGCCATATAACCCAGCTTGTATCTCAAGGAGTTTTCTTGGAGAAAAAAAGGGATCAACATTAATTTCTTGGGGAACTATTCCAATAGATGCTCTGACTTGTCTTGGATTTTTATCTAAATCAAATCCCCAAACATTCATTGAGCCCGATGTTTTATTAACTGTTCCAGCTAAAATATTTATAAATGTAGACTTTCCAGCACCATTAGGACCAAGAAGTCCAAATATTTCTCCAGCTCTTACTTCTAAAGAAATATTTTTTAATGCATCTATCTTTTTTGTACCTTGAAGGTAAACTTTATTCACATTTTCGGCTTTTAAGGCAATAGAACTATTCATGACAAGCAGCTTGTAATAACATCAATTTATATAATTTATAGAAAAATTTATGTCAAAATCTAAACACTTATTTTTAATTGATGGATCAGGTTATATATTTAGAGCTTATTATGCACTTCCTCCATTGACTAGAAAAAGTGACGGTCTACCTGTTGGGGCAGTAAGCGGCTTCTGTAATATGTTGTATAGTTTTTTAGAAAAAACTAAGTCTGGGAATTCGATGGATACGCCAACACATCTTGCAGTTATATTTGATAGTGCAAGAAAAAATTTTCGAAATGATATTTATAAAGATTACAAAGGTAATAGATCAGATGCACCAGATGATTTAGTGCCTCAATTTGATTATATTAGAAAAGCAGTCAAAGCATTTAATTTACCATCAATTGAATTATTAAATTATGAAGCGGATGATTTGATAGCGACTTATAAAAGTGAGGCAAAGAAAAAAAAAATTAAATTAACTATTGTATCGTCAGATAAGGATCTCATGCAGTTAGTTGATAGCGAAACATTTATGCTAGATACTATGAAAGATCGACACATTGGAATTAATGAAGTCAAAGAAAAATTTGGTGTACTACCCAACAAAGTTATCGATGTTCAATCATTAGCCGGAGATTCTGTAGATAATATCCCAGGAGTTCCTGGAATTGGAATAAAAACTGCTGCGGAGTTAATCAATCAATTTGGTTCATTGGATAAACTTTTAGAAAAAGCTGAAACTATTAAGCAACCTAAAAGAAGGCAAGCTTTGTTAGAAAACAAAGACAAAGCACTAATCAGTAGAAAGTTAGTTACATTAAAAAACGATGTACCTGTGAAAGAAACGATTGATGATTTTGTTTTAAAGCCTCTAGATAAAGAAAAAATATTTAATTTTTTAGATGAGATGGAATTCTCTAAAATTAAAAAAAGAATAGAACAAACCTATGGAAAATCTGAAACAAACTTTTCTACTAAAGATAAACCAATTAAAAAAAATAACGAAAATTTAAAAAAGGATGGATATCATGTAGTTTATAGCTTAAATGAAATAGAAGACCTTTTAAAACAAGCTGATAATCAAGGTTATTTTGCAATAGATACAGAAACAAATTCATTAAATTCGTTTAAGGCAGAACTTGTTGGCGTTTCTTTAGCTGTTACAGAGAGCAAGGCATATTACATCCCCGTAGGCCATAAAAATAAAGAGGATGGGAATATTCAAAAACAAATCAAAATAAAAGATTTGATAAATATTTTAAAAACTTATCTTGAAGATGAAACAATTAAAAAGGTAGGTCAAAATATAAAGTATGATCTAAAAATTTTTCAAAAATATGGAATTAACCTGAAATCTTATGAAGATACTATGTTACTTTCATATGTTCTTGATGCTGGCTTAAATAGGCACAATTTAGATCTTCTTGCAAAAATTCACTTAAATCATGAAAATATCAAATTTAAAGAAGTTGTTGGTACTGGAAAATCAGAAGTAACTTTTGATGAAGTGAAAATTGAAGATGCTTATAAATACGCATGTGAAGATGCAGAAATTACCTTGAAACTTTATAATATTTTTAAAGACAGGATCGTAAAAGAGAAATGTTTTCAGGTTTACGATATTTTAGAAATTCCACTAGTTGATGTCTTGGCTAGAATGGAAAATATTGGAATTAAAATTGATCAGACGATTTTAAATAAACTGTCTGATACATTTACAAAGGATTTAAAAGGACTTGAAAAAAAAATTTATAAAATAGCCGGAGAAAAATTTAATATTGCATCTACAAAACAGTTAGGCGATATTTTATATGAGAAGTTAAAAATATCTGGTACTAAAAAAACAAAAAAGGGCAATTTTGCAACTAATGTGAATGTACTTGAAGATTTGGCAGGTAAGGGGCACGAATTTCCTAAATTGGTATTGGATTGGAGACAAAAGTCGAAATTAAAAAATACTTATACTGACTCCTTGCCAGAATTCATAAATCAAAAAACAAAGAGAATTCATACATCGTTTTTATTAGCCGCTACAACAACTGGGAGATTAGCATCTTCAGATCCAAATTTACAAAATATACCCATCAAGTCTAAAGAAGGAAAAGAAATTCGCTCTGCATTCGTTTCAGAAAAAGGTAATTCAATTATTTCAGCAGATTATAGCCAAATAGAAATGAGAGTTCTTGCACACGTGGCAGATGTAAAAGAATTAAAAAAGGCTTTTAAAAATAACGAAGACATTCATAGCATCACAGCATCTCAAATTTTTGAATGTGATATAAAAAAAATAAATGAGGATATGAGAAGAAAAGCTAAAGCAATAAATTTTGGAATTATTTATGGTATATCGTCCTATGGATTAGCTAAACAAATTTCTGTGAGCAATCCTGAAGCTGAGAAATTTTTATTTTCCTATTTTAAAAAATTTCCAGAAATTAGAGACTATATGCAGGAAACTTTAAAATTTTGTAGAAAGAATGGATTTGTCGAAACAATGTTTGGTAGAAAATGCCATTTTCCAAATATTAATGATAAAAATCATACTTTAAAATCATTTCAAGAAAGAGCTGCAATTAATGCACCTATTCAAGGAGCCGCAGCTGATATTATACGGTTTGCAATGATTAATATTGATAAAAAAATTATAAAAAAAGAAATAAAGTCCATGTTATTGGTGCAAATCCATGATGAATTATTATTTGAAACAAAAGACGCTGATTTAAAAAAAGAAATTTTATTAATCAAAAATGAAATGGAAAATGCTCTTGATCATGACTATAATTTTTCTGTACCCTTAATTGTTGACGCTAATTATGCAAAAAACTGGAATGACGCTCATTAAAATGGTCTAATTTTAGTCTTTTTTTGATATTATAGAATCGATCATGACAAAAACAATAGCTCTAGTAGATGATGATAGAAACATTTTAACAAGTGTATCAATAGCCCTTGAAAATGAAGGTTACCAAGTTCAAACTTATGTAGATGGAGAAAGTGCTTATATAGGAATTACAAGAACCCCTCCTGATCTGGCAATTATAGATATCAAGATGCCAAGAATGAACGGAGAAGAGTTGTTAAAAAAATTAAGAAAAAAATCAAACTTGCCAGTAATTTTTTTAACATCGAAAGATGAAGAAGTTGATGAATTGTTAGGTCTTAAGTTAGGAGCAGATGATTACGTTAAAAAATCTGGAGGATTTTCTATAAACGTCTTGATTGAAAGAGTTAAGGTTCAATTTAGAAAAAAAGACCAGGTTGCCCCAGAAAGTAAAAATATTATTAGGCAGGGTAAATTAATGCTGGATCCAGAGCAACTTGAGTGCACCTGGGACAGTCAAAATTTACCTGATAAATTAACTACTACTGAATTTCAAATTGTATATGAGCTTGC
>CBFHID010000008.1:15821-52104 GCA_965655895.1 Candidatus Pelagibacteraceae bacterium | reverse complement strand
ATCTAGTTTCACAGCCTCTCTAATTCGACTTTCAAGTTGCGTATGCGCCAAATTGCTAATTAAAAAATTACAATCAAATTTAACATTATGAGCTACCAAAACAGATCTTTTCAAAAAGGTTCTAATTTTCTCCTCTAACTCATAAATGTTAGGTTTTCCTCTCACCATTCGATTTGATATATGATGAATTTGCTCATTTTCAGGCTTAATCTCAACCATAGGATCACAAAATTCATCAAGTTGGTCATCTTTTACAATTTCAAAATTTTTAACTTTGATGCCTGAGACTGATAAAATTTTATCTCCTTTGTTATATTCTAATCCTGTAGTTTCAGTATCGAATACAGTAAATGTAACGTCAGAAATATTAATTTTATTAACAAATTCTAAATTAATTATTTTTTTTATAGGACTAAAAATATTCTTCACTAAAATCCACCCTAACCTTATCTTTAAGTTTTTGTATTCTTTTTAAATACATTTTTAATATTCTTACTTCTCTGTCTGTAAGTTTATAAACATCGATATAATTTCGAACTGACAATTTTTGCTTAGCTCTTTCAGATTGGTTTCTGAGCAAGATAAGAGATAAAAACTTATGAGCATTACTAAAAAAATCAAATTCATTTTCTGTAAAAACATTTAAATCTTTAAGTTTTTCTAATCGTTCTTGAGTAGAAATTTCATCAATTTGATATCTTATTGCATAAAGTCTTATGGACTCTACCAGCGGGAGTGTTCCTGTATGTTTAAGATTAAACAATCCTTTATTTTCATCATCATTTTTTTCTAATATAAAATTTCCAAATAAACCAAGTCCTGCATCTGAGTTTTCTTCATTTTTATACATAAACTTTTGAAGATATTTATTGTCCAAAACATGTAATAAAAACTTTCTTAAATCATCTGCTAAAGTTGGATCACCATAAACTGATCTAAAATCATATAACATCTCAATATAGCGCATTGACTGTTGTGATAAATTTTTTGTCCAATCTTCAAGTTGACTTTTCCACCCTTGAAGACTGTGTCGCCATAAAGGATTGGATGCCATTAAATCACCTTTACAAAATGGAATTCCACAATCATCTAAAATTTTAGTAAAATGTTTTGATAATTGCTCAAAATATTGATCCGCTTCTTTTGTTTCTTCTCCTAAATAAATTATCCCATTATCCTGATCTGGATGTAAAAAACTTTCCATTCGTCCTCCCGAACCCATAGTAATCACTGAAAATTTTGGAGGCTTAAAACCCTTAAACTGACTAGATATTTCTTTCTTAGCAATCGTTACTGATCTTAAATAAATTAAATTATTTAAAAAACTTAATAAATAGGCAATATCAATTGGCGCAATATCTTGTTCAAGTAAATTTTCAACTAATACAGGCTGATATTTTTTTATATTAATTAATCCCTGAACATCATTTTCATCTTGAGTTAATGAATCAATTTGAGACATGGTGGTTCCAAGCTCTGCTGACAAAGCATCTGACAAATTTAAAATTCCCATCACACGTTTCTTTGAATTTAAAACAGGAATGTGCGTGAAGTTATTTTTTCGCATTATGCCTACTGCATGAAATAACAAATCATCACCCCCAACATAAATTACTGGTGAGGACATAATGCTTTGAATTTTTGTTTCTTTGGAAAATTCTGTAACAAATTTTTTGAAAATATCTTTTAAAGTGACTATTCCTATAATTTTACATTTTTCATTATTAACAAGTATTGTTTCTTTATTTTGATCTACAGCCTTTTTAACTGTTTCTAAAACTGTATCGTTTTGATTAACACAAAGGTAATTGGACGATATGTAATTACTATTTTTTTTAATAAATAATTCAATAGTTTTTTTTGTTTTCATTTTGTATTAAAATCACTTTTTAAATGATAAAAGTTTTATTTAGTATTTTTATATTAATTTTAATTATTCGATTCATTAAAAAAAATATTCTTAAAACAAGTTATATAGATAATAGATTGAATTCAAATAATTATTGGATGTTATCTTATGATTTTAAAAACAATCCTAAAAAAAATAAAGAAATTGTAATAATAAAATCCAAACACTTCCGCGATAAACTGATCATGATTTATTATTCTCTTCATGTTTGCCTTTTTATTGCTACCTGCATGCTTTTTACTATGATTATAGATATAATTTTAAACTCTGGATCCTAAAAAGAATTTTTTAAAGTTTAAAAATAAGCTAAAAGATTAATATGAATCAAATCAAAATTTCACCATCGATATTATCTTGCGATTTTAGTCAAATTGGAGACGAAATTAAAACTTTGGAAAACTCTGGAGCAGATTTAATTCATATTGACGTTATGGATGGTCACTTCGTTCCAAATTTAACATTTGGACCTCCTGTAATTAAAAAAATTAGAAAATGTTCAAAACTACCTTTCGATGTTCACTTAATGATAGCGCCTGTTGAAAAATATATTAAAAACTATGCTGATGCTGGAGCTGATATAATTACAATTCATCCAGAAGCAACGGACAATCTATTAAAATCAATTGAAGTAATAAGATCTTGTAATAAAAAAGTAGGCATCTCTCTTAATCCTAAAACTCCTGTTGATACATTGGATGAAATTTTAGAAAAGATAGATTTAATATTAATAATGAGCGTTAACCCAGGATTTGCAGGTCAAAAATTTATGCCTGAAGTTTTAGAAAAAGTTAAATATTTTAGAAAAAAAATAATTAATGAAAAACTTAATATCGATATTGAGATTGATGGAGGTATTGATTTTGAGACTGCGCCTCTTGCAATAAAAGCGGGTGCCAATATTCTAGTGTCTGGCACAACAATATTTAATGGTGGAAATAGTATTTCCGAGAATATAAAAAATCTAAGAAAGTATTAAATGAATCTCCGATTCATTAGATTGTTTATTTACTCTATTGGTAATTTAATTTTAGATAAAATTAGAAAAATTTATTTCACAACAAAATATTACAATAACAGTCTTAAAATTACTCCGCCATCTCGAAGTTATGACATGAATAACGTTCCTTTACTTTTGGAGCTAGAGGATAAAAATAAAAAAAGATTTGATCTAATAAATCGATTTCAAAAAAATATTTGGAAATTAGATAATTTAGGAAAAAAACATTTATCTGAACTTCACAAATTTAGTTGGCTATCACAAATAGATATTAAAAACCAAAAGATAATGGCTAAAAATATAATTATTGAATGGTTAAAAAAAAATCAAAATTTTAGAGAGCAAACTTGGCATTACCGAGTTACATCTTCTCGTTTAATTTTTTGGATTTGTTGCTCACACTTTACAATTAGAAATGATGACATGGTATTCAGAGCAGCACTTACCAATAGTATTATCAAGCAAGCAATACATCTAAATAAAAACCTAAAGTTTATTCATAACAAGTTAGATAAAATTTTTGTTCTTACAGCATTAATTTTAGTTAGTGTAACATTTGAAGGAAATCAAAAACTTTTCCAAATAACATTAAAAAATTTATCCAATGAACTGGGGAAATTAATTGATCGCAATGGTTTTGTCCAAAGTAAAAATCCTGAAGATCAGTTTTGGTTACTTCATCATTTAGTTTTGGTTCGAGAGTTTTTAATCTTTTCTCAAAACACTGTGCCAGAATTTTTAGATAACAATATACAAAAAGTTGGTTCTAATTTTAAAAGCTTAATCCTTTCTAACAATTTTTTACCATTATTTAATGGAGCGAAAAGTAGAGATACAACAGAGTTTAATAAATTCTTAAAAGCCAAAAACTATAAATTTGATAAAAAGGTTAAATCACACTCATACTTAAGTGCAAAAATAAAAAAATATGAGATTATTTTAGATGCAAATGATCCACCATCTGATTTAAATTCCCAGAATTATCAAGCTGGATGCTTATCCTTCGAATTTATTTATAACGGAACTAAAATTATATCAAATTGTGGTTCTGCATATAATTTCAGTGGTGACCTTCCTTATCTAAGCCAAACTACAGCAGCTCATTCTACTTTAACAATAAATGATACTTCATCTTGCTTATTTCAAAAAAATTCCCTGATTAGAAGGTTTTATGGCAATTCCTTAGTACAAAAGCTTAAAGTATATAAAAAAGATCTTAATACAGACAAAGACACTATTTCCATTATATCAGGTCATAACGGCTATCAAAAAAAGTACAATGCTTTGTATGAAAGAAAAATTTTAATCAGTGAGCATGAAAATAAATTAACTGGAGAGGAATTAGTAATAGTTGCCAAAAAAGATTTAGCATTTTTAAATTTTTCACTTCGTTTTCATATCGTACCTGATGGAAAATTAATACAAACACAAGGTGGAGATATATTGATCAGTGTAGATAACCAAGGTTGGAAATTCAGATCGTCACACAATGCAAAAATTGAGGAAAGTTTACATTTTTCATCATACGAAAAAATAGAAGAGTCAAAATGTATTCTTGTAGAAGGTACTTTAAAAGATAAGATAAATAATATTAATTGGATTTTAGAAAAAGCTATTTAATTAGATATGAATAGATCACAATGAAAAAAATTGAAAAAGCATTAATCTCAGTTTCTGATAAGTCAGATCTTGAAACGGTTCTATCTCATTTAAAAAAGTACAATATTGAAATTATTAGTACTGGTGGAACTTATAAGTTTATCAAAGATAGAGGTTTTAAGTGTTCAGAAATATCAAATTATACTGGTTTTCCTGAAATACTTGATGGTCGTGTAAAAACACTTCATCCAAAAATTCATGGAGGGCTATTAAGTGACACTGACAAAGATACTCATAAAAATCAAATGAAAGAGAACCTCATAGATCAAATCGACCTTGTAATAGTTAACCTATATCCATTCGAAAACAAATTACTTCAAGGAAATGTGCCTTTTGAAGAAATGATAGAAAATATTGATATCGGCGGACCTTCAATGCTTAGATCATCCGCCAAAAATTTTAAGCATGTTACAGTTATCCCATCACCTGCACACTACCAGGAATTCTTAGATGAATTTAGTAAAAACCAGGGTTCTACAACATTAGAATTTCGTAAAAAGATGTCGTCTATAACTTTTAGTGAAACAGCTTACTATGATAGCCTTATTGCAAATTGGATGCTGAAACAAAATAATATTAAATTTTCAAACAAAAAAACAATTGCAGGAAAACTAACGCAAAAATTAAGGTATGGCGAAAATCCGCATCAAGAAAGTTCTGTTTACGAGGTTATTAATAATAATAATGGTTTTTCTAATCTTAAACAAATTCAAGGGAAAGAGCTTAGTCATAATAATTATTTAGATTCATTTAATGCCTATACCTTGGTAAACGATTTTGAAAATAATGCTAAAGTTTGCGCTATCATAAAACACAATAACCCATGTGGATGTGCATTAAGCAATAATGAGATGCATTCGTATCTAAGTGCACTGAGTGGGGATCCTGTAAGTGCTTTTGGAGGTGTGGTTGCGTTTAACTATGAAGTTAATTCAGAACTCGCATCAGAATTGGTCAAAACTTTTTATGAAGTAATTCTATCTCCAAAAATTGATAGTAACGCAAAAAAAATACTTGCATCGAAAAAAAACCTTAGAGTACTTGAATATAAAGGCTCAGAGAAATCAAATCAATTATCAGCAACTTTCATGCAAAAAACTTTTCTTTTACAAGATGAAAACTTATCTAGCTTGAGCTTAAGTGATTTAAAAATTGTTACAAAAAAACATCCCAACGAAGAAGAGATAAAAAATCTTTTATTTGCAAACCAGGTGTGTAAACATGTAAAATCAAACGCTATTGTTATATCAAATAATAAAAAAACAATTGGCATTGGCGCAGGCCAAACAAGCAGGGTTGGCTCTACAGAAATAGCATGTAAAAATGCAAAAAAATTTTTCAAAGAAGAAATTATAGGATCTGGGGCTGCATCAGATGCTTTTTTCCCGTTTGCTGATGGTTTAGAAAATTTAGTTCAAGCTGGAATAAAATCTATCATTCAGCCAGGTGGCTCAATTAGAGATCAGGAAGTTATAGATGCTGCTAACCAAGCTGGTATTTCAATGGTTTTTACTGGTATAAGGAATTTTAAACACTAATTTCATCGATCTTTGCGGCAAGTACAAAATCACTCTCGGCTAAGCCGTTTATTGCATGTGTTGAAATAACAACATTGGCATAACCCCAACCAAATTTAAGATCTGGATGGTGGCCTTCATTTTCTGAGATTTCAGAAACTTTGTTAATAAAGCTTAAGCTTTCTAAGAAATTTTTAAATTTAAAATCTTTTGATAAATAAAAATGATTTTGATCATTTTTTTTATAAGACCAATCTTTGAGTTTAATTATATAAGATTTAATTTCTTCTTCTGAGAATGCTGGTATCTCACCAGAGCATGGAATACATTTTTTTTTAGATAATTCACTCATTCAAAAATTTACCAAACCATTCTAGTACTTTTTTTGGTTGCTCCTCTTGTAAATAGTGACCACAATCTAATCCTTCGCCGATTACTTTTTGATCACTATATTGTTGCCATGTATTTAATACATCTCCCCAAACTTTACCAGTATCACTTTTATTGCCCCATAAAACAAGTATTGGACACTTAATTTTATTATTTTTCTCAAAATCAGTGTTATCATGATCGAGGTCACATGAAGGCGAAGCTCTGTAATCTTCGCATGAAGCTCTAATTGTTTTATAATTAAAACATTTAACATACTCATCAAAAGTTTCTTTACAAAATTCTAACGTTGCACCTCTTTTAGACAATTTTTTTTCCATATAATATTTAGCTGGCACAGAGGATAATAGTTTTTCTGGTAGATCGTATGGTTGCATCATCAACAACCAGTGCCATTTGGACATGGCCCAATTTTTTTTTTGTACAGTCCAAATATGTCGATTTGGCATAATATCAAAAATTCCTACTTTTCTAATTTTTTCAGCATGATCTAAACACATTCTGTGTGATGTTCTTGCACCTCTATCATGTCCAATCAAGTTAAAATTTTCAAAACCTAATTGTTTCATCAAGTAAATTTTATCACTTGCCATTGCTCTAAATGAATAATTAATATGATTATCTCCACCGTCTTCGGGACCGACACTTTCCCCATAACCTCTTAAATCTGAAGCTACAACATAAAACTTTTCTTTTAATTCATCTACTACTTTGTGCCATGTTATGTGTGACATTGGATTGCCATGAAGCAACAGCAGCGGCTCTCCCTTGCCCCCATGCCTAAAAACAATATCAGCTTTTCCAAAACCTTGGTCTGGAACTGTAACTTTTTCTTTTTTAAATCCTGAAAACATATTTAGAAACTTATTCAAAGAACTTAACTGAGGATCTTAATGATAGCAATTAAATTATACGAGGCCAAAAAGTCACTATGATATTTTTGGAGCGGGTGAAGGGAATTGAACCCACGACCTAAACGTTGGCAACGTTTCGCTCTACCACTGAGCTACACCCGCTTTTATATTTTTTTTAAAGTATTATTTATGATAAGATTTTTCAATATAAAAAATTATGAAAAAAAAATTTGAAAAGAAAGATTTACCATTAGAAATCCCTATATTTCCATTAAGCAACGCAATATTTTTTCCAAAAACTCTTTTGCCCTTAAATATTTTTGAACCAAGATATAAACAAATGACAGAACATGCATTAAATGGAGATAACTTTATTGGCATGATTCAATCTACCCAAAAAGTAAATTCAGACGGCAAACCTGAAACATACAAAGTTGGTTGTCTTGGTTATATTGAATATCACTCAAGTACGCCTGATGGCAGGTACTTGATCAATCTTAAGGGTGTATCAAGATTTAAAATTAAAAAGGAAATTGTTACACAAAACCTGTATAGAACATTTGAGGTCGGTTATGATGAATATTCAGATGATTTAATAAATGATCCAAAAATTGATTTAAATACTGTGAATTTAATCGAAAAAACAAAAAAATTTTTTAGCAAGCATCAACTAGCTACAGATTGGAAAATCATGGAAAAAGTTGAACCTGCTCAATTAATTAACTCTTTATCCATGATATGCCCGTTCACAATAAGTGAAAAACAGAGATTGCTGGAAACTATGACCATCAATGAAAGAAATTTAATTTTAAATCAAATAATAAGTTTTTACATTCTCGGCAACAACGAAGAAAATAGAAACATTCACTAATGGAATTTAATAAAAAAATATTAAATACAATTGTGTGCCCTTTATCTAAAGAAAGGCTTGTTTATGATGAAGAAAAAAACTGTCTAATTGCCAAACAGTCTAAGCTTGCGTACCCTGTTAGGAACGGTATTCCAATAATGATTGTTGAGGAAGCTAAAAAGTTAGATTAACCTTTATTCATTGAGTCAAAAAACTCAGCGTTATTTTTTGTTTCTCTTAATTTTCCAATTAGGAATTCAATTGCATCCATAGATCCCATGGGATTTATGATTCTTCTTAAAACATTCATTTTAGATAGCTCATCTTTTTCAAACAATAATTCTTCTTTTCTTGTTCCAGATTTTGCAACATCAATTGCAGGATAAGTTCTTTTATCTGCAACCTTTCTATCTAGAACAACTTCTGAATTTCCTGTTCCTTTAAATTCTTCAAAGATTACTTCGTCCATTCTTGATCCAGTTTCTATCAAAGCAGTTGAAATAATTGTTAAAGAGCCCCCTTCTTCAATATTTCTTGCCGCACCAAAAAATCTTTTTGGTCTTTGTAGTGCATTTGCATCAACCCCTCCTGTTAATACTTTTCCTGAACTTGGAACAACAGCATTATATGCTCTACCAAGTCTCGTAATAGAATCTAGAAGAATAACAACATCTTTTTTGTGCTCGCACAATCTTTTGGCTTTTTCAATTACCATTTCAGCTACTTGAACATGTCGTTGTGCAGGTTCATCAAAGGTTGAGCTGACAACTTCACCTTTAACAGTTCTTTGCATATCAGTTACTTCCTCTGGTCTTTCATCTATTAATAAAACGATTAAGTAAACTTCGGGGTGGTTTGCTGTAATTGAATTAGCAATATTTTGTAATATTACAGTCTTACCTGTTCTTGGTGGTGCAACAACTAATGATCTTTGTCCTTTTCCTATTGGAGCAACTAAATCAATAACTCTTGCGGTTACGTCTGTTTTCTTTTCTATTTTAGTTTTTTCTATTTCTAATTTAATTTTTTCATCAGGATAAAGTGGTGTTAAGTTATCAAAATTAATTTTATGTTTGCTTTTTTCTGGATCTTCAAAATTTATTTTATTAACTTTTAAAAGTGCAAAATACCTCTCTTGATCTTTAGGTGCACGAATTTCTCCCTCAACTGTATCACCTTTTCTTAATCCAAATCTTCTTACCTGACTTGGACTCACATAAATATCATCAGGACCAGGTAAATAATTTGATTCCATAGCTCTTAAAAAACCAAAACCATCTTGGAGAGTTTCAAGAACTCCAGTTGCTGTTATTTGTTCATCTTTTTCTGCAAGTTTTTTTAGAATAGCAAATAATATTTCCTGTTTTCTAAGTGTGCTTGGATTTTCAACACCTAGTTTTTCAGCTTCTGATATTAAATCTGCAGGAGATTTGTCTTTAAGTTCTTGTAGGTTCATAATGGAAATTATTTGATGAAATGATTTTATAACTAATATTTATAAAATTTGCAACTGTTATAAAAATAATAATTTATAATATAATAAATATATAAGTATATTAATTAGTAATAGTATTATGAGCAGTTAATATTGGGGTTAAGTAATTATTAAGCCTTTATACATAAATACTAACAATTATTATCGAACATTACTGAGATTATTCTAGTTATGAACGTTATAAATTTATTGTTAATTAAAATATTAAAACTAATAAAATTTTATTAAAAATGTAATAATTATTGATAAGTTAGATATTTTTAAAATCCTATTGATATAAAAATATTATAAAGTCTTTATAAACATATTTATGAACAAAACTTACAACTTTTATTTAGTCTCGGACTCTACTGGGGAGACTTTAGATAGAATATTTTTAGCCCTAAAAGCTCAGTTCCCTAATAATAATTTTAAAATTCATCATTTTGCATTTATGAGGACAACAACGCAAACAGCCACTTTAATTAATGCCTGCAAAAAATCAGAGAACCCCATCATTCTATATACACTAGTTGAAAAACAAACCACAAATCACATTATTAATGAATGCAAAACATATAATATCCCATGCTTTGGATTGTTAGATTATTTAATTCCACAATTTGAAAAAATTTTTCAACAAAAAGCAACTCTTAAACCAAGTGGACAACATGAGCTTAATAAAGAATATTATAGAAAAATTGAGGCCATGCAATTTACACTCCAACACGATGACGGTCAAAAATTAGAAACAGCCGTTGATGCTGATATTATAATACTTGGTGTTAGCAGAACAAGCAAAACCCCCACATCTATATACCTTGGCGAACGCGGTTATAAGGTTTCAAACATTCCTTTAGTTCCGCATCAAAATTTATCAAAAGATATTTTTAGATCCCAAGCTATAAAAGTTGGTCTAACCATAGACCCAAATAGATTATCTGATGTGAGAAAAACAAGAATGACCATTTTAAACGACAAAACATCCTCAACCTATGCAGATGTGAATACAATCCAACAAGAAATAAATGAAGCTAAAAAAATGTTTATGATAAATAAAATTCCTACAATTGATGTAACTAGAAAGTCTGTAGAGGAAACAGCAGCTTCCATAATTAAAATTTTTGAAATCGAAAAAGAAAAAATTAAATGATTAATAAAGTGATTTTGGCATCACAAAGTGGAATAAGACTTAAAATCTTAAAAAATTATAATTATGAGGTACAACAATTCTCTTCTGGAATTGACGAAGAAGAAATCAAACTATCATTGATAGAAAATGGAGCAACCTGTTTGCAAATTGCTAAAAACCTAGCTGAATTGAAAGCAAACCGGATAAGTGCAAAATTTCCTAATGAGGTAGTAATTGGTGCTGATCAAACTATGGAATTTGAAGGTAAAAATTTTAGTAAACCCAAAGACAAATCAGAAGCAAAAGCAACCCTAGAATTGTTGAATAACAAAAAACACTTTTTGCATTCTGCTATCTGCGTTTCACGTAGTGGAAGTATGATATCTAATTTTCATGAAAGTTGCTCTTTAAAAGTTAAAAAGTTAACAAACGATGATATTAATGATTATATTAAAAAATTAGACTTAGAAGAGATGTTAAAATATGGTTTATATCAAATTGAAGCTGGGGGTATGAATTTGTTTGATGAGATTCACAAAGACATGGAAGCTATTATGGGTCTTCCTATGAGTCGACTTAAACCCTATTTGGATAATTTGAAATAAGGTAAAAAAAAATTGGTTAAAAATTATTTAGTTATTGGAAATCCAATTGAACATTCTTTATCTCCAAAATTACATAACTTTTGGTTTAAAGAAAATAATATTAACGCTATTTATGATAAAAAACTAATTGTTGAAAATGAACTTGAAAGTTTTTTTAGTTTTATGAAAAAAAACAATATTGCGGGAGTTAATGTAACCGTTCCTTTTAAGCAGAAAGTAATTCCATTTTTAGATAAAATAAGCGATTTATCCATCAAAGTTAAATCAGTTAATACTATCACTTTGGATAATGGTCAGCTAATAGGTGACAACACTGATATTATTGGATTTCAAAATTCGCTTAACAAATTTAGTCTTAAGGGAAAAAAAGCATTAATATTTGGTGCGGGAGGTGTTGTATCTTCCGTCATTCTCGCCCTTAATAACCTTGGATTAGAAAATATAACAATAACAAACAGAACAAAAAACAAAGCTGAAATTTTATCAGAAAAATATAATTTAGAAGTTTGCGAGTGGGGCGAAATTTTAGATGCTGATATTTACATTAATTGTACAAGTATTGGTCTTAATAAAAATGACAGTATGGACATAGATTTCTCAAAAATAAATGGTAAAATTTTTTATGATATTATTTATAAACCAAAAACAAATTTTCTTATCAATGCAGAAAAGTATGGAAATCAATTTATTGACGGAAAAATGATGTTTTTATATCAAGCTCAAAAGTCATTTGAAATTTGGCATGGTATTAAGCCAAAAATTTGTGAACAAACTCAAGCTTTATTGAATGATTAGAATTGCAGTTTTGGGGGAAATTGGATCTGGTAAATCTTATTTTGCTAAACAACTTAATATACCTTTATTTAATGCTGATGCTGTTGTTTCAAACCTTTATTTTACTAATAAATTTCTATTTTCTAAATTGAAAAAAATTTTCCCAAAATATATTGGCTCATTTCCAATTCAAAAGAATAATTTAATAGAGATTATAAGCGCTAATCGAAATAATCTAAAAAAAATAATCAAAATTGTTCATCCGCTGGTCAGAAAGGAAATGCTAAATTTTTTAAAAAAAAATAAAAAACAAAAGGCTGTTGTGCTCGATATTCCACTTTTCTTAGAAAATAAGCTTAACTTAAAAAATGATTTACTCGTTTATATACATGCAGACAAAAATAAAATTTTAAATAAATTAAAAAAAAGAAATAATTTCAATATAAAAATTTTTAAATTATTAAAATCATTACAACTACCTTTAAGCCAAAAAAAAAAGATGGCAGATTTTGTGATCAATAATAATTTTAATAGTGTAAAAATTAAAAAAGAAGCTAAAACTTTATTGAATAAAATATTAATATGAAAGAAGTTTTATTAGATACAGAAACAACAGGTTTATCATCTGTTAATGATAAAATCATTGAAATTGCGTGCATTGAAATAAGTGATCATATTCCCACAGGTGAAAAATTTCATGTTTTTTTAAACCCTGAGATGGATATTTCTCTAGGAGCTTATGAAACGCACGGTATTTCAAAAGAATTTTTAATTGATAAACCAAAGTTTAAAGAAGTGGCGAAAGATTTTTTGAATTTTATAAGTGGCAAAAAATTAGTTATACATAATGCTGATTTCGATTTAGCTTTTTTAAATAAAGAACTTAAAGATGTGGGTGTAAACCCGATAAATAAAAATCTTATTGTAGATACCTTATCTATTGCTAGAGAAAAATTTCCAGGCGCTCAAAATAGTCTAGATGCTTTGTGCAAACGTTTCAAAATTGATAATTCTAGAAGACAAAAACACTCTGCATTATTAGATTGTGAATTATTGGCAAAAATTTATATCGAGTTACTTGAAAAGAAAGAGCCCTCACTTGTATTTGATAGTGAGAATGAAAGCGATGAAGATATTATTAAAAATGTTGAAACATTAAAGAATAGAAGGCAAATAGTCGTCCAAATTACTGAAGAGGAAAAAAAGTTACATAAAGAGTTCTTAAAAAAAGAAATACCTAAATCTTTGATGTTTAATTCGTAAACTGCTTCTTATATAACTCTTCAAAATCTATTGTTCTATTAAAATTAAAATTTTTAAAACCAGATCTTTGAAATAACGAAGTTACAATTTCTTTCATATAATCAAAATGTTCACTTGGAATTGTTACTAACACTGTTTTTTTAATTTCTTCTGGCGTCATTTTGAGATCTAAAATTTTAAAAAGAATCGAAATACAAACTTCAGCATTAATTTTATGTTTAACTGAATCGGGTGCCTCTAATAAAAATTTGCAGTTTAATTCAATAAGATTATTTTTATAAGGCTTACTATTGATATCTAGTTTTGTTGTATACGAACCTAAGTTTTGTGCCGCATCTACAAAACTGTCAGGCGTTGGTATTTCAAATGAGATGTCCTTAATATACTTTGCAACAGTCTCATATCTTTTTTCTGTATTATTTATTTCGTTCATCTATTTCCTCAGCTTGAATATCTATTATATCTACATCATCAATATTTTTGTTACTAGTTTTGTTTTTATTTATAAATAATTTTAAAATAACATTTCTTGTAAAAGGTATAAGCAATAGAACACCTATTGCGTCGGTAAAAAAACCAGGAATAATTAATAATAATGCTGCAATGACCAGACAAAATCCACTGACTACTTCTTTAATCGGTTTTTTATCTTGTTGGATATTATTTATTGCAGAATATAATGTTGCAATACCTTGTAATCTTACAAAATATAGACCTATCGCCGCGGTCAATAAAGTTGCCAAGATAGTATTGAAAGCGCCTATAATAGTACCTACTTTAATCATGAAGTAAATTTCAATTAACGGAACAAATATCAAAAATAATGTTGTAAATTGCATTTAATATTGAAATAATTACTTTTTAGAAAAATACAAGAATGAGCGAAAATTTTGGATATATTGACATTATATTGCTTGCGATAATGGCAGGTTTTATTTTGTTAAGATTGAGAAGCACGTTGGGCAAGGGTGCTGACAATATGCCTATGAAAGCAAGATTTACACAGTCATCAACTAATGAAGTAAAGCAAGAATTCGATAAAACAGTTTTAGAAGAAGAGAATTTAAAAGATCCACTAAAATTTGATGAAAAAACTTTTATTAAAGGAGCCGAGGCGGCTTATGAAATGATTATTAATGCTTTTGCTAATAGTGAGCGCAAAACATTAAGACAATTATTATCTAAAGATTTATTTAAAAATTTTGATAGTGTGATTAAAGAAAGAGAAGAAAAGAAAATCAAGTCTGAAATGACTTTTATTGGAATTAAAGAAACTAAAATTTTAGATATTGATCAAAAAGATACCCTATATAAAGTTAAAACAAAATTTGTTAGTGAAATTATTAACTGTTTAAAAAAAGATAATGGTGAAATTATCGAAGGTGATCCTGGAAATATAAAATTAGTTACAGACGTGTGGATTTTTGAAAAAGACTTAAAAAGTAATGATCCAACTTGGTATTTAACAGAGTTATCAAGTGAAGAAGAAACAAAGCACTGAACCTACTGAGCAAGACCTTAAGGATTGGGACAATTTTATTAGCAACGTAAAAAGCGTTGAAGATAAAGATGCTAAATTTGACAACTCTTTAATCGAAAATAATAGTAATCAATTATTTGATATTCGAAAAGATCTTCATGGACTTAAAATGCATGAAGCATTGAATGTAGTTTCGCATACAATCAATCAAGCCATTGAAAGTGGCAAAAGAAAAATCCTTTTCATTACAGGTAAAGGTTTACATTCAAATAATGATCAAGACCCATATTTATCTAAAGACCTGAGCTTGTTAAGATATGCTGTACCGGAACATATTCAGAATAATTTTTCAGAAAATCTAGTAAAAATTGAAAAGAGTCCTGAAAAATTAGGTGGTTCTGGATCTATTATTGTGTTTTTAAAAAAATAATATTAAGTTCTCTGTAATGAGAATTTTAATTATATTGCTATCTTTTACATTTTTCCCAATGAAGTCATTTGCAAAAGATATGGCTACATGGGGAATTATCGGTACTAAATGTTCCCAAACTATATCAGCGGTAAATAGATTTGGTCAAAATGGTAGAGACGCTTTATCATTTTCTATTCAAGGTTTTTTAACCGGTTATAATTCACACGTTATGCTTATGGATTTGCAAAAGAAAAACAGAGATAAAGCAAAAGTTATTAATAAATATTCTTTGCCTGATATCACAAATATGGTTTTAAGCAGATGCAGATCTAACCCTAATAAGTCTACATATATTGTATTGATTGAAATTTGGCGAACGCTTCCAATTGCTAGATATTAATTTTATAAAATAAATTTAGATAAATCTTTATCTTTGACAATATCACCTAAGTGTTGATCAACGTATGCTTTATCAATTTTTATTTTTTCGCCACCTTTATCCGGTGCATCAAAGCTAATTTCATCTAAAATTTTTTCTAAAATAGTATGTAAACGTCTTGCTCCTATATTCTCAATAGTAGAGTTAATGTGTGTAGATATTTCGGCAATGGCGTCAATTGCATCGTCTGTAAATTCAAGAGTTACATTTTCAGTACCAAGAAGTGCAGTATACTGTTTAATTAAACTGTTATCTGGTTCTTTTAATATTTTTATAAAATCATCTTTTGTTAAAGCACTTAACTCAACTCTTATTGGTAGCCTTCCTTGTAATTCAGGTAATAAATCTGAAGGTTTTGCTAATTGAAATGCACCTGACGCAATAAATAAAATATGATCAGTTTTGATTGGACCATGCTTTGTATTCACAGTAGTCCCTTCAATTAAAGGAAGAAGATCTCTTTGCACTCCCTCTCTTGATACATCTGCACCGCTTCTACCATCAGATCTTGCAGATACTTTGTCAATTTCATCTAAGAAAACAATTCCATTATTTTCAGTTGCAAATTTTGCTTCTTTTAATACTTGATCATTATCCATAAGTTTCTCAGACTCTTCTTGTATTAAATATTCATACGATTCTTTTACCGACATTTTTTTCTTTTTCTTTTTTGTCATACCTTTTCCAAAGATATCTCCAATGCTCACCATTCCAACATTACCTTGCATACCTGGAATTTCAAAAGAAGGCATTTGCGGACTATCTTGAACAGAGATTTCAATTTCATTATTATCTAAATCTCCGGCTCTTAATCTTTTTCTGTAACTTTCCTTAGTGGCGCTGCTAGCATTTTTACCCACCAGAACTTCAAGCACTCTTTCTTCGGCTTCCAACTGAGCTTTTGCTAAAACTTCTTTACGTTTTTTTTCTTTTATTAAAGCTATAGAGATTTCAATTAAATCTCTAATAATTTGTTCTACATCTTTTCCAACATAACCCACCTCAGTAAATTTAGTTGCTTCAACTTTAATAAAAGGTGCCTCTGCTAATTTCGATAATCTTCTAGATATTTCCGTTTTTCCAACACCTGTTGGTCCTATCATTAATATATTTTTTGGCAAAACTTCTTCTCTTATCTCTGCGGGAAGTTCTTGTCTTCTCCACCTATTTCTTAATGCGATTGCTACTGCCCTTTTTGCTTGAGATTGTCCTATAACAAATCGATCAAGTTCAGACACAATTTCTCTTGGAGAAAATGAAACAATTTTTTGCTTTTCTTCCATTAAAGTTTTTCAATTGTAATGTTGTGATTTGTAAATACGCAGATGTCCGCAGCAATTTCTATTGATTTTTTTGCAATGTCTTCTGCAGATTTTTTTGGATCATCGATCATTGCTCTTGCTGCAGCTAAAGCAAAATTTCCACCTGAACCAATTGCAATGATTCCATGTTCCGGTTCAAGAACATCACCATTTCCTGAAATAATAAAACTATTATCCTTATCCGCAACAGCCATGAGTGCTTCTAGTCTTCTTAAGTACTTGTCAGTTCTCCAGTCTTTCGCCAGTTCAACAGCAGCCCTCATTAATTGACCGCCATGCTTTTCTAATTTTGCTTCTAATCTTTCAAATAAAGTAAATGCATCTGCAGTAGAGCCTGCAAATCCTGCAATAACATTTCTTTTTTCAATTTTTCTAACCTTCTTGGCAGTACTTTTCATAACGGTGTTACCAATACTGACTTGACCATCACCGGCTACAACCACTTCATTTCCTTTTCTTACAAGAACTATAGTAGTGCCATGCCAATCTAATACTTCATTATTTTGCTTCATTTTCGATATATGTGGTTATTAATCTACTATCTTCAAGGTGTTAATTTAATTCTTAATGATGTAAATAATTTAATTAAATAATATGAGAAAAGCTTCAATTAATAGAAAAACTAAAGAAACTTCAATTAAAGTTGAGGTTAATTTAGATGGTACTGGAAAGTCTAACATAGCTACAGGTATTGGTTTTCTAGATCACATGATGGAGCAAATAGCAAAACACTCTTTAATTGATATTAATTTAGAAGCAAAAGGTGACTTACACATTGACCTTCACCATACAACAGAAGATAGCGGCATTGCTTTTGGAGATGCCTTAAAAAAAGCCTTAGGTGATAAAAAAGGTATTAAGCGATATGCAAGCTCTACTATTCCAATGGATGAAACTTTGAGCAGAGTTTCTTTAGACTTATCGAATCGTCCCTATTTAGTTTGGAATGTAAAACTTTCAGTGGAAAAGTTGGGAGAAATGGATACGGAACTATTTAAAGAATGGTATCATGCGTTTGCACAAAGTGCTGGAATCACTTTGCATGTAGAAAATTTATATGGCGATAATTCTCACCATATCATCGAGTCTTGTTATAAAGCATTAGCTCGTGCTTTAAGAGATGCTGTTCAAGTTGATCCTCGTGCAGAAGGTATAATTCCTTCAACAAAGGGTACTATTTAAGTATTAATGAAAATTGCAATTATTGATTATGAGTCTGGCAATTTAAGGTCAGTCTCTAAGGCTGTAGAATTGGCATCAAATAATATTTTAAATAATTCTGATGTAAAAATTATTAATACTGCAAAAGATATAAAAAATTTTGATAAAATTGTATTGCCAGGACAGGGTTCATTTAAGCAATGTTATCAATCATTGGTCTCTATTGATGGACTTTTGGACGAGTTATCAAATTTTGTATTAGTTAAAAAAAAACTAATTCTTGGGATATGTGTTGGTATGCAGTTATTCTCCTCTCATGGAGAAGAGGATGGCGGAAGCAATGGTTTAAATTGGATTGATGGAAAAGTTGAAAAAATTAATTTAAATAATGAAAATCTAAAACTACCTCATATGGGATGGAATAATATTGAAATTAATGAAAAGTCAGTTTTATTATCTGGAATTAAAAATCAAAGCCATTTTTATTTTGTTCACAGTTATGCATTTGATGTATTGGACAAAAACTATATTTCGGCAAAAACGAATTATTCATTAGATTTTGTTTCGGCAGTAGAGAAAGATAATATTTTTGGAACTCAATTTCACCCTGAAAAAAGCCAAACAAACGGTATAAAGGTATTGGAAAATTTTGTTAAAATAAAATGATTATTTATCCGGCTATAGATTTACAAGATGGAAAGTGTGTTAGACTAACCAAAGGCAATTTTGATGAAAAAACAATATATTCACGCTCACCTCTAGAACAAGCAAAAGTATTCCAAGAGATAGGATTTAAGTATTTACATATTGTTGATTTAGATCGCACTATAAGCAAGGATAAATCAAATCTAGAAACAATCAAAAATATTATTGATAATACCACTTTAAATATTCAAGTTGGCGGAGGCCTTAGAACAGAGGATACAATCGAAGAAGTGATTGACCTTGGTATAGATAATGCTGTTCTAGGAACAGCTGCTGTAAATAATCCAGATTTATTAATTACTATTTCTCAAAAATATAAAAATAAAATTTCTGTTGGCTTGGATGTTCGTGAAAAGATGATTGCGTTGCAAGGTTGGAAAGATCAAACACAAATATCTTGTTTTGATTTTTTAAATACAATTAAAAACTTGCCTCTTAGAAGTATAATTTTTACAGATATAAATAAAGATGGAATGAAACAGGGTATTAATATTGATGATACTCTCAAGATGGCTGAGAGTTCAAAAATTTCTGTAATTGCATCTGGTGGTGTATCTAATATTGAAGATATAAAAATGATAAAGTCAAAAAATAAAATTGGCGGAGTTATTGTTGGAAAAGCAATTTATGATGGCCTGATTAATCTTAATGATCTGGTAAAGTTCAGTGCTTAAGCATAGAATCATACCATGTCTTGATGTTAAAGATGGTCGGGTGGTTAAAGGTATTAACTTTGTAGACTTAATAGATGCGGGTGATCCAGTAGAACAAGCTTCGATTTATAATGAAAATGGTGCAGATGAGATTTGTTTTTTAGATATTACAGCATCTAGTGATAAAAGAGACATTTTATTAGATACTGTAAAAAAAACCGCAGAACGATGCTTTGTGCCTCTAACTGTTGGTGGCGGAGTGAGGTCTATTCAAGATATTAGAAAGCTTTTAATGGCAGGAGCAGATAAAGTATCAATCAATACTGCCGCAATAAACAATCCAGATTTAATAAAGGAAAGTTCTAACAAGTTTGGCTCTCAATGCATTGTAGTTGCAATTGATGCAAAAAAAACTAGTGATAATACTTGGACTGTATTCACTCACGGTGGTCGAGAGCCAACGAGTTTGGATGCATTAGAGTTCGCTAAGCTTGCCGAAACAAATGGTGCTGGAGAGATCTTATTAACTTCAATGGATCGCGATGGGACTAAAGAGGGATATGACCTTGAGTTAACAAAAAAAATATCAAGTAGTCTTAATATTCCCGTGATAGCATCTGGTGGTGTTGGCACTTTAGAACACTTGAAAGATGGTCTTATAAGTGGTGGTGCAAGCGCAGTACTTGCGGCATCAATTTTTCATTTTGGTCAGTATTCTATTAATGAGGCAAAAGAGTATTTAAAAAAAGAAAATGTTCCTGTAAGATTGTAATATGCTTGAATCTCTTAAAGAGCTAATTATTACAATTCGAGAAAGAAAAAATTCTTCTGAGCAAGAGTCATATACAAAAAAACTACTAAATGACAATTCCCTTTGTAGAGAAAAATTTATGGAAGAGGTCAAAGAGCTTATTGATGCGCTTAATACTAAATCAAATCAAACTCATGAAGCTGCAGATGTGATATACCATATGTTAGTATTACTTGAGTCCAATGATGTTAAGTTTGAAGACGTTCTCGGTGAGTTAAAAAAAAGGCAAGGTATTTCTGGTTTAGTTGAGAAAGCTAATAGAAAGAAATGAGTTACGATAATAATAATGTATTCGCAAAAATCTTAAGAGGTGAAATACCCTGTACTAAAGTTTATGAAAATGAACACTCCTTAGCATTCAATGATATTAGTCCCCAAGCAAAAGTGCATGTTCTTGTTATTCCAAAGGGGCCATACACAGACGTTGATGATTTTTCAAAAAAAGCCTCTAAAGATGAAATCTCATCTTTAATGCAAGCTGTTGCAGAGGTATGTAAAATTAATAAATTATCTTTAAGCGAAGGCGGTAAAGGTTTTAGGTTAATAGCCAATACTGGTTCTGATGGCAGTCAGGAAGTTCCACATTTTCATTTTCATGTAATGGGCGGAGAGCCTATGGGTTTAAGAGGTTTGAGAAAAAGTTAATTTTCAGGGATGAATATAAAAAGATATTTTTTAGACATTAATTCTAAAATGGATCTTATTCCTACCGAATGTGGTATCGCAGGGTTAATCATTGAAGAAAACGATAAATCTGATCCTCAGTATTGTAAATTTCTATATCAAAAAATTGGAGAAGATTTTCATTGGAAAGACCGGCTTGCTTGGTCTCTCAAGGAGTGGGAAAAATACCTGAATCAAAGTAAATTAAAATTTTTTATCGCTAAAATTGGAAATGAAGTTGCTGGCTTTTATGAGTATCTCTATCATGAAGAAAAAAATGAGGTTGAATTAACATATATGGGCATATTTAGAGAATATTTTGGAAGAAAATTAGGAGGCTACCTCTTAACCCATGCTTTAAGATCTGGTTGGTCGCACAACCCCAATCGTATCTGGGTTCACACGTGCACTTTAGATCATCCAAATGCGCTAAAAAATTATATTGCCAGGGGTATGAATATTTTTAAAAAAGAAAGTGTAAAGATTTAAAAATTATAATCAGGTAATTTAAATTTTTCTTTTAACTCAATATTAACTTTAGGATCAACAATATTAAATTTTACTGTTTCTTGATTATAGCTTATGGTTTCCCATCCTTTAAGTAATCTTGTATCTTTATCAAAATAAATCTTAATAAGAATTCCCTCTTTTTTAACTTCATATAAGTATCCAAAAGATGTTTCTTGTACTTCTGAAATATTTACCAATTTTAAATTTTGAAATATTTTATTTTTATCCAGTAAAATACTAAATGCAGTATTTTTTATTGGATACCTATAAGATCTTTTAAACTTATGCTTGATAACATATAGATTGTTATTTTTAATAAGAACTTCCTTTTGTTCTACCCCATCGTAAATACACCTTAGGTTTCCTGGAAATAACAAAGAACATTTACCTTTTTCAATTTGGTCACTAGTTTTTTGTTCAAAATTAAAAACAATATTATTGGTTCCGTTTAATTTTTGAATAATTTCATCTGTTACATTTGAACTTGCAATATTTGCAAACATAAAACTTACAATAATAATTTTAAAAATTTTCATTAATTTTTTATTGGTTTATGGATAAATTTCTCTTTTGCCAGTGTGATTTGCAGGGCTGATAATTTTAGCCTCTTCCATTTGATCAATAATTCTTGCCGCCCTATTATATCCAATCTGTAATTTCCTTTGTAAAAAACTAGTTGATGCTTTGCCTTCTCCTTTAATTAAAGCTACAGCTTGTTCAAAAAGCTCATCTTTATCTGAACTATTCGAACCATTATCAAGCATATTATCATTGTCTTCAACTTTTGTAATATCATCTATGTATGTAGGTGAGCCTTGAGATCTTAAAAAAGTACTTACTTTTTCTATCTCAGAGTCTGAAACAAATGGTCCGTGTATCCTAATCATTCTACTCGCTGAAGACATAAAAAGCATATCTCCTTTTCCAAGTAGTTGTTCAGCACCCTGTTCACCTAAAATTGTTCTACTGTCAATTTTAGAAGTTACTTGAAAAGAAATTCTAGTCGGAAAGTTTGCTTTAATAGTTCCAGTAATGACATCCACACTTGGTCTTTGGGTTGCCATTATAATATGAATTCCTGCAGCTCTTGCCATTTGTGCTAATCTTTGAATATAATTTTCTACTTGTTTTCCAGAGACCATCATCAGATCAGCCATTTCATCTACAACCACAATAATGTAAGGCATAACTTTTTTACCTTCTTTTTGTGCTTTCTCATTAAATCCAGAAATATTTCTCACTCCATCCTCAGTCATTTTACGGTATCGTGTTTCCATTTCTTTTACTGTCCACTTCAACGCTGACGTTGCTTTTTTTGGCTCCGTTATTACTGGAGAAAGTAAATGAGGTATCCCTTGATAAACAGATAGTTCCAACATTTTTGGATCAATTAAAATTAGTTTGCAGGTATCAGGTGTGTGTTTATATAAAACAGATAAAATTAATGTATTGATACAAACGGACTTTCCAGAACCTGTTGTCCCTGCAATTAGCAAATGAGGCATGCTGACTAAGTCTCCGACAATAGGATGACCTGCAATTGTTTTTCCCAAAGTAATAGGAATATTGATATTTGGATTAGCAAATTCTTTACTTTCAATAATTTCTTTATAGTTAACAGGATCAATTTCTTTATTAGGAATTTCAATACCGATAGTATTTTTCCCTGGTACAGGAGCAATCCTAGTAGATATAGAGCTTGTGCTTCTAGCTATATCATCTGTTAAATTTACTATTTTTGATGTTTTGATTCCTGCTGCTGGTTCAAACTCATAAAGTGTTACTACCGGACCTGGACTTACTTTTTTAATTTTTCCCATAATCCCAAAATCAAGAAGAGTATTTTCTAAAAATTTAGATAATTCTTTATGATCATTTGTAAGGGTGTCTGAATTTTTTATTACTTTATTTTGATTTAAAAAATCTGATGGTGGCAATTTATAAACTCCAGTTTTAAAAACAAAATTATCTTTTGTATTTAATGGAAGATTACCTTGTGCCTCCATAGGTTTAGGTTGAAAACTTTTATTTATTGTTGGGATTAATTCCTCAACTTCTTCAACTGGTTTTGACTCATCTATTGTTCCAGCTTTTTTAAATAATATTTTAAGTAATTTGAAAGGAAAAATAAGTAAAATGAATATTTTTTTTAAGATCATAATCCATTCTGAATATTTTAAACCAATGCTAATTAAAAAAAATATAGAACCAACTGCTATTGAAGTGTAGGCAATTATTTTATTATAATTATAAAATTCTAGAGGAATAAATGTTATAAGATAAGCACCTAGAAAACCACCATTGCCATTATCAGGTAACCAAAAATTTTGATTATATAATATTTTTATCCCAAAAGTAAAAAGACATAAATAAACTATAATAAATAATAATTTAAAACTTAGATTGGGCAAATTCTTATTGATTATTATTAACCAACTCCAAATAAATAAATTTAAAAATACTAAAAAGCACGTAAGACCAAATGCCTGCAGTAAAAAATCTGAAATATAAAATGTATAGTTTATTAAAAACTGTTCACTCTCAATTCCTGGCGTTATAAGAGTCGCATTTTCTGGTGAGTATGTAGCTATAGAATATAAATAAAATAAGGAAAATAATAAAAGTATTACACCTAAAGCTTCTATTAATCTTAGTTTTAGGAAATCTTGTATTTTTTGTAGCATATTTAAAAATTAACGAATCAACCTTTGTTACTTTTTAACATTTTTTATATGATTGATAAAAATGGATAAAAAAATAATTCAAAAAATTGGTATAATTGGTGATGGTTTAACGGGAAATCTAGTGGCAATTGCCTTATTTAGATTAGGTTACCCTGTAGAAATAGTTGGTCAAAAAGATTTTAAGCCAAATCCTTCTGTAGCATCTATATCAATCTCAAATGATAGTTTTAAATTCTTACAAAAGTTAAAATTAAAAAGTTTGGAAAAAATTAGCAATCCTATTAATACAATCAAACTTTATGAAAATCATAAAGATTATTTAAATCCAGATAGTATTTTTTATAACAAAACCAATAAACTTCCTTTAAGTTTTATTGTTTTAAAAGATAAACTTTTTGATGAACTATCCAGGGAAATAAAAAATCTGGATATAAAAAAAGTTTACACACCAAAAAAATATGCGTTAACCATTAACACTGTTAATCATAATATAAAAAACAAACATTTAAACTGGGATTATGAAGAGGATGCTTTCACATTTATTATTAAACATGAAAAGATTTTAAATAACTGTTCAAGACAATTTTTTTTAAATGTTGGACCGTTGGCTTTTTTACCAATTAGTCAAAATTATACGTCATTGGTGTGGTCACTATCTAAAAATTCTCATATGAGAAAAATAGTTAATTCTAAAATTAGTTTAGAAAAGTATTTAAATAATAACTTTTCAATTTATAAAAATATTAAAGTTAATTCAAAAATAGAAAACTTTCCTTTGAAATTTAATTTCTTAACTTGCGGAATTGAACCAAGAAAAATTAATATTGGAGATGTGACCCATCGTATACACCCTATTGCAGGACAAGGTTGGAATATGACAGTGAGAGATATCAAGCAACTCTATGATGTATATCATGATAAAAAAAAATATGGTTATGATCTAGGGGACTTTTCTTTACTTGAAGAATATGAAAAAAAAACAAAAATTAACAATTTCATCTTTGCATCTTCAATCGATTTAATAAGAAGAATTTTTAAATTAAATAATAATCAAATCTCTAATTTTAGAAAAAAGGGATTTAGAAAGTTAGATAAATTTCCTGATCTTAAAAATGAAATAATAAAGTTTGCTGACCAAGGCTTATCTTTCTGATGCGAGTAATTTTTTTTTTGTTTTAACCCCACCTGGTCCTGAATAGCCCCCTAGTCCACCGTCTGAACGTATTACTCTATGACACGGAATTTTAATTGGATAAGGATTTTTTCCAATGGCATTTGCAACGGCTCTTACAGCTTTTGGGTTTCCGATTGCTTTCGCAACTTCTAAATATGTTTTAGTTTTTCCTTTTGGAATTTTCATTAAGTATTTCCAAACTTTTATTTGAAGCGCTGTTCCTTTTAATTTCATATTTGATATATTTTTAACATGAATTTCTATGCACTATCAACCCCTCCTGGCGTTTCTGGTATCGCTGTAATTCGAGTTTCTGGAGAGTCCGCATTACAAATTGCAAATCAAATTACTAGAACTGTGATTGATCAACCAAGATCAGCATTGTTAAAATCTTTTTACGATCAACAGGGAGAATTAATCGATGAGGGAATTTTAATTTGGTATCCAGAGGGTCAAAGCTATACAGGCGATCATTTAATTGAAATGCATACACATGGTAGTAAAGCAGTTATTAATAAATTATTAGAAGATTTAGGTGAAAGAAAAGATTGTAGGTTAGCTGAACCTGGAGAATTTACCAAAACAGCTTATCAAAATAACAGGATAAATCTTTACGAGGCAGAGTCTATTGCTGACCTTTTACAAGCGGAAACTGAAGCTCAAAGAATTCAAGCGTTAAGACTTAAAAATAGTAGTCCAAAATTTTTGGAATGGAGGGAGACTATCCTTGATGTTTTAAGTAAGACAGAAGCATCTATTGATTTTTCAGAAGAAGATTTACCTCAAGGAATACTCAAAGATAATGAGAAAAAAATTAAATCTATCGTCTCCGATATCGATGAGATGTTGGATGAAACCATGGGCGAGATTATTAGAGATGGTTTTAAAATAGCAATTATAGGACCTCCAAATGCAGGTAAATCCAGTTTTTTAAATTTACTTGTTAAAAGACAAGCCGCAATAGTTTCCAGTATTAAAGGTACAACAAGAGATATTATTGAAGTTAAATATCATATTAATAATTATCCTGTAATTTTGACAGATACTGCAGGTATTAGAAATGCAAAGAATAAAATCGAAAAAACTGGTGTAGAATTAGCTCTAAATGCAAGTAAAGAGGCCAATGTAGACATTTTGATACTAGATGGAACGGAAAAGAAAATACCAAAAAATATTCAAAAATTAATCACAGATAAGACGGTAATTATTCTTAATAAAAAAGATAAAAAAAGTTTTAACTCAAAAAAAATTATCAAAGATTTAAAAGGGTATAAATTTAAAGATTTAATAGAAGTTTCAATTAAAGATAAAACTGGAATTAATAAATTAAATTCAAGATTAAAAAAAATTGTATCTGAAATAGATACTGCACAGTCAACGACTTTAATTTCAAGAGCACGACACAGAGCGTTATTAAAAAAATGTTCAAATAGACTTCATGATTATCTTAAAATTGCTAAAACAGATAAAGTTGAAATGGCTGCAGAAGAGTTAAGACTAGCATCGAACAATCTTGGTCATATTGTAGGTTTTATTGGGGTAGAGGAAATATTAGGAAAAATATTTCAAGATTTCTGTATAGGTAAATAGTCGAATCTCTCTTGTAAAAAAATCTCTCAGTTATAGATTCCAGCAATGGAAAAATTTGATGTTGTTGTAATTGGTGCTGGTCATGCCGGATGTGAGGCTGCTGCAGCGTCTGCGCGTATGAAAGTTAATACTGCTTTAGTTACAACAAATGAAAATTCGATTGGTGAAATGTCATGTAACCCAGCCATCGGTGGATTGGGTAAAGGACATCTAGTAAGAGAGATAGATGCATTTGATGGCGTCATGCCAAAAGTTGCAGA
The DNA here is from genome assembly GCA_965655895.1 of Candidatus Pelagibacteraceae bacterium. GTDB lineage: Bacteria > Pseudomonadota > Alphaproteobacteria > Pelagibacterales > Pelagibacteraceae > HIMB114. The sequence continues at coordinate 24,816 of CBFHID010000008.1, read as the reverse complement.
TGCATCTGGCATTCAATTTAGATTGTTAAATCGTAGTAGAGGTCCAGCTGTAAGAGGTCCTAGAACTCAGTCAGACCGTAAATTGTATAAAAAATATATGAAAGAATGTCTGATAAGTTATTGTAATCTAAGCATTTTTTATGATCCCGTAACGCAGTTCATCTTTCATCAAAATGAAATTATTGGAGTGATTTTAAAGTCTGGAAAAGAATTAAGAGCAAAAAAAATAGTTTTAACTACTGGTACTTTTTTAAACGGTGTTATTCATATTGGTGATGAGATGAAACCTGGTGGAAGACATGGGGAAGATCCAACAAAAGGTTTAAGTGAACAGTTAAAGAAATTTAATTTGAATCTTTCAAGATTAAAAACAGGAACACCACCAAGATTAGATGGACGTACGATTAATTTTAAAATTTTAGAAGAACAAAAAGCAGATGATGATCCTTATTTTTTTTCAGTAGATACAAAAAAAATTAATGCTGATCAGGTCGCATGTTTTATGACTTATACAAATGATGATGTTCATAAAATTATTGAAAAAAATTTAAAACGTTCAGCAATGTATAGCGGTAATATTAAGAGCGTTGGGCCGAGATATTGTCCATCTATTGAAGATAAAATCGTAAAATTTAAAGATAAATCTAGACATCAAATTTTCTTAGAACCAGAAGGATTAGATGATCATACTATCTATCCGAATGGTATTTCAACGTCCCTGCCTGCGGATGCACAAGAAGAATTATTGTTTAAAATCAACGGCTTATCTGATGTTAAGATGATCAGGCCAGGTTATGCAATCGAGTACGATTATGTTGATCCAAGAGAGTTGAACGCAACTTTAGAATTAAAAAAAATAAAGTCTTTATTTTTAGCTGGTCAAATTAATGGAACGACAGGTTACGAAGAAGCTGCAGCTCAAGGTTTAATAGCTGGTATTAATGCTGCTCTTCAAAGTAAAAACAAAAAACCATTTACGCTAGACAGATCACAAGCCTACATAGGGGTCATGATAGATGATCTTATCACGAAAGGTGTTGCTGAACCTTATCGTATGTTTACGTCACGAGCGGAATATAGATTAACGTTACGTGCCGATAACGCAGATCTTAGACTATCTTCTATTGCGAAAGATTTAGAAATATTAAGTGAGTCTAGATTAGTGAATTTTGAAAAAAAATTAGAAAGTATTAATAATCTTAAAATTTATTTGTCTTCCAGGTCTTTTACTCCAAATGAAGCTGATAAACATGGCATAAAGATCTCAAAGGATGGTGTCAAAAGGAATGGCCTAGAGCTTCTAAAGTATAAAGGGGTTACTTTTGATAAATTAAAGCCAATTTTTGGTCTAGGAGACTATGATCGAGACGTTATCGAGCAGATAGAGATTGATAATCATTACTCAGGTTACTACGCCAAGCAAGAGGACGATATTAAGATATTTAAAAAAGATGAAAATATGAAAATTCCAGAAAATATTGATTATTCAAAAATTAGCGGATTATCTAATGAGATTAGACAGAAACTTGATCATATTAGGCCAAAAACGTTCGGCCAAGCATCAAGGATAGAAGGTATTACCCCAGCAGCTATAAATCTTCTTTTAACTTATTCTAAAAGGTATAATTTTAAGCACACTGCTTAAATGATTCGATCACATTATCTTGAAAGTAATGTTTCACGTGAAACATTGTCTAAATTGTCTCAATACAACGATTTTCTGATTGAAAATAATAGTAAAATTTCATTAATTTCAAAGAATAGCGAAAAAATTGCAATAGATAGGCATTACGTAGATTGTGCGCAAATAGCTAAATACTTAGATCAAAAAGATAAAAAAATATTAGATATTGGGTCTGGAGCTGGATTGCCAGGAATCATCCTGGATATAATAAAAAAAGATCATGATTTAGAGTTTTCAACACATTTAGTTGAAAAAAGCCCAAAAAAGGCTGATTTTTTAAAAAGAGCAAATAGTTTCCTTGATCTAAAACTAAAAATACATAACTGTGACATTAGAAAGATGAAAGAAAAAAATTTTACAACGTTAGTGAGCAGAGCATTTAAGCCAATGAAAGAATTTTTTGAAATTATTTTAGCATCTAAGTTTGTTTACAGAAAAATTATATTGATGAAGGGTGAAAATTTTAGAAATGAATTTATTGAAGCAAAAAAATATTTTGAAATAAATTGTGAGTCGCATGAAAGTATCACAAATTCTGCTTCGAAGCTTTTCGTAATAAAAAGTGTATCAAGAATATAAATGACAAAAGTTATTTCTATCATAAATCAAAAAGGCGGAGTTGGGAAAACAACATCAACAATCAATCTTGGATGTGCTTTAGCTAATCAAGGTCAAAAAATTTTAGTCATTGATTTAGACCCACAAGGAAATGCTTCAACTGGCTTGGGGATTGAAACAACAAATAGGTTTAAAACTATTTATGAATTTTTATTAAACCCAGATTTAGATCCAGAAGCATTTATTACAAACTCAACAATAGATAATCTTGATATCATTACAGCTAATGTGGATTTATCAGGGTTAGAAACAGAAGTGGCTGAAAATAGTAAAAGGGCATTTTTTTTAAAAGAAATAATAGCTAAAATTCAAGAAAAAAAACAATATAATCAAATACTTATTGATTGTCCGCCCTCCTTGAGTTTGCTTACAATTATGGCATTAGTAGCGTCAAATACTGTAATTATTCCACTACAGACAGAATTTTTCGCTCTAGAAGGTGTCTCACAATTAATAAAAACAATAGAGCGCGTTAAACAAAATTTAAATAAGTCATTAGACATCCAGGGTGTAATTTTAACCATGTATGACAAAAGAAATAAATTATGTTCTCAAGTTGAAAGTGAAGCAAGAAGATATTTTGATAATAAAGTTTACAAATCCGTCATACCCAGAAATGTAAGAATATCAGAAGCGCCATCTCATGGAATGCCAGTAATTATTTATGATAAAAATTGTCAGGGTACGATTGCATATGAGAATTTAGCTAAAGAAGTTTTAGATCAATACAATAAAAATTATGTTGCTGCTTAATGAATAAAATAAAAGGTTTAGGTAAAGGTCTTTCAGCTTTGTTGGGTGATAACAATGAAAAAGAAAACATTCTTGATTTAAAAAATTTTAAAAGTGATAAAACTCCAATACATCAGCTGATACCTAATAAGTTCCAACCAAGAAAAAAATTTGAAAAGAAACAACTTGAGGAATTAGCAGCATCCATCAAAAATAGAGGCATCATCCAGCCTATTGCCGTAAGAAAAATTGCAAACGATAAGTTTGAAATAATAGCCGGTGAAAGGCGATGGAGAGCAGCTCAATTGGCCAATATTCATGAGGTTCCAACAGTTATTTTAGATGCCAATGACGAATTAGCCGCTGAATTCGCGGTTTTAGAGAATGTACAAAGGGAGGGTTTAAACGCATTAGAAGAGGCCAATGGTTACGACACTTTGATAGAAAAATTTAATTATACCCAAGATAAGCTTGCTGTAATGATTGGAAAGAGCAGGGTACATATTTCGAATACTTTAAGGTTAAAAAAACTTCCTGACGAAATTCAAGATATGATCATCAATGGTCTTTTAACACCGGGTCATGCACGCTCCTTAATAGACGTAGAAAATAATATTGAACTCGCGAAAGAAATTATTAATAAAAATTTATCTGTAAGACAGTCAGAGCTTTTAACTAAAAAAAATGTTAAATCTTTTAGAGCAGCAAAAGCGAAAAATATAGATCCTAATATTCAAGATTTAGAAAGTTCCTTAGAAAAAAAGGTAGGTATGAAAGTACTTGTGCAAAATAAAAAAAATAACAGCGGTAAAATTATTTTTGAGTATAAGGATTTAGATCAGCTAAACCAATTAATTGATAAAATTAAAAGTATTTATTAATTAAAACTTTTTTACTTACAATGTCTAATAAAAATTTGTTAAAGATTGTCTCTGCAATTTCATAATTTAATTTACATAAAATTTCTATTTCATTTATCTTATCTAAAAGTAGATCTAATTCTGCAGCCGACCAGCTATTTAATTGCAGGATAGTGATGTTTTTTTCTTTCCAAAAAATTGGTGGTTTATAGTTATCAACCATCCGAGCAGCATTATTTTCACTTTTACTAAAGTTATAAATATCTATGAGTTTATTAATTTTATATTTTAAAGGTCCTAATAGCTCGTTAAAATTAATTGAAAAGTTATAAAAGCTACCAAATATTTTACTTAATTTTTTTTTATCACAACACAATAAAGCGTTTGTAATCTCAAAGGCGTCAAAGGCTGATGTCGTGCTAAATAGTGATTGGAACATATTCACATCAATCTTTTTTTCGTTAACGATTAATGCCAACTGTTTTAATCCATTATTTATATCACTTCTATTAAGTTTGTTTGCATTAAAGAGCATATCAATCTGCTCGAAGGGTACTTGAATATTTAATTTTCTAAGGCCAGTTTGTAATAAGGATTTTAATGTTTTATCATCATCATCGTAACACGCTATACAAGATATTAATTTATTTTTTTCTGAAATATTCCTCAGTTGACTTTTCTTTGTGAGATTATCAGATATTAATATTATTTTTTTTTCTATATGTTCAATATCAACATAATTTAATAATTTATCAGTTACTTTTTGAATTATTAAAATTTCTTTTTCTCCAAAAAGATTATCTTGATTTAAATAATCATCTATTAACTGAATATTGGCTAAAATACTTTCTTCGTTTAACAATTTAATTTTAAAACTTTCTACTTTTAAAATTCTAGTAATATTTTGCAGTATTTCATTTTTTAAATAATAATTTTCACCATAAATTAAGACCACATTGAAATCTGTAAGGAGTTTTTCATATTGAATTGAAAAACTTTTTAATATCATTGTAGACTTTGAATTATTTTTGATTTAATTGAAAATTTTAATTGTGGAATTAGAAAAGTAATTAAATTTGATCTTTCAACTCTACGTGCCTCGTTATCAGATATAATATTGTTAGTTACATCTATTAATCTAGTGTCTGAAATTACATCATCATTAACTAGATTGTTACTTGCATCATAAATATTTAAATTGATGGTGATTGTGATATTTTCCGAGGTTGTTACTCCAGCACTATTTTTTTTTGATGAGTCAATACTTTCAGTAATTTTAATTTCTAATTTATATCCATCTTTTATGTTAGTATTGGTTTTTAAGTTTAAACTATTTCTAAGAAAAAAAACCAAATCCTTGTCACCAGAATATTCAATCTTATTAATTTTAATATTATCTATTTTTGGATCTTTTAACATTGGAGAAAACCCGCAAGATGTCAAAAATGTTAAGCCCAAAACTAAAAATAGTTGCTTGATAAATTTCATTTTACAACAATATTAACCAATTTATTCTTAACGTATATCTTTTTTACAATTTTTTTTCCTGTAATTGATTTTTTTATTACATCAATATCCAATATTTCCTTATATATTTGATCTTCTTTTTTATCTGCAATTGTATTGAACAATGTTTTTTTCTTCCCATTAACTTGTACGACTAAATTAATTTCATTATCTATTACGACCACGGGATTAAAAGTTGGCCATTTACATTGATGAATTTTCATTTGATTATCAATTTTTTCCCAACACTCTGAAGCAATATGTGGTGTAAACGGGTATATTAAAATTAAAAAATCCTTTAAAATTTTTAAAAAGATTTCTTTTTCAGTTTTATTTTCGTGAATATTTTTTGATAAAAAATTTATAAATTCATAAAATTTAGCAACCGCAACATTAAAGTGAAAATTTTCAATATTAAATTCGATATCTTTTATGAGTTTATTAATTATTTTCTCAAATTGTTTTTTATCATTCGTTTCTAATTTTTTATCTTCATTCAAATTTTGAATCATCTCTGATATAGACCATATTTTCTGTATGAATTTATATGATCCCGAGATACCTTCCTCGCTCCATTGAATATCTCTTTCTGGTGGACTATCAGATAGAACAAACCACCGTACTGCATCTGCTCCATAATGATTAATTACTGTTTGAGGATCAACAACATTTTTTTTAGATTTTGACATAGACTCAGAAGGACCAATTATAATTTCTTCATTTGTATTTTTATCAAAAAACTTACCGTTATCTTCAACTACATCTTCAGGAAAAAGCCATTCTCCTTTTTTGTTTTTAAATGTTTTGTGGCAAACCATTCCCTGTGTAAACAATCCCTTAAACGGTTCTTTGATTTGAAATTTGGTATCTTTAGTTACAGCTCGAGTAAAAAACCTTGAATAAAGTAAATGCAATATTGCGTGTTCAACACCACCAATGTATTGATCAACTGGCATCCAGTACTTAACATCGTCATGTGAAAAACCTTCCTGTTGATTATTGCTGGAACAGAACCTTAAAAAATACCACGAAGAATCTACAAACGTATCCAGTGTATCTGTTTCACGTGTTAATTTCTTTCCAGATTTTGAACATATTACATTCTTCCAATTAGGGTGACGGTCTAAAGGGTTTCCAGGTTTATCAAAATCTATATCATCAGGGAGTTTTACAGGTAACTCCTCATCAGGAACTGGGATGACTTTATTATTTTCATCATACATGATGGGAATTGGACAGCCCCAATATCGTTGTCTCGATATGCCCCAATCTCTTAATCTGAATGTAGTTCTTGCTTTTCCTAAATTATTTTTTTCTATTTCTTCTATAATCTTTTTTTTACCGTCCTCTATATTTAGATCATTTAAAAATTCAGAGTTTATTATCTTTCCATTACCAGTATACGCTTCATCTCTAATTTTATAATTAGCAATATCTTTATTTTCAGGAATAATTACTGGCGTAACTTCTAAACTGTATTTATTTGCAAAATCAAGGTCCCGTTGATCATGTGCAGGACATCCAAATATTGCTCCAGTCCCATATTCCATAAGTACAAAATTTGAAAAATAAACAGGCAATATTTTATTTTTTATAAAGGGATGTTCTATTTCATAATTAGTTTTAAATCCCAACTTTTCAGTTTTGGCTATTGCTTCATCAGTATTTCCGGTCTTGTAACATTTTTCTTTAAATTCTATATAATTTTTATCTTGCTCATATTTTTTTGAAAGTGGATGATCCACTGCTAAAGCAATAAAAGATGCACCAAAAATAGTATCTGGTCTTGTGGTGAAAACTTTTATTTTCTCATCTGCATTTTTTATTTTAAAGTTAATTTCACAACCAACAGATTTACCTATCCAGTTTTTTTGCATAATTTTCACTTTTTCTGGCCATTCATCTAAAGTATTTAGTGATGCATCAAGATCGTCAGCATACGCAGTAATTTTGAAAAACCATTGTGAAAGTTTTTTTTGAACAACCTGTGCGCCAGACCTCCAACCTTTACCGTCTATAACTTGCTCATTAGCTAAAACAGTATTGTCTACTGGATCCCAATTAACCAAACTTTCTTTTTTATAAACAAGGTCTTTTTTTAAAAGTTCTAGAAAAAACTTTTGTTGGTGCTTATAGTAGTCATCGTCACAAGTAGAAATTTCTCTACTCCAATCTATTGAAAATCCAAGTAATTTTAATTGGCTTTTCATAGTTTCAATATTGTTAAGTGTCCAATCTTTTGGATGAAGTTTTTGTTGCATGGCTGCATTTTCAGCTGGCATACCAAAAGAGTCCCAACCCATTGGATGAAGAACATTAAAACCTTTTAATCTTTTATAATTAGCAATCACATCACCGAGCGTATAGTTTCTCACGTGCCCCATATGAATTTTACCCGATGGGTAAGGGAACATTTCTAAGCAATAGTATTTAGGTTTGTCTTTTGATTGGGAGGTCTCAAAGATTTTGTTTTTATCCCAATATTCTTGCCATTTTTTATCAACGACAGAATGATTAAACTTTTCTATATGCATGAAGAGAATTTACTTATTTACAATTTTGTAGCAATTAAATTTAGGTAAGAAATTAAGTTTTTATCGATTTTTTTTTCGATGAAACTTATCGATGCAAAACCGGTACTACCCAATGTAATTAATTTCTTGATATTATAATCATTAATACCCCCCAAGGCATAAACCCTTACTAATTTTGAAAATTTAAACATTAGATTTCTATAAAAATTCACCCCAACTCCTTTCTTAATTAGTTTTTCTTTATGTGTATCAAAAATTGGAGAAATAAAAATTTCTTTACATCCTTGTTTGATTTTTGTTCTCAATTCCATTTCATTATGTGCAGATCCGATAACCTTTAAATGAGAATTCAAAAAATAATCTTTTGTATTAAAGCTAGGTAAATACACTCCATCACATCCTAGCCTAGTGGCCAATTTAATATCATTGGATATATAAAATTTGAATTTTTTCCCCTTGCAGTAACGAGATAAATTCATTGCGTTTTTTTTATAATTTTTTCTTTCATAATTGCGATAAATAATATTAATATTATTTAATTGATTAAGATTTTTTTTTTGGACATCTTTTAATTCATTTATATAAAAAAAAATTTTGAACATGATTTTATGAGTATAGTACAAAATTTTGAAAACATTAAAAAAGAATTAATAGATAATAATATAAATTCAAAAATTATTGCTGTAAGTAAAACATTTGAATTGACGCACATACAGCCACTCATTAATTACGGTCATTTTGTGTACGGAGAGAATAGAGTTCAAGAGGCAAAAGCAAAATGGGAAAATATAAAAAAACTTAATAAAAGCATTGAGCTTCATTTAATAGGAGGCCTTCAAACTAATAAAGCGAAAGATGCAGTAAAATTATTTGATTATATCCACTCTGTTGACAGGGAAAGTTTAGTCGAAGCTTTAAAGATTGCTGAAGAGAAACTAAACTTTAAAAGAAAGTATTTTTTACAAGTTAATACAGGCGATGAGGAACAAAAGTTTGGTACTAGCATTAAAGATTTGCATAAACTTTATGATTTTGCAAAAGACAAAATAAATATTGTGGGA
>CBFHID010000008.1:15049-15545 GCA_965655895.1 Candidatus Pelagibacteraceae bacterium | reverse complement strand
AAATTTTTTCTAGCAAGATGAATAAAAATTGCGCTACCTTTGTTTTTTTTAATAGGCCTCATATTATAATTTATCACTACGATAACGTTGTATAGATGATCTTTTCTATAAAGTTTTTCTTTGTTTTTATTATTGGTGAAAATTAATTTATTATAATATTTATTTTTAGGATCATCACACCAGGACATATCTTTTTTGATAATTACTTTCGTTAATTTTGTTTTTAAATTTTTAATTCGATCATTGCGGTAGAATACTTTACCGAGTGTAAAAATTCCTACAGGTGTTTTTTTATCACCTTCTACCTTATGTTTGGTGACACCATACTTGCCCAAAGCACATTTATATAGTTTTTTATTGTGTATAAGCGTGCCGTTTTTATTTACTACAATCATATAAATTTATATTTTGGTTATATGCAAAATTACTCAATCATTACTGTCGGGTCACCTGTTTTTTTCGATTGCATGAAAGAGCAAAAAAATGAGTATAACCT
>CBFHID010000008.1:11104-14567 GCA_965655895.1 Candidatus Pelagibacteraceae bacterium | reverse complement strand
ACCTTTACCGTTTAAGACAAAAGATACAAAGTAAACTTAACGATAAAAAATTTATTACAATTGTAGACGGGAAATATTTTATTTCTTAATGAGTCAGTTATTTATTGTTTTGGGAAATCAGTTATTTCACCCCAAATACTTTGCAAATTATAAATCATCAATATTTTTTTTAGCGGAAGATTTTGGTCTTTGTATTTATGAAAAACATCATAAGCAAAAAATAGTATATTTCCTCTCTGCAATGCGATCTTTCAAAGAAGAACTTCAGCAGTTTGGTTTTAAAATTATTTATAAAGCAATTGAAGATAATGATTTTAAAATCGATTATATAAAAAAATTAAATCAAACTATTAAGGAAAAAAAAATTAATCAGGTTTCTCTATTCGAAATTGAAGACAAGCCTTTCGAAAAAAAAATTATCTCATTTTTAAAAAAAGAAAATATTGATTTTAACATTATAAAAACTCCCATGTTTTTGAGTGCTCGTGAAGATTTTAAAAAATATTTATCAAAAACCAAGAAGCCCTTTATGGCTAACTTTTATAAAGATCAAAGATTAAAATTTAATATTCTTGTAAATAACGATGGAACACCTAAGGGCGGTAAATGGAGTTTTGACAGTGAAAATAGAAAAAAACTGCCAAAAGATATTAAAATACCAAAACAAATTAACTTTACAGAAACTGCTCATACAAAAAAACTGAAACGTATAATTCAGAAAGAATTTAAAAATCACCCAGGTGATACATCTCAATTTTGGATTGGAACAACAAGAAAAGATGCAAAAAATGTTTTAACTAATTTTTTAAAAAACAAACTGAATTTATTTGGTGATTACGAAGATGCCGTAGATCAGAGAGACAATATATTATTTCATAGCGCCTTAAGTCCATTTATAAATAATGGTTTAATCACTCCAACAGAAATTCTCGAAGAGCTTTCAAAGTTTGAAAATAAAGTAAATATGAATTCTTATGAAGGGTATGTGAGGCAGCTAATAGGATGGAGAGAGTTTATGAGAGGGATTTATCAAAATTTCGATCAGCAATTAGATAAATCTAATTTTTTTGGTCACAAAAAAAAGATGAAAAAATCCTGGTATGATGGTTCTACGGGCTTAGTTCCATTAGATCACGCAATTACAAATGCTAAAAACTATGCATGGTCCCATCATATTGAAAGGTTGATGATTTTATCAAATATTATGAATCTTTGTGAAATCGAACCAAGGCAAGTTTATAAATGGTTTATGGAAATGTTCATGGATTCATCAGAATGGGTTATGTCGCCAAATGTTTATGGCATGGGTTTGTTTAGTGACGGGGGAATATTTGCAACAAAACCATATATATGTGGGTCGCCATATTTTTTAAAAATGATGGATTTTAAAAAAGGATCATGGTGCATCATTATGGACGGTTTGTATTGGAGATTTATTGAAAAAAATAAAAAATTTTTCCTTAAAAATCCACGTTTATCCATGATGGTTAGAATTTTGGAAAAAATGAAGCCAGATAGAAAAAAAGAAATTTTTTCAGCGGCGAATACATTTATAAAATCTAATACATTATGAAAAAAAGAAATCCTATCGCTGAGGATTTAAGAACACCCAAATATAAAAAAAGAGTTGTTAAACCTAGAAAAGGAAAAGGTAGCTTTAAAAGAAAAAAAAGGTAATATCTTACCTAGTTTTCAGGGGCGGCCATGCCTGAGATGAACCCTTTAAACCTGATCCAGATAATGCTGGCGTAGGAAGAAAACATATGAATATAATATTAATAATTTCACTTTTTGTTGTTTGCCTAGGATTTATGTCCTTTGGTTACTATGTATCTAGAGGAAAAATTTCACAGTCTGCTTTTTTAGTTAGTGATCGAAATGTTAATGTTTTTGGTTTAACGTTTAGTTTAACAGCATCTTGTTTTGGAATATGGATATTAATTGGTCCAGCAGAAGCATCGACCTGGGGTGGAGTAGGGGCCGTCATTGGTTATGCAGCGGGTCAAAGTTTTGTATTTTTATATTTCTCTAAAATTGGGGAGAAAATTAGAAAAATTTTACCAAATGCCACAAGCTTAACCGAAGTTATTGAAAAAAGGTATGATCAAAAAGTATTAAAATTAATTCTAATTTTAACCATTCTTTATCTCTATGTTTATTTTTGTGCAGAAGTAACTGCAATTTCAAAAGTTGTTAATTTAATATTAGGCACACCTTTATGGTTAACTGCAGCTTTAACTATTGTCTCGACATTAGTTTATTCTTTAAAAGGGGGTTTAAAAATATCTATCATTACTGATAAATTTCAGTTTTGGATTATCATAATTTTTCTATTTATAATTTTCATTATTTTAAATCAAAAAATTGATTTTCTTTCTCCAAGTTTGATTACAAGTAAATCTTCAAATTTAAGCATTGGTTTTGGAGGTTTTACTGCAGGTCTCACTTTTTTTATTGCAGTTTTTTCAACTAATTTGTTTGATCAAGGAATTTGGCAAAGAGTTTATGCATCTAAAAATATTCAAGTTTTAAAAAAAGGTTTTACAGCAGCATTTTACATTGTTTTTATAACGATCTTACTTTTAGGAATTGTTGGAATTTTTGCTTCTTTAAATGGGAAAGTAAAAGATCCAAGTACTATTATTTTTTCTTTATTAGTTAACAAAGAGTATTTGTTATTAAATTTAGTTATATTAGTTTTGTCATTAACGTTGGTTTTAAGTAGTCTCGATACTTTGATTGCAAGTATTTCAAGTCTTTTTGTTATTCATTCAAATGAATTTATTAAAAAGAAAAATATTAATAATTTTTATATTGTTGGCGGGGTAATTTTAGCAGGTTCTGCCTTTTACATTTCATCAAAAGGAATGAGTGTTTTATACTTATTTTTATTAGCTGATTTACTATGTTGTGCAGCTGCAATTCCAATTTTTTACGGTTTTTATAATAAAAAAATTAAACATTACGATGTATTTAAAGCAATTCTTTTCGGGATAATTTTAGGTTTATTATTATTCCCAAGTTTAGATTTTTCTAAAAGTTTATTAGTTGGAGTATTATTTGATAAATCTATCTTTCCAGTAATTATTTCAAATTATTTATTATTCTGGTCTTTTATTGTTGCTTTGCTTTCACCTATTATGCTTATTAAAAAAATTAACCGTTAGATTAATAGCTTCATCTAGTTTTTCACGGGTTTTTCCAACCCCAGATTCATTTGTGATACATTTTTTTATTATTTCCCTTCTGTTTGTTGGTGTACCGTCAGCAAATTTAAAAGAACCATCTGGATATCTAAGTGCGATGTTATTAGTGCAGCCATTAACAGCAACACCCTTTCCAATGATGCCATTGAAACTAAAAAAATGATTTACTTTTGGTATTGTAACTAGCTCTACGTCATTTCCAACTTTTTGAAGTAGTTTATGATAATAAATGCATGCCGGAGGATAGTAGTGACTTT
>CBFHID010000008.1:6999-10893 GCA_965655895.1 Candidatus Pelagibacteraceae bacterium | reverse complement strand
TTTTAAAACAAGCGCATAGAAAATTGCGTTTGGCATTTGTTTTTTATCGCTGGGTTTAATTCCTTTTTTATAAAAAGAGTCTAGTATGGCTACAGCGTAACCTTCTTCAACTCCTTTCTTGGCAAGACGTTTCCCCATTTCATCTGTTTTGCCTCCCCACTTTTTAAATTTCATTCCATCACGATTACTACCGTGTTGAAATATTATAACCGGAAGTTTTCTATTCACATTTTTAGGAAAATGAATTTGTGCAATAACATCATCTTTTCCAGGAAATTTTCTATCTGGACTTTGAAATTTTATTAATTCGATATTATGTTTTTTTACTTTTTCGATTTCAATTTTTGAAAAAGAACTTGAAGTAAAAATAACTAAAAATAATGATGATAAAGCTATAATATTTTTCATGAATAGATCATACCAAACCTATTACATTGTCAATCTAATCTAAACGAGCACCAATTTTTTGTATAATTTTTGAAGCCATTTCAGTTCCTAACTTCAAGCTTTCATGTGGGTTTTTATTATTGGTAAACCCATGCAAAAAACCAGCAGCAAATAAATCCCCTGCACCTGTAAGATCAACAATTTTTAAATTCGACTTTGCCTGAGCTTCAGATATATCACTGCCTTCTATAGCAACAGAGCCTTTGTCAGAGCGTGTTACAATAAAAAGTTTATTAAGTGATTTTCCAAATTCAATAACCTCATCAAAACTTTTGGCATCAATTAAAGACATTGCCTCTTTTTCATTCGCAAAAATAATGTCTAATTTATTTTTTACTAAATTTAGAAAACTATCTTTATGTCGATCGACACAAAATGGATCAGAAAGAGACATTGCTGATTTTTTTGAGGCGGATAAAGCTTTTTCAAAAGCCTTAGTAGGACCACCCTCATCCCACAAATAACCTTCTAAAAAAGTTATTTCCGCATTTTTTACTGCGTTTACGTCAATATCATTATCATTAATTTGGCCAGCTACTCCTAAAAAAGTGCACATAGTTCTTTCTGAATCGGGTGTAATTAAAATTAAACATGTTCCTGTAGGAATATTTTCTTTTTTTACATTATAAAAATAATCTACATTTTCTTTTTTTAGACCATTAATGTATTTATGACCAAGATCATCATCGTTAACTTTGCCAATAAAAGAAACCTCATCGCCTAATTGAGACATTCCGACAATAGAGTTTGCAACTGAACCTCCAGAAATTGTACTTTCAATTTTTAAATTTGATAAAAGTTTTTTGAACTCTTGTTCATCGACCAATTTCATCGTTCCTTTGGTAAGATTATGATCTTTAATAAACTGATCATCAACTTTACAAAGAACATCCACAATTGCGTTGCCTATTCCTAATACTTTCATCCTTTAAGCTTTCTTAGTTAAAATTGGCTTTTTTCTTTTTGGATTGCATAGTCTACATATTTTACATTCTAATCCAAAGCAATCCCTAGCTTTACAATGTTCTCTACCATAAAATATGATTTGTAAATGTAGTTTATTCCAATATTTTTTTGGAAATAATTCTTTAAGGTCTTTTTCAGTTTGAACTACATTTTTTCCATCAGTTAATCCCCATCTTTGTGCTAACCGATGAATATGAGTATCTACTGGAAAAGCCGAATAACCAAACCCTTGTGACATTACCACACTAGCAGTTTTGTGCCCAACACCCGGTAACGCTTCAAGCTCTTCAAAAGTTCTAGGTACCTTACCTTTATGCTTATCAAGTAAAATTTTTGAAAGAAGGTAAACGCTTTTTGATTTCATTCTAAAAAGACCAATTTTTTGAATCAGTTTTTCTATTTTTTTTTGACCCAACTTTACAAAGTGTTCTGGCTTATTATATTTTGGATAAATATCTTTTGTAACATTATTAACATTTAAATCTGTACATTGAGCAGATAGTAATACTGAAATCAATAGAGTGAAATTATTGGTATGAGTTAGTGGGGAAGGTGTTTTCGGATAAAGTTTATTAAGTTCTTTTAATATTATTTTTGCTTTATCTTTTTTTTCAATTTTCACAGAAAATTATTTTATGCCTAAAACATGATGCATATTGTATAGGCCAGGTTTTTTATTTGTTAACCATTTAGCAGCATTAATTGCACCTTCTGCAAATAAATCTCTAGAGTGAGCGGTATGTTGAATTTCTAATTTTTCTTGTTTATTTTCAAAAATGACAGAATGAGTACCTGGAATTTTACCTTTTCTAACAATATAAAAATTTAGCTTATTAGTCTTTCCCTTTCCTTTTTTATTTAAAAATATTTTACCCTGTATCTGCTTTAGACTTTTGGATTTACCATCTGCAACGGCGTGACCAAGCATGAGCGCAGTTCCTGATGGGTAGTCAATTTTTTTGACATGATGAGCGTCATGTACTTCCATTTGATAATCATTCATGAAACCTTTGGATAAAATTTTTGATACAAATTGCATTAAATTAATACCAAGACTCATGTTACCAGATTGTAAGATTGCTATTTTTTTTGAGGCTTTCTTTATTACATCCCAATGTTTTTTTTTAAATCCAGTTGTTCCAATAATAACTTTCTTTTTATGTTTGATTGCAAACTTTAGCACTTCGAGAGTGCAATTAGGTCTAGTAAAATCAATTACAACATTTGTACCTTTAAAAGCTGAGTCAGTATTTTTTTGGTATTTAATCTTGCCCTTTTTGAACTCTTTATATTCAGTAGCAGAGTAGAGTCTTAAATTTTTATCTCTTAGTGTATATTTGATAAGTAGTTGTCCCATGCGACCAAGGCCGCCTGTAATTGTAATATTTGTTTTTTTCATTAATTAATATTTTCCCAAAATTTCTTAGCTTTTTTAATAAAACTTTGATTTTCAGGGTTATTTTTAGAATCTTCTAAATCTTTAAATTTTTCAAGCAATTCTTTTTGCTCTTTGCTTAACGAAATTGGAGTTTCTACTTTTATTTGAAGATATAAATCACCATGTCCACCACCCCTTAACATTGGCATTCCTTTGTCTCTCAATCTTAATTGTTTTCCAGTTTGTGTACCTGCAGGGATTTTTACTTTTGATCTTGTTCCATCTATGTTTGGAACTTCAATTGACGTACCTAGTGATGCATCAGTTAGTGAAATTGGAAGTTCATAAAATAAATTTTCTTCTTCTCTTTCAAATAACTCATGCTTTCTAACCTGGATATAAACATATAAATCTCCATCAGCTCCGCCCTTAGATCCAGATTCTCCTTTTCCTGATAATCTTATTCTAGTTCCATCGTCAACACCTTTTGGTATTTGGATTGAAAGAGTTTTTTTCTTTTTTTGTGTTCCAAAACCACTGCAATCTTTGCAAGGACTTCCAACTACTTCCCCTTCTCCTCTACAATCAGGGCACGTTTGCTGTACAGTAAAAAAACCTTGTTGGGATCTAACCCTGCCATCACCACCACATGTTCCACAAGTTTTTGTATTAGACCCAGGCTTTGCCCCACTTCCTGAGCAAGTACCACACTTATCGGATGAGTTAATATTGAAAGTAGTTTTTTTGCCCTGATATGCTTCTTCAAGAGTGACTTCTAAATTTATTTTTAAATCTGAACCTCTTTGGCCCCTTGATCTTCTTCTACCGCCCCCTCTACCTCTTCCAGAGCCCATGAAGTCACCAAAGAAATCATCAAAAATATCTGAAAAAGATCCAGAGTCAAAACCACCAAAGTCACCAAATCCTCCTTGGCCATCTCCTGCATTTTCAAATGCTGCATGACCAAATTGATCATAGCTACTTTTTTTATTTGAATCTGATAATACTTGGTAAGCTTCTGTCGCGTCTTTAAATTTTGTTTCAGCAGCTTTATCACCAGGATTTCTATCCGGGTGATATTTCATTGCTAGTTTTCTGTAGGC
>CBFHID010000008.1:2053-6517 GCA_965655895.1 Candidatus Pelagibacteraceae bacterium | reverse complement strand
TAGCTTCAGCGTCTTTTACCATTTTTTCAATTTCTTCATCTGATAAACCACCAGAAGCTTGAATTTGAATTTTTTGCTCTTTTCCAGTTCCTTTATCTTTTGCAGAAACACTAACGATTCCATTTGCATCAATATCAAATGTTACTTCGATCTGTGGTACGCCCCTTGGTGCTGGTGGAATTCCAGTTAAATCAAAAGTACCAAGTAACTTGTTGTCACTTGCCATTTCTCTTTCACCTTGAAAAACTCTAATCGAAACCGCAGGCTGATTATCCTCAGCAGTAGAAAAAACCTGACTTTTTTTAGTTGGGATTGTCGTGTTTTTATTAATTAATTTTGTAACGACGCCCCCAAGTGTTTCAATACCAAGTGATAATGGAGTTACATCTAAAAGTAACACATCTTTCACATCACCTTGTAAGACACCCCCTTGAATTGCAGCACCCATAGCAACAACTTCATCTGGATTAACACTTTTGCTTGGATCTTTTCCAAAAAAGTTTTTCACTGTCTCAATTACTTTCGGCATTCTTGTCATACCGCCAACAAGAATTACGTCTCCAATTTCTCCCGCAGATAAACCAGCATCTTTCAAAGCTATTTTGCAAGGCTCAATTGTTTTTTCAATTAACTCTGCACAAAGAGATTCTAGTTTTGCTCTTGTAAGTTTGATATTTAAATGTTTTGGACCAGTTTTATCGGCTGTAATAAATGGTAAATTAATTTCTGTTTGTGTTGATGAAGATAGCTCTATTTTTGCTTTTTCAGCAGCTTCTCTTAGTCTTTGAAGAGCAAGTTTATCTTGCTTAAGATCTATAGCGTTATCTTTTTTAAATTCACCAGCTAAATAGTCAACAATTGTTGCATCAAAGTCTTCACCACCTAGCGTCGTATCACCATTTGTAGATTTTACTTCGAATACACCGTCGCCCAATTCTAAAATTGAAATATCAAATGTACCGCCACCAAGATCATATACGGCAACCGTTTTTGCATTTTTTTTATCTAGACCATAGGCAAGTGCTGCTGCAGTGGGTTCGTTTATAATTCTTTCAACCTCTAGACCTGCAATTTTTCCAGCATCTCTTGTTGCTTGTCTTTGCGAGTCATTAAAATAAGCTGGAACAGTGATGACTGCTTTCTTTACTTCGCTACCTAAATATTTTTCAGCAGTCTCTTTCATTTTTTGTAAAACGAATGCAGAAATTTGACTAGGAGAATATTTTTCACCTTTTGACTCAACCCAAGCATCACCATTGTCTGCAGCGATTACTTTATAAGGTAAACCATCGACATCTTTTTTAACTGCAGCACCATCAAACTTTCTTCCAATTAATCTTTTTACGGCGTAAAAAGTATTTTCTGGATTGGTTACAGCTTGCCTTTTTGCTGAAGCACCAACTAATTTTTCATTTTCAGTGAAAGCAACAACAGATGGGGTAGTTCTTGCGCCTTCTGTATTTTCAATAACTTTTGGCTCAGGACCATCCATAATGGCAACACATGAGTTTGTAGTTCCTAAATCAATTCCAATTATTTTTGACATAAATTCTATAAGTCTCCTTCTCTATAATAGCCTTGATATGGGTATCGTTTTTGCATTTGCAAGAAGGTTTTTAAATTATTTTTGATTGTTAAAAATGACTATTTATTTGGCTTTTTTGAAACATAAACCATCGATGGTCTCAAAAGCCTTTCATGCATCATGTAGCCCTTTTGCATCTCTTCAATAATAATTCCATTATCTTTATCACTTTCTTTTTCACCAATAGCCTGGTGAAGATTTGGATCAAAAGGTTTGTCCAAGCATTCAATGTATTTTATTGAGTTTTTTTCGAGTGTATTTTCAAGTTCTTTTTCAATCATTTCAATACCGTTTAAGATGTTTTTAAATTCTTCAGATTTAAATTTATCATCATTTTTAAAAATTTGAAAAGCTCTGTCTAGATTATCAGTTAGACTTAAAATTTGCTGAGCAAAATTAAATGAACCATACTTAAGAATATCTTCTTTTTCCTGTTGGTGATTTTTTCTAATATTTTGATTTTCAGCTAACAATCTTAAATATTTGTCATTAAGTTCATTGAAAAGCGTTTCATAATTTGGTGCCTCTTCTTTATTTTTATTTCTGGTCTCAGCATCATTTTCTAGATTAGCTTCTTCAGAATTGTTTTTGTCAATATTTTGATCTTCTTGTTTAATTTCGTCTTTATTATCTGTTTTATTATTCATAATTTAATTTATTTGCATGCTATATAATGATAGATTAATAAATTCCAAGACTTTATGAGAAATAATCGTACAAACTTTGAATTAAGACCGGTTGAAATTATATTAAATTATATCTCAAATGCTGATGGATCGTGCCTTATTAAATTTGGTAACACGCACGTAATATGTACTGCATCATATGAAGATAAAGTACCAAGATGGTTGAAGGGTTCGGGTAAAGGTTGGGTTACAGCAGAATATGGAATGCTGCCAAGGTCAACTAATGAAAGAATGAGAAGAGAGGCATCCGTTGGTAAAATTGGAGGAAGAACTTCTGAAATACAAAGATTAATAGGAAGATCTTTGAGAGCAGGAATAGATTTGAATTTATTAGGTGAAAATTTAATTACGATAGACTGCGATGTTATCCAGGCTGACGGAGGAACCAGAACAGCTTCAATTACCGGGGGATTTATTGCACTGACTCAATGCATAAGTATTATGCAAAAAAAAAAATTAATTAATAGCAACCCAATCAAAAATTATTTAGCAGCAATAAGCTGTGGAGTTGTAAATGGTGACGTAATGGTTGATCTTGATTATCAGGAGGACAGCAGTGCAGATATAGACGCAAATTTTGTCATGAATGAAAAGAATGAAATTATAGAACTTCAAATGACAGGTGAACAAACAACTTGTACTGAAAATCAGTTAAATGAAATGTTAAAATATTCAAAGCAATCAATACAATTATTAGTGCAAAAACAAAAAGAAGTTTTAAGTGCATAGGTTATTTAAGTTAAAAAAAATTAAAGAAATATTAATTGCAACTAATAACCCAGGTAAATTTAGAGAGCTTAAAGAAATTTTACCAAAAAATATAAAGTATTATAAACCTAAAAATTTTCATTTAAAAGAACCGGTTGAAAATGGAAAAACATTTAAAGCAAATGCGAAAATCAAATCTTTATATGCAGCAAAAAAAGTCGGTATGGTCTGCATATCTGATGACTCTGGTTTGGAAATTGATGCGTTGAACAAAAGACCCGGTATATATTCTGCAAGATGGGCTGGACCTAAAAAAGATTTTAACCTAGCTATTAAAAAAGTTTTTAGGTTATTGAAAAAAATGAATAAACTAGATTCAAGAGCAAGATTTATATGCGCAATATCTATCGCATTTCCTGATGGTAAGTCTTTCGAGTTTCAAGGAAAAATAGAAGGTCGAGTTTCTTTTCCCGCAAGAGGAAAAAAGGGTTTTGGTTATGATCCTATATTTATACCAACAAATGAAACAAAAACTTTTGCTGAAATGACTAAGTACAAAAAAAATGCATTATCACATCGTTATAATGCATTTATGAAAATTAAAAAATTTTTTAGATTTTCTTAAACTTTTTATTTTCAATCTTGTACAAAAAAAGTTTACGATCAGTTTTATTTTCTTTAATTGTAAACTCTCCTGTTTTTCCTTTATAAGACCCATTGAACATGGAAGCTTTTAATTGCGTTTCTTTTGTTGAAAACCAAGTTGCTGAAATTAAAGGAATAATATCAAAAGTTAGAGCCTCTAAATGATAAATATTTCTTCCAAAGTTAGCTTGATATTTTTTATTTAGTTCTAAGAATCCATTTAAATCAATAGAAGGAAATATTAAGT
Organism: Candidatus Pelagibacteraceae bacterium; assembly: GCA_965655895.1. Lineage (GTDB taxonomy): Bacteria > Pseudomonadota > Alphaproteobacteria > Pelagibacterales > Pelagibacteraceae > HIMB114. Next base: position 2,646 of record CBFHID010000008.1, on the reverse strand, counting down.
TTTCCAATGAGGGTTCAATTAAATATTTTTTATCAAACCATAAATTTAAAGTAACAAATTGAACATCTTTGTAGTTAGCATCATAATAATCAAAATATGAGATTGACGCAATTAGCTCATCTTCAAAAGAAGAAACGAAAACTTTTTTAAAGTCAACTTTATCCGAAGTATCGTGTTTTTTCATAGACTCTATAACTTGTAAATCAAATGAGTTCTCAGTTTCATTATCTTTTTTGGACTCGTGAATTTCTTCTAATTTTTTTATCTCTAGTAGATGTTTTTTATTTCTATTTTCAAAATTTGTAATTTTTTTAATCTTATTATCTAAATCATTAAAACTTGTATAAAATACAGACCGAGTATTTCTTGATTTAAATTTTTTTGTTTTTTCTAGAACTTTTTTTGTAAAATTACTAGTATCTCCAAAAAAAATAAATTCATCATTTTTATTAAATAGCTCTTGCAAGGTATTAGTTTGTGAACTTAGATTGACACCAAAATTGATTACATTTGGAAATAAATTTTTTTCCATATTACTATAAGATATGAAGACCTTATTTTTAAATCCTTCTATATTTTTAATATGGTCAAAC
>CBFHID010000008.1:0-1956 GCA_965655895.1 Candidatus Pelagibacteraceae bacterium | reverse complement strand
ACGTTTCATAAAAAATTGGTCCTACAAAAATATCGACATTTTGATTAATACCCTCCTTGAAAGCAGAAATTGCCCCCTCTTTTGAACTTTTGGTATCTAATGGTATTATTTTAATATTTAAGTTTTTAAGTTCAAAAATTGTAATTAAGATGCTTTGATAGATATTATTACCCAAGAGCTGATTATCGCCACTCAATGGTAAAATAGCACCTATTTTTAATTCTGATTTAGCTTGAGCAGTATCATTTATTGATAAAAATATTAATAGTATAAAAATAATTTTGAATAATTTTTTCATTTTTTTACGAACAGTTATACATATTTATAAAATTTGTTAAATTTATGAAAACTGATCATTTAAAAATAGATCCAGCTTTATATGTAGTTTCAACGCCAATTGGTAATCTTGAAGATATATCTAGTAGGTTAATTAAAGTTTTATCAGCATCGGATTATATTTTATGTGAGGATACAAGGGTTACCTTAAAGTTATTAAATTTTATCAATATAAAAAAAAAATTAGTTTCTTTTAATGAATTTAATGAAAATAAAAAATTAGATACTTTAATGAGTGATTTAAAAAAAAATAAAACTTTATCTATAGTTTCTGATGCAGGAACACCAGCCATGAGTGACCCTGGTCAATTAATAATCTCTAGATGTCATGATATTGGTATTAAAGTGATACCTGTACCAGGGCCCTCTGCTATTACATGTGCAATGTCTGTATCTGGGTTTTTAGACAAATTTTATTTTTGTGGTTTTTTACCAAAAAAACAAAATGAGATTAACAAATTTTTTTCCCAATTAATATTAATCAAAGCTAGTCTTGTATTTTTTATGCCAGCGAGAGATTTAAATAAAAATAGTAAATACTTTCTTAAATTTTTTCCAGATTCAAAATTTTTTATAGGCAGAGAGATGACCAAAAGATATGAAACATACATCAGAGATGAAATGAAGAATATTGGCAAATATATAGAGTCGAATCAAAAGGGTGAAATGTCGATTGTGATTGATAATTATAGTAATAAAATAATATCAGACAAAATTAACATTAAATATGAAATTAAATTATTGCTTGGCAAAATGAGCTCAAAAGATATAGCAGAATACTTGTCAAAAAAATTAAAAATAAATAAAAAAGTAATTTATCAAAAAGTTATAGGTTTGAATGATTAGGTTTTACTTATATTGTTTAACATTCTTATTTTTAATTGGCTGTGTACCTGTTGTTGGCGTTTCAACCATTGGTATTTTTAAAACAGGTGTTGAAATTGCAGATGATCCAAGAAGCCTTGGTAGAATTGTTGATGATAATGTTATTGAAAAAAAAGTGTTATTTAAAATTTCACAAATAGATGAAAAATATTTATTAAAAATCAAGATTAATTCTATTGATGGTCGTTTGGTGCTTAAAGGTAATGTTGATACTATAGATGAAAAAATTAAAATGACCAAATTCGCATGGGAAACAGATGGTGTTAGATCTGTAGAAAACATTATTAAAGTTGATGATCAGTCTTCATGGACAGATAAAGCGAAAGATTTATTAATTACTTCACAGTTTAAAGTAGCACTAGTTGCACATAAAGAAGTTAAGTCGAACAATTTTAGTTTCACAACAATTAATAAAAATTTATATATATTTGGTATTGCAAGAAATGAAGAAGAGAGAAAGATAGTTATTAACGAAGCAAAGATTATTAATGGTGTGAAAGAAGTTATTCCAAGTATTTTTTTAAAAGAAGACCTTTCTAATAATCAACGAATATCAAATTAGTATTTAATAATTTCTGAAGAGTAAGCCGCAATAGATGCAAGATTTAGTATTTCTGAACTTGAAGATCTTAGAGGCGCAACTTCTATTGGTTGAGCTAATCCAACCAATAAAGGTCCAATAACTTTTCCACCGCCTAACTCTTTAAGCATCTTTGTTGAAACTGCTGCTGCATG
>CBFHID010000007.1:11885-52333 GCA_965655895.1 Candidatus Pelagibacteraceae bacterium | reverse complement strand
GGCATCCCATCTTCAGAAGGTCCTGCCGTTATAGCTATTCCTTTGTCAGTTAATTTTTTTACTAAATCAGGATAGTTTGGTGAATAAGTTTTAAATCTTGTTCCATTGGAAAAAGTTCCACTAACATTATTTCCCCTTATATCAACAGAGGTAACATTACCTTTATCTACTTCAGTAATAAATGTTGAAAATGGAAGTTCCTTTGATGATGCGTTATTAGGCTTTTGAAATAAATTAAATAACCCCATAACTAAAAGGGCAATAATTCCCCACATCATTAGATTTTTCATATTCATATGTATTTTAAAGTAATTATTAATTTATTTTAAACAAGATTAAAAAAGGTCTCATTTATTAACTTTTTCTATTTTCTTTTTTTACTTTGACTAAATTAAGGCCATTTTCAAAAATATATCCACCTACTGTTACTTTTTTCTTATTATTTTTTGATAAATCTGAAATTAATCTATCAATTCCTCTCGCTCTGGGAGGGTAATCTTTATTTTTTGATAAAAAGCTAGAAATTGATCTAAAAATAATCTCATAAGGTTCATTAAATAATTTTTTTGATATTGTAATCTTTGTTTTTTTTTCAATAATAAATTTTTTTTCAGCAGAAATAGAATAGAATTTTAGTGCATCCGTAGCCTTACTTAGATTACTTAAAGTGGATAATAAACGTTGGTCTCCAAGTCCTTCTTTTTCCATAAAAGACCTTAATTTCCTCACTCTAGATCGTAAATACTTATCATTTAAATTACTAGGATCCTTTACATAAAAATTAAAATATTTTTTAGAAATTTTAACTAGTTCATTTTTCTTCACATTTAATAATGGCCTTAAAAAATTTAAATTTTTATATTTTGATACTTGCTTAATTGGAGCTAATCCAGCTAGTCCACTTCCGCGGCTTAATCTGATATAAAAATTTTCAATTTGATCATCTAAATGATGACCTAGAAGAACATTTTTGATTCTATTCTTTTTGCAAAATTTGAGAATTAGATCATATCTTTTTTTTCTAGCTGTAGAGTGAAAATTTCCAGCCTCAGTAAATTTAATTTTAAAAATATCTGATTTTATTTTTTTTTTTGAAAGTAGTTGTTTGACTTTTTTTGCTTCTTTATCACTGTCTTTTCTAATTCCATGATCAATAATAATGCATTCAAAATATTTTTGTGTCTCTTCTGAATAAAGTTTTGACAAGCAGGATAAGGCTAAACTATCTGGTCCTCCTGACACACCAATAACGAACTTTTTTCCTTCTAAATTGTTATCTAAAAAGTTTTTAAAATTTTGGTAAATATTTTTAAATTGACTATCCAACAGTTGGGCACTTGTATTTTTTCTTTTCATACCTTGCCTTTTGGATAACAGACTCACCAGCTTTAGGGTATTGTTTTTTTATTCCATCTAACATTTGACAGCCTTGATCTTTTTCACCAAGTTCAGAAAGTGTGATACCTAGCTTTAATAAATTTTGAGGACCTTTAGAACTCTGAGGATATTTTTGATAACCATCTAAATAAGCGGCTGCTGCATCATGATACAATTGTCTAATATAAAATGTTTCAGCATACCAGTATTGTGCATTGCCAGCGAGTTTATGATTTGAGTTTTTTTTTACAAATTCTTTTAATGCCAGTTCGGCCTGATCATAATCTCCAACTTTTATTAAACTTGTAGCAAACTTATACTGTTCTTCAGGAGACTTGTTCGGTAGAATTTCTTTTTCTTCAGCTTGTTCTATTTTAACTACACTTGCTGGATTAATGGAGTTTGTTTTTTGTTGCTCTGAATTTTGATCTTTTTGAACAACCATTGTTCCTAAATTTTGTGGCTTGTTGGTTCCTGGAAATTTTTTGGGAGTTGTCTTTTTTGAAACTTTTTTAACGTCACCTGACTCTAAATCAGAAAGCCTAAGTTCATTATCTTTTTGCGTTTTGTTAACTCGTTCATTTAATTGTTCAAAAGCAAATAAAACTTCTTCTTGACCGGCTGTTAACTTTTGCATCTGCTCTTCGATTTCTGTAATTTTTACTAATTGTCTTGTTAAAGCCCCTTCTAACGAACCTGAAGCTTGGCTATTACTACCCGAACCTTTAAAGCTTTGAGAATAAACTGCTTTTTCCAGTGTCTTTAAATCTTTTTTAATTTGTTGTAACTCACTTAAAACTTTGTTTAATTTTTCATCTGCTTTGGCAGGTGTCAAAATTAATACTATTGAAATAATTAAAATTATAAATCTCATAATGTTTAGTAATACCTAAAAAATTGGCAAAAAAAAGACCCTGCGGTTAAACAGGGTCTTTAATTTTTAATCTGTTTCGTAAACCTAGGATTACTTAGCTTTAATTGTTACAGATCTTCTGTTTTGTGACCAAGCTAGTCTAGATGACTCAGGATTAACAGGTCTTTCCTTACCGTAACTGATTACAGTAATTTTTCCACCACTAACACCTTGAGACATTAAATAATCTCTAACTGCGTTTGCTCTTCTTTCACCTAATGCTAAGTTGTACTCACGAGTACCTCTTTCATCAGCATGACCTTCGATTACAACGCTAATTCCTGAAGACTTTATATAAGCTGCTTGCTTAGCTAAAGTTTCTTTTGCAGCACTGTGTACACTTGATTTATTTGTTGCAAAGAAAACTCTATCTGGAACACCTGAAGCTAAAAATTTGACTGTATCAGATCCAGTATACCAATCTTCTGCTGATCTTTTTCCGCCAGTTGCACAGGCTGATACTAAAAAACCTAAAACTGTAATAATTGCGAGACTTCTAATATTTTTTGTTAACATATATCCTCTTTAAAATTTAAATTTTATTAAATAAGTTCTACATAATTGATCATGAGTTTCAAGCTTTAATGAAAGTTTTTTACTTTATTTAAGCCTATTTTGACAATAATCCAGACCAAGATGGGTCAGATGCATCGGTTGGTGTTTTAATTCTAACTTCATTGTAGCCAGTGATATCTACTGCCCATAAATTAGCACTTGCACCTTGACCTTTATTTCCACCAGCCGTTTCTCTATAAAAAATTAGAACTCTTCCATTAGGTGACCATGAAGGTGCTTCTTGATAAAAGTTTTGAGTTAACAATCTCTCTCCCGTGCCATCTGTTCTCATAACTCCAATATAAAATTTTCCTTTGTGAATTTTTGTAAATGCAATCAAATCACCTCTTGGTGACCAAACAGGAGTTCCATATAAACCTTTTCCTCTTGAAATTCTTTTTACTCCTCGTCCATCACTTCTCATAACATAAATTTGCTGAAAGCCACTTCGGTCAGAATTAAAAACTATAAAACGACCATCTGGTGAAAAAGATGGCGATGTATCAATTGCAGGATTTGAAGTAATTTGCTCAACTCGTCTGGTTTCAATGCCCATTGTATAAATATCTGAATTTCCATCTCTAGCAAAACTCATGATGACTTTTTTACCATCGGGAGAAAATCTTGGAGCAAAAGTCATGCCAGGAAAGTCACCAACAACTTCTTGTATACCCGTTTCAATATTTAAAAGGTATACTCTTGGTAAATTTTTAAAGTAAGACATGTATGTTACCATTTTTCCGTTTGGACTAAAACGCGGTGTTAATACTAGCTCATTCCCCAAAGTTAAAAATTTATTGTTTGCACCATCTTGATCCATGACTGCAAGCTTCTTTACTCTTTGAGTTTTAGGACCGCTTTCTGCAACATAAATTATTCTTGTATCAAAGTATCCTTCTTCGCCTGTTAACCTTTGATATATTTTATCTGAAATTATATGAGCAATTCTTCTCCATGATGATGGAGTTGCAAACAATGCCAAACCTTCTATTTCTTTTGCTGATACAACATCCCAAAGCCTAAATTCAACACGCAATCTGTTTTTTTCATCAATTTTAAGTTTCCCAGAAACCATAATTTGAGCTTTAATTAATCTCCAATCCTCAAACCTTGGTTTTAGATGAGACAATTTAGGTTGTTGAATGTAAGATTTATTATCTAGGACATAAAACAATCCTGATCTCATTAAATTTCCTTTAATCACTTTTGGTAAGTTCTCTTCTAATTTAAGTGCTTTCATTTTTTCGGAGAACTTTTCTGGATTATCTATATAAAAATTAGATATCGCTGTTGGCAGCGGTTCAAGATTTCCCCTCGTAATATCAATCGTTACTACTGCGAATGATTTACTTGAAAATAAAATAACAAATATAAAAAATATAAATTTTCTCACAATTATCCTTTTAACATTTCTTTTGCGTCAAAATTAAGTTGTAAATCTTTCCACTTGTCATGTCCAGTTGCAGGCATTTTTAAAGGATTACATAAACGTACAGCTCTTAATGCACTTTCAGCTAATACCTTGTAAAATCCTTGACCTGGTCTATTCATTCTTACGTGATCTAACACTTCTGAGCTTAATATGGATCCATCTTTATTAAGTTTGAGTCTTATTCTTACAGTTAAATCCTCATTATAGGGTAAGCCAAGAGGTATATTCCAACATTTAAATATCTGTGCTTTGATTGCGTCCTCTTGAGTAATGGATAGCCCTTTATCTAAACTAACTGTGGAGTCTTGGTCTTGTGTAATTTCTAGACTTTCCTTCTTATTTATTTCTGCACTTTCTTCCTTTGATTTATCAATAAGTGCTGCGATTTTATTAGGGTCAAAAAGCTCCTTTTTTTCAAATTCAGATGATTGCCTAATTTCATCTTTTATTTCCTCGGGGTTTTGCTTATCTGTTTGCTTTGGTTTTTTTTTCTTAATTTGATCAGGCATTGGGACAGCGTCCTGTTTTTCTTTTTTTACAATTTTAGGAGGAGCCTGTTTGGTCACTACTCTTTCTTTTTCTTTTTCTTCTTTAATTTTATCAATAATTTCTTTAGCTTTTGGGGCAAATGGAAGTGCTGTTTTTTCTGATATTTGAATTAAGTCAATAGAGATAATAGGTGGAACATCGATTGGTTTTTTTACAATAAAAGGCAGAGTAAAAAATGTAATTGCAAAAATTCCTACATGAAAAATAATTGATAACGATAAACTTCTAAACATAAACTAACGCTTAGTTTCAGTTATTAACGCCACCTTTGTAAAACCATTTCCTGACAAATTTCCCATAATTTCGATAACTCTTCCGTAATTTAAGTTTTTATCCCCTCTAACATAGATCCTTGTATCAGTTCTATTTTTTGAAATTGCTAATAACTTTGGAACTAAATCGGAATAACCTACTCTAGTATCTTGGACAAATATTTCACCCTTAGCATTTATAGAAACGGTCAGAGGTTCTTTATCATCTGGAAGTGAGTCTGCATTGGTCTCTGGCAAATTTACTGGTACTCCCACTGTTAACATTGGAGCTGTCACCATAAAAACAATTAATAGCACAAGCATCACATCTACAAATGGTGTGACATTAATTTCACTTATAGGTAAGTTTGTTCTTGATGTGTTTTTATTTAAATTCACACCCATTTAAATAATTGAAATAAAAGTTTGCGTAAAATTTTCTAATTTTTGAGTAAACTTCCTGGCGTTGCTTGTATATTTATTATAAGCAACCACAGCAGGAATAGCCGCTAACAAACCAAGGGCGGTTGCGAATAAGGCTTCGGCAATTCCCGGTGCAACAATTGCTAAACTTGTATTTCTTGAAATTGCAATTGATTGAAATGAATTCATTATTCCCCACACAGTACCAAACAAACCAATAAACGGGGCAACTGAGCCAACGGTTGCTAAAAAGGTTAATTTATTTTCATATTTTTCTACCTCTTTATCAATCGCAACATCCATAACTCTTTTAACCTTCTCAGTTAAAATATTTTTAGTATCACTTTTATTCTCTGATAAATATTTGGCTCCGGTTCTAAAAACGATGGTCAAAGGATCTTCGCTATCAGGACTTGTTTTTTCAAAAAGTACATTGACTGATTTGGAATTAATAAAATCTTCTTCAAATTCCTCAGAGCTTTTATTAATTTTTTTAAATACTTTATATTTTTCAAAAATTAATGCCCATGAATATACCGAAGCTAATATTAATATAATAATTACTGATTTCACGATAAAATCTGCTCTGGTAAAAAGGGTCCAGAAAGAAAAATCTGCTGCAGCAATTGCGGAAGCTGCGGCTCCTACTTGTGGTTCCATATTGATTACTTCCTATTTTTCAAAATTGTCATTAATGTGTCATTGGTCTAATGATATTTGGATTTAAATACAACTTTTGAAAGATTTATACAGTTCTTCTGGCATCTTTTTGGGTTTTCCATGCCCATTAATAATTGCTAACTCTATATCAGCGCTTACTCTAATTGAATTATTTACTTTTGTGATTTGTTTCAAGTTTATTCGAACAGGCGATATTTTAGATATCTCAGTAATCACTTCTATTTCTTCCTCAAATTTAACAGGTTTCTCGAAGTCTATTTTACAAGATTTAACAACAATATAGATATCATTACTATTTAGTTTCTTATGATTATAACCTAATGAGTATATCCACTCTGTTCTTGCTCTTTCTAAATATTTTAAATAGTTGGCATAATAAACAATTCCACCAGCATCAGTATCTTCATAATAAATTTTTATTTTATAACTAAATGACTTAGCCATGAAATCCATTGTTATTAAAATGGTCTAAGAAATATCTACCTATCAAAATTGCATCGGCCTTGTTGGCATCTTTTTTTCTGGTCATATTGTCTGAAAAACTTGGAAACATTTCTATTGCCTTTGTTCTGCTTGCATCTTTTGAAGACCCTATAAGATTAAAATGTTTTTTCCATTTGACAGGCCTTACAAAATATACAGGCAAATTAAGAGCAGAACATATACCTTTAATAACACCAAATGACTGTCCAAAATTAAACATACTTGTTACACCTTGCCCAGGCATTGCAGTAACATGCTCAATAACAACTGCATTCTCATCAGAACCATTAACTCTTTTTTTTATTTCCAAAGACAATTGGGCAGAATTAATTTGTTTTTTATTTTTTTTTCCTTCACTCATAGTAGGCATATCAAGCACTTCTATCAACTTTTTATGCTCATAAACACTTAAAGCACCACTTACACCAGGATCTATTCCAATTAAAATCAAGATGAGATCTCCTCTAAAATTTTTTGGTCTACTTCAAAGTTAGAGTATACCTGCTGAACATCATCATCATCTTCTAATGCATCGATAAATTTAATAATTTTCTCAAGTCCTTCTTTTTTATTAACTTTAATGCTATTTTTTGGATTATAGATTATTCCACAAAAACTTAATTGATATTTTTTTTCCAATTCAATTTGAAGCTTATGAAGATCATTTTTTTCAGAATAGATCTCATAAAAATCACCTTCTATTTTAAAATCATTTGCACCGCTATTTGTTGATTTTTCAAAAATTTCTTCTTCCGGACAAGAATCTTTCTTTATTTTAATTAAACCACAAATATCGAATTGATATGATACAGAGCCTTCAGAACCAAGTGAACATCCATTTTTTTCAAAAATTGACCTTACATTTGATATTGTTCTATTTTTATTATCAGTTAAAGCTTCAACTATCATTCCTGTACCTTCGGGACCAAAACCTTCATAAATAACAGACTCATAATTTGCTTCATCATTACCTTGTGATTTTTTAATTGCACGATCTATATTATCCTTTGGCATATTTGCTTCTTTAGCGGCTTGAACAGCAGATCTTAATCTTGGATTCATTCCAGGATCTGGCAATCCAAGTTTTGCTGAAACAGTTATTTCACGACTTAACTTTGAAAAAAGCTTAGATCTTTGTTTATCAGCTTTCCCTTTTTTATGTTTAATACCAGCCCAATGAGAATGTCCTGCCATATTAATTATTATTAAATTTTAAATTCCCACCTATCATAATAGGTTCAATATTAATTGCTAAACCAGTTTTGTCGTCTGCCGTAACTTTAATTCCACTGATTGTTGCATTTTTAATTACTGGCACAAGCCTTTCACTTTTTTTTTTAAAAAATTTTAAAATTGCATTCTCTTTATTCATTCCTATCACTGAATTGTAATCTCCGCACATCCCGGCATCCGTCTGATAGGCGGTACCTTTTTCTAAAATTCTATAGTCAAGTGTAGGTGTATGAGTATGGGTTCCTACAACAAAAGTAGCTTTTCCATCTAAAAAATGACCCATTGCTTGTTTTTCACTCGTAATTTCCGCGTGAAAATCAACTGCTAAAAAATCTACTTCTTTTTTGAGTTTTATTTTTTTTATTTTTTCCTCAATATAAGGAAACACCTCTTCACATTTTTTCATATAAACATTTCCCATTAAATTCATGACTCCAATTTTAAAACCTTTCTTTTCATAAATTTCAAAACCCCTTCCAGGTGTACCTTCTTCAAAATTCATGGGTCTCAATAACCGTCGTTCTTTAATAATATGATTCATAGTTTCTTTTTGGTCCCAGATATGATTGCCAGATGTAATAACATCCACTCCCGATTCAAATAAGTTGTTACAAATTTCCTCAGTAATACCATAGCCACCTGCAGAATTTTCACCATTGGCTATGACAAAGTCAATATTATTTTCCTCGATTAAATAATTTAACTTTTCAATAACAACATTTCTTCCTGCTCTACCGACAATATCACCTAGAAATAAAAAATTCATTAATCAATAAGACTCTTTTCTGTAAGGATATAATCTAATTTTTTATCATGTTTTTCTGTAGGAATTTTTTTTACTCTTTGAAAGGAAAAAGCCATACCTAAAGATAATACTTTTTTTTGATTAGATATTTTGTTCAAAAATCTATCATAGAATCCTCTTCCATAACCAAGGCGATTTTTATTTTGATCATACGCAACAAGAGGGACAATGACCATTTGAGGTTTTACTTTTTTATTATTTTTATTTGGCTCTAAAATACCGAATCTATTAACATAAAAAGGCTCTAAAGATTTCCACTCTCTGAAACTCATTGAATTATTTTTTTCAACGACTGGCAGGTAAACCTTTAAATTTTTAATTTTAATCTTAGAAATAACTTTAACAATATCAATTTCAAAATTTATTGGATAGTAAAAACCTAACCGGCTAATTTTTTTTTGAATACAAATTTTTTTAATTTCACTAGAAATAAAACTTTTGTTTTTTTCATTTAATTCAAAATGTTTATTTTTTCTGATTTTTAGAAATTTCTCTCTAATTTTTTTTTTCATTAAATCTAAACGGCTTTAGTGATAAAGCTATTTATAGATTCACTCGCTTTATTTAAAATTTCTGTGTAGTTATTTTGATTTTCTTCAATTGTTTTTTTTAAATTATCAAGCTTAACTTTTAATTCTTCAACCTCTTTATCTCTATCCTCTTTATAGCTTACTGATAAAGTTTTAATTTCTTTAAATTTTTTTTCGATTTCACTTGAGTGACTTTTTAATTTTACTAAAGAGGTTTTTAAAGTATATAACTCATCTATTACTTGTATAGCTGTTATAAGTAATAATTTGCCCTCTCCAAGATTTCCAAGATCTTTTTTTAGTTGATTAAATTTTTTTGCAAGCTCTTCAGTTAATTTTTGAAGATCTTCTTCTTGTCCTTCCTCGCAAGCAAGTAAATAGTCTCTACCGTTAAAGTTAACGTTTACATTTACCATTCGTCAGATCCCAACAAGTCGTTTGCTTCTTGATTTAATTCATCGAGTCTTTTTGAAACTTCATTTTTATTTTTTTCAGCTTGAATGACTTTATATCTTGAACTTTCCAAATCTTCCTCCAGCTTAGTAATAGACTTTTTTAGTTCTAAATTTTCCTGTTCCATGTTAAATATCTTGTCTTTTAAATCTTCATTCGAATTGTCATCGCTGTTCATTTGATTTTCTAAATCCTGTAGCTCAGCTTTTAATCCCATATTTTCATTTTCAAGTGTGGATAACTTAACACTTAGATCGTTTTTTTCGGTTTCGAGTTTGGCTTTGACTTCTTGTAAATCAACAATCTTCTTCTTTGAACCTACTACTAGCTCAGTAATAGTGTCCAATCTTACGAGTGACTCTAGTAATTTTTGCTCTTTTTCTTTTAAATTATCCATAGAAAACCAATATTATCATTTATAATTATACTACAAAGTAATAATAATTTCGAGAAATTAAGTCTTATTAAAATTATAATTAATGAAAAAGTGTTCACACAACGATTTAGCAAATGCAATTCGCTTTTTGTCTATAGATGCGGTTCAAAAAGCTAACTCCGGACATCCTGGGATGCCTATGGGTATGGCTGATGTTTGTACTGTTTTATTTAGAGACTTTTTAAAATTTAATCCAAAAAATCCTGACTGGGATAACAGAGATCGTTTTGTATTATCTGCAGGTCATGGTTCAATGCTACTATATTCTCTCCTCTATCTCACAGGTTATAAAAGTATATCTCTTGATGATATTAAAAATTTTAGACAGATAAATTCAATTTGTGCCGGGCACCCTGAATATGAAAAGGGAACAGGAATTGAAACAACGACTGGCCCTCTTGGTCAGGGGATTGGTAATGGTGTAGGTTTTGCATTAGCTGAAGAAATTCTAAAGGCTAAATTTGGAAAAAAAATCTTTAATCATAAAACATATGTTTTAGCTGGAGATGGTTGCCTAATGGAAGGAATAAGTCACGAAACATTAAGTTTAGCGGGACACCTAAAACTTAAAAATTTGGTTTTATTATTTGATAATAATTCAATTTCAATAGATGGACCTACAAGTTTAACTGTTTCGGATAATTATAAAAAAAGATTTGAAAGTTATAATTGGGATTTTATTGAAATTAATGGTCATAAAGAAAAAGATATCTTTAAAGCACTAAAAAAAGTTCAAAAAGCAAAAAAACCAACTGTTATATCTTGCAAAACTAAAATTGGTTTTGGTTCGCCAAACAAATCTGGAAAATCTTCAGCTCATGGTAGCCCTATGGGTGAAGATGAAATAAAATTAATTAGAAAAAAATTAAAGTGGCCACATGAACCGTTTGAAATACCTGAAGCAATTTTAAATTCTTGGAGAGAGATTGGTAATAAAGGAGAAGCTTTAAATCAAAAATATAAAAAAATTTCAATTAATAAACAGGATTTTAATAATAAGCTAAAAACTATTATTCAAGAAGCAAAATTAAAAGCTTTGAGTGAATTAAAACCAATCGCAACAAGAAAATCATCTGAAAATATTTTAAAGGATTTGAGTAAGAGCTTTGATTTATTGATTGGCGGTTCTGCAGATTTAACTGGTTCAAACAATACCAAAACTGAAAATCAAAAAATTATTTCAGCAAAGAATTTTAATGGTAATTATATCCATTATGGAGTTCGTGAACATGCCATGGCTTCAATTATGAATGGATTAACTCTTCACAGTTATCTTATTCCCTATGGGGGTACATTTCTAGTTTTTAGTGATTATTGCAAACCTTCAATAAGATTATCTGCGCTCATGAAACAAAGAGTTATCTACGTGATGTCTCATGACTCCATAGGATTGGGAGAAGATGGTCCTACTCATCAACCAATTGAACATTTAAGCAATTTAAGGTCAATTCCAAATATAAATGTTTTGCGACCATGTGATAATACAGAAACAATAGAATGTTGGGATATAGCTTTAAAAAATAAACATAAACCTTCTGTAATTTCGCTTACAAGGCAAAATCTTACTCAGCCTCGTGATAAAATGAGTAAAGAAAATTTATGTGAATTTGGAGCTTATGAAATTTATAGAAGTTCAGAAAATATTGAAATGACTTTCTTGGCAAGTGGATCAGAAGTTGAGATTGCTATTTCTGCTTCAAAAAAATTGGCAAATAAAAATATTAACTCCAAAGTTATCTCATTTCCATGTATGGAAATTTTTGAAAATCAATCAACCGAATATAAATCAAAAATTTTAAATGAAACTGAAGTAAAGATTTCAATTGAAGCTTCACATCCAATGTCATGGAAAAAATATGTAGGAAAGAATGGTATAACTCTTGGTATTGAAGATTTTGGTAGAAGTGGGCCCTATAAAGATATTTATAAATATTTTAAATTAACTGATGATGATATAGTTAATGTTGCATTAAACTTAAGGAGTTAAAAGTGTTACGAGTTGCAATTAATGGTTTTGGTAGAATTGGTCGGATGGTTTTAAGATCCATTTATGAAAACAACTATAAAGGAATAAAAGTAGTAGCAATAAATAATCGAGCCAAACCTGAAATAAGCGCCTTCTTACTGGAGAGGGATACAATTCATGGAAATTTTAAATTCAATATAAGACATTCAAAAGATGAAATCATAATTGGTAAAGATAAAATCCAATGTTATCACGAAAGCGACCCAATCAACTGCCCGTGGGATGAAGAAAAAATTGATATCGTCTTTGAATGTACTGGAAAATTTAATTCAAGAGACCAAGCTTATAATCATATTGATGCAGGAGCAAAAAAAGTAATTGTATCCGCCCCCTGCAAAGAGGCAGACCAAACAGTTATTTATGGGATTAATCACAAAACTATTTCAAAAAAAGATCATATCATTTCAGTTGCTTCTTGCACAACTAACTGCCTTGCTCCATTAGCTTATGTAATCCACAAAAATTTTAAAATTGAAAGAGGATATATGACTACTATCCACTCTTATACAACTGACCAAAGATTATTAGACAATTCACATAAAGATTTAAGAAGAGCAAGAAGTGCTCCAAATGCAATGGTGCCGACTAGTACAGGCGCTGCAAAATCCTTGAAGTTAATTATTCCAGATTTGGATGGAAAAATTGACGGAATTTCAGTACGTGTTCCAACACCAAATGTATCTTTAGTTCAATTAAGCTTTAACTCTAAGAAAAAAATTACTAAAGAACTGATCAACAATTCATTAATAAAAGCTAGCAATACATACTTAAAAAATATTCTTGGTATTGAAAAGAAACCTTTGGTTTCATCTGATTTTAATCATAACTCGAAATCATCCATTGTTGATGTACAGCTTACAAAGGTAATAGATGATAATTTTGGTACTGTTTTTTCTTGGTATGATAATGAATGGGGTTTTTCAAATCGCATGATTGATGTTGCTCTGACGTTAAAAAACAAATTAAAATGAGTCAGCTCAAATCTTTAAAAGATTTCTCTAAAATCAAAGGAAAGAAAATTTTTCTAAGAGTTGATTTTAATGTTCCAATATCAGGAGGAAGAGTTTCTGATATAACCAAAATAGAAAAATTAAAGAGCAATATAGAAAAATTATTAGATCAAAATTGTAAAATTATTCTAGCATCGCACCTGGGTAGACCACAAAAAAATGGTAAATCCGGATTATCATTACTTCCAGTAAAGAATGTTGCAGAAAAAATATTTAATCAAAAAATTAATTTTTTAGAAATTAATAAAAAAACAAAAGAAGATATTGATATGAGTGATAATCAAATTTTTATGTTGGAAAACCTGAGATTTGATCCAGGTGAAGAAAATAATTCAAAAGAGTATGGCGAACTCTTATCTACTTTTGCAGATATTTATATTAACGAAGCATTTTCATGTTCTCACAGATCACACGCATCCATTGATGCAATTACTCAATTCATAGAATCATTCGCGGGTCCATCTATAATTGATGAGGTTGATGCTTTAGAAAAAGTGTTTTTAAATTCAAAAAAACCAGTAGCATGTTTAATTG
Source organism: Candidatus Pelagibacteraceae bacterium (assembly GCA_965655895.1). GTDB lineage: Bacteria > Pseudomonadota > Alphaproteobacteria > Pelagibacterales > Pelagibacteraceae > HIMB114. Next base: position 38,642 of record CBFHID010000007.1, on the reverse strand, counting down.
GAGGTTCTAAAATATCGACCAAAATTGACTTAATTATTAATTTAATGCCAAAAATGGACTTTATGATCATTGGAGGTGCAATGGCTAATACTTTTTTTAAAGAAAAAGGATTTAATGTTGGAAAATCTTTAGTTGAAAGTAATGTTGGGGATACTATTAAACAAATCTATCAAGAAGCTAATAGGTTTCAATGTGAACTAATACTCCCTGAAGATGTTATTTGTTCAAAAAAATTCGATCAACCGGGAGTTAATAAAAAACTCGAGGAAGTCAATGAGGATGATATTATTTTAGATATTGGTATAGCAAGTACTGAAAAAATTGATGAAATAATAAAAAAATCTAAAACAGTTCTTTGGAATGGTCCGTTTGGTTTATTCGAATATGATGATTTTGCAAATGGAACAAATGATATTTCAAAATCTATTGCAAAATATACACTTAATAACAATCTAATATCAGTTGCAGGTGGCGGTGATACATTTGCGGCAATAAAAAAATCTAACCAACAAAACAACTTTACGTATATATCAACTGCAGGTGGTGCTTTTTTAGAATGGTTAGAAGGCAAGATACTTCCTGGTCTAAAAGTTCTTGAAAAATAAATAAACAATACTTAATGAGTGAATGATGGAAATTAATAAAATAGCAAAATTAATGGTTTCAGAAGGTAAAGGTATCCTTGCAGCAGATGAAAGTACTGGAACAATGACCAAAAGACTGCAGAGTGTAAACGTTGAGTCAACCGAAGAAAATCGATTAAGTTTTAGACATACTTTGTTTACCTCAAAAAATTTCAAAAACTATATTAGTGGTGTCATCTTGTTTGATGAAACAATTCGACAAGAAAAAAATGGAGTTTCTATTGCTGAAATTTTAAAAAATCAAAATGTTCTTCCTGGAATTAAAGTTGATAAAGGGGCAAAAAAATTGGTTGGTAGTGATGAAACAATCACTGAAGGATTAGACGGTTTGAGAGAAAGATTAGATGAGTATTATAAATTAGGCGCGCGATTTGCCAAATGGAGAGGTGTTTATAAAATTTCTAATGAACTGCCAAGTCAAAATTCAATATTTGCAAATGCACATGCTTTGGCTAGATATGCAGCACTCGTCCAAGAATCTAATATGGTTCCAATTGTTGAACCTGAAGTCCTAATGGATGGCAAGCATGATATTCAAAAATGTTATGACGTTACTTCAAAAGTTCTAGAAGAATGTATGAATCAATTGAGAATAGCTGGGATTAATTTTGCAGGCATGGTTTTAAAACCTAATATGATTTTAAATGGTAGTGACTCTGGAGTAAAAAATAACAAAACACAAGTCGCAGAACTAACCCTTAAATGTATTAAAAATAACCTCCCAAGTGAAGTGCCAGGAGTTGCTTTTTTATCAGGAGGTCAAACAGAGCTTGAAGCAACACAAAATTTAAATGAAATTAATAAGCAAAATAAAACTACTTTTAGTTTTACATATTCTTATGGAAGAGCTTTGCAACAAAGTGCTTTGAAAACTTGGTCTAAAAACATAAATGATACTAATGCTGTTCAAATAGTTTTCGATTCTCGTGCAAAAATGAATAGTTTAGCTGCCAAAGGGGAATGGAGCTCTGATCTTGAAAATATTGCTTAACATTGAATAAAATTTATTTAATAACTCCAAATAATTTAGATAAAAAATTTTATTTTTTTCTTCCTAAAGTACTGGCTACTAAAAAAGTTAAGTTTCTTCAATTAAGATGCAAAAAATCCTCTGTAGTTAAAATTCAAAATCATATAAAAAAAATTTTACCTATCTCAAAAAAATATAACGTTAAATTGATTGTTAATGACAATGCTTGGATAGCAAATAAATTTAAAAATGTTGGATTTCATTTGGGTCAAAAAGATTTATTAAATAAGAAAAATAAAGTTATAATAAAAAAAAAAATATACTTTGGTATTACATGTCACAACTCTTTGGATCTTGCAAAAAAAGCTATAAAACTAAATGCAAATTATATTGCTTTCGGAGCTTTTTTTTCAACAAAGACAAAGAAAACAAAATATATTGCTAGAAAAAAAATCTTATTAAAGGCTAAAAACTTTAATACTAAAATCGTAGCGATTGGTGGTATTACAAATCAAAATTATAACGAATTATTAGAAAATGGAGCGGATTATATAGCGGTATCTAGTTTTGTTTGGAAAAATAAAGATTTTAATCCTGATCAAGCTATAAAGCTTTTTAAATAACAGTTAAATTTTCATAAAAAAGGTGTATTAACAGGCCTATGAAAATTTCAGCAAATGAAATAAAGCCTGGTACAATTATAGAATACAAGAATGACTTATGGCGATGTCTAAAAAGCCAAGCAGTTAAACCTGGAAAGGGCGGCGCTTTTAATCAAGTGGAGCTGAAAAGTATTACAAAAGGAACGAAATTAAACGAAAGATTTCGTTCGAGTGAAACGATTGAAAAAGCATCATTAGACGAAAGAGATTTTCAATATTTGTATAGTGATGGTGGAAATTTAGTTTTTATGGATAATAAAAGTTTTGATCAAATCAATGTACCAAAAGAAATTATTGGGGATGATGAAAATCTCTTAAAAGAAAATATGGAAGTAACAATAGAGTTTTATGAAGAAAAGCCATTGATAGTTACAATGCCTAAAAGTGCAGATTATGAAGTTCTCGAAACAGAAGCGGTAGTTAAAGGACAAACTGTTTCTAGTTCATATAAGCCAGCAATAATTCAAAATAATGTAAAAATATTGGTACCCCCTTTTATAAATCAGGGTGACATTGTTTCAATAGACTGCCATTCAAGAGAATATATAAAGAAGGCTAACTAATGCCTCTTCTTTCTCCAGACATTAATGTTTTAGAAAAAATTTGTACTAAGGTCAGCAAAATCATTATTCGTGATTTTGGCGAAATAGAGAAATTGCAGGTATCTAAAAAAGGTCCAGGTGACTTTGTTACAAAGACTGACAGAAAAGTTGAAAAGATTATTATTGAAGAACTTGAAAAAGCAAGACCAAATTATGGTTTTATTGCTGAAGAGTCTGGGGAGAGAGGAAGTGAAAGTGAGTTTAATTGGGTCATAGATCCGATTGATGGCACATCTAACTTTATGCATGGAATTCCTCATTTTTGTATTTCTATAGCGCTCGAAAAAGACAAAAAAATTATTTCTGGAATTGTTTGTGATCCTATTAAAAATGAAACCTTCTATGCAGAAAAAGGAAGGGGGTCATATCTCAATAATAGAAGGATAAGAATATCTTCTAGAAGAAAATTAGATGAAGTTATTGGTTTATATGGTTGTCCGCCAATGTCTAAGATTAACGGTAACAAGTTTTTTGACCAGATAAAAAAAGCCTCTTTATCTATTCACAAATTAAGAAATTATGGAAGTGCAGCGCTAGATTTTGCTTATGTTGCTTCTGGACGAGCTGATTTTGCCTGGTATGATCATTTAAATTACTGGGATTATGCTGCAGGAAAAATTATATTATTAGAAGCAGGTGGGACCATTACAGATTTTAAAGGAAAAGACTTTGATAATCAAAAGGATATTTTTATTTCCAATTCCCTAATTCATGATGAGGTTTTAAATATCCTTTTTAAAAATTAATGATCAAGTTTATAATTTTTCTTTTTTTAGATGTAGTGGCGTTCAGTGGTGTATTGGTAGCAACTTTACCTTTTGTAATAGATAATTTTGGAGGGTCTGTTTTATTAATTACAATTGCTTTTGGATCTTTTTCTTTTTTCCAATTTTTTGTATCTCCTTTTTGGGGTAGCCTCTCGGATAAAATAGGAAGAAAACCACTCTTAATCCTGAATTGTGTTGCAGAATTAATAGCAAATATTTTATTGGCAATTGCAACTAATTTACCAATTATTTTTTTAGCAAGAGTAATCGCTGGATTGTTTAAAACTAATATATCTGTAGGTACAGCTTATATCGCTGATATAACAAACGAAAAAAACCGGGCAAAAGGAATGGGTATGTTTGGAGTGGCATTTGGACTTGGTTTTACATTTGGTCCTCTAACAGGAGGTCTAATTGCTGGATCAGATTATACACTAGAAAGTTTAAGTTATGTGGCATGGTTGGCATCAGCAATTAATCTTTTTAATTTAATTTTTGTAATTACCTCAATTAAGGAAACAGTTAAAAATGAACCTAAAATAAAAAGTTCCAATAAAGATTTAGCTAAGCAAATTTCAATTTTAAAAAATCCAATTCTTTTTCCTTACTTTTTACTTATTTTTTTTATTTACCTTGTTTTTTCAGGGATGGAAGGAACGATTGCAGTTTGGACAAAAGAAACTTTTGTATGGGGACCAAGGGAAGTTGGGTATGTAATGCTTCTTGCTGGATTTTGTCAAATCGTTGTACAGGGTGGCTTATTAAGAATTTTAATTAAAAAGTTTAGTGAAATCAAACTTATAGCAAGCGGATTTATCAGTCTTATTTTTGGCTTTGCTTTAATTCCAAGTGAAAATATTTATTTAATACCATTGGCAATAATTTTTCTAAGTTATGGAATCGGTATATCAAACCCGTGTATCAATAGTATTTTATCAAAAAAATCAGAAAGCAATAAAGGTTTGGTTCTCGGGACAGGGTATTCATGCCAGGCGGCGGCTAGATTTATTGGACAACCACTTGCGGGGTATGTATTCTTAAATTTTGGTAAAAATATCCCTTTTTATTTTGATGCAGTTTTTTTGGTCATTGTGGCAATTAGTTATGGTTTTTTATTTAAAAATATCAAAAAACGAGCTTAAATCATCATTGAGTATCTTACCTTATTTGCTATAAACCAGCCTTTAATAATGAAAAAAAAAATACATCCTAAGCTTAACAAGATCAAAGTCCAAATGACAGATGGTTCTGAGTTTGAAACTCTGTCAACTTGGGGTTCAGATGGTGAGATTATGAAGCTTGAAATTGATCCAAAATCTCATCCGGCTTGGACTGGAGAAAGTCAAAAAGCACAAGACAAAGGAAGAGTAAGTAAATTCAATAAGCGCTTTGCTAATTTAAAAAAGAATTAATATGAATCTACCTTTAATGCCAAAAGCGACTGCTGTTTGGTTAATTGAAAATACAAGTTTAACATTTAAACAAATTGCAGACTTTTGTGGTCTACACGAATTAGAAATTAAGGGTATAGCAGACGGTGATGTTGCAGTAGGCATAAAGGCTTATAATCCTATCTTATCTAACCAACTGACTAGAGAAGAAATAGAGGCATCTTCAAAAGACCCAAGCAGACCCTTGAAACTCGTTGAAAAAAACGTTGAGTTTGAAGTAAAGAAAATGGTTGGCACAAAATATACCCCTATTTCACAAAGAGAAGATAAACCTAGTGCTATTTCATGGTTAACAAAAAATTATCCGATATTAACTGATGCTCAAATCTGTAAGCTGGTTGGATCAACAAAAGGTACTGTTGATGCAATAAGAAACAGAAAACACTGGAATATGTCAAATATTTCACCAAAAGATCCTGTGATGGCAAATCTTTGCTCACAGACAGACCTGCAAGAAGCAATAGATAAAGCAAAAAGAAAACAGGAAAATGAAATAAAAAAAAAAGAACGAGAAGCAAAAAAAATAGCAAAAGCTAAAGCGGCGACTGAAGCACAAAACTAATTAAAAGATCAAATGGTTAAGAGAAATAAAAAAAATTCTCACTTCGTTTCTATTGTAATGGGTAGCAAATCAGATTGGCCAACAATGAAATATGCCGGGAATATTTTAAAATCTTTAAATATTAAATTTGAAACAAAAATAGTTTCAGCTCATCGTACACCAAAAAGATTATTTGATTATTCACTAAATGCAAAAAAAAATAATATTGGAGTAATAATTGCTGGGGCAGGAGGATCTGCTCACTTACCTGGAATGATTGCATCTCTTACAGAAATTCCAGTTATAGGAGTTCCAATTGAAAGTAAAAAACTCAAAGGTCTTGATAGCTTATTGTCGATAGTGCAAATGCCAAAAGGTATCCCAGTTGGAACGGTTGCAATTGGTGAAAGTGGAGCAATAAATGCAGCTTTATTATCGGCCTCAATACTTGGAATTAATGATGAAAAAATTCATAACAAATTAAAACAATATAGAAATCGACAAACAAAATCAGTTAAATTAAAACCCTAATAATGACTAAAATTAAAGTCTTGGGTATTATTGGTGGTGGTCAATTAGGTAGCATGCTTTGTCAAGCTGCAAAAAAAATTAATATTCAATCAATTGTTTATGGTGATGATCCTGATTCTCCAGCTCAAAATTATGCTGATAAATTTTTATGTGGATCCTATGACGATGAAAACAAAATATGCGAATTTGCTGAGAAAGTAGATGTTGTTACGTTTGAATTTGAAAATATACCTGTATCGACTTTAGAAAAGATTAAAATAACCAAACCAGTTTTTCCTGACCCAAATGTGAATTTTATAATCCAAAATAGAAGTCGTGAAAAAAAGTTTATAAATAATCTAGGAATCAAAACGGTAGAATATCAAAATATATCTTCAAAAACAGATTTGAAAGATATTGATAAATTAATCCCCGGCATACTAAAGACTACCACCTTAGGATATGACGGAAAAGGTCAACATGTTATTTCAAAAAAAGAAGATTTTCAAAATATTGAGTTCAATAATAAATTTATTTTAGAAAAAAAAATTAACTTAAAAAAAGAAATATCAGTAATTATTACAAGATTTCAGGATAAAGAGTGCATAATATATGAGCCAATAGAAAATATTCATAAAAATCAAATTTTAGATACATCAATAATCCCTGCAGACCTGAATAATAATATTATTAATCAAAGTAAAAAATTGAGTGAAAAATTAGCTAATGAATTAAATTATATTGGAACTATGTGTGTAGAGTATTTTATTGATGATCAAGATAATTTATTTGTAAATGAAATTGCACCACGCGTACATAACTCAGGCCATTTAACAATCAATGCCTATAATATAAGTCAATTTGAGTCTCATATAAGAGCCGTATGTAATTTAGAAAAAGTTAAACCTATTATGCAATCAAAGGCTATTATGAAAAATATTATTGGTGATGAAATATTCAATTATCGTAATAAAAAATTCAATGATAACGAGTTTTTTTTTGATTATTTAAAAAAAGAGGCTAAATCAAATAGGAAAATGGGTCACCTAACTACTTTGAAAAATTAATAACCTCTTTCAAAGTTTTTTTTATTTTTATTTTGGTTTCTTATATTGTTAAAAATTGTAGATAACTGAGATTTAAATTTATTAAATTTGCCAACTTTTATAAGTTCATTCTCAACATCAACTATTAATTTATCCTTATTATAATTTTTTGAATTTAAAATTTTTAAATATAGCTTTGATAATATTGTAGCGAGAATAATTCTCTTTGTATAAAAATTATAGTCCGTAGATTGATCACCTGCCAAATACCATATATCACTTGATAAATTGTAAATATAAAAAATATCTTTATTGCATTTTTTGCTTTTTATTTGCTCTTTTAATTTTTTTTTAATTACTTCTCTTTTATCAAAATCAAGGCTAAGCTTTTTTATAAGCATTGTTTTTATTTTTTGATTAGTACCAGAATTACCTAAAATACTTTTTTGAAGGAGGTCTTTTTCTTTATCTGTTAGCATTTTTCATAAATAAAATTACAATAATAAACCAAATTAATGGATAGCAAATTAAAGTTATTAAAAAATTTAATCCAATATTTATTATTAATACATTTTCTCCTGATAAATTTATTAAACCAAAAAATATTACATAAGCAATGATTAATGCAACACCAAAAGATATCCATTCAGCAATAAAGATACTTCTTAATTTTATAGAAGATTGAAAGGCAGCCACTGCAAATACAATAAAATATAAAATTGCAGTAGTTCCAAAAAATAATCCATTTAATGAGTCATTAACAATGCTAATTAAAAACAAAAAGATACCTTTTCCAAAATTTAAATTTGGATTAGAAATCTTGAATATATAAATCAAAATTAATTGAAGATTAAAATAATATGAAACAGGTTTATCAAGTACTTCAATATTGATGGATCCTAACAGAACCGTTATTAACAATACCAAAGAAGCAATATAGTTTTTTATAAAATTAAACATCTTTACTTACTATTTTTAACGACTGTTAGATAATCTAATTGACTAAAGTCATATAGCGGTTCTAAGAAAAAATTTTTCTTTTCATCTAATGATATTTTACCAACCATGATTCCATCTGGCATAATATTATCTAAGCTTGTTGTATACACATAGTCGCCATTATTAAACGAATATTCTTTTGGTAAAAATTCTAAGTTTAATTTATTATTAGTATTGGAGTCTCCTACAACAATAGCTTTATAATTATTCTTACCGATTCTAACTGGCACTCTACTATTGTTATTTGTTATTAAAAAAGCATGAGAAGAATTGAAATTAGTTTTGTAAACTTTGCCAACTAAAATATTATTCTTAATAAGTGGATTTCCAATTTTAATGCCGTCATTTGTTCCTTTATTAATAATTATTGATTGATGCAAAATATTACTTTTATACATTAAGACCTTCACCTGAACAGTTTCAAATGGATAGTTTTCTTCACCCGTAATTTTTCTTAGATTTTCTAACTGAAGAATAAGTGAAGTTTTTTCATTTTTTAATTTTTCAATTTGATTTTCTAAATCTAAAATTTTATTTTTATTAATAACTTTTTCTTCTTCAAAAAATTTAGTTGTAGTACCTACTAAATTAGATAAAAAAATAAATGGGGATTTTAAAACTACTGTGGAATATATTATTCCATCATTTATAGAAGATCTTGCAGCTTTTAGATATTGATTATTACTCCGATCTACAAAGAATAAAATTAAAGATATAATAAGAAAAATAATTATATTTTTTTTAACATCAACATTTTCTGAAGATGCAAATCTCATTTTTGACTAATATTCTGTTAGCATAGATGAGAAGATACCTTCTTGCTCAAGTGCTTTTCCTGTTCCTATGGCTACACAAGATAAAGGGTCATCTGCTATTGAAACAGGTAACCCGGTTTCTTTTGATATAAGTTTATCTAAATTTTTAAGATAAGCACCTCCACCTGCTAATACTAATCCCATATCTACTAAGTCAGCAGAAAGTTCTGGTGGTGTATGTTCTAAAGCATCTTTAATTGCTTGAATTATTTGTGTGATTATAGGCGACATCGCTTCAGCTGAATCTTTTTCAGTTAGTGTAATCTCCTTTGGAACTCCTGTTCTTATATCCCTGCCTTTCATAATATATGTATTATCAGTACTTGTCGGTATGCATGTTCCAATTTCTTTTTTAATTTTTTCTGCAGTAGACTCTCCTATGAGTAAATTAAATTTTTTTCTCATATATGTAACTATTGACTGATCTAAAGCATCTCCTGCAACTCTAAGAGATTGAGAATAAACTATTCCACCCAATGACATGACGGCAATCTCTGTAGTTCCGCCGCCGATATCTACAATCATTGAGCCTGTAGGTTCTGATATTGGTAAACCAGCGCCAATTGCTGCCGCCACTGGCTCTTCAATAAGTTGTACTTTTCTTGCACCCGCTGCATGAGCAGATTCTTGAATAGCTCTTCGCTCTACTGGCGTAGAACCTGTTGGGACGCAAATAATAATTCTTGGGTTTGCAAATGCACTTCTTTGATGAACTTTTTTAATAAAGTGCTTAATCATCTCTTCTGTAACTATAAAGTCTGCAATAACTCCGTCTCTCAAAGGTCTAATAGCTTGAATAGATCCTGGCGTTCTTCCTAGCATTTGTTTTGCATCCTCACCAACTGCCAAAACTTGATTTTTCCCCTTTTCATTTACTATTGCAACAACAGACGGTTCATTTAATACAATTCCTTTTCCTTTTACGTAAACAAGCGTATTTGCTGTTCCAAGATCAATTGCCATATCAGTTGACCACATCCCCATAATTTTACTAAATATTGACATAATTTTCCTCTTTCTTTTAAATTGCTGCTGAGTAATCCTTGCTACTTGGCGCAGATCTTTTTCGTTTTAAAATTAATTTATTTAATGCATTTATATATGCCTGAGCAGAAGCGACTAAAGTATCAGTATCAGCTGCTTGACCTACAGAAATTCTACCATTCTCCTCGATTCTAACACTAACAGTTGCTTGTGCATCAGTTCCTTCGGTAACTGCATGAACTTGATAAAGTTGTAAATTTACATCATGAGGAAAAATTTCTTTTATACATTTGAAAATAGAGTCAACGGGTCCATCTCCAGTTTGCTCTGTATTTTTTTTATCACCATGAACATCAAGCTCTAATATTGCTTTTTGTCCCTTTGTACCCGCTACAACTTCTAATGATATTAATTTAATAAAATTATTATTTTTCATTAAATCATCATCAATTAAAGCTGCAATATCTTCATCGAAAACATGTCTTTTTTTATCAGCTAAATCTTTGAACTTATTAAATGCATTATCAATTTTTTCTTCATTTAAATTAGAATAACCCAAATTTGATAGTTTTTCTTTAAAGGCATGTCGACCTGAATGCTTACCCATAACTAATGAAGATTTATTCACTCCAACACTTTCTGGTGTCATTATCTCATAGGTCTGACTATTTTTTAACATTCCGTCTTGATGAATTCCAGATTCATGCGCAAATGCATTTTTTCCAACTATTGCTTTATTATATTGAACTGGGAAGCCAATAATATTTGACAATAATCTCGAACAACTATTAATTTTTTGTGTAACAATATTTGTTTCAAAAGGCATTAGGTCATTACGAGTTTTCATTGCCATAACCACTTCTTCTAATGCTGCATTACCCGCTCTTTCGCCTATGCCATTAATTGTGCATTCAATTTGTCTAGCGCCTGCTGCAACACCAGCAAGTGCATTTGCAACAGCTAAACCTAGGTCATTATGAGTATGCGTTGAAACTATTACTTTATCAATATTGGGTACTCTATTAAATAAATCTTTAATAATTCTTTCATAGTCACTCGGTAATGCATAACCTACTGTATCCGGAATATTTATTGTTGTAGCCCCGCATTTAATTGCAAGCTCAACCGTTTTACATAAATAATCAGGATCTGTTCTAGTTGCATCTTCAGGAGACCACTCAACATCATCCGTATGTTTTTTTGCAAATTCAACACTAGATTTAATCAAATCCAAAACTTCTTCTTTGGTTTTTTGTAACTTATGCTTAATATGCAAATCACTTGTTGAAACAAAAGTATGTATTCTATAATTTTTTGCATGCTTTAAAGAATTAACACATTTTTCTAAATCATTTTTTACAGCTCTTGCTAACCCGCAAGGGATTGTAGTTTTAAGTAATTTTGAAATTTCAGATACAGCCTCAAAATCTCCAGGTGATGCTGCAGGAAAACCCGCTTCTAAAACATCGACTCCCAAATCTTGAAAAGCCGAGGCAATTTGTAATTTGCCTTCAAGACTCATTGAAGCTCCTGGTGATTGCTCACCATCTCTTAAAGTAGTATCAAATATAATTACTCTGTTTTTTGACATAAATAGTATGTAATCCTCCTTTATGAAAAAATCTAGTAATTAACGCAAAAATTGTAATGATCAGATCCCTCAAATTAAAAACTAGCAGTAATACTAGTTTTTTGACTTATCAATAATCTTATTTTTAGATATCCAAGGCATCAAAGCTCTTAGTTTTTCTCCGACTTTTTCTATTTGATGCTCAGATAAATCTTTTCTCATCTGTAGGAAATTCTTCTGACCGTTTTCATTTTCTTTCATCCAATCTTTAGTAAATTTTCCAGATTGTATGTCTTTTAAGACTTCTTTCATTCTTTCCTTAGTTTTATCATCAACAATTTTTTTGCCAGAAACATATTCACCATACTCAGCTGTATTTGAAATTGAATAGTTCATATTTGCGATCCCGCCTTCATAAATCAAATCAACAATTAATTTAACTTCATGTAGACACTCAAAATATGCCATTTCAGGTGGATAGCCTGCCTCAGTTAATGTTTCGAATCCTTTTTTAATTAATTCTACAAGCCCACCACATAATACCACTTGTTCGCCAAAAAGATCAGTTTCACATTCATCTTTAAAAGTTGTTTCTATAATACCTGATCTTCCTCCGCCAACAGCAGAAGCATATGAGAGCGCAAGATCTTTGGCTTTTCCTGTACTGTCTTTATGTACTGCCATCAGGCACGGAACTCCCCCGCCTTTTTGATATTCTGTTCGAACTAAATGACCAGGTCCTTTAGGAGCAATCATAAAAACATCAAGATCATCTCTTGCTTTAATTAAATCATAATGAATATTTAAACCATGGGCAAAAGCTAAACTTGCACCTTGTTTTATTCTTTGTTCAATATGATTTTTATAAATACCTGATTGCAATTCATCTGGAGCCAAAATCATTAAAACATCTGCCCACTCTGCTGCATCGGAAATGTTCATTACTTTTAAACCCGCTGACTCTGCTTTTTGAATGCTTGGAGAGTTTTCTCTTAGTGCAACCACAACCTCTTGAACTCCGCTATCTTTTAAATTAAGAGCGTGAGCATGGCCCTGACTTCCGAATCCTACAATTGCAACTTTTTTTGATTTTATTAGATTCACATCTGCATCTTTGTCATAATACATTTTCATAATACTTTTCCTTTGTTATCTTTAACTGTTTCTGATCCCTTTTTCATAGCTAAGGCACCAGTTCTTGAAATACTCACCTCTCCCAAAGCTTTAATTTTTTTAATAAAGCTATCAATCTCTGTTCTAAGCCCTAAAGCTTGTACAATAAAAGATTTTTGTGTTTTATCTAAAAACTCATACTTATTGTCAACACATAATTGCTCTGCTTTTTTCAAAATATCTCCGTCACCTAAAAACTTGACGAGCGCTAATTCTCTGAAAATTGTTTCATCATTAATCGGGTAAGTATTCACTTTGTGAACAGGTACAAGCTTTAAAACCTGAGCTTGAATTTGCTTTATAACAGCTTTGGTTCCATTTGTTGCAATTGTGATTCTTGAAATCTTTCTTTCATGATCAACTTCTGAAACTGCCAATGACTCAATATTATATCCTCTACCGGAAAATAAACCTGCAACTCTTGCTAATACACCGGCCTCATTATCTACCCAAGCAACGACAACATATCTTTCAATTTTATCATGCTGACCGTCAATTTCGTAAGCGGATTTTGACATTAAACTAAAACTTTTCCTTCTTCAGTAATTCCCTCATCGTCTTCAGGTCTTAAAATCATTTCATTGTGAGCTTTACCAGATGGAATCATAGGAAAACAGTTTTCGTCTTTTTTTACCAAACAGTCAAAAATTACTGGTCTATCTACATCGATCATTTCTTTTATTTTTTCGTCTAATTCCTTTGGTGTCGTAGCTCTCATTCCAATTGCACCGTATGCTTCTGCCAATTTAACAAAGTCTGGCAACGCTTCTGTATAACTTTCAGAATAGTTTTTTCCGTGCAAAAGTTCTTGCCACTGTCTCACCATACCCATCCACTGATTATTTAAAATAAATATTTTAACAGGTAATTTATATTGAACAGCAGTAGACATTTCTTGAATATTCATAAGAATTGATGCTTCTCCAGCAATATCAACAACTAACTTTCCTGGATTCGCAATTTGTGTGCCAATAGCAGCTGGCAGACCATAACCCATTGTTCCCAATCCACCTGATGTCATCCATCTATTTGGTTTATCAAATTTATAAAATTGCGCAGCCCACATTTGATGTTGGCCTACCTCAGTTGTTATAAATGCATCTTGGTTCTTGGTTAATTCGTATAACCTTTCAACTGCATATTGCGGCATGATCAATTTATCATCACGTTTATATGATAAAGATTTTACCTCTCTCCATTTATTAATTTGTTTCCACCAAGTACTAATATTTTCTTTGTTAGAATTGCAAAAATCAGAATGTTTCTTTTTAAGAGTTGTAAGCATATCATTTAAAACACTTAAACAATCTCCAACAATAGCTAGGTCAACTTTTATAATTTTATTAATTGATGAAGGATCAATATCTATATGAATTTTTTTGGAGTTTGGCGAAAATGCATCTACACGGCCTGTAATCCTATCATCAAACCTTGCTCCAATATTAATCATTAAATCACATTCATGCATGGCATTATTTGCTTCATAGGTTCCGTGCATTCCTAGCATTCCTAAAAACTGAGGATCACTTCCTGGAAATGCACCAAGACCTTGTAATGTTGATGTAATTGGAAAATTAGTAACTCTTGTAAACTCTGTTAGCGCATCAGATGCTTTAGTACCTGCGTTAATTACTCCACCACCAGAATATATAATTGGTCTTTTTGACTTAATAATTAAATCTATTGCTTCATCAATATTTTTTTTATCTGCAATTACCTTTGGCTTGTATGTATCAATTTCAATATCTTTTGAACTTTTGTATATTCCTTTTTGAAACTGAACATCTTTTGGAATATCAACTAATACTGGACCTGGTCTGCCTGAAGTTGCAATATGAAATGCTTTGTGAATTGTTTCTGCTAATTGATTAACATCTTTCACCAACCAGTTATGTTTCGTACAAGGCCTTGTAATTCCAGTTGTATCGCATTCTTGAAAAGCATCTGTTCCAATTAAATGTGTTGGAACTTGTCCAGTAATACAAACTAATGGAATAGAATCCATGTACGCATCGGTCAATGCGGTTACCATATTTGTAGCTCCTGGTCCCGATGTAACTAAAGCAATGCCAGGTTTTCCAGATGATCTGGCGTACCCTTCTGCTGCATGACCTGCTCCCTGTTCGTGCCTTACTAAAATATGTTTTATATTTTTTTGTTTTGAAATTTCATCATACAAAGGCAAAACTGCTCCACCCGGATAGCCAAAAATGAACTTAACACCATGTTCGTTAAGTGCTTTAAAAACAATTTCTGCCCCTGTTAATTGATTAGACATATATCTCAGAAGTTGAATTTAACTTAACTTATTCTACGGTCAAGATCTTCTAACGAAATTATAAACTTTTTTTTTCAATTCCGACCGATTTAAATCATCAAAAGCATTCCACTCTTTCATCTGGCCTCTAAACCATGTCAATTGACGCTTTATATACTGTCTAGTTCTTATGATTGACCTCTCAATTGCTTCATTTTCTTGTATTTTTTGATCAAGGGAATTCATAAGCTCATTTAAACCCAAAATGTGATTTGCAGTAGATTGTTTTGAAACTTTTAATTTTTGAAACCGTCTAACTTCTTTTAAGGCTCCACTAACTATCATTTTTTTAAACCTAAGTTGGATTTTTTCAAGAAGAAAACTTCTAGATGGATTTAAGAAAATTTTTACAAAATAATAATCTCTCAAATTATTTATTGTATTTTTTTGCCAATCAAAAATTGATTTTTTTGTAAAGTATTTTACTTCATAAAACCTAATCATTCGTTGCTTATCATTTTTTTCAATTCTATTTTTGCATTTCGGGTCAAGCTTGATTAGCTTATTATAAAACTTTTCACTTCCAATCTTATTGTATAGATTAATAACTTCTTTTCTTTTTAATGCAGAAATTGCTGGAACTTTTGCAATGCCATCAGTTAATGTTTTGAAATATAAACCTGTCCCACCAACAAAAATAGGTATTTTTTTTCTTTTAGTAATATCGTTAATTTTTTTTTCTGCTAACTGTATCCACTCGCCAGTAGAGAATTTTTTTTTTACACTTAAGAAACCATAAAGATGGTGTCTAACTCCCTGATAATTACTTGGTCTAGCTGATAAAATTTTAATTTCCTTATAAACCTGCATACTATCTGCATTAACTATTTCTCCATTAATTTTTTTAGCAATATAAATTGCAAGATCGGATTTTCCTGAAGCTGTCGGACCAGCTAAAAGAATAACTTTATTCATATGTTTTAATTATTTTATTTTTACGCCAATATATCTTGTCGTATTTTGAAGATCGATAATTGTTATTAAAATAGTTTTGTTTCCAGATTGAATTTGTCTTTTAAGTTTTTTTTCAAAGTCTTTAACATCTTTTATAGAATTATTTTGTATAGAAATAATAGCGTCCCCTGGTCTGACTGGAAGCAATGCCATGGCACCATTTGGATCAATTTTTTCTATAATAACTCCAGATCTTTTGTTTAATTTAGATCTATTTTTTTTATCCTCTTCCTTAATATCTCTAACATCAATGCCAAGGGCCTCAAATGTTTGCTTAGTTGATTTGACTGGAGCTTTTTCTTTAAACTCAGCCGTATCTTCTAATCTTCCAAGCACGACTCTTTTAGTAATTTCTTTTTTATCTCTCCATACTTTTAAAGTAGCTGCTTGACCAACGGGAGCTTCACCAACCAATCTTGGTAAATCTCTCATTGCTGTAACTTTTTTACCATTAAATTCTATAATTATATCGCCAGGTCTTAGACCAGCTTTATCAGCGGGACTATCTTTATTTACATCTGTAACTAGAGCGCCAATGGCATCTTTGAGACCTAAACTGTCAGCTATTTCCTTTGTAACGGTTTGAATTCTAACTCCGAGCCAACCTCTTTTCGTTTCACCAAATTTAATTAATTGGTCTATAACATTTTTTGCAAAATTAGCCGGTATTGCAAATCCAATACCAACCGATCCACCAGAATTAGAAAAAATTGCTGTATTAATACCAACTACTTCACCATCTAAATTAAACAATGGTCCGCCAGAATTTCCTTGATTTATTGATGCGTCTGTTTGAATAAAATTATCATAACGACCCATGTTTATATCTCTATTAATTGCAGATATAATTCCATGTGTAACTGTACCTCCAAGACCAAAAGGATTCCCAATTGCCAAAACCCAGTCTCCAACTTTTGCCTGATCTGAATTTGCAAATTTTACAGCAGGGAACTTCTTATTAGATTTAATTTTTAAGACCGCAATGTCACTCATAGGGTCTGTTCCTACAAGTTCAGCTTCATACTCTGAACCATCAGTAAACTTTACTAAAATACCCTCTGAATTTTGTATGACATGATTATTTGTAATCACTATTCCACTTTCATCGATAACAAAACCAGAACCTAGTGCGGTAGATCTTCTTTTTTGAGGACCTTGATTTTTCTCAAATTCTTTAAAAAAATCTTCAAATGGTGAACCCGGAGGAAACTGAAAAGGAAATGGCTGAGATCTCGTTTCTACAACGGTTGTTGCAGAAATATTTACCACTGAAGGCATAGATTTTTCAGCAAGTTTAGAAAATCCTTTTAATACATCATTGGAAAACGAAGTATTAGAAATTGAATTAAAGATAAAAACTATAATAAAAATTTTTAAGAATCTAATCATCCTTTAATAATCCAAACTATAATAAACCCAATTAAAGCAAAAAAAAGGCCACCTGTTCTTAAATTTGATGCAGAGAGTTCTTGCATTTTCTTCATCATACTTTTCATTTGATCTGGAAAAATAGTATAAACCAAGCCTTCAATCACTAGAAGCAAACCAATTGCAACTATAAGCTCTTTCATTTAATTTATTGTTTTTTTTGTGTGGCTTGTGGTGCTGCTCTTCTTTGAATAGTGCCTGATTTTCCAAAGTATTTGAAAAAATCACTATCTGGTGACAATATTAAAGAAGTATCTTTTCCAATCAATGCTTTTTCGTAAGATTGCATTGATCTATAGAAACTAAAAAAACTTGGGTCTTTACCAAATGCATCAGCGAATATTTTATTTCTAAGGCCGTCACCTTCTCCTTTTAAAATCTGTGATTTTTTATTAGCCTCAGCTAATATAATTGTCACTTCTTTATCTGCGGTTGATCTAACGGTTTGTGCAATTTCAGCACCTTCAGCTCTAAATTCTTTTGCTTCTCGCTGTCTTTCAGTTTGCATTCTTCGATAAATTGCTTCACTGTTTGCTTGTGGCAAGTCTGCTCGTTTAATTCTTACATCAATAATTCGGATACCAAGCTTTTCGGCTTCAGTGTTAACATCTTTTGTGATTTGATCCATTAGTCTTGCTCTATCTTTTGAAACTAATGTTTGCAGCTCTTCTTTACCTAACACTCCTCTAATTCTTGCATTCACTATTGTCGATAATCTTGATCTTGCTACTCTTTCATTTCCAACCGAGATATAAAACTGTAATGGATCTTTAATTTGAAATCTTGCAAAAGCATCTACAATTAATCTTTTTTGGTCAGATGCGATGACCTCCTCTGGCGGGGCATCTAAATTTAAAATTCTAGTATCCAAAAATACTACGTTTTGAATAAATGGTATCTTAAAATTTAACCCTGCTTTTTGTACTATTCTTTTAGGATCACCAAACTGCAAAACAATTGCTTGCTGAATTTCTGATACAATAAAAAAGGTTGAATACACTATAAAACCTAAAACTATGATTATAGGTCCTAAAAATTTTAACGTTTTTTCATTCATATTAATTAACCGAGTTCTTTTTTAATTCAGGAAGTGGTAGATAAGGTACTACACCTCCTCCTGATTTTTTATCAATTATTATTTTGTTAATATCTGCTAAAACTTTCTCCATAGTCTCAAGGTACATTCTTTCTTGTGTGACAGTTCTTGCTTTTCTGTATTCATTATAAATTGCTAAAAATCTACTTGCTTCTCCTTCTGCAAGTGCCACCACTTCTCTTTTATAAGCTTCGGCTTGTTGTAAAATTTGAGCAGCTTCTCCTCGTGCTCTTGGAATAACATCGTTTGCATAAGCCTCTGCTTCGTTTTGAGACCTTTCTTTATCTGCTTTTGCAGCTTGTACATCTCTAAATGCATCGATTACCTCTTTTGGTGGATCGGCTTTTTGAGTTTGAACTTGAGTGATTGTAATTCCAGAATCATAACTATCTAAAATTGATTGCATAATTTTTTGAGTATCAACTTCAACTTGGGCTCTACCCTCTGTTAATATTGATTGAATATCATACCTGGCAATTACTTCTCTCATTGCAGTTTCTGCTACACTTTTAACGGTATCTTCTGGATC
This sequence comes from Candidatus Pelagibacteraceae bacterium, assembly GCA_965655895.1. Classification (GTDB taxonomy): domain Bacteria; phylum Pseudomonadota; class Alphaproteobacteria; order Pelagibacterales; family Pelagibacteraceae; genus HIMB114. The sequence continues at coordinate 19,584 of CBFHID010000007.1, read as the reverse complement.
TTGAATATTGAATAAGAATTTTCCTGCATCTTTGATAATCCAAAATACGGAATAATCGATATCAACAATGTTTTCGTCACCAGTTAGCATCAGACTTTCTTCTGGCACATCGCTTGCACTTGTTGCTCTTCCTGTATCAGACGCTGATCTATATCCCACATCAATTCTATTTACTTTTGTAACTTTTGGAGTTAGCGCTGATTCAATTGGATAAGGCAAATGATAATGAAGCCCTGGTTGGGTTTGATTTACATATTTTCCAAACCTTAATACAACACCTTGCTCATCTGGTAATACTCTATAAAAACCACTTGCTAACCATAGGCCTACAATTAAAATTGCAAATAAATATATGGGTTTGTTGCCTCCTGGTCCTTTTTTTCCGGGAAACATTTTTTTCAAAGAATCTTGAAACTGATTAGCCAGATCATCAATATTTGGAGGCCTATTTTTTCCACCACCACCTGATGGTCGATCGTTACCTCCATTGCCCCATGGCGAACCGGACATTTTTTACTCCGTTGTTTAAATTTTTAATTGAGCTACTACTATATAGTTAGTTAGGAGTTTAAAAGGAAAAAACAAGGTGAATAAAGAAAAAAAAATTAATTTAAGCCAAGGTTTTAGAGACAAAATTGACCCAAAGTCACAATTTGTAAAAAAAAACATACCAGGCGTTAGTAAAATTGTCGCTATTGCAAGTGCAAAAGGAGGAGTTGGAAAATCTACAATTTGTGCAAATATTTCCGTAGCTTCAGCAAAAAGAGGTTTAAAAATTGGATTATTAGATGCTGATATTTATGGGCCTTCAATTCCTGATTTATTTAATATCACAATTAAACCTACTGCTGATGAAAAAAATAAAATTAACCCTGTTGAAGCGCAAGGGGTTAAATTAATGTCTATGGGTTTCCTTATCGATAAAAATACTCCAATGATATGGAGGGGACCAATGGTCATTAACGCTATTAAATCTTTTGTTAACAATGTTAACTGGGGAGAGTTGGACTGCTTATTTGTTGATTTGCCGCCAGGTACTGGTGATGCAATCTTAACTTTCGCACAAGAGCTAGACGTTAATTCCAGTGTAATAATAACAACTCCTCAAAAGCTCTCGATTACTGATGCAAACAGAGGAATTGAGATGTTTAAAAAAACTAATATTCCAGTCTTAGGAATAATTGAAAATATGTCCTATTTTTTAGATAAAAACAATGAAAAGAATTTTCCCTTTGGAAAAGATGGTGTGGAAAAATTATCAGAGGAACAAAATATTGAAATAATAGAAAAGATTGCAATAGATGAAAGCTTTGATCAATGCTCTGAAAAAGGAATTGTATTTGAAGACTTGTCTAAAGATATTAAAGAAAAATTTATTAGAATTTCAGAAAAGATATTTAATTAAACTAATAAATCTTTTTTTTCTAAAACTTCCATCAATTCATTCCACTCTCTTTTGCTTAAACCAGAGCTCTCTATATCTACTTTATCTCCATTTAATAAAGACTTAATAACCTTTAAGCCTTTTGATGAAACATGTGCAGCACCTACTCTATAATCTAAAAAAGCAGAATGAGTAATGGGTACCCATTTTTTTAAAGTATCAATCATTGCATCTGCATAAACTCTAATTTCATACTGAGCATGAATATCTGCTCGCAAAAATAAGAAATTCATTAAGTTTAGTAAATCTGTTTTCCAATACCACTGCGTGTAAGAATTAAGTGTTAAATTCATTCGAGCAAGTTCTCTGGCTAAACCATTTTTATTCTCATCAATAACAGAACCATCATACCTTTCATTCAACATTTTCTCATAATTTTCATACGTTCTAACAGAATCGTTCTTTAAAATATCTAATACTTCTTGGGCTTGATCTCCTTGCAAAATATCACCTCGCCCCTGCCTGTTGTTTACTGCTTGTGCCGCTAATTTATCTGGCTCAGGAATATAAAACTCTTTATCTAAAATTGAATATCTTGCAGAATATTCATTAACATTTGCTGTTCTATGTCTAATCCATTGCCTTGCTATAAATATTGGTAACTTCACATGATATTTAATTTCGCACATTTCAAATGGTGTGCTATGCCAATGTCTTAATAGATACCGAATTAATCCTTCATCAGTTGAAACTTTTTTAGTTCCTTTTCCATAAGAAACTCTTGCGGCTTGAACAATTGAACTATCATCGCCCATATAATCAACAACTCTAATAAAGCCATGATCTAAAATTGGTATTGCGTCATATAAAATTTTTTCCAGTTCTGGAGAGGTAACTCGTTTAGTCGTGTTTTGTTGAGATTGTTGCTCTTTTATTTCTTGTTTTTGTTGTTCAGTAAGCGCCATTAAGTTTATTTTCTTTAATTTTAGAATCTATCACATATATTAATTCTCGTTGGTTTTCCAACTATGGTGATAAACGAAATTCGTAATAAACATTTCGGACCAGGGGGCGGTACCCTGCACCTCCACCAAATACAACTCATGGGGGTGAAATAGGCTCGACGGATGTCTAAAGGCTTTTCTTTCACTCGGTATTGTTCCGCCGTAATGGGCTAATTTATAAATGCTAACGAAAGTTACGCTATTGCTGCTTAATTAACCTCGGTTAATTAATTAGCAGGGGTCCGGGGCACCTTGCAACAGAACGCCCCTTAAATCTCTAGAGATTTCCTAAAACTGCGTCGCCACAATCTTTGGTATTCAATTCTCCTGATAGATCTTTAGTTCTAGTTTTTTTATCTGATAACGTTTTTTCTATTGATTTAATAATTCTATCACTTGCTTCTTTTTCACCTAAATAGTCTAACATCATTGCTCCAGACCAAATTTGTCCAACTGGATTTGCAATACCTTTTCCTGCAATATCAGGTGCAGAACCATGGACAGGTTCAAATAATGATGGAAATTTATTTTCAGGATTAATATTTCCGGAAGGTGCAATACCAATCGTACCGGTACAAGCAGGTCCTAGATCTGACAAAATATCTCCAAATAAATTTGATCCAACTACTACATCAAACCATTCTGGCGTTAATACAAATCGAGCTGTTAAAATATCTATATGATATTGATCGGTTTCAATTTCTGGAAAAGATTTTTTATTTTCTTCAAATCTTTCATCCCAATAAGGCATGGTAATTGAAATGCCGTTCGATTTAGTAGCGCTAGTTAATTTTTTTCTTTTTCTAGTTTTTGCTAATTCAAATGCAAATTTTTGGACCCTATCTACCCCAACTCTAGACATCACTGTTTCTTGAACAACAATCTCTCTATCTGTACCCTGATACATTCTGCCGCCAACTGAAGAGTACTCACCTTCTGTATTTTCCCTAACGATCATCATGTCAATATCGCCTGGTTTTTTATTAGCCAAAGGACATGGTACACCTGGCATCAATTTAACAGGTCTTAAATTAATATACTGATCAAAGTCACGTCTGAACTTTAATAGTGATCCCCATAAAGATATATGATCTGGTAATTTGTCTGGGTCTCCAACTGCTCCAAAAAAAATTGCATCATGTTTACCAATTTTTTCTTGCCAGTCATCTGGCAACATTTTTCCATGTTTTTCATAGTAATCACAAGATGCAAAGTCAAATTCATCGATTGTCAATTTAAACTGATGTTGTTTGGCAACTTCTTTTAAAATCTTTATTCCTTCAGGTACTACTTCTTTGCCAATTCCATCTCCTGCAATTGAAGCAATTTTATATTCTTTCATTTTACAAATTTTCCTAAATCTGGTTTAAAATAGTTAGGGCCTTTTAATACTTTTCCATGTTCGTTGTAAATAGGTTTTCCATCTTCACCTAATTTACTCATATTTGATTGTTGAACCTCATGAAAGCATTGATCTAAATCTATGCCAAATGCATGCCCTGCTCCATATGTAACGTACAAAATATCAGTTAACGCATCAGCTACTTCTTTAATGTCATTATCTTTTATAGCCTGTTTCAATTCCTCCAGCTCCTCTTCAATCAATGAAACCCTAAGATTTTGTATCTTTTCATCAGGAAAACCTGCTTGATCTTTTACCTCTTGGCCAAAGACTGACATAAATTTTTTGACACTATTAAAATTACTCATATATTTAAGTTATCATCTACTATGAAATTAATAATAAAAATAATTTGTTTTCTTTTTTTATCCACAAATCTAATTGCTTTTGAAAATACCAAAGTCAATCTTGGAAAATTTTCAATGAATAAATATGAAATAACAATTAAAGAATTTGGGGAATATTTAAAAAAAAATAATTTGTCAACTTTGGCTGAAAAGAATGGTGGCGGTTATGAGTGGGGTGCAGGATGGGAAAAAAGGAAAGGATGGAACTACAAGTCTCCATTCGGAAAAAAACCCGATAGTATTCTTGAACCAGCAACACACATTAATAGATTTGAAGCAGAAAAATTTTGTAAAGATAATGGCGGTAGACTTCCGACATTTGATGAATGGAAATTAGCAGCATATACTCAAGTTTTAAATTCTAATAAATTTATTAAAGGAAAAACATATCTATACGCTAGTGGTGATAAGGCTGAAGGATTAAATTCTCAAGGGATATTAAATTATAATAAGCACGTTGATGTTACATCTTTACCTGATGGTATTAATGGTCTGGTTGCAATGGGAGGAAATGTATGGGAATGGATCAGCGATCAAAAGGGCAAAGAGTCTTTAACAGCAGGTGCTTCATGGTGGTACGGCGCTTCTAAGACGAAAGTTGATGGGGCTCAATATAAACCATCAGATTTTTACGTTATTTATATTGGATTTAGATGCGCGTTTGATAATTAAACTCCATGAAAAAAATTAAAATTTATACAACTCCATACTGCCCTTTTTGTATAAGAGCAAAAAAACTTTTAAAAAGTAAAAATGTACTTTTAGAAGAAATTGATCTTTCCGAAAAACCTGAAAAGTTTGAAGAAATGGTTTCTACATCCAATGGTGCTAAAACAGTGCCTCAAATTTTCATCAACGAAACCCATATTGGAGATTGCGACTTCATTCATGAACTTGATAATAAGGGTGAGTTAGATAAAATTTTAGGCATAAAATGAGCATATATTTCCTATCTTTCTTTGCGGGTATAATTAGTTTTTTATCACCGTGTGTTTTGCCCATCATACCAGGGTATATCTCTTTTATAAATGGAACTACTCTTGAGGGTTTAGAAGAGAGAAAAAAAAATTTTATTTTAAAAGAAACATTACTTTTCACAATCGGATTTTCAATTGTATTTGTTAGCTTGGGTGCAACGGCAACATACTTTGGCTCTATCATGTTAAAGTATTCAAATATCTTTACTTATATTGTCGGCGCTTTAATAATTTTTTTCAGTTTAAATATGATTGGTATCTTGCAGCTAAGATTATTGAACCAAGAGTTACGATACCACTTTCGTAATCATATAACAAAACCTTATGTTTCGTTAATTGTTGGCATTGGTTTTGGTTTTGGCTGGTCTCCATGCATTGGTCCAATTCTAGGATCGGTTTTGGCTCTTGCCTCTCTTGAAACAACACTGACAAAAGGTATTATTTTATTAACGATTTATTCAGCAGGTTTAGCAATTCCATTTATTTTGTCAGGATTATATATAACGAAATTTTTAGTCTTTTCTCAAAAAACAAGACTGCATATTGTTAAAATACAAAAAATTAGTGGTTATATTTTATTAATCACTGGAGTTTTGATAATTACAGGAAAAATTCAAACGTTAGGATTTTATTTGCTAGACTGGTTCCCGTTTCTTGGTAACCTTGGATAACTAAATAGTAAAATTTTAATGATTAACTACTTTTAAATTTAGAAGAAATAATAATTCCAATCAAAATTAAACTTGCCCCATAAATATGAAAGTTTGCCAGTTTTTCACCTAATATAAAAATTGCCATCAACGAACTAAAAACTGGCATCAGGTGAAGAAATATACCAGAACGACTAGGGCCTATTATTTTAATTGCACCAATCCAAAAAATATAAGCGCCAATTCCAGCAAACAAAACAACATATCCTACCGTTAACATTACAGGTATATTGATCGCAAGGTATTTAAAGGTAAGAATTTCATATATATAAAATGGAACTAAAAAAACTAATCCTATGAGAATTAAAGTTTGTAGCAAAATAAATGGTTCAAGATTTATTTTTTTTTCCTTTATCATAACCGAATAAATTGCCCAAGAAATCATGGCCACCAGAATCCACATATCTCCTTTATTTAAATTTAAATTTAACAATTTGTTAAATTCAAATTTTGTAACAATTATTAAAACGCCAATAAATGATATCACCAGCCCTAGAATTTGTGGAAGTTTAACTTTTTCACTTGTTGAAATCGATGAAAAAAAAATGATTAGAACAGGTATTGTTGAAATCATCAAGACACCATTTAAAACTTGGGTGTAATTTAATGAATAATATACAACAGAGTTAAAAATCGTAATACTGGTAAATCCCATGATACTAAGAGGAATTATTTTATCTCTTATTTCGTTAAAATTTTGATAAAGTTTTTTATATGTAAACGGAAAGAGAATTAAAAATGCTATTAACCATCTATAAAAGTTTAAAGTAAATGGAGGAATGTCAAAGAGTGTAGCAACTTTACCAACAATAAAATTTCCTGCCCAAAAAAGAGTGCAAAGTATTAAAAATATGTAAGCTTTAATATTTTGCATTTAGAAAAAGTTAAATTTAACTTTTGTTTTTTTCTTCTCTCATTTTGTATATTGGTTGCATATCTTCGTGCATTTTTTTTATATTTGTAGATGTATTATATTCAAAAAATGCCGGACATATTCCATGAACTAAGGCAGTGAACGAGGATTTTAAACAATTAAAACTTGCTTTGAATGCAAACCTTTGATGCTCAAAATAAGTTTTATTTGCATCCTTCAAATGCTGTTTTATTTTTTTAATCATAATTTTAATAAGTATTTATTAAAATTAAGATTGATTTACAGCTTTTTTCTCTGAGTCTTCAATCTCTAGTTGCTTATCTTTTTTTTCTTTTGCTACTTTTTGAGATTGTTTGGGTTGAGTTGTGGCACTTTTTCCTTGGTTAACTCTCTTAATATAACCATCGACATCGGCACCTTCATCGATTTTAAGATTTTCTTTAAAAAAGACGTCGCCTTTTATCGTTGCAGTTTTTCCTATCACAATATCATCGGCATAAATTTCACCTTCAATAAAACCAAAAGCTTCAAATTTTTCAGCAGCTACGCTACCAATTATTGATCCAGTTTCTAATACCTTTAAATTTACAGATTTTATATTGCCGTTCATTATGCCTGCGACTTCGATTGATCCTTTGCAAACCATATCGCCTTCAATATTTAAACCCTCCCCAATTAATGAGGTACCGTCTGAACTACTTCGATCGTTATTGCTAAACATCAGGTGAGTTATACAAATATAAAAAGCAAGAGTCTAAGAAAACTTTACCCATTTTAAAGGCAGAAAAGTGCTTATTTAGTAAATATTTTGGTCTTTATCAATTTTAGCACTAGTTACAAGCCCAAGCGCAAACATTGAGGTTAACATTGCAGTTCCGCCATACGACATTATAGGTATCGGCACACCTACAACTGGCAATAATCCTGTTACCATCCCAATATTGATTGCAATATAAACAAAAAAATTGAAGGAAATTCCAAAACAAATGAGTCTACCAAAA
>CBFHID010000007.1:0-11786 GCA_965655895.1 Candidatus Pelagibacteraceae bacterium | reverse complement strand
GTAGATCTAGAAATTTTTGAAATCGTATCAATTCTGTAGATTAATATTAAAAAAAGAGCTAGCAGTATACTGCTACCAAAAAAACCAAATTGCTCGGCAAAAGCCGTAAATATAAAGTCAGTATGGGGTTCAGGTAAAAAAGAAAGGTTACTTTGTGAACCTTCCTTGTAGCCCGATCCAAAGAAACCACCCGAGCCAATTGCAATCTTAGATTGGATCACATGATAACCTGCGCCTGTGGGATCTTTTTCAGGATCAAAAAAAGTTAAAATTCTTTGTTTTTGATATGGTTTTAAAAAGGAAATTGATAGAGGAGCTAGGATTAAAAGTGACAAAGTCCCAAAAGTAAAAATTTTTAAATTTAAACCTGCTAACCACAAAATAGAAATTGCAACAAATAAAATAAACAATGCAGTTCCTAAATCTGGTTGTTTAATAACTAAAACAAAGGGAATGAGAATTAATGAAATTGGAATTACTAAATTTTTTATATGGTCAATTTCATCTGTCTTAATATACTGGTAGTATCTTGCTAAAGCCATAATTACGGCAATCTTCATTAATTCTGATGGTTGAAGATTAAAAAAACCTAAATCAAGCCATCTCTTTGCACCCTTGCCGCTTAATCCAAAAGCATCCACTAAAATTAAAAGGATAATAACCAGACCATAAAATAAATAAGAATTTTTATACCAAAATTTCATACTTATTGAGGCTGTTAATAAAAAAACAAAAAAAGAAAAGATTATTCTGATAAAATGTTTTTCTACTAAATTTTGATTATTAAAATCTAAACTTGATAAGACCAGTAAACTTATTAATGATATAATTAAAATTAAAAAAATAATTAACCAATCAAAAGATTTCAATTTAGAAAAGAAAATTTCTAAAAAACTTTTATTTAAACTAAGCATCTTTTCCCCTCGGATAATAAAGCTCGAATACCTTTTGCATAACTTTTTTTGCCATAGGTGCTGCTTTTAAAGATCCTGATCCACCATGATCTACAACTACAGAAATTGCATATTCAGGATTTGTCACTGGCCCATATCCAGTAAATAATGAGTGGTCTCTAAATTTCCATGGCAAATCTTTATTTTTGATATCTTGTTCTCTTTGTTCTTGTGTTATTTTTCTAACCTGTGACGTTCCTGTTTTTCCACAATATTTTAAATTACCATTAATTCTAGAGCTATACGATGTACCTTTCCATTCATTGGTTGCAGAAACCAATGCCTCATGAATTAATTTTAAGTGATCATCATTTTTAATAATTTTTTCACCTAAATTAAAATCATCTTTAGCATTAAATGAAGGTTTAATTTTATAACCACCATTTGCTAGTTGAGCAATCATCTTGCATAATTGCATTGGTGTGGTCTGAATATATCCTTGTCCAATACCTGCTATTATAGTTTCACCTAAATACCATGGCTGACCAACATATTTTTTTTTCCATTTAGTATTTGGAAAAACTCCTTTTTTTTCCTCAAAAAAATTTTCTAAAACATATTTATTAAAGCCAAATTTAAGAGCAGTTTCATATAAACGATCGACGCCTAGTAACCTTGCAATTTCATAAAAATAAATATCACATGATTCTTTAATAGCTTTCTTCAAATCTACCACTCCATGACCTTTTTCCTTCCAACAATGATATTTTTGTCCAAAATACTCGGTGGACTCTGAACATCTAATTTTAAAATTTTTATCTAAAATATTATTTTCCATTGCAGAAATTGCTACTAGCATTTTTAAGGTACTACCTGGTGGGTACTGAGAAGATAATGCTTTGTTAATTAACGGTTTTTTTTCATTTTTTAAATATTTTTTATACTGAAATGAGTTTATTCCAAATGTGAACAAATTTGAGTCAAATGATGGTGATGATACACAGCATCTGATCTGTCCATTTGTTGTCATAACAATAATTGATCCACTTTCCTCACCTAAAACTTTTTTGCTGTATACTTGTAGTTCCTGGTCAAGAGTTGAATAAAAATTATTACCCTTAACTCCCTTTTCATCACTAACTAATTTAATCTGTCTTCCGAATGCATCTGTCTCGATTACAGACCTTCCAGGATTTCCTATTATTTGCTCTTCAAATTTTCTTTCAATACCAATCTTGCCAATTTTTAAATTTGGAATATTTAGAAAATCTTTTGAAATATTATTTAATTCTTTTTTATTTGGCTCCCCAACATAACCAATGATATGTGAAAACTCCTCTGGATACTTATATTCTCTTTCATAGGTAATAATTGGTTGAACATATGAAATATCACTTAGGTGATAATTTATATTAGCGATAGTCTTCCAAGATAACTTTTTATTTAGAATAAACGCATCATATTTCTTTAATCTTTTATGTCTGTAAATTTCTTTCTTAAATTTATTAACTTCTAAAATATCAAAATTAACATATTTTTTTATACTATAGAAAAATTCATTAAGATTTTTTATTTCATGAGGAAAGATACTTAGTTGGTAAACCTGATTATTAGATGCAATAATTCTATCTTTAAAATCAAAGATTGTTCCTCTCTCTGGAACTTGTTTAAGTTCTCGGTATCTATTTTTATCTGAAAGTTGCTTGAATTTTTTTGATTCAAAAATTTGAAGATATGCTAACCTAGCAGTAACAATACCAAAGAAAGTGAATTTAGCTAAAGACAAAACAAAGCCTCGACGAGAGATTGTTTTTGACTTACTTTCAATGCCTCTTTTTACCTTGGGACTAAAATATTCCATCTTAAGTTGAGTTATATATAGACTTTTTTATACTAAAATGCTATCTGACGCGCCACCAGGAGGTAGGTTATTAAAATAGAAGTTAAAAACGATAATTTAGAACAGGCTTTGAGAGTTTTGAAAAAAAAGCTCCAAAAAGAAGGTACTTTTAGGCTACTTAAATTAAGAAGTCATTTTGAGAAACCTTCAGAAAAGAAAAAAAGAGAAAAAGAAGAAAATATCAAAAGACATAAAAAATTAAGAAAACTAAAAGCAAAATTTTAAATTTTTTTTATATAATAATATCGCGGGGTGGAGCAGTCTGGTAGCTCGTCAGGCTCATAACCTGAAGGTCCTAGGTTCAAATCCTAGCCCCGCAACCAAATTGGTGGGCATGGTAAGAATTGAACTTACTACCTCTACGATGTCAACGTAGCGTTCTACCAATGAACTACATGCCCAAAAATTAATCTAAAGATTTAGAAATTTCTTCTACCATTTTCTTTGCATCAGAAAATAGCATCAATGTATTATCTTTAAAAAATAATTCATTATCAACACCTGCATATCCAGCGGCCATTCCTCTTTTAACAAAAAGGACTGATTTTGCTTTTTCAACATCAAGTATTGGCATTCCATAAATTGGACTTTGTGGATCTGTTTTAGCCGCAGGATTTGTTACATCATTTGCTCCAATTACAAATGCAACATCTGTATTTGAAAAATCACTATTAATACTTTCTAATTCGAAAACTTCATCATAAGGAACATTTGCTTCTGCAAGCAATACATTCATATGACCAGGCATTCTTCCAGCAACAGGGTGAATTGCATAACTAACTTTAACACCACTTTCTTTTAATTTATCACACATCTCTCTCAAAGCGTGTTGTGCTTGAGCAACTGCCATACCGTACCCAGGAACTATAATTACTGATGATGCATTTTTCATTAAAAATGCAGCATCCTCTGCACCTGCCTGTTTAACCGGTTTTGCATTTTTTTGTTGTGTTTGTTGAGCATTATCCTCTCCACCAAATCCGCCGAGTATAACATTAAAAAAAGATCTGTTCATACCTTTACACATTATGTAAGATAAAATTGCTCCTGAAGAACCAACCAAAGCTCCTGTAATAATTAAAGCAGTATTTTCTAAAGTAAAACCAATTCCAGCAGCAGCCCAACCTGAATAGGAATTTAACATGGAAACAACAACAGGCATATCTGCACCACCAATTGGAATGATAATTAAAAATCCTATTAATAATGAAAGCGCCGTTGCTATCCAAAAATAATTAGTAGTTTGTTCTCTAACTAAATAAACAATCGATACTATAATTAAAATACCAATGATCAGATTTAAAAAATGTTGACCCTTAAATGTAATTGGAGAGCCAGACATTAAACCTTGAAGTTTAAGAAAAGCAATACATGAACCTGTAAATGTTATTGCTCCTATTGATACACCTAATGACATCTCTATTAAAGATGCAGTTTTAATTTGACCAAATTGTCCAATTCCAAAAGCAGAAGGATTATAAAATGCAGCAACAGCAATTAGAACAGCGGCAAGTCCTACTAAACTATGAAAGCCAGCAACTAACTGAGGCATAGCTGTCATTGCAATCCTTGCAGCTACAAAACCACCAATAATTCCACCCAATAATAAAGGGACAATTATAAACTCAATATTAGATAATAAAATTTCAAAACTTTCCAATCCAAAGAGTGTAGAAACTATGGCAATAAACATTCCCGTCATTCCAAAAATATTTCCAGTTCTCGAAGTCTCAGGTGATGACAGGCCTCTTAATGATAAAATAAAAAAAATACCTGAAATTAAATATAGGGAAGCTACGATATTAATTGAAATCATTTATTTCTTTTTACCTTTTTTATACATTGCAAGCATTCTCATAGTTACCAAAAAACCTCCAAAAATATTAATAGCAGCTAAGAATACAGCAACTGCCCCGGCATAAAGAGCTAATTGACTAGAATTAACATTAGAAACCGCAACAGCAATCAATGCTCCAACAATAATAACTGATGAGATCGCATTGGTAACTGACATTAATGGAGTATGTAAAGCTGGGGTTACACTCCAAACAACATAATAGCCGACAAAAATAGATAATATAAATATTGCTAATCTAAAAATAAAAGGATCTATAGTTTCCATAAATTTATATTCTTACTCCTTTAATAATTTCGTCTTCAAAATCTACTTTTAAAGTTTTTTCTTCTTTATCTATTAACAAAGATAAAAAGTTAATTATATTTTTTGCTAATAGTCCAGACGCAGAATAGGCAGTTCTAGATGCATAATTTGAATAACCAATGATTTTAACTCCATTTTTTTCTATAATTTTATCTTTTTCAGAAAATGCAACATTTCCTCCTTGAGAGGTGGCAAGGTCACAAATAATAGAACCAGGTTTCATTGACAAAACCATCTCTTCAGAAATTAATAAAGGAGCTTTTTTTCCAGGTATTAATGCTGTTGTAATAATTACATCTTGATTTTTAACAGTTTGTTTCATTAATTCTTCTTGTTTTTTTTTGTATTCTTCAGTTACCTCTTTTGCATAACCACCTTCAGTTTCCAAATTTTCCTCACTCTCAACAAAAACAAATTTAGCACCTAAACTTTCTACTTGCTCTTTAGAAGCAAATCTTACGTCCGTAGCAGATACAACTGCCCCTAGTCTCTTAGCAGTTGCTATTGCTTGCAAACCAGCAACTCCGGCACCCACTATAAAATACTTTGCTGGTGTGATAGTACCAGCTGCAGTCATCATCATTGGAAGCGCCTTGTTAAATTCATAAGCTGTATCAATCACTGCTTTGTATCCTGAAAGATTTGATTGAGATGACAACACATCCATCGCTTGTGCCCTTGTAATTCTTGGAAGATAATTCAACCCAAAAATTTCTAATTTCTGATTTGCCTTTACTTTTAATAACTCTTCATTACCCTTATCGAAAAAACCAACTATAATTATGCATCCTTCCTTATACTTAAATGAACCTAGGTCTTTTCCAGAAATCTTTACAATTAAATCTGAGACATTTGCTATTTCACTAGCTGTTTTAAATTCTGCTCCGCTATCATTGTAGAGATTTTCTGGAATATTAATTTTCTTTGAATAATCTTTTTCAACTAAAACTTTAAACCCCAGCTTATTTAATGTAGACAGGTGCTCTGGGAGTAACATGACTCTATTTTCAAAATTATCATTTTCTCTTAAAAAACCAATTATCATAATTTGTGAATTAAATTATTTACTAAATAGATCAAGATAAAGATTTACAAAAATTCAGTAATGTTAAACAAAAATTTTAAAAAAAAATTTTTTTTACTTAAACAAGGAAAACAGCCATCATAATTAAGATAAAAACAATTATTATTCCTGCAATTGTGGAAAGCTTTGTAAAATCGCTCCATGTATCTTTTTGATCCTTTATATCCATTATCCTTGCCTTGACTTCATTCTAGGATTTTTCTTATTAATGACGTAAAGCTTGCCTTTTCTCTTAACCAATTTATTATTTAAATCTCTTTTTTTAAGTGATTTAAGTGAACTTACAACTTTCATAGTGATTGTTTATAACAAAATTGAACCAATTTAAAACAATTTTTCTTTCCAAGTCTGCGGAGTATTCTCATTTTCTATTTCTAATAAGTAATCATATTTAAATTTTTTTGCTCCTTTTTTTTTAATATGACTTATCACTTTGTCCAAAGATTGGTCTAAACTGACAGTAGTTTTATATCCAAGTGTTTTTCTGGCATGGTCAGATGAACATATTGCTTTTTTGACTTCATTTGGCCTATCAGGAAAATATAACGGCTTATTATTATATTTCAATTTATTTGAAAGAATTTCAAACAATTTATTTATTGAAACTGTCTCTTCATCGGGTCCAATATTCACTACTAAAGACCTTATTTTTGGATCAAACATCAATTTATCTAAACAAAATATGCAATCATCAATATCTGAAAAACATCTTTCTTGATTACCGTCACCATAAATTATTGGTTGTCTATTTTGAATCATCAGATTGACCATAATTGAAACTACATTTCTAAAAGGGTCGTCATATTTTTGCTTGGGTCCAATAATATTATGAGGGACCGCAATATTATATTCTATATTATTTGTATCGCATAAAATTTTTAAAATTTTTTCTGCAGCTAATTTTGCAACTCCATATGGATCTGTAGGTTCTGCTGGTCCATCTTCTTTATAAGGTGTTGAGACACGACCATATCGTGCCATCGAAGAACAATAAACAATTCTTTTAACTTTGTTTCTTATAGCTGCGGTGAAAACCGAAACACTTCCTGTTACATTATTGCTTGTAATTAATGTAGGAGATATATTTGATAATCCTTCATGTGCAAATGCTGCTGCATGACACACAACATCAACATCTTTCATTGTTCTTGTCATTAAATCAAGGTTTTCACAGTCTCCTTTATAAAAATTTATTTTCGGGTCAACATTTTCTCTATCGCCTCCAATTAAATTATCACATCCAGATACTTGAAAATTTTTTTTTAGATAAAAATCGGCTAAATTTGACCCTAAGAAACCAGCAATTCCAGTAATGTAAACATGCATAAAATTAAAAGCCTGGTAACGACCTACTAATCAATACCTTAGAGCAAAATACTGTCAACGCACGAAGGCTTGGTTTGTGAATTACAAGACAAAAATTATTATATATTCAGATTAAAATAAGTAAAGTCTAAAAACTATTAATTATAATTAAATTATAACTATAATAGTGCAATAAAAAAAATATTATGAAAAAAAAAATAGCTCTAATAACTGGTGTCTCTGGTCAAGATGGGTCGTATCTAGCAAAATTCTTATTAAAAAAAAATTATAAAGTCATTGGTGCTGATCGCAGATCTGGGAGATCAGACATGTGGAGATTAAAAAGACTCAATATTCAAAATAAAATTATTATGGAAGATATGGAGCTTTCAGAGTCTTATGAAATTTCAAGGTTATTAAAAAAATATAAATTCGATGAAATTTATAATTTAGCAGCACAATCTTTTGTTAAATCATCTTTTAGCAGTCCAATAAATACAAGTAATACAACCGGCCTAGGTGTATTAAGATTATTAGAAGCTATTAGAGATATAAGTCCAAATACTAAATTTTATCAAGCATCTTCATCTGAAATGTTTGGAGATATTCTTGAAAAAAAACAAAGTGAAACCACACCTTTTAATCCGAGAAGTCCATATGCAATAGCAAAACTATTTGCACATTTTATTACAAAAAATTACCGAGAATCTTATAAAATTTATGCAGTATCTGGAATATCATTTAATCACGAATCTCCACTAAGGGGTGAGGAATTTGTGACAAGAAAAATTACACAAGGACTTGTAAGAATTTTAAAAGGCAGTCTTAATTGTTTAGAGCTTGGAAATATTTATTCTAAGAGAGACTGGGGATATGCAAAAGAGTACGTTGAAGTTATGTGGAAAATGTTACAACAACCAAAACCAAATGATTATGTTATATCAACTGGCGAAACTCATACTATTAAAGAGTTTATCAATGAGGCAATTAAAATTTTGAATATTAAAGCAAAATGGGTTGGTAAAGGTTTAAAAGAAAAATTGGTAGATAATAATAAAAAAACAATTATTAGAATTAACAAAAAATACTTTAGGCCAGCTGAGGTGGATATTTTAATTGGAAATAGTAATAAAGCAAAAAAAGAACTGAAATGGAAGCCAAAAACAAAGTTTAAAAAACTAGTTAAAATAATGTTAGAGGAAGAAATTAAACATTACAAATTGTGAAATATTTTTTTTAAAAGCCTGGCAACGACCTACTCTCCCATACCTTAAGGCAAAGTACCATCGGCGCAGAAAGGCTTGACTTCCGAGTTCGAAATGGATCGGGTATTGCCCTTTCGCAATAATTACCAGGCAAGGCGCTTTATAGTTTAAAAAAAAAAATTGTAAACTAGTAAAATCTTGCAAATTTTTGGCTATTTTCACCTGAGGTAATTTGGTTGTATATCCAATTGTAAGTTTTCTCCAATCCATTTATTAATTTAATACTAGGGGACCATCCAAGATCAGCTATTATTTTTGTATTATCACTAGACCTTCCTCTAACACCTTTTGGTTTATCAAGCAGATATTTTTTTTCTACTTTATATCCTGCTATTTCCTGAATAATTTCTATCATTTGATTGATAGAAACCTGCTCATCACTTCCAAGATTATAAACATCTGTTAATTTGGAATTAAAAAGTTTTAAAGTTCCTTCAATACAGTCATCGATATACATAAAGCTTCTGGTTTGCTCACCATCCCCCCAAACTTCAATCTCTTTATCATTATTTATTTTGGCTAAAGCTATTTTTCTACAAATCGCAGCAGGAGCTTTTTCTCTTCCTCCATCATATGTACCCTCGGGTCCATATACATTATGATATCTGACCACTCTTGTAGGTAATGAAAAATCCTCAGAAAAGTGCCTACACATTCTTTCACTAAACAGTTTTTCCCAACCATAGCCATCTTCTGGTTCCGCAGGATATGCATCTTCTTCTTTTAAACCTGGAATAAAAGTGCTTTTTTGTTTTGTTGCATTGTAAACACAAGCGCTTGAAGAAAAAAAATATTTTTTTATATTATTTTTTAAACAAGCTCTTAACAAATTTGTATTTATCAGAACTGACAACATACATTCGGCTTTATTATTTTCTATAAAGCCCATTCCACCCATGTTGCAAGCCATATTATAAACATAATCTACATCATTAGTAACTTTGATGCAGTTTTCATATTCTTTTAAATCAAGTGAGAAATTTTTATTATCATCAAATATTTGAAACCAATATTGCAAAGGTTTGATGTCGGCACAAACTAGCTCGTGTCCTAATGACATCAAATGCTTAACTAAATGACCACCTATAAAACCACCGGCTCCAGCAACTAAAAATTTCATAAATAAGTTTTTCTTTTAAATAAAATTATTTTATTTACAATCTTTATATTCTAACTTTTTATTGCATAAATAATAATGCAATAAACTGCTCTAAAAGCATCTTTTAAACCAATTTTTTTTCCATCTTCATATGAACGTCCTGAATATGAAACTGGAACTTCATAAAATACAAATTTTTTTTTTGCTAACTTAATAGTTATTTCAGGTTCTATACCAAAAGAATTTTCTTCTATTTTTATTGATTTAATTACATTTTTTTTAAAAACTTTATAACCAGTTTCCATATCTGTCATATTTAAATTTGTTACAATATTACAAAGACAAGTAAGTAATTTATTAGCTACATAATGCCAAAAAAAATGTATACGAGTATAGCTTGGAGATCCTAAAAAGCGTGATCCATAAACAATATCTGCGTTAGTCTCTGAAAAAGGTTTAATTAAAGCGCTATACTCATCCGGGTTATATTCTAAGTCGGCATCTTGAATAATTATTAGATCATTAAGATTTTCTGACTGCAGACCAGATTTGAGAGCGCCTCCTTTTCCTTTATTTTGATTATGAAATATTTTAGTTATTTGAGGATCACTAATTTTTTCAATAATTTCTTTAGTTCCATCATTAGAAAAATCATCTATTATAATAATATTATCATTTTGATTAATATTTTTTTTTACATTTTCTAATACTTTTTGAATTGTTTTAGTTTCATTATAACAAGGGATTATAATTGTCTTATTCATTTTAATTTATAATTCTGTTAATATATTTTTTGTCTATTTTTAAACATTTTGTATTTAAAAATAGCTGATGAAATTTTCTTAAGCTTTTTAATATTAATCTTAAAAAAATTAAGTTTTTATGTCTTTTTTTAATAATCTTAAAATCTTGTATCAACTTAAGAAATATACAAAAAAATTTTGTGCTATCTCCTCCCAATCTCATAATGGTAATTGGTACATTTAAATAGTATACTTTTGGATTATTATCAAAAATATTAATCATATATTCATAATCGGCTGAAATATTATAATTACTATTATATTTAAAATTACTCAATTTCTTACTTAAAAATAGACTGGTATGAGGTGGCATCCATCCTAAAAGCATCTTGTTTTTTGAGTAATTTGAAGATTTCCAATATCTTTTAAAATTTAAAATATTTTTTTTACTTGAAAAAACAACATTGCCATAAATCAAATCGACTTTCTTTTGATTAAACTTGAGAACTATTTCTGATAGTATTTTATTTGAAAAAAAAATATCATCCGCATGCAAAATGCCAAAAGCATCGCCCGAAATACTTTTTAAAGCCAAGTTTAATGATTCAAACTTATTGGTTGATTTTTTATCTATTATCAATTTATTAATTATCTTCTCTTTCTTCTTTTTTTTTAAAAAATCTAGAGTTTTATCACCTGACTCCGAGTAAACTACTATAAGTTCTTTATTTTTGTAACTTTGGAGCTGGTAAGATTTAATGCAATTTTTTAAAAAAGGCATACCGTTTTTTACAACTGTAATAATGCTCACTTTTTTTATCATAATTATTTTTATTTAATTTTAATTAATAGTTTAGTTTAACTATTCTTTAAAATAAAATATTTTATATCCATAAGAGTTTATTTTTTTTTTCAATTTCATATCTACATTAACAGAGGTGCATGGTGATTTGTTATAAAAACAATAATCATTTTCACTTAAATAATATAAAAATACATTGTTCTTGATAACTTTTGTTAATTTTATTGGATCGTTGCTAGTAGAATAAGAATAATATTTTGGCCAAGGATAATTAAGATATTGAATATTAAAATTTTTATAAATTCTTACAAACTGTTTCGAAAATAATATAAAAATTACAATAAAGATTATTGACAAAGAGAATTTAGTTTCTCTGACAATTTGATGATTTTTAATATTGTATTTTAAAATTATTGAAAAAAATAAAGCAAAAAAACTGATTATATAAGAATATCCGAATCTAAAAACGGGAGTTTTAAAAAACCAAAATATTATACCAAATATTAAAATACCAAATATTGGTAGATATGCCCT
>CBFHID010000006.1:0-57801 GCA_965655895.1 Candidatus Pelagibacteraceae bacterium | reverse complement strand
TTCATTTTTTTTGGAATTTTTCCAAATTCATTTTTTATCTGAACAATAAGTTCCCTTGATATTTGAGCAGTACTCCATGCGCAGATTTTAATAAAGATATTTGGACCTACGGTTGAACCAACGCACATATGTGTAGTATCGCAATTTGAAACCCAATACCGCATGCATTCACTAACAGCATCTACCAATGTTTGACTGCCAGAGTAGACAGGAACTATTTCTGCGCCATTTCTTTTCATAGCATCGCAGTTTGGTTTTTGACGTTTGATATCTTTAGCGCCCATAAAAATCTTACATTTAAGACCAAACTTTTTTGCTGCCATAGACAGCATTTTGCCGGCATAACCGGCACCCGTATCTCCTACGATATATTTTTTACCTGCTTTTTTGCAAATTAATGCATGAACTGTTGCGTTATAAATTTTGTGAGCACCGCCATTAGCTTCAGCCACTACCTTAGCCCAAATTTGAGCGCCGCCTAAATGGTTAGTTAGATTTTGAAGTTTGATAAATGGAGTAGGGGCTCCAACGTAATTTTTAAAATAGTAATCTCTTTTCTTTAAAAATTCTCTGTTTTTTCTAAGTTTTTCAAAAAGGACTGTTAGGTCTTCAACCGGTTTTTTTAAGGTCTCCGGAATAAAGTTTCCACCAAATTTACCGCCATACATGTAGTTTTTGTCATGCTGATCAATAATAGGAATACCTTTTTTAATTTTCATAACTTTTAACCTTGTTAAAAAACTCTGTAATTTTTTGAGAGTCTTTTATACCCTTTTTAGTTTCCAAGCTAGAATTTACATCGATCATATCAGTATACTTGAGTGCAGTTCCAACATTATTGATACTAATTTTTCCAGCTAAAAAATAATTTTGATTTTGAATATGATTAAGTAAATTAAAATTAAATTCATCCCCTTCTTGTCCCATAGCAGGTGTATCTAATAACAAATGATCTGCATCTGGAAATTGTGTGAATTGGTTTAAATCTTTTTCATCTCCAATTTTAATTGCTTTTATAACTTTTAATTTTGTTTGTTGTTTTATTTTTTTGATATCGTCATTTGTTTCATCACCATGCAATTGAACAAAGTCACAATCATTTTCTATTTGCTTTACCTCTTTCATTTCAGGATTTATCATTACAGCAACTTTTTTAATGTGACCTGAAATTTGTTTAGTTAAGTTTTGTAACTCATTAACAGTGATTGATCTTGGACTTTTTGGGTAATTTACAATGAATCCAATATATTTAGCTCCATTTTGAATTGCAGTATCAATCAGTTGCGGATCCTTCATACCGCAAACTTTAATAGTAGGCTTCATTGTTCTAAATGATCGATCAGCTTTTTTAAATTTGCTTTAATATTTCCATAAGTGATGCTTCTACCAATTACAACTCCATAAGCTTTTTGATTATAGAATGCATCTTTAGGAGTAGTAATTCTTTTTTGATCATTTGCATTATCGCCTGGCAATCTTATCCCAGGTGTAATCGTTTTAATTTTGCAAACTTTATTAATTTTGAAAGATTCTTTCCCGCTACAAATTACTGCAAAGCATCCTGCTTTTTTTGCAAGTTTAGCTTGATGAATAATTAGATCATTAATTTTTTTGGTATGACCAATTTCTTTAAGCATTTTCTGATTAAAACTAGTTAGAGTTGTTACACCTAATAGTTTTTTATTCCCACAAAATTTTTTAGCAGTTTTTATAGCCTTGATACCTGAACTTGTATGAATAGTTAAATACTTAACATTTTTTAAATCTTTAATAGAAAGCATTGCACTTTTAATAGTATTTTCAATATCATGTGCTTTAATATCCAGGAAGATATCAAAATTTTTTAAAGACTGAATAAATTCACGACCGCCTCTTGCATAAAATATTTGATAACCAATTTTTAATGCAAATGAAAATTTTTTTAATTTTATATCTTTAATTAATTTAATAATTGATTTTGCTTTTGATAAATTACAATCCAAAGCAATAAATATAATTTTATTTTTCAATATTTTCTTTCTTATTAATCCTAAAATTTAACAATTTCGAACTTTTCCATTTTAACTTATTTTTTTCTTCAATCATTATGCTTTCGCCAGTTTTAGGGTTTCTTGCATTTCTTGCCGGCATTTTTTTAATTTTGAATGTTCCAAGTCCTCGTATTTCAATATTTCTACCTTCTGCTAAGGCATTACCTAAATATTTAAAAATTGACTCTACTATTTTCTCAACGTTGTTGTTTGGAATGGCTTGAAAATGACCTTGCAAATCTTTTACAATGTCTGATTTAACGAATGTATTTTTATCCAACATTTCAATAAAGTATTGAAATTATTATAGATTTAGATTGTAAGAAAAGGAAGAGTTAATCTTTTTTTTGATCTTTTTTATCTAATGCTTCACCTAAAATACCCGCCAAGGATTGCCCAGAGCTAGTAGAACCGTATTTTTCAATTGCTTCATCAGCTTGAATTTGTTCTAGCTTTTTAACTGATAACTTTACTCTTCTTTTTTCAAGATCAAGTTCAAGTATTGCAGCGTCTATAGAGTCACCAGATGAGAAACGGTTTGGTCTTTGATCGGACTTTTCTAATGCTAATTCAGATTTTCTAATGATTGTTTGATATCTCTCTGGACCTGCATCTACTTTTAATCCGTTATCTTGAACTTCTACAACTCGCGTTGATATAACATCTCCAATTTTTTTATCCTCGAAGAAAGAGAATGGATCTTTTTTAAGAGCTCTTATTGAGCCGTTCACTTTATCGTCTTTGATATCAATAATTTTTAAATCAACAGAATCGCCTTTGTTAAAATTATCTAGAGCTTTTGAACTTTCAGCATAATCAAGTTGCCTATAGTGAACAAAGATATCAATGTCACTATCACCTGTATTACAGAAAATTCCAAAATCTTTTTTTGTTACAACTTTAGCTTTTATAGTAGAACCTACTGGATACTTAGATATAAACTCATCAATTGGATTTGGAGTACAATCTTTATAGCTTAATCCAATTTTTCTTTTTTCAATATCTACTTCTTTTAATTTAACTTTTACAAGGTCCCCAATTTTAAATACTGATTTTGGATTAACATTTTTTTGCATATGTTTGATTTCACTAGTGTGAATTAAACCAACAATACCCTCTTGCATTTCAGCAAATGCACCAAATTCTGTTAGTTTGACAATTTTTACTTCGTATTCATTACTAATTGCAAACTTATCCTTAATTGTTTCAAAGGGATCAGGTAACATTGCCTTAACAGACAAGCTCATTCTCATATTTTCATTATCAATTTCTAAAATTTTCACTTTTACCTTTTCACCAACTGAAAACATATCATTCAAATTTGTAATTTTTAAATGAGAAACTTCAGATGAGTGAAGGAGACAATCCAAACTTTCTATACTAACAAAGCAACCATATGATTGCACTGCTTTAATAGTTCCTTCTACAATATCTCCTACTTTATAATTTTTAATTACTTTTTCTTTATTTTTATTTTTCTCTTGTTCAATCACTTGCCTACGACTTGCAATTACATTCATTCGTACGTTATCAATTTTAATGATTTGAAATTCCATTGGTTTATTCATGAACTCATTCATGTTTTTGATTGGTCGGTCGGCAACTTGTGAATTTGGACAAAATGCAAATACTCCAAATATTTCAACAACAACTCCACCTTTAACTGTGTTCTTAATAACGCCGCTTACTTTTTCTTGTTTTTCAAAGGCTTCTTCAATTTTTTTCCAAGATTTAGCTCGTCTTGCTTTTTCAATACTTAAAACGATATTACCATTTTTATCTTCTGTTCTTTCTAAAAAAACTTCAATTTCTTTACCTTCTTCAAGGCTATCTATTTCAGCGTGTGGAAATTCATTGATATCTACTAGTCCGCTTGATTTGGCACCTTTAATAAACACGTGCACGAATTTATCATCAACTTTTTCTACTATTCCCTTGACTATTGAATTATCCTTTAAAATTATATTTTCTAAATTTTCTGATATTAATTTTGCAAATTCTGAATTTGAATCTTCGTTATAAACTTTTAGACTATCTGTTCCCACTAATGTTTTTTTCTCTCTCTTTCTATTAAAAAAATTATCTTTTTAAGTGCGCGCGATATACCATTAGAGTCATTACGTATCAATATAGAATCCTTCGTTTTTATTAGAGGACTCACTTTTCGTGTTTTATCGGCTAAATCTCTAGCTTTTAGAGCTTCTAATATCTCAAAATAATTTAAATTTTTCTCATTTTTTCTTGATTTTAGCTCCAGATATCTTCTTTTCGCTCTTATGTTAACTTTGGCATCAATAAATAACTTTAAATCACTAAAACCAGCAGGTAAAATTTTAGAAGAAATATCACGTCCACCAACCAAAACTATAGATTGGGGGCAACTAAAAATTAATTTTCTTTGGATGGGAAGTAATGCTTTTCTTATAGACGGAATCTTTGCGATCTCAGAAACTTTATTTGATACATCATTTGAATGTAAATTTTGATTTTGCAATTTAGAAATATTAACTGTTTCTAAATGTTTAATTAAATTGTTCGGGTTAATTAATTTTTTTTTACTATTTAAATATTCTAAAGTTAAATAACGATACAGCAATCCAGAATCTATAAACACTGAATTTCTACCATAGTGATCCTTAATTTTTTTTAGTATACTAGTTTTTCCAGAGGCAACTCCTCCGTCACATGCAACAATTATTTTATTATTTTTCTTGTTTTGAATTTTTTTTATTATTTTTAAAAAATTTGGAAAAGAAACTTTTGTGCATTCAAAATTATTAATTTGAATTTTTTTTCTTGAAACTGAAGCCAGAACATAAAAAGCCATAGCAATTCTGTGATCTTTTTTAAAATTTTTTATGATTGGAATTTTACTTGAATAAAATTCTTCATTAATTCCATTAATGATTAGATTATCTTTTTTTCTTATAATTTTAGCACCACATAATTTTAAATTTTCATACATTACTTTTAGTCTATCTGACTCTTTATATTTAAGTTCGGTTAAATTATTGAAATTACTTTTTGATTTGCAAAACAATGAAACAACTAACAATACAGGGATCTCATCAATTATACCTGCTACTTCATTAGATTTAATGTTTACACCTTTTAAATTTGGAGAATATGAAGCAATAATATCACCTACAGGTTCACCAAAGTAATTCCGTTTATTTCTAAAAAGGATTTTAGCTCCCATCCTTTTTAAAATTTTAATAAATCCAATTCTAAATGGATTTAAGCAAACATTATTAATTTTAATTTTGCTACCTTTAGTCAAAATTGCAATTGATATTAAAAAAGCGCTAGAGGAGGGGTCAGAGGGCAAGCTATAATTTTCAAATGGCTTTAGAAGTTGTTTCCCTGTAACCTCAATAATTTGGACATTTTTTTTGTTACTAACTTTTATTGGATAATTTAGATATTTTAAAATTCTAGTAGTGTGATCTCTGACATTATTTGGGCATGTGATTATAGTTTTTCCAAAACTTGAAATGCCTGCAATTGTTGCGGCACTTACCATTTGAGCCGACGGTTTTTTAATTTTGATATTTGATTGAATACAATTTTCATGACCCTCTATCTTTAAAGGTAAATATTTTTGATTGGTTGGCCTAACATTCATTAGAAAATTTTTTAAAAACTCTAGTCTATAAGGTCTTTTAGATAGACTTTGATCACCAATAATTTTAGCATTAACTTTTGAACCAGCAATAATAGGAGTTAACAATCTTAAAGTGGTACCGCTATTCCTACAGTCTATTACAATGTTATTTTTGTTTTGAGGATATCCAATACCTAGACCATAAATCGTATAATCACAATTTTTTTTGGATATTTTTATTCCAAGTTTCTTTACTGCTTTTATCGCTGTAAGCGCATCTTCACCAGGGTTTCTAATAGAAATTTTTGATATACCATGAGCAATACTAGCGAACAGTATGGCTCTAATAGATAAACTTTTGTCAGAAGATAAATCGACAGAACCAAAGATGCCAATTTCATTTTTTGGGGTTATTTTATAAGTTTTTTTAATTGCCATTGCTTTGTTTGAGCAATATATACCCACTAAACTAATATATAAAAAGAAAATTTAATGCCTGATAAAAAATTTGGAACAAAGCGAGTTTGTGAAAATTGTGAAGTAAAGTTTTATGATCTTAATAAAGTCTCACCATTAATATGCCCTCAATGTAAAACAGAAATAATAGTAGAGCACAATTCATTAAATAGCCAACCGTTTCAACCGATACAGCAAAAAACAAAGCAGAATACAAAAGACGAATTTTCGGAAATTGAAAATGAAGATACTACTTCAGACGAAGAAGAAGATATTATATCATTAGATGATGCCGAGATTGAAGAAGAAGCGAAATAATTAAATTTTAAAACCAGTTCCTAAATAATACTTAATAACCATTTCGTCTTTAATAATATTTCTTGGTGGACCTTCAACCATTACATGCCCATCTCTTATTATTATACAATTATCCAAGATATCCTGAATAGCAAAAAAATTATGGTCAGTAATAATTACCGATAAACCCATATCCCTTAATTCTAAAATAAATTTTTTTATTGAAGAAATACTTATAGGGTCAAGGGCAGCCATAGGTTCATCTAATAATAAAACTTTGATATCTTTGTTACATATTCTTTGAAGTGTAGAAATTTTTTTATATTCACCACCAGACATATTATTTGCCTTAACATCAGCTAAATATTGAAGTCCAAAATATGACAAAAGTTGGAAAATTTTAGATTCAATTTTATTTTTGTCTTCAATATAAAGTTCTAAAATTGCATATAAGTTCTCATAGGCAGTCATATTTTCAAAAAGACCCTTATGCTGTTCAAGTAAGCTGATCCCCTTGAGAGCTCTTTTGTGAATTGGAAGATCATTTATGATTTCATTGTTCAAAATAATTTTACCTGTATCTGGAAATATTTTACCAACGATAAGATTAAACAATGTAGATTTGCCGGCGCCATTCGGTCCAAGTAGACCTAAAATTTGACTACGCTTTAATGAAAAAGATATATTTTTTAGTATTGGTCGTCCCCCTAGAGTTTTGGAAATTTTTTTTATATTTAAAACGTTATCTGATAAATTTTTATTTTGACTTAAATTTACAATATTTGTTTTTGCAATTCTGATTTGTGGATTTATTTTGGCATGATTATCTGCATATTGTAAATTATCTTTTTTATAGATATTGTTTAAAACTAAAGGTTTTTTATTTTCTTTTACTACAAAATTTTTTTTTAAGACCAGTTTATTTTCAAAATTACTGTTTGCTTTAATAGTAATTTTTTTTTTATTTTTTTCTTTGTCCATAAACCTTATCTTGTTTTTTATTCATAAAAATTTTAAGATCATTTGTAATTGTATTTAGTTCAGCAAAATCACTTTTTATAATATTTTTAGAATCTTTAAGAGTAACATTTTTTTCTAACCTAATAATATTTTTTACAGATGAAAAATCGGCAGATTCTGCTGTTATTAAAACATCTTTATTAGTTATAATAACATTTTTATAATATTTTATATTCTTTGAATTTTTAAAATAATTTGCTTTATCTGATCTTACGTGGAGCTTTGTCCCATCATTAAGTTCCGTATAGCTATGAGCTCCAGTCAAAAATATTGTGTCAGGCTTTTTACTGCTTACATACGCTTCTTTTCCTTTGGTTATATAAACCTTGCCCTTATTATCTGTAGATTTATATTCAACATTAGAAAATCTTGTTATTCCGATTTCAACATTAGGACTATTTTGATTAGTTGTTAATGACTTGTCATCTGTTTCAATATAGCCTTTATTCTGACTCAGAAAATATGAATAAAAAAATATTGAACCTATAATTCCAAATATTAAAATTAAATTTAATTTTTTTTTAGATATCATTTTCCTAAAAATTCAAGAATAGCATGAATACTTACTAAGCCTTTAAATTTACCATTTGATTTCACTAGTAAAATAGTGATTCTTTTTTTATTCATAATGTCTAAGGCCTCAGGAACCAATGTCGTTTCATCTATATAATTTGGGTTTTTTGTCATTATATCTTTTGCCTTTATGGACTGAAGATCTTGGAATTTACTGGCTGCTCTTGCCGTATCCCCATCAGTTATGATTGATATTTTTTTTGAATTTTTATCTTTAACTAAAACACAACCTAATCTTTTAGAGGAAATTTTTAAAAGAATTTTTGAAAATATCAAGTTACTTGTGATGAAGGGTATTTCTTTTCCAGTAATCAAAAGTTCTTTAATAGGCGTGAGCGATTTACCTATACTGCCATAAGGATGATGTTCTCCAAATTTTTTTATTTTAAAATTATTTTTTTTTGCAACTGTAATAGCCAATGCATCACCGATGGAAGCTAGTATTGTTGTGGAGCTTGTTGGTACAAGTGCAAAGTTTTGGTCGCCAGCTTCTTTAATTTTGGGATAAATTATTTTAACTGTTGAAAATCTATACAGTTCAGATTTTGAATTTGATGTTATTCCAATAATTTTAATTTTATATTTTTTTGCAAAATTAAATATTGTAATAAGTTCATTGGTATTTCCACTATTTGAAGCAATAATCAACGTATCGTTTTTTTGAAGATTTCCCAAACTACCATGACTTGCTTGATTAGCATCAAGAACATAGCTAGAAACTCCCAAAGAGGAGAATGTTCCACAAACTTTTTCCAAAATAAGTTTTGATTTACCAACGCCAGTAAAAACCAGATTACCTTTTGTATTTAAAATTAAATTGACTGCTTTAACAAAGTTAATGTTAAGATTTTTTTGAACTTTTGAGAGCGCTACGATTTCTTCTTTAATTATTTTTTTTCCAAAACTCAATATTTGTTTTTCATGCTTCATATTAATTAGTGTTCAAATATATCAGTTAATCCATTTAAATCTAAATTAGTGCGAGTTTCTAAAAATTCAAAGCATTTCTCAGCAAGCTGCTCTTTATTTTCACGTTTTAATATTTTTTCTAATTCTAATTTAATATTATGTAAATACAAAACATCACTGGCCGCATATTTGATTTGTTCTTTTGAGTATTCTTCTTTACCCCAGTCAGATGTTTGCATTTCTTTATCTAGCTTTATGTTAATGAGGTCTTTAGCTAAGTCTTTGAGACCATGATTATTTGTAAATTTTCTACATATTTTAGATGCAATTTTAGTATCAAAAATATTTTTTACATTTATATTTAAATGATATTTTAGAAAACCTAAATCAGCCCTACCGAAATGAAATATCTTCTTTATGTTTTTGTTTTCTAAAATAGTTTTCAAATTTGGCGAGTTATATTGATCTTTAAAACGAATTAAATGTACGAAGTTAGATCCATCGCATAATTGCAACAAATGCAGCTTATCAGTTAGGGGGTTAAGTCCAGAAAACTCACCATCTATTGCTACAGTTGTGGCATTTTTTAAACTTGTTTCAGGCGGAAGATCGTTTAAATGTATAACGTATTTAAAATTCATATTTCAATTAATGATTGTATAGCATGTCTTTTGTAAAAAAAATCTGTCTTTTTGGTGGCACTGGCTTTATTGGCAGTTCAATAGTTAAGCTGCTTGCAAAAAAAGGTTATCAAATCAAAATTGCAACTAGATATCCATTTAATGAGGATGTAATAGAGCTTAAATCTACAGTAAGTGATCCTGGTCAAATAAAACTAGAAAAAATTAATTTGTCTTCTAAGGATCAAATTAAAAATTTTATACAAGATTGTGAAATATGTATAAATTTAATCGGCATTCTTTATGAAAAGTCGGGAAATAATTTTCAGAAAATTCATACTGATTTTGTTAGAGATCTAGTCTCAGTTATAAAAGATAGTGAAAAAATAGGACATTTTATCAATTTCTCTAGTTTAGGAGTTAAACCAAATACTATTTCAAAGTACCTTGAAAGTAAATTTCAAGCTGAAGAAATAATTAAAAAGGAATTAACAAATTATACGATTATAAAACCCTCAGTAGTTTTTGGTGGTGGGAAAAATGACTTTACAAATATGTTTGCAAAATTAGCAAATTTATTTCCAATAATACCTCTGGCTGGCGCTACAGTGAAATTTGCCCCAGTATATGTAGGTGATATTGCTCTCGGGGTTGATAAAATAATCGAAGATGAAATTAAAAATGATACGATTGAATTTGTTGGAAATGAAATTTTTACTTTAGAAGAGCTTATCAAAATCATTTCAAATGAGATACGTACAAAAAATATTATTCTTCCAATTCCATCTTGGCTTGGGCGAATTCAAGGTAGAGTTCTTGGTTTAGCTCCAAAACCAATGTTAACTTTAGATCAAATAAAAACTCTAGAGTCTGGCGATAATATTGCATCTGGATCAAATAAAACTTTGAAAGATCTTGGAATAGAACCTCAGCATATTAGAAAAATAATTCCGAACTACCTGTGGAGGTTTAGAAAAGAAGGTCAGTTTGCCAAATAAATTAAAAGTATAACCCCAAGCATTAATCTTATAATCACAAACAGTGTAAGGCTATATTTTTCAACAAAAGATATGAAAAGTTTTATACAGAATAGAGATACTACTAAAGATACAAAGAAACCAATAAATAAAAAAATTATAGTTTGAATATTAAAATTTATTACTGCATCACTCAATCCCAATGTCGTAGCGGCAAATAAAGTTGGTATAGATATGAGAAAACTGAATTTTACCGAGTCTTTTCTAGAAAAACCTAAAAACCTAGCGCAGGTTATGGTTATTCCAGATCTGCTTGTACCTGGTATTAGCGCTAGTGACTGCGATAACCCAATATAAAGTGAATTTTTATTAGAAATGTTTTTGTTAAATGATTGTGTGACTGTTGTCTTATCAGATATATACAAAACGATAGAAAAGAAAATTGTAGATGCTGTTACAATTTTTATATCCTGTAAAAATAAATTCAAATTAAAAAATTTAACAATAAAACCAATTATAACAACAGGTATTGTAGCGATAATAATATTTTGTAAAAGTTTGATATTATTTAATAAATTTAATATTTCTTTTCTTAAATAAATTATAACTGCCAACAAAGATCCAGCATGAACAGAAATGTTAAATAAGAGATTAAGGTTTTTATCTTCAAGCTTATTTATTTCTTCTAAAACAACTAATACGCCACTTGATGATATGGGTAGCCATTCCGTCATCCCTTGCATTAAAGCTAATAAAATAAACGCGAGGTAGATTGAAAAAGTCATGAATAAAATTAGATATTATTATTTATTATTTAAAGCTATATTAAGAATTTTATTCAAAAAATTAGATTTTTTCACTTATAAATGCAAGATACCGTATAAACTTAAAAAAATGGTATATTATATACTTCTCGTTGATTTTACTTAAATTAAAGGTAAATAAATGTTTACCAAAAAACCTATACTTTAAAAAAAAATGTTATAAGTATCTACTTCCTATGAATAAAATGTTAAAATTTGTTGATTTAAAGAAAGAAACTCCTGAAAAATTAGATTCAAAAGGTCGAACTGAAAATTTTTTAGAAATTTACAGAGATTATATAGATACAAAGGCAAAAGAACAGGCAAGCAGATGTTCTCAGTGCGGAACACCCTTTTGTCAAGTACACTGTCCACTACAAAACAATATTCCTGATTGGTTAAAATTGACTGCTGAGGGAAGATTAAAAGATGCATATGAGATTTCTTCTGCTACGAATTCTTTGCCAGAGGTGTGTGGCAGTATTTGCCCCCAGGATCGGTTGTGTGAAGGTAATTGTGTAATAGAACAATCAGGACATGGGACTGTCACTATCGGAGCTGTAGAAAAATTTATAACTAATACTGCATGGGAAAACGGTTGGATTGAGCCAATTAAACCTATGACAGAGCTCAAACAGTCTGTTGGAATTATTGGCGCGGGACCTGCTGGCATAGCAGCTGCAATGGAATTGAGAAAAGAAGGTTTTCAAGTTACAATTTATGACCGTTACGATCGGACCGGTGGTTTATTGATTTACGGAATTCCAAATTTTAAATTAGATAAATCGGTTGTCCTAAGAAGAACTAAGCTTTTAAAAGATAGTAATGTTAAAATTATTAATAACTTTGAAGTTGGGAAAGATTCAACTTTAAAAGAATTAAAAGATAAACACGATGCGATTTTAATAGCAACCGGTGTTTATAAGGCAAGACAAGTAGATACTCCAGGGTCAAATTTAAAAAATATTTTTCCTGCTATGAAGTTTTTAACTGCCTCAAATAGAAAAGGATTGGGAGATCAGGTTAAAGAATTTGATGATGGAACTTTAAATGCTGAAGGTAAAAATGTAATTGTAGTTGGCGGAGGAGATACTGCAATGGACTGTGTAAGAACTGCAGTCAGACAAAAAGCAAAGTCTGTCTCTTGTTTATACAGAAGAGATAAAGCAAATATGCCAGGTTCTGCTAGAGAAGTTGCTAATGCTGAAGAAGAAGGTGTAAATTTTATATGGTTATCAAGTCCAAAGTCTTTTGAGGGTAATGAAAAAGTTGAACAGGTAGTTATAAATAAAATGAGATTGGGAGAACCAGACTCGTCAGGTAGACAATCTCCAAAAACTATAGAAGGTGCGGAAGAAACTTTAAAAGCAGATCTAGTAATAGAGGCGCTTGGCTTTGAGCCTGAAGAAATACCAAAATTATTT
Source organism: Candidatus Pelagibacteraceae bacterium (assembly GCA_965655895.1). Taxonomy (GTDB): domain Bacteria; phylum Pseudomonadota; class Alphaproteobacteria; order Pelagibacterales; family Pelagibacteraceae; genus HIMB114. The sequence continues at coordinate 45,088 of CBFHID010000006.1, read as the reverse complement.
GATGAACCTGATTTAGAAGTTACAAGATGGGGAACAATAAAGACTGATTTGAAGACACTTAAAACAAATATTAAAGGAGTATTTGCCGCTGGTGATATCGTGCGAGGTGCATCTTTGGTAGTCTGGGCAATACGAGATGGAAGAGATGCAGCAAAAGGTATAAGCGAATATTTAAATCAAATTTCTCAAAACAAAACTCGAGCAGCGTAATGACAATAGATAAATATAAATTAAACAAAAAAAAACTAGAAGATGCTAATGTTGTAATTGAAGACCATGATGCCTGTGGTGTAGGATTTGTTGCTTCGATGACAGGAAAACCAAAGCGTGAAGTTGTTGAGAATGGAATTGAGGCATTGAAAGCTGTTTGGCATAGAGGGGCTGTTGATGCTGATGGAAAAACAGGAGATGGAGCTGGAATTCATATTGAATTTAGTAGAGATTTCTTTCAGGAGCAAATTAATGTTACTGGACACAACGTAAGAGATGATCAAGAAATTTGTCTAGGTATGGTTTTTTTACCTAGAACTAATTACTCCGCTCAAGAAAGGTGCAGAACTCTTATAGAGCAAGAGTTGCTTAATAATGATTTTTACATTTTTGGATGGAGGCAAGTTCCAGTTAATCCAAAAGTTTTAGGTCAAAAAGCTAATGATACCAGGCCAGAGATAGAGCAAATTATATTTGCGTGTGAAAAAAAATATGACTTCCAAGAACTTGAAAGAAAACTTTTTGTTATAAGGAAAAAAATTGAAAAAAATGCTGCAAATGAGCAATTAAATGATTTTTATATTTGTTCATTAAGTTCGAAATCAGTGATTTACAAAGGTATGTTTTTAGCTGAGAATATTGCCGATTTTTATCCTGATTTAATGGATGTAAGGTTTGTATCTAGGTTTGCAATTTTTCATCAAAGATTTTCGACAAACACTTTTCCTTCTTGGGAGTTAGCTCAACCTTTTAGAGTGATCGCACATAACGGAGAAATTAATACATTAAAAGGAAATGTTAATTGGATGAAGACGCATGAAGCAGGAATGGACAGCGCTTTGTTTGAAAACATTGATGACATAAAACCAATACTAAAAGCTAACAATTCTGATACTGCATCTTTAGATGCTGCTTTTGAACTTTTGGTAAGAGGAGGAAGAGGTCTTCCAATTGCTAAAATGATGTTAATCCCAGAAGCGTGGTCAAAAAAAAGCAAGATTATATCTAAAGCTCACAGGGATATGTATAATTACCTAAACTCTGTAATTGAACCGTGGGATGGGCCGGCGGCAATAGCTGCTTTTGACGGACGCTGGATAGTTGCCGCTTCAGATAGAAATGGTTTAAGGCCACTTAGATACACAATTACAAAAGATAAAATGTTATTTGCGGGATCTGAAACAGGAATGGTTTATGTCTCCGAAGATAATATTCAATACAGAGGTAGAGTAGGACCTGGTCAAATGATTTCTTTGGACTTAGATAAAGGTAAATATTTCAATGATAAAAAAACAAAAGATCATTTAGCATCTAATCCGATATATAAAGAATTTGCTTCTAATCATATTGAATTAACAAAAAGCTTTAAGAATTTAAAGGAAAAAAATATTTATAACGGACAAGAGCTAAGACAACGTCAATTCTTTGCTGGTTTAAGTATTGAGGATTTAGAAATTATTCTCCATCCAATGATTGAAGATGCAAAAGAAGCTGTTGGATCGATGGGTGATGATACACCTATCGCGGTCTTATCAAGCAAATATAGACCTTTGTCTCACTTTTTTAGACAAAATTTTAGCCAAGTTACAAATCCACCAATTGATTCTTTAAGAGAAAATAGAGTGATGTCTTTAAACACAAGACTAGGAAATCTTGAAAATATTTTAGATGATAAATTAACCAAACAAAAAAGTTATTTGCTTGAAAGTCCAGTTTTAACAAACTCACAGTTTAAAAAAATAAATGATACTTTTAAAGATGAAATAAAGACAATAGATCTAAGTTACAAAATTAATGATAAGAATAATTTAAAAAATCAACTTGACAGAATAAGAATTGAATCGGAAGAGTTTGTCAGAGGTGGTGCAAAACATCTAATAATTTCAGACGAGAATATTTCAAAAGATAGAATTTCTATACCAGTCATTTTAGCCCAGGGAGCTGTACAATCACACTTAACTAATCTTGGTATAAGAAAATTTGTTTCTATTCATGTGAAGTCAGCTGAGTGCTTAGATACGCACTACTTTGCAGTATTAATTGGTGCTGGCGCAACTACCGTTAACCCATACTTAACCATAGATTCCATTTACCAAAGATTTGAAAAAGGACTATTTGGAAAGTTAACTTTTGATGAGTGTGCCCAAAGGTATGTGAAAGCAATAAATGATGGATTGTTAAAAATTATGTCAAAAATGGGAATATCTGTTCTCAGTTCTTACAGGGGAGGATTAAATTTTCAATCTTTAGGTTTAAGTAGATCTTTAGTATCAGAATATTTTCCAGGTTTGGAGTCTCGAATTTCAGGAATTGGAATTTTAGGAATCGAAGAGATGATAAAAAAACATCACGAAAAGACTTTTCGTGAAAATGTAGTTTCGCTTCCAATAGGAGGTATTTACAAATATCGTAATGGTGGTGAAATACATGGCTATCAAGCTAAAACGATGCATTTATTACAAAGCGCTGTCACAAATGACTCCTTTGATACTTATAAAAAATATTCAAAATTAATTCATGAGATGCCTCCAATTCATTTAAGAGATTTGTTAGGATTTAAATCAAAAAAAAACAAAATACCATTAGATGAAGTAGAGTCTGTTACTGAAATAAGAAAAAGATTTGGAACTGGAAGTATGTCTATGGGCGCCCTATCAAAAGAAGCCCATGAAACATTGGCTATAGCAATGAATAGAATTGGTGGAGCATCATGCAGTGGTGAAGGGGGTGAAGATGAAGATCGATTTATACCAAGATCAAATGGAGATAACGCAAACTCAAGAGTAAAACAGGTAGCATCAGGTAGATTTGGTGTAACTGCAAAATATTTAAATCATTGTAATGAAATTGAAATTAAAATTGCGCAAGGTGCTAAGCCAGGTGAAGGCGGACAATTGCCTGGATTTAAAGTATCAAAATATATTTCAAAATTAAGGCATTCTACACCTGGAGTTACATTAGTCTCTCCTCCTCCTCATCATGATATTTATTCCATAGAGGATTTAGCCCAGTTAATTTATGATTTAAAACAAATTAATTCTAAAGCACGGGTTGGAGTTAAGCTAGTTGCATCCACAGGTGTTGGGACTGTTGCTGCAGGCGTGGCAAAGGCAAAAGCTGATATTATTTTAATCAGTGGTCATAATGGAGGATCAGGAGCAACACCTCAAACAAGTGTTAAATATGTAGGCCTTCCATGGGAAATGGGATTAACTGAAACCAATCAAATTTTAACTATGAACAATCTAAGACATAAAGTCGTCTTACGAACTGATGGAAGTATTAAAACTGGAAAAGATGTTGTGATGGCAGCAATGATGGGAGCAGACGAATTTGGAATTGCCACCACAAGTTTGATTGCCATGGGATGTATTATGGTAAGACAATGTCACTCTGATACTTGCCCAGTAGGAATTTGTACACAAAGAGACGATTTAAGGGCTAAATTTGTTGGAACACCTGAAAAGGTAGTCAATCTATTTACATTTATAGCAGAAGAAGTAAGAGAAATTTTGGCTGAGTTAGGTTTTAGAAACCTAAATGATGTAATAGGAAGAACAGATTTGTTGACACAAATATCTAAAGGATCTTCAAATTTAGATGATTTAGACTTTAACCCTCTGCTAGTTCAAGCTGACCCTGGGGATCATCCAAGATTCTGCAAAGATAAAATTAGGAATGAAGTTCCAAATACTTTGGATGAAAAAATTATTAATGATCTATTGCCTTTAATTGAAAGCGGACAAAATGTGCAACTAAGTTATAATATAAAAAATACAGATAGAACGGTTGGAGCAAGATTAGCCTCAACTCTAGTAACAAACTTTAAAGATAAATTATTCAATAAAAATCAAATTAATATTAAGCTTAGAGGTTCAGCTGGGCAGTCTCTAGGAGCATTTATAGTTAAAGGAATAAATTTAGAAGTCATTGGTGATTGTAATGATTATGTTGGAAAAGGATTATCTGGAGGAACAATTGTTGTAAGGCCTGCAAATGCAACTGAAATTCAGACAGAAAAAAATACAATTATTGGAAATACAGTTTTATATGGCGCTACAAGTGGAAGATTATTTGCATCTGGACAAGCTGGAGAAAGATTCGCCGTAAGAAATTCAGGAGCAACTGCTGTAGTAGAAGGATGCGGAACTAATGGTTGCGAATATATGACCGGGGGGACAGCTGTTTTTTTAGGCAACGTTGGAGATAATTTTGCTGCTGGTATGACAGGCGGAATGGCTTTTGTGTTTGATCCAGAGTCTACATTGGAAAATTTAATCAACCCTAATAGTGTAACATTTAATAAAGTAGAAACAGAATATTGGAAAAATTATCTAAAAAATTTAGTAGAAGAGCACGCTAAACTTACAAAATCTAAGTATTCAAAAAAAATACTTTATGAATGGGATATTAACATTGATCATTTCATGCAAGTTTGCCCGATTGAAATGCTTGATAAGCTAGATCACCCTGTAACAAACAAAAAGTTAGAAAAAAAAGCAGGATAGCTTTTATTGTTTAATTAAATTAAGCAATTCTTTACCAATTCTTTTAAGATCCGCAGTTTTTGAAAGACTATGGTCACCTTTTTCTTGTATTAAAATCATACTATCTTTTGAAATCAATGTATTTGCTAACATATAAGAATATTGAAATGGTACCACATTATCTTGTAACCCATGAAAAAATCTGAGTGGAAAATTACATTTAATTTTTTTATGTAAAATTAGATGTTTTTCACCACCTTTAATTAGAGGTTGGCCAATTGGGTAATAACCACCATATTCATTCCTAAGTTTATGAATTTTTCCAGAATTAATATTTTTTTTAGATTTTTTTGAAAATGTATTCCACATTAATAATTTTGTAAAATCAGGTGCTGATGCAAGTCCAATAAAGCCAATAATATTTTTTAATTTAGTTATTAACGTAGCAGCAATCCAACCGCCACAAGATGAACCCATTAGTATAATTTTTTTATTTCTTAATTTTTTTTTACATATTTCGATAGCTTCAGATACCCAATTATCAATACCCCTCTCTTCGAAAATACCAGAAGATTTTCCATGACCAGAGTAATCAAAAGATAAAAAATTAATATTATTTTTTTTGCATATATTTTTTAAATATTTAACTTTTTTACCTGTTATATCAGACATTAGACCGTGAAGAAAAAAAACAGCAATTTTGCTTTTAGTCCTCAATTCAGTGTAATGTAAAGTTGTTTTATCTAAAGATAAAAAATAATTTTTTTTGTTTTTCATTTGAATAAATATATAGTTATAAAATCTTTCGAATGAGCGCAAATATTAGATTACTTCAAATTATTCCAAATATGGACATTGGTGGAGCTGAAACAGGATGTCTGCATGTTGCAGATTTTGTATCTAAACAAAACGGTTTCTCTGCAATATTGACCAGTGGAGGCAAATTATTAGAACTAATAGATGATGAAAAAATTAAAATATTTAAATGGCCAATAAATAAAAATATTTTTTTAATTTTTTTTAATATTTTTTATATTTTTTTAATTATTAAAATTTATAAAATTAATATCGTACATGTAAGAAGTAGAGCTCCAGCATGGTCAGCATATTTTGCTTCTAAACTGGCAATGATAAAATTTGTAACAACATTTCATGGAACATATAATTTTAAATCAAAGATAAAAAAATTTTATAACTCAATTATGGTTAAATCAAATTATGTCATTGCAGGCTCCAATTTTATTCTAAATCATATTCATTCAAATTATAATATTAAAACTAATTCTTCCGTTGTTAAAAGAGGCATAGATGAAAAGTATTTTTCAAAAAAAAATATAAGTGATGATGAAGTTAAAAAATTAAAAAATAAATTAATGATTAAGGATGGAAAATTTATAATTTTATTGCCAGGAAGATTAACTTATTGGAAAGGGCAAAAATTATTTATTGAAGCTTTGAATATTTTAAATCAAGACAATTTACTTACAAATGTTCAGGCACTTATTGTAGGTGGGCATCAGGGCAGATTAAACTTTAAAGAAGAATTAATTGGATTAATGAAAAAATATCAATTAGAAAATCATCTTATTATAGCTCACGGGTTAAAAAAAATGCCAGTCGCTTATTCAATTTCAAATTTGATTTTATCAACTTCAATAGAACCAGAGGCTTTTGGAAGAGTAAGTGTAGAAGCCCAATCTATGGAGAAACCGATATTAGCAAGCGATATCGGTGGGTCGCTTGAGACAGTTATAAATAATAAGACCGGATGGTTATTTAAAAACAATGATGCTAGTGATTTAGCTGAAAAAATTAGAATGATTATTCAAACAGAGCAAAATGTTCTAGATTTAATTGGCCGCCAAGGCAGAAAAAATGTTAAAGAGAACTATACAAGGGATTTAATGGTATCCAGAACACTGGAAATCTATAAATCATTAGTTTAATAGTTTAGAAGATATGGTTTCAATTACTCTTCCTGATGGAAATATTAAAAAGTACGAAGCGCCAGTTACGGGCACTCAAATTGCAAAAGATATTGCGCCATCTTTATTAAAAAAAGCACTAGTCATTGAAATCAATGGCGAGCATAAAGATTTAGATATTCAAATTACAAAAGACTCCATTGTTAAAATTGTAACAATGGATGACAATTATGCACTTGAATTAATTCGACACGATTCTGCTCATTGTATGGCTATGGCAGTTCAAGAATTATTTCCAGGAACTCAGGTAACAATTGGACCTGTTATAGAAAACGGTTTTTATTATGATTTTGCTAGAGAAGAGCCATTTACCGAGCATGATTTAGAAAAAATTGAAAATAAAATGAAAGAAATAATTGATTTAGATCCTAAAACGAGGAGAGAAGTTTGGGAGAGAGATAAAGCGATTGAACATTTTAAAAATATTGGAGAGCATTATAAAGCTGAAATCATCGAAAGTATTCCAGCGGAGGAGGAACTTTCAATTTACTATCATGGTAATAATTGGCATGATCTCTGTAGAGGACCACATTTACCTAGCTTAGGTAAAATCGGAAAAGCTTTTAAACTTATGAAAGTTGCTGGCGCATATTGGAGAGGTGACTCAAACAATCAGATGTTACAAAGAATTTATGGTACGTGCTGGAAGACAAAAAAAGATTTAGATGATTATTTAAAAAGAATTGAAGAGGCTGAAAAAAGAGATCATAGGAAATTAGGAAAATCATTAGATTTATTTCACTTTCAAGAGGAAAGTCCGGGTGCAGTGTTTTGGCATCAAAAAGGTTGGAGTTTATTTCAATCTTTAGTGAATTTCATGAGGGACAAGCAAACAAAGGCTGGCTATCTGGAGGTTAATACTCCTGAAATGTTGGATAAAACTTTGTGGGAAAAATCAGGACATTGGGAAAAATTTCAGGAGTATATGTATACTACAGATGCTGATGAGAAAACTTTTGCAATTAAACCCATGAATTGCCCTGGACATATCCAGGTATTTAACCAAGGGTTAAAAAGTTATAAAGATTTGCCACTTAAAATTTCTGAATTTGGAAAAGTTCATAGATATGAACCTTCCGGAGCACTCCATGGACTAATGAGAGTAAGAGCTTTTACTCAAGATGATGCACATATTTTTTGTACTGAAGAACAAATCACCGAGGAATCTTTGAAAGTAACTAATTTAATATTAGATATTTATAAATCATTTGGATTTGAAGATGTTAAACTCAAGTTTTCAGATAGACCTGAGAAAAGAGTTGGGGATGATTTAATTTGGGATCAAAGCGAAAAAGCATTGCTTGATGCAATAAAAACTAGTGGACTAAAATACGATATTAATAAAGGAGAGGGCGCTTTTTATGGTCCTAAAATTGAATTTGTCCTTATTGATGCGATAGGACGTGAGTGGCAATGTGGGACATTGCAAGTGGATTTTAATTTACCTGGAAGATTAGGATCCTCTTATGTTGCTAATGATGGAAATAAAAAAGTGCCTGTCATGTTGCATAGGGCAATGTTCGGTTCTCTAGAGCGCTTCATAGGAATTTTAATAGAGCACCATGCAGGAAAGTTTCCATTTTGGTTAGCGCCTGACCAAATCGCTGTGTTACCTATAAGTTCTGAGCAAAATGATTATGCAATTAAACTAAAGATGCTACTTGAAAAAAAAGGATTAAGGACTATTATCGATAATAGAAATGAAAAGATTAATTATAAAATTCGAGAACATTCTGTTTCGAAAATTCCAGTTTTAATGATTTGTGGATCTAAAGAAGTTCAAAATAATTCAATTACTATTCGTAGACTCGATCAAGAGCATCAACAAACAATTAGCCTTGAAGAAGCTATAGAGAAATTTTCAAGCGAGTCTATTGCTCCAACCATTTAATGCATCGATATATATTTTTTATTTAATGAAGGGTCCAAGAGTTAATAATAAGATCCGTGCGAATGAAGTACAATTAATTACACATGATGGTGATAATATTGGCGTTGTACCGATAGGTGAGGCTTTAGATAGAGCTAGAGAAGTTGGATTGGATCTTATCGAAGTTGCACCAAATGTGAAGCCTCCAGTTTGTAAAATTATTGATTACGGAAAATATAAATATGAAATTCAAAAAAAAGCAAGTCAGGCAAAGAAGAAACAAAAAATTATCACATTAAAAGAACTTAAAATGAGACCCAGTACTGATAAGCATGATTATGATTTTAAAATGAAAAATGCAAAAAAATTTATTATAAAGGGTGATAAAGTGAAATTTACAATTCGATTTAAAGGAAGAGAAATGGAATACATGAAAGCTGCTTACGATTTAGTTGACAAGATTATTGAAGATACTAAGGATATTTCTAAAGTTGAACAAAAAGCAAAACTAGAGGGAAGGCAAATGACCCTTATAATTCAACCAAATTAGTTAATAATTATTATTGTTATTATATCTTTTTTAAGTATAAAACCTCCGATATGCCTAAACTAAAGACTAAAAGCTCAGCAAAAAAAAGATTTAAAATTACAGCTAAAGGAAAAGTAAAATCTGCTCAAGCTGGAAAAAGGCATGGTATGATTAAAAGAACCAATTCCCAGATTAGAAAATTAAGAGGAACAACAACATTATCAAAGCAGGATGCTAAGATTATTAAATCTTACATGCCAAATAGTTTAAGAGGATAATATGGCTAGAGTTAAAAGAGGAAAGACAAGTAGAGCAAAGCATAAAAAGGTTTTAAAAGCTGCAAAAGGATACTGGGGCAGAAGAAAAAATACTATCCGTGTTGCAAAGCAAGCCGTAGAAAAAGCGATGCAATATGCATATAGAGATAGAAGAAGAAATAAAAGAAATTTTAGATCTTTATGGATACAGAGAATTAATGCCGGAGTAAGAGCCGAAGGTCTAACATACTCAAAATTTATTAATGGACTTTCAAAATCTAAAATAAATATTGATAGAAAAGTATTAGCTGATTTAGCATATAATAACCCAGAGACTTTTAAATCTATTGTAAAAAAGGTACAATCGCATTTAAATTAAAATTTAAATGTTAGATTTAAAAAACCTATCCCTAGAGATAAATCATAAGATTCAAGAAATTAAAGATCGTCAATCTTTAGAGTCACTAAAGACTCATTATCTGGGCAAAAAAGGAATAATCACAGAAGCATTTAAGAACATGGCAAATATTCAAGCAGACAAAAGAAAAACTTTTGCTGCAGATTTAAATATAATTAAATCTAATTTGCTGGAACAAATTAATTTAAATCAATCAAAAATTGATCTTGTTGAAATTCAAGAAAAATTAAAATCAGAAACAATTGATATTACCCTTCCAATTCAAGAAATTAAAAAAGGAAAAATACATCCAGTATCTCAAGTCATAGATGAACTCACATCTATATTTGCCGAGATTGGCTTTTCCGTGGCTGAAGGTCCTGATATTGAAAATGAGTTTAATAATTTTACTGCTTTAAATACTCCTGAGCATCATCCAGCACGAGATATGCATGATACTTTTTATTTAGATGAAAATAAAAAAAATCTTTTAAGGACGCATACATCACCGGTACAAATTAGAACTATGTTAGAAAATAATCCTCCAATTAAAATTATAGCGCCAGGAAGAACTTATCGTTGTGATAGTGATATGACACATACACCAATGTTTCATCAGCTTGAAGGTCTTCATATAGATAAGCATGTCCATATGGGTCATTTAAAAGGATGTTTAGATTTCTTTTTAAAGAAATTTTTTGAAGATGATAATTTAGAAATGCGATTTAGACCAAGTCATTTTCCTTTTACTGAACCAAGTGTAGAAGTTGATATTAGTTATAAATTTGAAAATAATAAAATAATCGTTGGAAAAGGCGATAAGTGGCTCGAGGTACTAGGATGCGGGATGGTTCATCCCAATGTACTAAGAAATGTAAAAATTGATCCTAAAAAATTTCAAGGTTATGCGTTTGGCGTAGGTATAGATCGTCTCGCAATGTTAAAATATGGAATAAACGATTTGAGATCTTTCTTTGAAGGAGACTCAAGGTGGTCTCAACATTATGGTTTTGATGCTAATGATGTTCCTACAAATTATAGAGGATTGAGCAAATGAAATTAACTGTTTCATGGTTAAAAAAACATTTAAATACAAAAGCATCTTTAGAAACGATTTGTAATAGTCTTACCAATATAGGACTTGAGGTTGAAGAGATTATAAAGCCAAATGCAAATCTTAAAAAATTTAAAATTGCAAAAATATTAAAAGCAGAAAAACATCCAAATGCAGATAAATTAAAAGTTTGTGATGTTGATATTGGAGATAAGATCGTCAAGGTTGTTTGTGGTGCGAGAAATGCGAGAGATGGTTTAAAAACTATATATGCGCCGCCAGGCACAATTATACCAAAGACTGGAACAGAATTAGTTATTGCTAAAATTAGAGGAGTTGAGTCCTGTGGCATGCTTTGCTCAGAAAGCGAATTAAATATTTCTGAAGAAAGTGAAGGCATAGCTGAAATTGATAATAAAAAAGTTGGTGAAAAGTTTTTTAACAATGGCGAAGAAGTTATAGATATTTCGATTACACCAAACAGATCAGATTGTTTGGGTATTAGAGGTATTGCTAGGGACCTTTGTGCCTATGGTTTAGGTAAGCTAAATGGAGAAACAAAAATTAAATTAAAAGAAAAATCAAAAAAAAAAATAAATGTAGATATTCAGAAAAATTCTGGGTGCCTATCTTTTGGATCCCTGTATATAGAAGATATAAAAAACTGCGAGAGTCCCAATTGGTTAAAAAAGGATCTTGAGACTTTAGGTTTAAAACCAATTTCAGCTATAGTTGATATAACAAATTATATAATGTTTGATCTTAATAGACCGATGCATGCCTACGATGCAGATAAAATTGAAGGTAAAATGATAGTTAGGAAATCAAAAAAAAATGAAAGCTTTAATGCTCTTGATGGAAAAAGGTACAATCTACCTGAAGGAGCATGTTTAATTTCTGATAGCAAAAAGATACTAGGACTTGGAGGAGTTATCGGGGGATCTTCAAGTGAAATAAATTTAGATACTAAAAATATTATCTTAGAAGCAGCTTCTTTTGACCCAATCCAGATTGCAAAAGTATCGAAACAATTAAATATTATAACTGACGCAAAATTTAGATTTGAAAGAGGCGTTGACCCTAACTCAATCGAGCAAGGTTTAAAGTTAGCTGCAAAATTAATTCAAGAAACTTGTGGTGGAAAAATATCTAAAATCAATATTGTAGGAAATAAAAAAAATAAAAATTTAAAAATAAATTTTGAAAATAAAAGTTTTCAAAAATTAATTGGTTTTTCTGTAAGTGTAAAAGATAGTAAAAATATTTTAGAAAAATTAGGATTTAAGGTTAATTTAAAAAAACAAACATTACAACTTGATGTACCTAGTTGGAGACCAGATATAACGCAAGAAGCAGATATTATAGAGGAAATATTACGTATTAAGGGTTTAGATAAGATTAAATCTATTTTTCCAAAAACTAATGAAAATAAACCGACATTAAATTATCATCAAAAACTATTTCATTTAGCACAAAGGTCATTTGCAAGCAAAGGCTTTTTTGAGACAATTAGTTGGTCTTTTACCAGCAGTAAATTAAATCAATTTTTTACAGAAAAAAATATTAAAATTACAAATCCTATTTCAAGTGATTTAGACACTTTAAGAAGTTCTAATTTCGTCAATTTAATTTTACAGGCAAAAAGTAACATTGATAGATCAAACATGAATTTAAAAATGTTTGAAGTTGGCCCAATTTTTAAAGACGATCTATCCCAAGAAACAGTTGCCTCAGGAATTTTAGTGGGCAAAAAAGTTAATTCTACTTGGATTGAAAGCGATAAAGATTTTGATGTTTTTGATGCCAAAGAAAGTCTATATTACATTTTAAGTGATCTAGATTTATCTACTGATCGTTTGGTAATTGAGAAAAGCGAAAAAAATTTTTACCATCCAGGTCAATCAGGTGATGTTTTTATAGGTAGTAAAAATGGCCCTAAAGTCGCTAGTTTTGGAACACTGCACCCATTAATTTTACAGAAAATGGATATTAATAAAGTAAAGATTTTTGGTTTAGAGGTTTATTTAGATAATTTTATAGAGCCAAAAAAACCCTTACGTATTATAAAAAAACAATTAAAAAAATCCAATTTTCAAGTCGTAGAACGAGATTTTGCATTTGTTGTAGATCACAACGTAAGAGCTAGTGATTTAATTACTGCAATCATTAAAACAAATTTATTGATTAAGTCGGCAAAAGTTTTTGATATGTATGAAGGTGAAAAAATTGAAACTGGAAAAAAATCCTTAGCAATTAAAGTTTTATTTGAACCAACTGATAAGACGTTGACAGATAAAGAAATTGATGAACTATCAGATGCAATTGTTTTGGCAGCTAAAAATTATGGTGGCTTGCTAAGATCTCAATGACAGATATTAGCTTGATAAGAAACTTTTCAATAGTAGCTCATATTGATCATGGAAAATCTACATTAGCAGATAGGTTAATTCAGACCTGCGGAGGGTTAACTAGCAGAGAGATGAAAGAACAAGTCCTCGACTCTATGGATATTGAAAGAGAACGAGGAATCACAATAAAAGCACAAACAGTTAGATTAAAGTACAAACATCATGATGGAAAAGAATATGTATTAAATATAATAGATACTCCGGGTCATGTTGATTTTAGTTATGAAGTTAATAGATCATTAGCTGCATGCGAAGGATCATTGCTTGTTGTGGATAGTACTCAAGGGGTGGAGGCTCAGACTTTAGCTAATGTATACCAAGCATTTGATAATAATCACGAAATAATAACAGTTCTAAACAAATCTGATCTACCAGCATCTGAACCGGATAGAGTAAAAAAACAAATTGAAGATGTGATTGGAATTGATACTAAAAACGCAATTTTAGCATCAGGAAAAACCGGTGAAGGAATTGGTGATATTTTAAGTTCAATTATAGAAAATCTTCCCCCTCCTAAAGGAAATGTAAATCAAAATTTAAAAGCCTTACTAGTAGATAGTTGGTACGATAGTTATTTAGGCGTAGTAATTTTAGTGAGAGTAATAGACGGAAAAATTAAAAAGAAAGATCAAATAATAATGATGTCAAATAATTCCAAACATGATGTTGAAAGAGTTGGAATTTTTACTCCAAAACCGATTGATGTAAATGAAATTGGTCCTGGTGAAATTGGTTTTATAGTTACAGGAATAAAAGACTTATCAGATACTAAAGTTGGAGACACCATTACAACTTTGAAAAATCCAACCACAAAAGCATTGCCAGGTTTTAAACCAAGTAAACCGGTAGTATTTTGCGGTTTATTCCCAATAGATAGTAGTGATTATGGATTATTAAAAGACAGTATAGCAAAATTAAAATTAAATGACTCTAGTATTGAATACGAGCCTGAAAATTCTACAGCTCTTGGTCTAGGTTTTAGGTGTGGATTTTTAGGTCTTTTACATCTCGAAATAGTAGTTCAGAGATTAGAGCGTGAATATAAAATTAGCTTAATTACAACAACCCCAGGAGTTGTATATAAGCTTGAAACTTTAGATGGTAAAATATCAAATCTTCAAAATCCAACAAATATGCCAGATATGTCACTCATCAAAACGATAAAAGAGCCTTGGATTAATGCAACAATTATAACACCAGATGAATATCTTGGCTCAATAATAAAAATTTGTGAGGAAAAAAGAGGTATTCAAAAAGATATGAGCTACTCAGGCAACAGGGTAGTGCTTAAGTATGAAATACCATTAAACGAGGTAGTATTTGATTTTTACGATCGAATAAAATCTATCACAAGCGGGTATGCTAGTTTTGACTATGAAATAAGTGAATATAAGGACGGAGAATTAATCAAGTTATCTATATTGGTTAATGAGGAATTAGTAGATGCATTGTCAATGATAATACATAAAGATTTTGCACAAAAGCAAGGAAGATTAATCTGTGAAAAATTGAAAGATTTAATACCAAGACATCAATTTCAAATTCCAATACAGGCAGCTTCAGGTGGAAAAATTATTGCAAGAGAAACAATAAAAGGGTTTAAAAAAGATGTATTAACAAAAATACATGGTGGTGGAGCTTTGGATAGAAAAAGAAAACTTTTAGAAAAACAAAAAAAAGGAAAATCTAGAATGAAGCAATTTGGAAAAGTCGAGATACCTCAAGATGCATTTATAGGCGTATTGAAAATTAATAAAGAAACTTAATGGAAAAAATAATTGTTATACAAACCAGACCTGGGATTGGAGATTTGTGCGTTTTTCTACCGGCGATACATGAAATTGGAAAAAATTTTAAAAATTATGAATTACACTTACTTACCAAAAAAAGAACAAGTGCAAATGAATTTTTAAATTTTGATAAATATATAAAAAAAATAATATATTTACCTGAAGTAATAGGTTTAAAACTTAATAAGGAAATTTATAAAATTTTAAAAAAAGAAAATTATAAAAAGTGTTTTATTATGCATTATGGCATTAGATATTTTTCCTTATCAAAACTTGCAGGCATTAAAGATATTTACAATTATGGATTAATGAAAAAAAATGAAAATATTGTTGAAAAATCTCAACAATCAATCTCTAAATGGATAAACAAAAATAATCTTGAATTTGCAGCTAATTTATATTTAAATTTTAAAATTGAAAAAAAAAATCAAATTACGTTGGGTATTGGAGGAAGTGGTTTAACAAAAAAATGGAAAAAATCTAATTACATTAATTTAGCAAAATTAATTTATAAAAAAAAAAAATATCAATTTTTACTTGCCGGAGGACTTATTGAATTTGATACTGCCCAAGAAATTATAAGCACACTTAAAAGGGATAATATTTTTGCCATTTCTATTTGTGATAAAAAAATTAGTGATACTTTAAAGCCATTGTCACAATCTCAACTGTATATTGGCAATGACACAGGTTTCATGCATTTGTCAGGTTACATAGGCATAAAATCATTCGGTTTATTTGGCGATACGCCAGTGAATTATTCTTCTTACAATAATAATATTATTCCAATTACCCCCGAAGAAAATCAAAATGTTACTCATGGTTCTCGTATGATCGATAGTATAACGGTTGATCATGTATATAATTATGTAAAAAGTGAGATTGACTAGGAGAGGTGGCCGAGTGGTTGAAGGCGCACGCTTGGAAAGCGTGTAAAGGGGTAACTCTTTCGCGGGTTCGAATCCCGCTCTCTCCGCCAAATTTAAATTCAATTACTTTTTTCTAGAATTTTTCTCTTAAGTTTTATTTCATTAATTTTTTGAATATTTTCAACTGCTTTTTGACCAAATGTTTTTTTTACTTTATTCAAAAATTTAAGATTTGTATGATACTTAATAAAAGCTTCATCTCTAAACTTTAAAATTTCGGCTGCAGTCAAATTTACATTTGCCAATGGAAGAGTTTCATATGAGTGAAATGAATAACCCTCATAACTATTGGGTAATTCTAAATTATTTTTTTTTGCTATACTGTATAGTTCACTACCAGGTAAGGCCATAGCACCATAAGCGTTCCAACCTAAGGTATTTAATTTTATACTTAAATCTAAAGTTTTGCCCATACTATCTATAGTATCACCAGGTAAACCGAAAATATAATTTGCCATAACATGAATACCACTCGAATGAATTTGATCAATTACTTTACCTACATCTACATCTTCAAATTTACCTTTAGAAACCTCTAGTCTTACATTTTTGTCTCCACTCTCAATTCCAAGACATAACCATTTAACTCCAGCTTTTCTTACTGTATCAAGAACCTCTTGTCGCTTGACTGTATCAATTCTAGAATAAGCCCATAAACGTAAATTATTATTTTTATTTCTTTCTGCTAACATCTTACAAAGTGGTAAATAATATTTTGGATTCAGTAAAAACATCTCATCTGTTATTTTAATTGTTTCTACACCCATACTGATTAGTTTATCAAATTCTTTAATTATAAATTCTGGTGACCAATATCTCATTTTGCTATATTTATTTGCAACACCAATTTCTTCGTTGTCCTCTCTGTTAATTATGTTAATCATACAAAAACTACATTTAAACTGACACCCAAGAGAGGTTTGAATTGCAGCATATGGGGAACGTTTATTATCATCATATTCAGCATGCCACATTGGGGATCTATAAAGATCTAAAGGTTTTTTTTTATATGGTAATAGTTCCCATGCATACCCTGGAAGATGTTCATCCATTTTATCATTTGGTACAATTTTTTCTGGAGGATTAAATATTACTCTACTCCCTTCTCTTAATGCTATTCCTCTAACGTCCTTTATTGTCTCTAAATTGATATCTTTTTTATTTAAAATATTCCACAAAGAGTAAACCCCTTCATTTGTAAATACAAAATCAATACTTTTCTCTTTTTTTAAAGTTTCTATTGGTAAAGCTTGCACATGTGATCCAACAAATGAGATAGGAGTACTTACGTTTTTTGACTTTAGGTAGTTTGCAAGTTCAGTTGCACCAATCATACTCGTCGTCCCTGCATTTACATTTTGACCATAAACAACGAAACATATTAATTTTGGATTATAATTTGTTATTCTTGAGTAAGCTTCCTCTAAACTTAAATGCTCTGCATTACAGTCTAATATTTTGACTTTAAAATTTTGTGACATACAACTCTTAGCTAATAATAAAGACCATGTCGGAGGTTCTATTGCAGAATATTTTTGAGAAAGATCTTGATAAATTTTTTTTGAGTGAAATGGATTAATAAATATAACATCAATCATTTTTAATTAAATTTTCTTCTATAAAATTTATTATTTGCTTTGGCTCTATATATTTCTCATACAATTTTTTACCAAGCAAAATTGTATTACTTAAATCTTCATTATTCTTTGATCGTATTATTTTGATAGCATCTTTAGAATCTCTTGCAATTTTTATCGCTGGCAAAAGATCAGTTTCTATTTCATCATAAGGTAGACTATTTTCATCATACATAGTACTTTCAAAAATACTAGATTTAAAGAAATGAGAGTGGAAAAATTTTTCTCTTAGGAAAGAGGAAATTGCTCCACCTTTCTTTGGTTGCCAATATAATGGTATACATCCAGAAGCTATAGCTTCGTTAACTCGATTAGCAAAATGCCCATCATATATATCAATGTTGAAAGGAACATTGCCGTATTTTTCATAAAATGTTGCCCTTGTACAAAAATAAAATTTACATTTCTTCATAAGATTTAAATAGTCGCTTGTTGATTTTATTAATTCTGAGCTTCTAAACGATGAAATAATTAATGATGAAATTTTATTACCTCCTTTTCTTAACATTGAGGCTAAAAAATTAACTCTAAATATTTTATTTGAGCCAATGTATCCCACGTCATAGGGTCTACTTTTAAAATTTTCAAAAGTATAATTATTAATTTTTTTTATTGGAAAGCTTGGATAATATTTAAATTTATTAGTTTTATATTTTTTATTTGACCTATCTACTCCAATTTTAGAAAAACCAATTAATATTTTAGAAATATTTAACCAAGTCTTCAAGTCTGCTTTTCTAACAAGATCTGGAACTATACATATTATTTTATTTTTATATTTTGTAATAATATTTAACATTTCATTAGGGTAAACTTGAGAGCTATCACCTATAGAGAAATTAGAATCAATGATTAAAACATGATCCTTATTTAAGTTATTATTTAAATATTCAACATCTAAAGTTAATTTATTATTCTTATCTATTTTAAACCTAGCGTAATCAAACTTATCATCAAAGGACTCAAAGCAATTTTTAAGATAAAAAAAAACATCAGATTCAATATTCAATGAGTTGCCATTATTGTGAAGGTATGGGGCCGCTATTAAAAAAAAGTTTGTCATTATTTTATCATTACCAGATCAAATTCAACTTTTAATTTAATTTTTTTTAATAGGTTTGCTTTACTAATAGTTTTTTCATTAAAATAGAATTTACTAAAATGTTCAATTATTTTTTTAAATTTCTTAATATTTTTCAATAATTTTTGAGGATTGCTTATTTCAATAATCATAATTTGAATTTTTTTTAAAAATTTATCTTTTAAAGAAAAAATTATTTCCTCATCCATACCTTGGGTGTCAGATTTATAAATAATTGGAAATTGGTTAGTGGATAAATTATTTAAAAAGAAATTATTAATATTTTTTATATTCGCCTTTGAAAAATTTGAGGTTTTTTTTTGGAAGGATGAGTCACCAGAATTATAAATATTTTTGTATAATCGCATTTTTGTATCTTTTTTACCAAAACCGTAATTCATAATTTTAATATTTTTATATCTAGATAAATTATAATTAATTAAATTAATCTTTTCTTTGTCTGGTTCAAAACAAAATACTCTATGAATTTCAATATTTGTATTTAATATTTGTCTTGAAATTAAGCCAATGTTTGCTCCAATATCTAAGAAAATATATTTATTTTTTTTAGAATATTTTTTTACAATATTTATTAAGTGACGTTCCCACGCTCCATTTTTTAGTAAAGAAGGTAGGATTATGCTATCAATAGGTACCAGTATACTATCGTTTTTTTTACCCAAACTACATTTTTTCAAAATTTTAAGAGATATAAAGTCTATATCTACATAAATTTTTTTTGATAAAATAAAGGATTTAAATATTGTTTTAAAGCTATTTTTAATTAATGGTGAGAGATATTTTTTCATAAAATTAAAAAAATGTTTTGATATTAGATTTGTATTATATACAACATTAGTCTTTATGGATAAACAAAAGCTTATAGCATTTGAAAATAAAATTGCACACCTGTTTAATAAAGCCAAAATAAGAGCACCGATTCATTTATACAGTAATAATGAGGATCAAATGATTAAGATTTTCAAAAAAATCAAAAAAAATGATTGGGTTTTTTGTTCTTGGCGATCACATTATCAATGTTTACTCAAAGGTGTTCCAGAGAAAATTTTAACTAAAGAGATATTAGCAGGCAAATCAATTTCCCTTTGTTTTCCAGATCATAAAATATATTCGTCTGCTATTGTTGGTGGAGTTTTACCTATAGCTACAGGAGTAGCTTTTTCAAATAAAATACAAAAAATTAAATCAAAAGTTTTTTGTTTTGTAGGAGAAATGACTGCAGAAACAGGAATAATGCATGAATGTTTAAAATTTTCTAAAAATAAAAATTTACCAATACATTTTATTATTGAAGATAATAGTAAATCCGTTTGCACAGATACAAGGAAAACTTGGTCAATGAAGAAACTGAGCTTTGAAGGAAAAAATGATAAGTTTATAACCTATTATAAATATTCGCTTAAATATCCACACGCTGGTGCGGGCAAGAGAGTTCAATTCTGATGAAATATTTTGATGAATTAAAAAAATCGATGGAATATTTGGCAAAAAACAAAAAAACTATATTTGTAGGTCAAGCCGTTGAAGTTCCTGGAACCGCAATGTCAAATACTTTAGTGAATATTAAAAAAAATAAAAAATTTGAATTACCTGTGGCTGAGGAAATGCAAATGGGTATGACGATTGGAATGTTAATGGCTGGACAAATACCTGTAAGCATTTTTCCTAGGTGGAATTTTCTATTATTAGCAATAAATCAATTAGTAAATCACCTAGATAAACTAACTTTGATGAATGGCAGATCATATAAGTCAAAGGCAATTATCAGAACTAGTATCGGTTCCGAAAGACCTCTACACCCCCAATATCAGCATGTTGGAGATTATAGCAATTCTATTAAAGAGATGTGTCCAAGAATAAACGTTGTTAAACTTAAAAATCCAAAAAATATTTTTAAAGAATACAAAAAAGCTATAAACAGAAAAGATGGCAAGAGTACTATTCTCGTGGAATATGGTGATTATTATAATGAAAAATAAGTTTTATGATAATTACTAAGACACCTTATAGAATTTCATTTTTTGGTGGTGGGTCTGATTATCCTGAGTGGTTTAATAAAAGTGATGGAGAAGTTATTTCGACTACAATTAATAAATTTCTATACATTTCTTGTAGACATCTTCCACACTTTTTTAGACATAAATATAGAATTGTGTACTCTAAAATAGAAAACGTAAAAAATTATAACCAAATTAAGCATAATGCAGTTAAACAGATATTAAAATATTATAATATTAATGATGGTTTGGAAATCCATTATGATGGAGATTTACCGGCAAGAAGCGGCATGGGATCAAGCTCATGTTTTGTAGTTGGTTTACTGCATGCATTAATGAAATTAAAAAAAAAAAAAATTAATTCAAATATTTTAAGCAATCAAAGTATTTATTTAGAAAGAAATTTAATGCATGAAAATGTAGGATTGCAAGATCAGATCGCAGCTTCTTATGGCGGATTTAATTTAATTAAATTTTCTAAATCTAAATTTCAAGTTTCTAAAATTAATTGTTCTATTAAATTTAAGCAAAAATTAAATAGAAATTTATTTTTAGTATACACGGGTATCTCTAGAACAGCTCAAAAAATAGCAAATAGTTATACAAGCAATCTAAGTAACAAAAAAAGACAAAATATTAAGAATATATTAAAAATTGTTGAGAGAGCTAAAAAGGCAATTAAACAAAATAATTGTGATGATTTTGGAAGGCTATTACATGAGACATGGGTTGAAAAAAGAAATTTGAGTAAAAGTGTTACCACTAGCAAAATTGATGATTTTTATGATAGAGGATTAAAAAATGGAGCGTTGGGGGGAAAGCTTTTAGGTGCCGGTGGAGGAGGTTTTTTATTATTTTATGTTGAAGGTAAAAAAATTCCGATGTTTAAAAGAGCTTTTGCAAATAATATTTTGGTACCAATTAATATATCAGATAAAGGATCAGAGATTATTTTTTATGAAAAATAATTTTTATCATCCTTTAATGCACGATAATATTACTCTACAAGACAGGAAGGTAGCGGCAAATTTCTTATTAAAAAATAATATATTCACACAATCAAAAAAAGTTAAAGAATTTGAAACATCATGGTCTAAATGGTTAGGTGTTAAATATAGCGTTTTTGTTAACTCAGGATCTTCAGCAAACTTTCTAACAATGCTGGCTATAAAATATCTTTATGGTACTGGCAAAGTTATAGTTCCACCACTTACATGGAATTCAGATATTGTATCAGTCATTAAAAATGACTTCAAACCAGTATTTGTTGACATTAATTTAGATAATTTAGCAATGAATAACGATGAAGTGATAAAAAAATTAGATAAAAATACAAAAGCCGTTTTTCTTACACATGCCCAAGGTTTTAATGGACTTACAGATAAACTAATTAATGAATTAAGAAAAAGAAAAATAATTCTTATTGAAGATGTCTGCGAATCTCATGGTGCAAGACATAAAAATAAAAAACTAGGTACATTTGGATTTGCATCCAATTTTTCGTTTTATTACGCACATCACTTATCAACAATAGAAGGGGGTATGGTCTGCACAAACAACAAAAAATTTTATGAAACAATTAAAATGTTAAGAGGTCATGGATTGCTAAGAGAGTCTGGAAATCCTATATTTGAGACTAAAATTAAAAAAAAATATAAAAATCTTTCGCCTAATTTTATATTTATGTATAGCGCTTTTAATATGCGTAATAATGAAGTTCAGGCTGTAATAGGTATAAATCAATTAAAGAGATTAAATAAAAATAATTCTGTTAGAGCAAAGAATTTTAGATATTTTTTGGAGAAACTTGACAAGAATAAATTTTTTACAAATTTTAAAATTTCTGGAAATTCAAACTATGCTTTTCCGATTATTCTTAAAAGTAAATCTATTAGATATCGAGATAAATTTGAAAAATTAATGAGTAAAAATGGAATAGAATTCAGAAGAGGAAATGCCGGTGGTGGCAATCAAATGAGACAACCTTATATAAAAAGTTATTTAAAAAATATAAATATTAGGAAATTTAAAAATGTTGAGCATATACATAATTTTGGTTACTATATTGGAAACTATCCAAGTTTAAAATTAAGCACAATTAGTAAAATTGTTAAAATTTTAAATTCTATTTGATAAAAATGAAAGAAATCAAAGTTATAAAATCTTCAATATTTAAAGATCATCGTGGTTATTTATGGACATCATGGGAAAATAAAAAAATTAAATTAAAATTTAATCATGATAAATTTTCTATATCAAAAAAAAACACATTACGTGGATTGCATGGAGATAAAAAAACTTGGAAATTAGTTAGTTGTGTTTTTGGTAAAGTTTTTTTTGTTGTAGTAAACAATAATCCAAAATCAAAGAATTATCTAAAAAAGAAATCTTTTATCTTAAGCCATGATGAAAATAAGCAAATATTAATTCCACCAAAATTCGTAAATGGCTTTTTATGTTTATCAAATAAATGTGTATTTCATTATAAACTATCATATAAGGGAAAATATTTTGATGTAAAAAATCAGGATGTATTAAAATGGAATGATAAAAGATTGAGAATTGAGTGGCCTAGAAAAAAAAATTTAATATTTAGCAAGAGAGATAAATGAAAAAAATACTTATAACAGGTGGAGCTGGATACATTGGGTCAATGGTATCTACTAAGCTAGTACAACAAGGTTTTGATGTTACAGTCGTAGATAAACTAAATTACGACTCAAGGTCATTATGTCATTTACTTCATTATGAAAAATTTAATTTTATTAATAGAGATATTTTAGATAAAAAATTTATGAAAAGTATTATACACAAATATGATTATATTATTCCACTTGCCGCCCTTGTAGGTGCACCGTTGTGTGAAAAATTTAAAAAAAAAGCAATAGAAACAAATTTAAATGCTATAAGATTTCTTGTTAAAAACTTAAAAAAAAAACAAAGATTAATTTTTACCAATTCTAACTCAGGTTATGGAATAGGTGATAAAAAAAAGTTTTGTGATGAAAAATCTCCATTAAATCCTATATCATTGTATGGCAGAACAAAAGTTGATGCAGAAAAATGCATAATGGAATTTGGAAATTCCATTACTTTCAGATTAGCTACAGTTTTTGGCTATTCATATAGAATGAGAACAGATTTGTTATTAAATAATCTTGTACTTTTGGCTTTAAAAAATAAAAAACTTAATATTTTTGAACCACATTTCAGAAGAAACTTTATTCATGTAAGAGATGTTGCTGATGCGATTATTTTTGCAATAAAAAATTTTAATAATTTAAAAAATAATATTTATAATCTAGGAATGTCTAAGGCAAATGTAACAAAAATCGATCTGGTAAAAAAAATAAAAAAAAACCTTCCATCTTTGAAGATTAAATTTTTAAAAAATAAAAAAGATCCAGATAAAAGAGATTATTATGTAAGCAACATTAAAATTGAAAGAAAAGGTTTTAAAGCAAAAATTAGTATTGATCAAGGCATTAAAGAAATGATTAAAGTTTATAAAATTAAGTTAGATTATAAAAATAATTATTAAATTTTAATTTTTGGTAATAAGTCTTTGAATTTTTTTTCAGCATATAAAAATTTGATATTACTTTTTTTTGCACACAAGTAATCAGTTCTGCTATCACCAATCATTATAGAGTTAGAAATTTTAACTGGCCAATGCTTTAAAATATTTTTTATCATTTGATTTCCTGGTTTTCTCAAGTTAGTCCTTTTTCTAAATTTTTTTAATTTTGCTTTAGGGTGATAGGGACAAAATTGAACATCGTTAATTACTATCTTTTCTTTGAGCAGTTTAGATTTCATATGACTTTGGAATTTGTAAAATTGTCTAAGACTAAAATATCCTTTACCAATTCCAGCTTGGTTTGTAATGATAAAAAAAAAAACATTTTTCCGTTGTAGCTTCTTTAGTGAAAAAATTACTCCCTTCTTAAATTTTAAATCTTTGATATTGTGAGTATAACCATTATCTTCATTCAAAGTTCCATCTCTATCGAGAAATATTGCCGGCTTTTCTAAATATCGTATTAATTTTTTTTTCGCGAAAATTAAATTAGAGGGGGTACCAATATCTAGAAAAAAATTATCAGATTTAATCCCAGATACCCTTTTTTTATCGATTAATTTTGGCAAAACATCATTTTCTAAAGAACAGCGACCTTTACTAATATAATTAAAAATTTTCTTGTTAAATTTATATATGCCGCCATTTATCAGATCTGATTCAACGCTGTAAGCAACATTATTTTTAATAATTTTTAGATTAATTAATTTTTTATTCGATTGATAATTTCTATTTTTTACTAAAGTTATTAAGGAATATTTTTTTTTTAAAGGATGATTAATTATTTGATTATAATCTAAATCAAAAAATGTATCACCATTGATTACGATAAAATTATTAGAAACCTTTTTTTTTATTTGGTTTAAACATCCTGCGGTACCCATTTGTTTCTTTTCGATGATACATTCTATATCCACAAGATTAATTTTTTTTTTATGAAATTTGTCCTTTATTTTTTCACCTCTATAGCCAGCTAGAATAAAAACCTTATTAATATCGTAAGAGCATACTTTTCTTAATAACAAGTCTAAAAAGCTAAATTTTTCAAAGTTTATCATTGGTTTAGGTTTGTTCTTTAAATATTTTTTAATACGTGAGCCTAAACCACCTGCTAAAATAACCAAATCTATTTTATAATTATTCTTTTTCAATTTTTAGTTTTTTAAATAATATTCTTATTATTATTATTGGAAGATAAAGTATCGTTTCAAATATTATTAGCAAATTAAAATAATTTTTAAATTTAAACAATTCACCAAGATCTTCAGCAGTATTTAATATATAGCTCAAAAAGTATTTATTTTTACCATATAGCCTAGTGCGCATAATATAAAAAATTCTTGTGTACCAAAATGGAAATTTATTAACCTTTTTTCTATGTGACGTTGAGGTTAATTTTTTAAATAAATTATTCATGTAAACCCCATCAGAATAGATTTTACATTCTTTTACAAATTTTTCAGTTTGGTTTTTTAAAACATTCTTATCGCTCAAAAAATATTTAATTTTTGTTACCATTTCCTCAGCGTCCTTAAACTCTGGCAATACACTTTCTTTAAAAATTAATTTATGAGCTGGAGCATATTCACTTATACATAAGGATCCACACAAACCAGATATCATAACTCTACCCTTTAAAATCAAATAGTTGAATGCAAATGTTTTGTGGGAATAAAATTTGTTTTTATTACCAGTAGATGAAAAATTTAAAACGATTTTACTTCTATTAATTAGTTGATTAAGTTCTTCGTTACTTATAAGAGCACCATTATTGTTTGCAGGTCCAACAATTTTTAAATTTATTTTATTTTCTTTTAGTCTATTAATATACTCTATTCTATTTGCCTTTAAAGCTCCAAAAAAAATGACATCTATATCTTTTTGAATATCTAAATTTTTATAAATTCTTTCATTACTTTCATGAAGTGCAAAATATGCATTTAAATTTTTTTCCTTATATTTAAAAACAGATATAGGGCATGCCGAAATAATACCGTCGCAAGCTAATGCCGTAAGTGTATTTACTTCATGCATATCAAAGTCATCGGTTAGATATAGATATTTTTTTTTTAAATTTATTTTTGTTATAAAATCGTAATCGATTAAGGATAAGTAATCTCCCTGAAAAAAACCAAAATTAATATTATGATTTTTAATAATTTCATTTATTCTTTTAATAATTTGTTTCTTTGACAAATGATAATTCTGATCTAAAAAAAATAAATATGGATTTATACATATTTTTTCTACTTTACTTTTGATCCATATGGTGGAAATGAAAGAGTCGGTCGGTAATATTATTATAGCCTTATCCACAATTAAATTTTTTTTATATTTTTTTCAATATATTCACAAAAAATTTGACCTAGAAAAATTTCACATACTTGAATCTGCGAGGTTATTTTTGATGGTATCAAAATAATATTTTTGCAAAATTTTTTTAATTTTCCACCATTATTACCTGACATTGCATAAAAATTTAAACCGAGCCTTTTTGCAGTTTTTAATGCCTCAATGATATTTTCACTATTTCCCGAAGTGGTGATTGCTATGCAAATATCATTTTTATTTGCTATTGCTTCTATTTGTCTAGAAAAAATATATTTAAATCCAAAATCATTACCTATTGCTGTTAAAGCAGATGTATCAGTTGCTAGTGAAATCGCTGCAATTGCTTTTCTATTTGTTTTATATCTTACTGTTAACTCCGTCGCTAAATGCTGCGCATCTGAAGCACTACCACCATTACCGAAAAATATAATTTTTTTTTTATTCTTTAGAGCTTTTAAGCTTTGATTGCACAAATTATTGAAAATTTTTAAATCGGCATATTCAATATTTTTTAGGATTTTTAAAACTCCATATTTTTCTGTCTCGAACAATTTTTTTAACATTGAATTGTTTTGCATTTAACATACTTACTATTTTGTAATGAAAATTAAATCAATTTATTAATTTTTGTAGAAATTGTATTTAAATTTTATTTAAAATTTCATAAGTTTTCCTGATAAGATTTACCGCTCTATTATCTGCTGACATTGATGAATTAATTTTTTTGGTTATGTATGCAATACCAATTCCTTTAATTGGGTCACCAAATCCCAATGACCCGCCCCAACCATTGTGTCCAAATGCTTCTTTATTTTCTCCGAACATCCAGCCTCCTCTTAATATATATCCAGAGTAAGTCCATTTAATAGGTAGCTTAAGAGTACCATCAATTTCATAGTTTGATTGTTTTAAAATTTTTTTAAAATTCTCTCTAGATATAATTTTTTTTTTTTCTGTTTTTAAGTCGTTCGCAAGAATATCATATAGTGTAGCAACCGATAATGCTGATCCATGACCACCCATTGACGGAATTCCTGCCAACCTCCACTCCTTAGAGTTATAAAAATTTAAATCATGAAGTGGGTTATTAAATGCATCTAATTCATTTCGATCAAATTTCTGTGAACTATCACTTACTTCTTTCAAATCACTTACATTCGCAAAGTCATTTTCACATAAACCAAAATGAAAATTTAATTTAAATTTATTTGAAAAATTAGTTTTAAAATACTCTTTTAAACTTAATGTAGTAATTTTTCTTATTAGTTTATCTATAAGATAACCATGAGTTTTTGCATGATAAAATGTTTTTGTACCAGGCCGGTGGTCCGGTTGTTGTTTCTCTAGAATTTTGATAATTTTATCAAAATCTAAAAGGTCTTCATTTGTAATTCTTTCCTTAAATCTATAAAGTCCAGATTTATGAGATAGTATATCTTTAACTCTTATTTCATTTTTATTTTTTTTAAATTCTGGCCAATAAAATGAAACTTTTTTTTCGATATCCAATTCATTTTGCTCAATTAGTTTTGCTACACAGCTTGCATAAATACCCTTGCTCAATGAAAAGGTGTTTACAATAGTGTTTTCATCCCAAGAATTTT
Organism: Candidatus Pelagibacteraceae bacterium; assembly: GCA_965655895.1. Classification (GTDB taxonomy): domain Bacteria; phylum Pseudomonadota; class Alphaproteobacteria; order Pelagibacterales; family Pelagibacteraceae; genus HIMB114. The sequence continues at coordinate 16,921 of CBFHID010000006.1, read as the reverse complement.
CATTATTTTTTTTTCCACCAAAAATATTAACTAAAACATTTCCATTTTTTACAATTGAAAAGTTTGCACCTAATTCTTTTTGTTCATCAAAATACTCTTGAAAAATTTTTTTTAAATTTTCAAACTCTGGAGAACAAACTCCTCGAACTTTCATTTAACTTGCCAGTTTGAATGCAAAGTTACGACCAAGACTTATTTTTAAATCCTGACAAAATCTTGCAGCTTCAGCACCATCAATCATTCTATGGTCATATGATAATGAAACTGGCATCATTTTTCTAGGAAGAAATTTTCCATCAATATAAACTTGTTTTATTTCTGTTTTTCCAATTCCTAAAATACAAACTTCTGGCAAATTAACTATTGGTGTAAAGAAACTTCCTCCAATACCTCCAAGACTTGAAATAGTCATTGAACCACCAAAAAATTCTTTTTTATCAATTTTTAATTCTTTGCACGCTTTAGATGTTTTTCTTAATTCCCTGCCAAGTGTCAAAATATCTTTCTGGTCAACATTTCTAATTTTAGGAACCATTAACCCGTGAGGTGTGTCTACCGCTATACCAATATGAAAATATTTTTTATAAATTACTTCTTCATTTTCAGGATCTAACGAAGAGTTGAAGTTTGGATATTTTTTCATAGCATTAACTAGCGCCTTCATAATAAATGCGAGAGGTGTTACAGGAATTTTTTCTCTTGTATTTAGATCAACCAGACCTTTCCTAAAATCTTCCATTTCAGTAACATCAATTTCATCATGTTGTGTTACGTGAGGAATGCTATTCCAAGCTTTAACTAAATGAGGCCCTGATAATCTTTTAATTCTTGGAATTTTTTGAACATCCACTTTTCCAAACTCAGAGTGATCATATGGTAAATCAATTTTTTCAGATTTTTTTGTGGCATTAGGTTTTGTTTGATTATTCTTAATAAAATCTTTTATATCTCCCTGTTTCACTCTTCCACCTCGACCAGACCCTTGTAATTGGTTTATATTAACTCCTAATTCTCTTGCAAATTTTAAAGTATTTGGACTTGCCCCAGTTGAATCAGAAAATATTTTTTCTTTAATAATTTTTATATTTTGTACTTGATCTTCCCCATCTGACTCCTTTTTTAAAATTCTATCCTCACTTTCTTTATTTGAGTTTTCCTCTTCTTTACTTTCAGATTGAATTTCTAATACTTCATCACCTTCAGAAACCTTGTCTCCAATTTTAATATTAATCTTTAAAATTTTTCCTGATACCGTCGAGGGAACCTCTACACTAGATTTATCACTTTCTAGAGTAATAATTGGGTCACCTTTATTGATTTGATCGCCTTCTTTTACTAGAATTTCTATTATCTCAACTTCCTTGAAATCTCCAATATTAGGAACTTTAATTGTATTGCCCATTTATAATTTTGTAGGATATGGTTTTTCTGGATCAATTCCAAATTTTTTAATAGCTTCATTCACAATTCTAGAGGCAATTTTTTGCTCTTTAGATAAAGTACTAAGCGCATTAACAACAATTGATTCTCTGTTAACTTCAAAAAATTTTCTTAATTCTTTTCTTGTATCACTTCTTCCATATCCGTCAGTCCCAAGGGTACAAAAATTTGACTGAATATAAGGTCTGATCTGGTCAATATGAGATCTAATATAATCACTTGCTGCAATAATTGGACCAGATCTTCCCTCTAGGCATTCTTCTATGTATGTTTTTTTTGGTTGTTTGTCAGGATGAAGTTGATTCCATCTATGTATTTCCGCACCTTGTCTTTGTATCTCGGAGTAGGAAGTGATGCTCCAAACATCGCTATCTATTCCATAATCTTTGCTTAAAATTTCTGCTGCTTTTATAGTTTCATTAAGTATTGAACCAGAACCAAAAAGCTGAACTGTAGTCTTGCCTTTATTTCTAAATTCTTTAAACAAGTACATGCCCTTAAGTATATCTTGCTTATTTACATGCTGAGGAATTTCAGGATGTTTGTAATTTTCATTCAATGCTGTGACGTAGTAAAAAATATTTTCTTTATTTGTGTGCATTCTTTTGATTCCATCTTCAACTATAACTGCCATTTCATAAGCATAAGTAGGATCATATGAAATACAATTTGGTATCATGGAGGCCATAATTAATCCTTGTCCATCTTGGTGTTGTAGCCCCTCACCAGCAAGCGTTGTTCTTCCAGATGTAGCTCCAATTAAAAAACCTCTAGTTTGCGCATCACCAGCTGCCCAAGCTAGATCCATGACTCTTTGAAAACCAAACATAGAATAAAAAATATAAAAAGGTATCATTTCAACATCGTGGTTGGCATATGAAGTACCTGCTGCAATAAAAGAGGACATTGCACCGGCTTCAGTAATACCTTCCTCTAATACCTGACCGCTTTGGTCTTCACGATAAGAGCTTAGCTGTTCAGAGTCTACAGGTTCATATTTTTGTCCTTCATGTGCATATATTCCAACTTTTTGAAAAAATCCTTCCATTCCAAAAGTTCTTGCTTCATCTGGTATAATTGGAACAAGCTTTGGAGCAATTTCTTTATCTCTAAATATTTTTCCTAAAATGGCAACTAATGCCATCGTAGTTGATAACTCTCTATCGCCCGAACTTTTCATTGATGAATCAAATATAGTTGGATCAGAGATTTTAATCTGTTTTGAATTTGAGGATCTTGAAGGTATATAACCCCCTAAGGCTGCTCTTCTTTCTTTTAAATACTGTATTTCTTCAGATTTTTCATCTGGTCTATAGAATTCTAAATTTTCAACTTGTTTGTCAGTTAGAGGAATATCAAAACGATCTCTGAAGTAGTACATATCATCTAGATCAAGCTTTTTTTGTTGATGGGTAGTATTTATACTTTCTCCAGATTTACCCATTCCATAACCTTTAATAGTTTTTGTAAGTATTACTGTAGGTTGCCCTTTATGTTTTACAGCTGCATCGTATGCAGCATATACTTTGTGAGGATCATGCCCACCTCGATTTAGTCTCCAAATATCTTCATCTGTTAAGCTTGAAACAAGTTGTTTTAACTCAGGATATTTACCAAAAAATTTTTCCCTAACATATTTTCCTCCTTTTGCTTTGAAGGCTTGATACTCGCCATCAACACACTCGTCCATTCTCTTCATTAATAAGCCAGTTTTATCTGCTTTTAAAAGTGGATCCCAATAAGATCCCCATATTACTTTTAAAACATTCCAGCCAGCACCTCTAAAGGTTCCTTCAAGCTCTTGTATGATTTTTCCATTCCCTCTAACAGGACCATCTAATCTTTGTAGGTTACAGTTGATTACAAATATTAAATTATCCAAATTTTCTCTCGCCGCTAAACCAATTGCACCAAGTGATTCTGGTTCATCACATTCTCCATCCCCCATGAATGTCCAAATTTTCCTTCCTTGCTTTGGAATTAAATTTCTATTTTCCATGTACTTCATGAATCTTGCGTTATAAATTGAAGTAATTGGACCGAGACCCATTGAAACAGTTGGGAATTGCCAATAGTCGGGCATTAACCATGGGTGAGGGTATGAAGATAGTCCTTCTCCCTTTTTAATATTTGCTTCTTGCCTAAAATTTACAAGTTGTTTTTCAGTTATCCTTCCTTCTAAAAAAGAACGAGCATACATCCCGGGGGCAGCGTGACCCTGGAAATAAATCATATCTCCCAGGAAATCCTCAGTCTTACCTCTCCAAAAATGATTACAACCAACATCGTAAAGTGTTGCTGCTGAAGCAAAAGTTGCAATGTGACCACCTAGCTCTGGGGAAGCTTTATTTGCTTTCACAACCATAGCTGCAGCATTCCATCTAATTAAAGATCTGATACTTTTTTCAATATTTTGATCGCCTGGAGATTTTGCTTCTAGTTCTGGAGGAATAGTGTTTATGTAAGGGGTATTTTGAGTAAACGGCAAATTAGATCCAGATACGTAAGCTTGATTAATAAGTTTAGTTAAAAGAAAATGGGCTCTTCTAGATCCATCTCTTTTAACTACAGAGTTTAGTGAATCGATCCATTCATCAGTTTCCTCTGGATCAATATCTCCTATATCTGGATTTGATCCATAGATACCCTCTTGTTTAATTTCAATTCTTTTATTTTCGCTCTGAACACTTGTTTGAACAGTTTGAGCAACCGTATTATTGTTTGAAGTCCCATTGGATTTTACAACATTTTCTACTGATCCAGATATTTCAGCAATTACATCGCCTTGAGAAACCTTATTTCCAACTTTAACATTCAACTTACTAATTATTCCAGAATGATTACTAGGGACTTCCATACTTGATTTATCACTTTCTAAAGTAATAATTGGATCACCTTTTTTAACCGCATCTCCCTCTTTTATTAATACTTCGATAATCTCCACATTTTTAAAATCACCAATATCTGGAACTTCAATTAAACTTTTGATTTGAGAGTTTGTATTATTATTTGATTGAGAAATTGTCTCATTTTGATTTTTGGAGTCTTTATCTTCACCATTATTTATTAAACCGATGATACTTCCCTTTGAAACTCTATCACCAATCTTTACATTTAACTTTTCTATCGTTCCCTCAAAAGATGATGGAACTTCTACACTTGATTTATCACTTTCTAAAGTAATAAGTGGGTCATTTTTAGAAACTTTTTGACCTTCTTTTACAAGTATCTCAATAATTTCAACATCCTTGAAATCACCAATATCTGGCACTTTTAGTTCTGATGACAATTGCCCCTCTTTTATTTGATTAATAACAATTTAAAATTTTATTTTCTTAATATATAGGATCCCGTACATATATAAATATTAAAAAAAATGTACGAAAAATTTGGTCAATTCATAGATAATAAGTGGCATAAATCCAAAGATACTTACGAAGTAATCAATCCTTCAACAGAAGAAACTTTAGGTTTTGCTTCTAAAGCCTCAGAAATTGAAGTTGAAAAGGCAATTCAATCAGCATCAAAAGGTTTTTTAAGCTGGAAAAATACACAGGCTTGGGAAAGGTCAAACAAAATCAGGAAGATTGCAGATTTAATCCGAAAGAGAAAAGATGATATTGCTAAATGGATCTCACTAGAAGTTGGCAAACCTTTTTTGCAGGCACAAGCTGAGGTAATAGCATCAGCAGATATATTTGAATGGAATGCTGAAGAAACAAAAAGAATTTATGGTCAGACTGTCGAAAGTAGATTTAGTGATACGAGAGTAATAATTAATTACGAACCAGTTGGTGTTGTTGCGGGTTTAGTTCCTTGGAATTTTCCATGTATTCTAGCATCAAGAAAAATTTCTACAGCTCTTGGTGCCGGATGTTCAATCATATGTAAACCAGATGTTATAACACCCGGATCGGTCATGGCATTAATTGATATAATTAAAGAAGTAGAGTTACCGAATGGGGCAGTGAATATGTTATCAGGTGATCCATCAGGAATTTCACAACAATTAATAAATTCTGATATTATTAAAAAGATTTCAATTACTGGATCAACAAGAGTTGGAAAACTAATTTTAAAACAAGCAGCTGATAAAGTTCAAAGAGTTACCATGGAACTTAGTGGACATTCACCATTTATTGTTCATGCAGATGCAGATATTGAAAAAGCCGTGAACATGGCTATTTTAGCTAAATATAGAAATACAGGACAGGTTTGTATATCGCCTTCAAGATTTTACATTCATGAAAGTAAAAAAAATGATTTTACAAAAAGATATGTAGAGGAAACAAAAAAACTAAAATTAGGTCTTGGCATTAATAAAGATACTGACCTTGGACCTATAACTACTGAAAAACGTATCAACGAAATAGACGAGCTTGTTAAGTTAACTGAAAAGGAAGGTGCAAAAATTCTTTGTGGCGGAAAAAAATCTGCAAAATTTAATAAAGGTTATTTTTATGAGCCAACAGTTTTTGATGATATCGAGGATCATTTTACTATTAACCAAACCGAACCTTTTGGACCTTTATCTCCGCTAATGAGTTTTAACAATTTTGACAATGTAATTAAGAGAGCTAATAACCACCCAAATGGCTTAGCAGCTTATGTGTGTACATCATCAATGAATTTAGCTCATGAAACTTCTGAAGCTTTAGAAACAGGAATGGTTGCAATTAACACTCCAGTTGTTCCAACAGCAGAAACACCTTTTGGTGGAATCAAGCAAAGTGGATATGGTAGAGAAGGTGGATCAATGGCAATTAAAGATTATTTAAATATTAAATATATTCACCTTGGTTTAAAGGGTTAAGAAATGAAAGTTGGAATTGTTGGTACTGGGTTAATGGGTTACCCCATGGCAATAAATATTGCTAAAAAATTTGATTTAAAGTCATTCAATAGAACTTTTGAAAAAATGAAAGGTCTAGATGAGCATAAAATAATTTTATGCAAATCAATTAATGAGCTTTGCGCAGATACAAATGTAATTATCTGTATGTTACCAGGGGATCAGGAAGTTTTAGAAATCGTTAATCAATTAAAGGAAAATATTGAGGCTGGCGCAATAGTCGTAGATATGAGCTCTACAAAAGTATCAACCGCAAACCAATGTTATAAAATTTTAAAAGAAGTAAATGCCAGTTTTATAGATTCCCCTGTCTCAGGTGGTCCAGAAGGAGCCAAGTCAGGTACTCTCGCAATTATGGCCGGCGGTGATGAAAAGGTTTATTTAAACGTAAAAGAAGTTCTTGAGACCATGGGAAATTCAACGTTAGTTGGTCCAAATGGAAGTGGCCAAGTTGCAAAACTGTGCAATCAAATAATTGTTGGAGTAACAATTGGTGCAGTAGCTGAGGCTATAATATTATGCGAAAAGAATAGTGTAGACCCAAAAAAATTTATTAAAGCTGTAAAAGGAGGGTTTGCAGATGGAAAAATTTTACAAAATCATGGTCAGCGAATGATTGATAAAGATTTTGTAGCTCGGGGAAAAAATATTACTCATTTAAAGGATATGAATAATATTATTGAGTGTGCAGATGAAAAAGGTACAAAACTTCCACTTTCTCAATTAGTTCAAAATATGTTCAAAAACCTTTGTAATTCTGGATTTGAAAACGATGACCATTGTTCTTTGTATAAAGAAATCTTAAACAAAAAATAAAAAGTTAGTGGTGCCCACAACCAGAATTGAACTGATGACCCCGTCCTTACCATGGACGTGCTCTACCAACTGAGCTATGTGGGCATAATACTAGATTGTTCATAGATTAAATTATCAATTCTTCAAATGTTTTTCTTGTCAAACAAAAGACTTTTTTTGATCAAAAATTAAACTCCTTTAAAAATTAATATTTTATTATGATAAAATTTAATAATTTAGTGATTCTTTTGGCTTTCATTTTAGTAGCTAATTGCTCACAGCACTCAGTAAAATTTGGAAAAAAATGTACTCAACTTGCTAAAGATGGAACATATGAAAAATCATATATATGGATAGTAAATAATAGTGCAAATCCAGATTTTGATAAAAAAATAACAAAACAGAACTGTGTTTCTGCAGAAAGTTAAGAAAATTAACATTTTTTTTTGATATCCAATTTCTTGACAAAATCTTCGGATATCTATTTAAAGTGGCCAGCACCGCAGTTGGCGCTACAATTAAAAGAAGAAAGTAAGTATGAGTATAAAAGGAAAAGTAAAATGGTTTAATGGAACCAAAGGTTATGGTTTTATTGAACGTGAGGACAAAGAGAAAGATGTCTTTGTTCATATGTCTGCAGTAAAAGATTCAGGAGTAGGTTATCTAGATGAAGGTGATTCTTTGACTTTTGAAATCGAAGAAGGAAAAAAAGGACCTTCAGCAGTTAATCTAAAAAAAGAATAGATTAAAATTTAACGTAGGAGGCTCGATCATGGGTATACATTATGATTATAAATCCAAAAGAGGAGAAAGGGCTATGCTTAAAGAAGCTAAAAGAAAAGAACGCTTAGCTTTGAAGCGTGCCAAAAGAGCCTCCTCGTCAGATATTGAAGAAAAAAGTGAACAGGTTGAAATGCATGATATTAACAAACCCATCACTTTGGACGATTTAACAAATCCTAATAAATAGCCAATGTCATTATTATCCAAAAAGGATGATAAAAAGCAAAAGCTTGCTAATGCTTTAAAAGAAAATTTAAAAAAAAGAAAAGAATTTAAAAAAAAATTAGAAAAAAATAATTAATGAGTGTTCTTTCAGACAAATGGATTCGTAAAATGTCACTTGAAAAGGATATGATAAGCCCATTTGTTGAAAAACAACAAAGGTCAAATAATATATCTTATGGCTTATCATCTTTTGGATATGACGCTAGAGTTTCCAATGAATTTAAAATTTTTACAAATGTTAACTCTTCCATAGTTGATCCCAAAAATTTTTCTGATGAAAGTTTAGTTACTAAAACAGAAGATGTCTGTATAATACCACCAAATTCTTTCGCCTTAGCTTCTACCGTAGAGTATTTTAAAATTCCAAGAGATACTTTAGTTATATGTTTAGGTAAAAGTACTTATGCAAGATGTGGAATTATTGTAAACGTGACACCTTTAGAGCCTGAATGGGAAGGGCATGTGACTTTAGAATTTTCTAATACGACACCACTACCTGCAAAAATTTATGCAAATGAAGGGGCATGTCAGTTTATATTTTTAAAAGGAAATGAATCGCCTGAGACTTCATATGCTGATCGAAATGGAAAGTACATGAAGCAAAGAGGTGTTACTCTACCAAAAATATAATTATAATTGATGAAAAAAATTATTATCAAAGGTGGAGCAAAGCTTCACGGGTCCATTAATATTTCAGGTTCAAAAAATGCCTGCCTGCCAATTTTAGCAGCAACACTTTTGATTGAAGAAAAAGTTATCTTAAATAATGTCCCATTAGTTAGAGATATATTAACTATGGCAAGTCTTTTGGAATCTCTTGGAAAATCTATCAAAATAAAAAAAAATACACTTGAAATAAAGTCTCAGAAGAAAAAAAATTTTTTTGCTAAATATGATTTAGTGAAAACTATGAGAGCAGGAATTTTAGTAATAGGTCCTTTGCTAGCAAAATTAAATAAAGCCAAAGTTTCCTTACCTGGTGGATGTGCTATTGGTGCAAGACCCGTTGATATTCACTTAGATTTTTTATCTAAAAAAGGATATCAGAATAAAATAATTAATGGTTATGTAGTATCTAAAAAGAAAAAATTAAAAAAAAAACTTTCATATTTATTTAAAAAAATATCAGTAGGAGCGACAGAGACCGCAATTCTAAATAGCTGTTTATCTGACAGCGAGGTGAGATTAAAAAAAGTTGCTATTGAACCAGAGGTTTTTGATTTAATTAATTTTTTAATTTCTGCTGGTGCAAATATAAAATCAACATCAAAGAGGACGTTATTAATAAAAGGGGTTAATAATCTACAAGGAACAGAATACAATATTATGCCAGATAGAATAGAAGCTGGCACTTATATGATTGCATCTATAATCACTAAATCAAAAATTATTCTTAATAATATATTTCCTGATCATATTAAAAATATAATCAAAGTTTTAAAAAATGGTGGTATAAAATTTAAATTTATTTCTGATAGTAGTTTAAAAATTTTTCCCAATAAACTCAAACCACTGAAAATTAAAACAGTTCCATATCCTGGATTTCCAACAGATATGCAAGCTCAATTGATGAGTCTTTTAACTTTAACCAAAGGTTCATCTGAGATAACTGAAGACATTTTTGAAAATAGATTCTTGCATGTTCTTGAATTGCAAAGAATGGGAGCAACAATTGAAATTCAGAATAACAAAGCAAAAATTACAGGAGTGGAAAGTTTATCTGGTGCCGAGGTCATGGCAACCGATCTAAGAGCATCGGTTTGTTTAGTTTTAGCTGGTTTAGTTGCAAAAGGAGAAACTGTAATTAACAGAATTTATCATTTAGAAAGAGGTTACGAAAATTTAGTTGGTAAATTAAAAAAGTGTGGAGCAAAAATTAAAATAATAGATGCTTGATAATCTAGGAAATTTAAAACTTAAGGCAAATGATGAAAATGATCTAAAGGTATTTGCTGCTTATTTGCAAGACGCTTTAATTGTTCCAGGGGACATTAAATATTTAGAAAAGAATAAATCATTAATATGTATTTTTAATAGATTTATGTGGGAAGATGCCGAAAAAGGTATTTTTAGAGATAATAAGAGGATTAGGTCTGCACTAAAACTTAACGATGTTACAGCTGTAAAGTCAAAAAATATTAACCCTAAAGAAAGTAAAAAAGTATTAGAGTTTTTAACTATTAATAGTGCAAAAAAAATAGATGAAAATATTGATATTAATCTTTTATTTTCAGATAATATTACTATATCTGTTAAGGCAGAGACAATAAACGCAACTTTGGAAGATTTTTCTGATAGTTGGACAACAAAGATAAAGCCAGTACATAAATTTTAATGAAATTATTAAATACCAAAAAAAATTCATTTGAAAAATCGTTTAATTTGATTCTAAATTCAAAAAGAAGTCAGGCAAAAGACAACATTAAAATAGTACAAAAAATTATTAATAATGTGAGAAAATTGGGTGATAAATCATTAATTCAATATACTGCTAAATTTGATAAAATTAAATTAAGACCAGTTCAAATCAAATTAGATAAAAAATTAATCAATAAAGAAATTAAAAGCTTAGATAAGTCTATAAAAAAATCAATTGATGTTGCCTTTGATAGAATAACAAAATTTCATCAAAAACAAATTATCAAAGGTTTTAGATTTAAAGATAAATTTGGTAATCAACTGGGGTATAAAATTACACCCATGAATAAGGTTGGTGTTTATGTTCCTGGAGGAACTGCAAGTTATCCAAGTACACTTTTGATGAACTCAATACCTGCAATGGTAGCAGGTGTAAAAAACATTTATTGTGTGATGCCGACACCTGGTGGAAAGATAAATGCAGGCGTATTATATGCTGCTAAAAAGTGTAAAATAAAAACTATATTTAGAGTTGGTGGCGCACAAGCTGTAGCAGCATTCACTTATGGTACAAAAAGTATTCCAAAAGTTGATAAAATTGTAGGGCCAGGGAATATATTTGTGGCTACTGCTAAAAAAGAAGTCTTTGGTACAGTCGGTATAGATATGGTTGCAGGACCTTCAGAAATTACTGTGATTGCAGATAATAATAATAGAGCTGATTGGACGGCTATAGATTTATTATCCCAAGCTGAACATGATGTTTTATCTCAATCTATTTTATTAACTACAAGTGAAATATTCGCAAATAAAGTTGTAAAAGAAATTAAACAAATCTTAAAAACCTTACCAAGAAAAAATATTGCTTCCAAGAGCATTAAAAACTTTGGATGTGCTATAGTTTGTAAAAATAAAAATGAATTAATAAATTTCGCAAATATTATTGCCCCTGAACACCTTGAGATAAAAATTAAAGGTGCTGAGAAGATTGAAAAAAAAATTATTAATGCTGGCTCTATATTTTTAGGAGAATATAGTCCCGAAGCAATTGGTGATTATTTAGCCGGACCTAATCATGTACTTCCTACATCTGGATCTGCAAGATTTGCGTCAGGTTTATCAGTAAATGATTTTGTGAAAAGGACATCACTTATTAAGTGTAGTAAAAGAGGTATTGAAAAGATTGGGCAAATGGCTATAAATCTTGCAAACTATGAGGGACTACAAGCTCATGCAATGTCAGTTAAAAAAAGGATTAAAATATAGTGGCTAAAGAAGAGATGATTGAATTTAAAGGTAAGGTGTCGGAGCTGTTACCGAACGCTACCTTTAGAGTAAAATTAGAAAATGGTCATGAAATTTTAGCTCATAGCTCAGGAAAACTAAGAAAAAATAGAATTCGTGTATTAACTGGTGATACAGTTTTAGTTGAAGTTACTCCTTATGATTTAACAAAAGGCAGAATAACTTTTAGACTTAAATAAAAAAGTCTAAATGCCAAAATTAATTTTAGCAAGTGCATCTCCCCGTAGATTACATCTTCTTAAAAGTGTAAATATCAAACCAGATATAATATTTCCGGCTAATATTGATGAAAGTATTAAAAAAAAAGAAAAACCTAATTTTTATTTAAAAAGAATATCTTTTGAAAAAGCATTATATGCTCAAAATAAATATAAAGATGATATAATTTTATCTGCAGACACAATTGTAACAACTAATCAAAAAGTATTTGGAAAGCCTTCCAATGAAGAAGAGGCTGTAAAGACCCTTAAATACTTATCTGGTAGAAATCATAAGGTCCAAACAGGAGTTTGTGTATTATTTAAAAATTTAAAAAAAATTAAAATAATAGATACTAAGATTAAATTTAAAAAACTACATCATGATGAAATTGATGAATATATCCAAACTCAAGAGTGGGTAGATAAAGCTGGTGCATACGCAATACAAGGGTTTGCAGAAAGATTCATAATAAAGATAACAGGATCATATTCCAATGTAGTTGGATTACCGCTATATGAAACGGTGAATATATTAAAAGGTATTAAGAATTTTAATTGATTATTTAATAAATTTGTGAAAAAAGCTTTTCTGTTGGTCTCGTAGCTCAGTTGGTAGAGCAGAGCCCTGAAAAGGCTTGTGTCGTTGGTTCAATTCCAACCGAGACCACCATTATTTATTTATGTTTTCTTTTTTAATAAAATTTCCAGTTTTAAAGAGAATTATTCCATCAATCATCAAAAGGTTAAATCTTAAAAATTTTAAATATAACACTTTTGGAATTAATTTTAGATTAGATCTCAATTATTTTATTGATAGGAGGTTTTACCTATCAGGGTATGACGATGATGTAATAAATTTTTTAAACAAGCTCATAAAAAAAAATAATTTTAAATATTTTCTTGATATTGGATCATGCTGGGGATTGTATAGTTTGCGAATATCAAAAGAAAACCCTAATATAAGCATCTTATCATTTGATGTATTTAAAAAAAATATCGATAGATTAAATTCTATGAAAATTGAAAATAACTTCCAAAATATAACCACTTATAACTTGGCTATTGGAGAAGGGCGTAAAATAGAAAAATTTTCTGTTAATGAGAATTATTCACCTAATTATGTAAAAGATTTAGATGGCAAATTTACTATTGAAGTTCATCAGGACTGCATTGATAATTTAATCAATATTAAAAACAATTTAATAGTCCTCAAAATCGATGTTGAAAAGTCTGAGCTTGAAGTCTTAAAAGGTGCAAGAAACCTGCTGAAGGATAATAAGTGTTTCATCGTAATAGAGACTTTTGGGAGACAAGAAAAAGGAGTCTTAGATTATCTAAAACAATATGGTTATAGAATTGTTAATCATAATTTAAGTACAGCAGATTATTTTTTAAAAAATTTTTAGTTATAAATATAAAATTGTTGTTATTTTATTGAAAAATAGTATAAGACTTAAAATGTTTGAAAAATTTTATCATATTTTCCATCATCAACATGCTAAGCATGGGCTTGGCAATTAACTATATATTTAACAAAAAAATAATAATATAAACTTTAACGAATGCAGCTGTAGCTCAGTTAGTTAGAGCGCCTGTCTGTGGAACAGGAGGTCGTTGGTGCAACTCCAACCAGCTGTACCAAAACAATGAATAAAAAAATAAGCAAGCCATCCGTTGATTTACCTGGTGGCTTTATCGATAGAAAAGAAAAAGAACTGGTTATTAGAGATTTCTTAATTAAACAGATTAAGGAGGTCATGACGAAGTATGGATTTGAATTTCTTGAAACACCAAGCTTTGAGTATACCGAAAGCTTAGGTAAATTTTTACCTGATAAAGATAGACCATCCGAGGGAGTATTCTCGTTTGAGGATAGTAAAAAGTGGTTGTCTTTAAGATATGACCTTACCGCACCGCTTGCGCGGTATACTGCAAAAAACTTTGATAATCTTCCACGACCTTTCAAGAGGTACCAATTGGGTACGGTATGGAGAAATGAAAAACCAGGACCAGGTCGCTTTAGAGAATTTCTACAATTCGATGCTGATTATGTTGGAACAAGCAATTTGTTAGCAGATAGTGAATTGTGTATTTTGATTTCTGAAATTTTAGAAAAATGTGGTTTAGCAAATAATGAATTTAATATTAAAATTTCAAATCGAAAATTATCGAAAGGGTTATTAGAAGAACTTAATATTATTGACCAAAACCAACAATCAATCTCATTGAGAGCCATTGATAAATTAGACCGAGTTGGAATTGAAGGAGTGAGATTATTATTAGGAAAAGGTAGAAAAGATAAATCAGGTGATTTTACTGATGGTGCACAATTAGAGGAAAAGCAAATTGAAAAAATTACAGAATTTTTAAATACAAAAGATCTTAGTCAACTTGAACAAATTAAATGCAAAAACAAATTATTTGAAGAAGGTATAAATGAATTAAAAAAGATAGTTAAAAACTTTGAATTTTTTAAATTTACTAATTTTAAAATTGATCCAACTGTAGTTCGAGGTCTTGAATACTATACTGGACCAATTTTTGAGGCAGAACTTACTTTTAAAGTTAAAAATGAAAAGGGAGTAGAAATTGAATTTGGCTCTATTGGTGGTGGTGGAAGATATGATGATTTAGTAAAAAGATTTAAAAATCAAGATTGCCCAGCGACTGGAATTTCTATCGGATTAGATCGTTTATTATATGCCTTAAATCAAAAAAATATTTTTAATTTTAATCAAAAGAATCCAGTTTTAATCTGTGTATTAGATGAAAGGTACATGGATTATTATTTTAAAATTCTAAATTTACTAAGATCAAATAATATTAATTCTGAAATTTATTCAGGATCTTCTAACTTCAAAGCTCAATTAAAATATGCAGATAAACGAAATTGTAAATATGTAATTATTTGTGGCGAAGATGAGGTTTCAAAAGAACTTATAACGCTTAAAAATTTGGTAGTAGGCAGTAAAGTATCAGAAGATATCAAATCCAGAGAGGATTGGACTCAATCCAAAGTTGCCCAAAAGACTTTTGCGTTTTCAAATTTATTAAACGAAATATCAAAATAAACATGTCAAAAGCTTTACTAAACAAAAAAAATAAAGAAATTATTTCAAAAAAAATATTAAATATTTTCAAAAAAAAAGGTTTTGATTTTATTGATCTTGATATTGTCATAGATACAGATCTTCTTACCAGGCGCTCTGGGGAAGGTTTTAAAAAATATGCTTTAAATTTTAGAGATAAGTCTGGAAAAGAAATTAGTCTAAGACCAGATTTAACAATTGCTACCGCAATTCAACATATACAAAGTAAAAAATCAGGAACTACAAAACTATCATATTTTGGATCAGCTTTTAGATTAAATAAAAAAGGAGATTTAAATGTTTTCGATCAAATTGGCTGTGAAATAATTAATTCTAAATCTTCACCTGAATATTTAGTTTTATCTACAGTTTTATCTGTATTTAAAAAATTTAAAAAAAATGAAATCACAGTAAATGACTTAGCCTTATTCCAGGGTTTAATTAATTCTTTAAATTTGCCTCAGAGATGGAAATTAAGGTTAATAAGACATTATTCGAGAAAAGAATATTTTGATGAATTGCTAAGGCGATTAGATACTAATTATGATCTAGATAATGAAAAAATTAAAATTGATTATGACAGACTAGAAGTGCTAAAAAAAATGGATTTTAATAAAATGATTGGTAGTCGGTCAGTTAAAGAAATTATTGAAAGGTTTGAAAAGAAAATTAAAGATCCAAGAGATAATTTTAAGGGAAGTCAAAGTGTTAAAATTATTAAAGATTTTTTAAAACTAAATATGCCCTTAAGTAAATCAGTAAATATCATTAAAAAATTTGTTGAAAAAAATAATTTAAAGATAAAAAGCATTAATCAAATTTTATTAAAATTGAATAATTTGAATAAAAAATTAGGTCCTAATAAAAATATTATCTTTAATACTAAGTTTGGAAGAGAGACCCAATATTATACTGGTTTTGCCTTTTCAGTTTGTAGGCAAAATAAAGAATTAGCAAGAGGGGGTGAATATAACAATTTAATTAAAACACTAGGTGGAAAACAAACCCCAGCCTTTGGTGCAGCAATATATTTAAACCAACTGATATGAGTAAAATAAAATTAGGATTACCTAGTAAAGGAAGGTTAAAAGATGAAAGCATAAAATTGTTTTCTTCAAAAAATTTAAATATTCAAAATACAAATTCTAGAAATTATTTTTTTAATTTTGAAGAAAGTGATAATTTTAATGGTATCTTTTTGCATGCTAGAGAGATTATCGAGAGAATTAGCGACGGGACTTTAGATGCAGGTATATCAGGTTTAGATCTTTTGAAGGAGCTTCCAGATGAGTATCAAGATAATATCAAAATTTTTAAAAAATTAGATTTTGGTTTTGCTGATTTGGTTGTAGCTGTTCCTAATGATTGGCTGGATATACAAAACATTGCCGATTTAGAAGAAGTGAGTTTTGAATTTAAGGAAAAGTATAATCGAAGAATGAGAGTGGCTACAAAGTACCCAAAATTAACTGAAGAATTTTTATTATCTAGAGGTGTAATTGAGTTTAAAATAGTTGGAAGTTTAGGGGCTACAGAATCATATCCTTTTACAGGCTCTGCTGAATTAATAACCGATATTACTTCAACTGGTTCAACACTAAAAGAAAATAATTTAAGAATAATTTCTGACGGAAAAATACTAAAAAGCTCAGCTTGTTTGCTTGTTTCAAAAAAGTTTAAAGGAAAAGAATTGGATATATTTAGATAAAAAAAAAGCCCGGTAAATACCGGGCTTTTTTTGAATTCGGTTTGGAATTACATTCATATCATATAGTTCAATTATTACTTATTTATCTATCTTTTCTTAAAATTGTTCATCACTGTTCATCACAAATAGGGTCAAATTCAAAAGGAACTCAAAAGATGAATTGAGA
>CBFHID010000005.1:0-76610 GCA_965655895.1 Candidatus Pelagibacteraceae bacterium | reverse complement strand
GCGCAAGTAAGCTTTGTTAATATTATTACCAATAACGGTCATGACTCATTTTTAGTTGATGAACCAGAATTCTTTCAAACCTTAAAAGGTTTTTTAGACTCTACTTATGAGGATTTTAAAAATGAAAATACAAGATGATGTTTTAGCTGGTCTAATTGAAATTAATTCAAGAGTACTTGATGTAGGTTGTGGAGATGGAAGTTTGCTTTTATACCTTAAAAAGAACAAAAGAATTGATGGAAGAGGACTTGAAATCAATCAAAAAAATGTTCAAGAATGTCTCTCAAAAGGTCTTGCAGTTATTGAAGGCGATGCTGAGAAAGATTTAATAAATTATCCCAATCAGTCCTTTGACATTGCTATATTAAACCAAGCTATCCAGCAGTTTTATGAGCCTAGAAGAGTATTGAATGAATTATTAAGAATTGCAAAAAAAGCTATAATTACTATTCCAAATTTTGGTTACTGGAAAGTAAGATTAAATTTACTTTTGACTGGTACGATGCCGGTAACAAAAACATTACCACACTCATGGTATGATACTCCAAATTTGCATATGAGTTCAATAAAGGATTTTTATAATCTATGTTCTTTGGACAATATTAAAGTTATAAAATCTATATCTATATCATCCAATAAAATTGGTGATATTACATCAAAAAATTTAGAAATTAAAAATTTAGTATCTGAACTGGGTGTATTTTTAGTAAGTAAATAATCTAAATTTTTTTCACTAAACCTGCTGTAAAATTTTTTTGTTTTTCAACTTTAGGAAACAAATCAGCATAGATTCTTTTTTTTGCTACACATAAATATGCGCCATTAAAATACTTTAGAAAAGTACTTCCAAATTTATCAATTATGTTTTTATGATTTTTAATTATATTTAAATTGATATTAGGAAAATAAAGTAAACGATCAATAAATTGAATATCAAAAAAAAGATCGTTTAATTCTCGAGTAATTTTTTTTTTCGAAAATCCCCGTCCTGTAGAGAAAGGGCTTTTTGAAGATAAATACCATAAGGATTTTTGATTTGGTACTATCAAATACAACTTTCCTTCAGGTAAAAGCGTTCGCCAGATTTCTCTCAAACTTCGTTTTCTATCTAATGTGTTTTCTAAATAATGTATTAGAAAGGAATGATGAAAAACCGAGTCGTCAAATGGTAATGACTCTTCATCTACTAAAACTTTGTTACCATTGCTTATTGATTCTCCAGAAGTGCCTATTTTTTTGGGATAACAATATGATATGGATAAATGATAACTGTTTAAAAAATTTAAAAAATAGTCACAATACCCAAAGCACCCAATATTTTGATCATTATATAAATAACAATATTTTTTTAATTTATCCTCAACATGACTTGATAATAAATTTCCAATAGAACTGTTATAAAATTTCTGATAACTATAAAAATCTGAATACATTATGATTTCTTTTCAAGTAAATTTAGTTAAATGCTTATCTGACAACTATTCATATATTATTTTTAATACAGTTTCAAAAAAAGCAATTATAATTGATCCGGCAGAAGCTCAACCAATTATTAATGAAGTAGAAAATCTTGGTATTAAACCTGAATATATTTTAATTACACACCATCATGCTGACCATACAGATGGTAATTTAGAACTTAAAAAAGTATTTAATTGTAAAGTTATAGGTTATGAGAATGACTCTAAAAGAATCCCGGGTATTGATATAGGCATCAAAGACAGGGGTGTGATTAATTTTGAAAATGAAGAAATAGAATTAAATTTTTCACCCGGCCATACAAGCGGACATGTATTTTATTATTTTAAAAAAAATAAAATTGCTTTTGTTGGTGATGTTGTTTTTTCTCTGGGCTGCGGAAGAGTTTTTGAAGGAACTTTGGATCAAATGTATAATTCAGTAATGAAAATAAAATCTTTGCCAGATGAAACAAAATTATACTGTGGACATGAATATACTAAAAATAATTTAAATTTTTGTTTAGCGTATGACAGCAATAATGAGAATCTTAAGTTAAGAGCTACTGAAGTTATAAATCTTAGAAAAGACAATTTGCCAACACTTCCAAGCACAGTATTGTCTGAAAAAAAAAACAACATTTTTTTTAGATGTGATGATGAAGGTATTGCCAAACAGATTGAAATGACGGGCTCTAAACCTAAAGAGATATTTAAAAAATTAAGAGAATTAAAGGATAATTTTTAATCATAATAGATCAGTTTTCTTGACATAATGAAGCTGATAGCTATATTGCGCCAAATTTAAATTATGACATTCGCAGTAATAAACACAGGTGGAAAACAATATAAAGTAACCGCCAATGATAAATTAAGAATTGAAAGACTTCCTGAACAAGAGGGAAAATCTGTAGAATTCAATGAAGTGTTAATGATAAATAATAACCAAGAAATGGAACTTGGTGCACCCTTGATTGAAGGGGCAAAAGTTGAAGCAAAAATTTTAAAACAAACACGAAATAAAACTGTGTTAATTTTTAAGAAAAGAAGAAGACAAAATTCAAGAAGAAAAAATGGTCATAGACAGCACGTAAGTGTTGTTCAGATAACAAAAATTTTTGGTAAAGGTGGAAAATTGCTATCGGAAGCAAAAAAAACAGAAGATAAAAAGGAAAAATCTACTACAAAAAAAAGTGCGTAGTGGTACAAAATACTTATGGCAACTAAAAAAGCAGGTGGATCATCGAAAAACGGTCGGGACAGTGAAGGTCGTAGACTTGGGGTTAAAAAATATGGTGGTCAAAAAGTCATTCCTGGAAATATAATTTATAGACAAAGGGGTACAAAGATGCACCCTGGTGATAATGTTGGCATGGGAAAAGACCATACAATTTTTTCAAAAATTGAAGGGACAGTAAAATTTCAGAAAAAAAAATTTGGAAAAACCTTCATATCAGTAGTTCCTCATTAAATCATATTAAGACATAAGTCTTAAATTACTTTAATATTTTAATAATGAAATTTTTAGATCAAGCTAAAATTACAATTAAAGCTGGAGACGGTGGAAATGGCTGTTGTAGTTTTAGAAGAGAAAAATTTATTGAATTTGGTGGACCTAACGGTGGAGATGGTGGAGACGGTGGATCTGTTTTTCTCAAAGCAGTCAATGGATTAAATACGCTTATAGATTATAGATTTGTTCAAAATTACAAGGCTGAAAAAGGAACAGGTGGAAAAGGTAATAATAAAACTGGTGCATCAGGAAAAAATTTGATTTTAAAAGTACCAATAGGTACACAAGTCTATGCAGAAGATAAAAAAACATTGCTGTATGACTTGATTAAAGAAGGTGAAGAAATAAAAATTGCATCTGGTGGTAAAGGTGGTCTTGGAAATACAAGATTTAAAAGCTCAACTAATCAAGCTCCAAGAAAAACAACAAATGGCTCAAAGGGTGAGGAATTTGAAATATGGCTTGAACTAAAAATTATTGCAGATATTGGTTTGGTAGGATTTCCAAATTCAGGAAAGTCTAGCTTTTTATCTTTAACAACGAGAGCTAAACCCAAAGTTGCTGATTATCCATTTACAACTTTAAATCCAAATTTAGGTGTTTTAACTATTGATGAGAAAGAAATAGTAGTTGCTGATATACCTGGATTAATTGAAGGAGCGCATAAAGGAATTGGGTTAGGAGATAAATTCCTTAAACATATTGAAAGATGTAAAAGTATCTTACATTTAATAGATATAAATGAGAGCGATTTATATGAAAAATATAAAATAATAAGAAATGAACTAGAAAAATATAGTTCAGATTTAATATCTAAAAAAGAAATTGTAGCATTAAATAAAATAGATTTGTTAGATAAGGAAGAAATTGATAAAAAAATTAATGATTTTAAAAAAAAATATAGAAAGAAATTTTTTAAAATATCTATTTTAAAAAAAGATAATATTAAAGAGCTTTTAAGGGCATTAAAATGATATTAAATGATACAAAAAGAATTGTAATTAAAATCGGTTCTTCCCTGCTTATAAAAAATAATAAAGTTAATACTAATTGGGTCAATAAACTTTCGGAAGATATTGCTAAACTTTCAAAAAAAAAAATTGATATCATTATTGTTACAAGTGGAGCAATTGCACTTGGATGCAAATTTTTAAAAATAAATAGAAAGGATCTTAAATTAAAAGAATTTCAGGCAGTTTCTGCCATTGGTCAAATTGAGCTAATTAACCTTTTTAAAAACTGTTTATTAAAAAAGAATTTGAAAATTGCACAAATATTACTAACCTTAGATGATACCGAAGATAGAAGAAGAGCTTTAAATGCAAAAGATACAGTTGAAAACATATTTAAAATGAAAGCAATACCGATAGTTAATGAAAATGATACAACAGCAACAAATGAAATACGATATGGTGATAACGATCGTTTAGCTGCTAGAGTAGCTCAAATAATGTCAGCTGATACCCTTATCATGTTATCTGATATTGATGGCTTATATACTCAAGATCCAACTAAATTTAAAAATGCCAAACATATAAAAAAAGTTACAAAAATTACTGATGAAATAATTAAAAGTGCAACAAAGAGTATAAGCGATTATGGCTCAGGCGGGATGATAACAAAAATTGATGCTGCAAAAATTTGTATGAATGCCGGATGCAAGATGATTTTAACTAAAGGATCTATGAATAATCCAATAAAAAATTTAGAAAAGAATAAATTTTTTACAATTTTTATGCCTCATATAAATAAATATAATGCAAAAAAAAAATGGATATTAAGTAGTATTAAAAATAAAGGTTCAATTATTGCTGATAATGGCGCCATCAATGCAATTAAAAAAGGTAAGAGCTTGCTACCAGTTGGCATAACAGATGTTAACGGAAAATTTAATAGAGGTGACACCGTACTTGTTTTAAATAAATCTAAAAATAAAATAGGCACTGGTGTTGTATCTTATTCAAGCGATGAAATAATGAAAATTAAAGGCGCTAATAGTGGGAATATAAAAAAAATTCTTGGATACTCCTCTAGAGGTGAAGTAATCCACATTGACAATATGGTATTAAATTAAATGAATAAATTAGAATATATCCAGCAACTAGGTAAAAGGGCAAAAAAGGCTTCGGATGAATTAATTGATTTACCTGAAAAAAAAAAGAATGATGTATTAAAATCATTTCATAAAAAACTAAAAAGTAATTGCGAGTCTATTTTGCATGCAAATAAAATAGATATTCTAAATAGTAAGAAAAATAAACTTGCAGATAATTTAATTGATCGTAGCATGCTCAATAAAGATCGGATAAAATCTATCTTAAATTCAATTGAAGAAGTTATCTCTTTCAAAGATCCAAGTAATAGAATTTTGAGTAAATGGAAAAGGCCTAATGGACTTATTATCAATCGTGTAAGTATACCAATAGGTGTGCTGGGCGTAATATATGAGGCTAGACCAAATGTTACCTCTGATGTTTCAATATTATGTTTTAAATCTGGAAATGCTGCTATCTTAAGAGGAGGGAAAGAAGCAATTAGGTCAAATATTGCAATTTCAAACCTTTTTAGATCAAGTTTAAAAAAAAATAAAATTAATCAAGACTGTATTCAATTAGTAAACAACACAGATCGTAAAATTGTAGATCTAATGCTTTCAAAAATGTCAAATTATATAGATGTTATTATCCCACGCGGTGGGAAGAGCCTTGTAAAAAAAGTCTTAGATTTATCAAGTGTTCCAACAATTGGTCATCTTGAAGGGTTGTGTCATATATATTTAGATAAGAAGTTTGATTATTCAATGGCAAATAAAATAATTATTAATTCCAAGCTAAGAAGAACGAGTATATGTGGCGCAGCAGAAACGTTGTTAATACATCGATCAATTAATGAAGGCATAATATTTAAATTATTAAATAACCTGTATCTGCAAGGATGTAAAATTATAGGAGATAAATATATAAAAAAAATATTTAAAAATTCTTTTATTGCAAAAGAAATTGACTGGAGAACAGAATACCTAGATTCAAAAATATCAGTGAAGTTGGTTAAAGATCTAGATGAAGCTGTAAACCATATCAAAAAATATGGCACAAACCATACTGAATGTATAATCTCAAAAAATAAACAAAATATTGATAAATTTACAAAAAAAATTCAAAGTTCAATTGTTATGCAAAATACATCTACACAATTTGCCGATGGATATGAATTTGGTCTAGGATCAGAGGTTGGGATATCAACTAATAAAATGCACCCTAGAGGACCAGTGGGATTAGAGCAACTTGTGACCTATAAATATGTTGTAAATGGCAAAGGTCAGATACGTTCTTGATTAAAAAAGAGGTGGATAGAATTGGAATATTTAGTGGATCCTTTGATCCTCCTCACAAGGGTCATTTATATATTTCAAAACTATTCATAAAAAGATTAAATTTAAGAAAATTAATTTGGTCAGTATCATTAAAAAACCCCCTATTAAAAAAAAATTATTTATATTCATATAAAGAAAGGGTTAATTTATCAAAAAAAATTTCAAAAAAAATAAACAAAATTATTATAAATAATTTTGATAAAAAATATTCTTATCAACTCTTAAATACCTTGAAAAAAAAGTATAAAAATAAACATATTTTCTTTTTAATTGGCTCGGATAATCTAAGAACGTTTCATAAATGGAAAAATTACATCTGGTTATTTAAAAATTCTACTTTAGTTGTAATTAGTAGACCTGGATATGAAAAAAATATAAAGCAATCTTATTTTTATAAAAAATATAAGCAAGAATTGTTACAAAAATTTAATATTAAAACTGAAATAACTAAAAATGCTTGGATTTACATAAAAGATAAAGGTGTAAATATTTCTTCATCAAATATTAAAAATAGATTATATAAATAAGTAACTGATTAAAAATTTGAAAAAAAATACTATTATAGAAAAAATTTATAAAATTTTAGACGATAATAAAGCTCAAGATATCGTAATCATAGATCTTAAAGACAAAAGTTCAATTGCTGACTATATGGTTATAGCAAGCGGAACATCCTCAAGGCACATACAGTCTATATCAGAAAATACTGCACTAAAGCTGAAAACCTATGGTTTAAATGATTGTAGAATAGAAGGTCAGAATAGTGATGATTGGAAACTTATTGATGCCATTGAAGTTGTGATTCATATTTTTCACCCAGAAAAAAGATTATCCTACAATTTAGAAAAAATGTGGGAAGATATTCTTCCAAAGCAACAACTTACTGTTTAATGAAAATCTCTATAATGTGTGAAGGTCGCTTAAATAAGTTGGCTGAAAACCATCTTTGCGAAAATTATATCAAAAGGACATTATCCCTAAAAAAAAGCGGTATTCTTAATGTAGAACTAAAAAAAATTTCAGATAAAAAAAAACAAAAAATTATTCAAAATAAAAGTATAAAAAATTTTATTTTAGATGAGAATGGTTCAAATATAACAACTTTGAAACTGGCAAAAACAATAAGCGATTTCAATAATCAAGGTATTGAGCTACTAAACTTTTTCATTGGTAAACCTGATGGTTTCTCAATGAATGTTGATAAGTTTGAGAAGATATCCTTAAGCAAGATGACATTTCCACATTCTTTGGTAAGAGTAATATTGTGTGAACAAATTTATAGATGTGCAACTATATTAATAAATCATCCGTACCACAAAAATTAATGAAATTTATTTTCGGAAAAATTGTTTTAATTTCTTTTATTATAATTTTTTCACCAAACGCTTACTCTAATCCGAGTGATAAACTTTATGAGAAGCTAGATCTTTTTAGCGATGTACTAAATACTCTTAAAAAAGAATATGTTGATGAAGTAGAACAAAGTGAAGTTATCGATGCTGCAATTAACGGAATGCTTCAGTCCCTAGACCCTTACTCTGGCTACATGAGCCCTGAGTCTTTTCGAAATATGAATGACGATACTAGAGGCGAGTTTGGTGGATTGGGCATTGAAATTACAATGGAAGGTGGTCTTGTTAAGGTAATTACTCCAATTGAAGGGACACCCGCAGATAAAGCAGGAGTAGAGGCAGGAGATTTTATTATTAAAATTGATAACAAGCAGGTCAAAGGTATGTCTCTTATGGATGCCGTGAAGCTAATGCGTGGAAAAATTGGAACAAGTATTGAAATCACTGTTAGAAGACCTGAAATTGACGAAGATTTAAAGTTTAAAATAACCAGAGCAATAATAAAAATAAGAGAAGTATCTTCAGAAGTAAAAAATAATATTGGTTATATTCGATTAAGAGCGTTTAACGAACAAAGTCATAATCAGATGATTAAACAAATTAATAAGTTAAATAAAAATAATTTAAATGGTTATATTTTAGATTTAAGAAATAATCCTGGAGGTCTTCTTTCCCAAGCTATAAAAATAACTGAAACATTTCTCGATGGTGGAGAAATTGTTTCCACAAGGGGAAGAGATAAAAGTGATATAAAAATATATAATGCAAAAAAAGGAGATGTCCTCAAAAAGAAACCTTTAATAATATTAATAAATCAAGGATCAGCATCTGCATCTGAAATTGTCGCGGGTGCACTTAAAGATCATAAAAGGGCAATATTGTTAGGTGAAAAAAGTTTCGGTAAAGGATCAGTCCAATCTATTATTCCTTTAAAAAATAGAGGGGGCCTTCGACTTACAACTGCAAAATATTATTTACCTTCGGGAGAATCTATACACGAAAAAGGTGTTGAGCCGGATATTACAGTAAAAAAAAATAAAGATAATTTTAAAATAAATACAAAAACAGATAATCAGTTAGAGTATGCCATTAAACTACTAAAAAATTCATGAAAAATTTAGATAGTTTACCATACCGTAGCGGTGTAGGTATGATGGTTTTCAATGATAAAAAAAAAATATTTGTTGGTAGAAGAATTGATAATCAAAAAGCATGGCAAATGCCACAAGGGGGAGTAGATAAAAATGAAAATTTTGAAGATGCAGCTAAAAGAGAACTCTTCGAAGAAACAGGAATTCAATCAATAAGAATTATACAGCAATCTAAAAAAGAATATGTTTATGATTTACCTAAAAACCTTATAGGCAAAATTTGGAAGGGTAAATATAAAGGTCAAAGACAATACTGGTTTTTGATAAAATTTTTAGGACCAGATAGTGAAATAAACATTCATCAAAATAAACCAGAATTTAGTGAATGGAAATGGGTTGATATGAAAGATTTGCCAGAATTAATAGTTCCTTTTAAAAAGAATTTGTATCTTTCTGTTATTGATGAATTTTCAAAATCTATTTAGATTGTAATAAATTTAGCTCTTCAATCATAGCATTTGAAATAAATTGATCATGATCTCCAGAGTTTGGGTCGTCAGCATTATCTTTGGCGCGTTTTTTTAATTCACTAATTTTAGTGTCAGATAAATCTTCAATATCATATACCTCCTGACACAATATACTTAGTGAATTATTTTTAAAATCTACAACTCCACCTGTGGTAAAAAAATACTTATTTTTTTTATTCTCAATATTTATCACGCCAGGTTTTAAAAAAGTTACTACTGGTAAGTGATCATCAAGTATACCCATCTGTCCTTCGATTCCAGGTATGGTAACCATAGAAATATCTTTCTCAGAAAACAATACTTTTTCAGGTGTAACTATATCTACTTGCATAGTTGATTAAGCTGCGTCCTTAGCCATTTTTTCAGCTTTCTCTATGGCCTCTTCTATTGTTCCTACCATATAAAAGGCTGCTTCTGGTAAATGGTCATACTCTCCTTTGCAAATTGCATCAAACCCTTTGATTGTTGCATCTAATTCAACTAATTTTCCAGGTGAGCCTGTAAATACCTCAGCAACAAAAAACGGCTGTGAAA
The DNA here is from genome assembly GCA_965655895.1 of Candidatus Pelagibacteraceae bacterium. Lineage (GTDB taxonomy): Bacteria > Pseudomonadota > Alphaproteobacteria > Pelagibacterales > Pelagibacteraceae > HIMB114. The sequence goes on along the minus strand of CBFHID010000005.1, from coordinate 66,760 downwards.
GAAATCTTTGAATCTTTCTAGCTCTAGCTACAACCAATTTATCTTCCTCAGATAGTTCGTCCATTCCCAATATTGCAATAATGTCTTGCAGAGATTTATATGTTTGTAAAATTCTTTGAACTTCTCTTGCTACTCTATAGTGCTCATCTCCAACTATTCTTGGATCTAAGATTCTAGATGTTGAGTCCAAGGGATCAACTGCAGGATAAATTCCTAGTTCTGCAATTTGCCTTGATAGAACTGTGGTTGCATCTAAATGCGAAAAAGATGTTGCCGGAGCAGGATCGGTTAAGTCATCCGCTGGCACGTAGATGGCTTGAACAGAGGTAATGGACCCTTTGGTTGTTGTTGTAATACGCTCTTGAAGATTACCCATATCTGTTGCTAGCGTCGGTTGATAACCAACAGCTGAAGGAATTCGACCAAGCAATGCTGACACTTCAGATCCTGCTTGAGTAAATCTAAAAATATTGTCCACGAAAAACAATACATCTTGCCCTTCTTTGTCTCTAAAGTATTCAGCGACAGTTAATCCTGTTAATGCAACTCTTGCCCTTGCCCCTGGAGGCTCATTCATTTGTCCATAAACTAATGCTGCTTTTGATCCAGGGCCATCAGTTTTAATAACTCCAGATTCAATCATTTCATGATACAAATCATTACCTTCTCTTGTTCTTTCACCAACACCAGCAAATACAGAATAGCCACCATGGGCTTTTGCTACGTTATTAATTAATTCCATAATTAATACTGTTTTCCCAACACCAGCTCCTCCAAATAATCCAATCTTACCACCTTTGGCATATGGAGCTAAAAGATCTACTACTTTTATTCCCGTAACTAAAATTTCTGTTTCTGTAGACTGTTCGACAAATTCTGGCGCAGCTCTATGAATTGGCCACTTTTCTTTTGTCTTAACCTCTCCTTTTTGATCAATCCCTTCTCCGATAACGTTGATGATTCTACCTAATGTTTCAGGACCCACCGGAACTTTAATTGCATCACCAGTATCAGTAACCTTGTCACCTCTTTTTAAACCTTCTGTTGTATCCATTGAAACTGTTCTTACAGTTCCCTCACCCAAGTGCTGAGCAACTTCTAAAACTAATCTGTTACCATTATTATCACATTCTAGTGCAGAGTTAATCTCGGGCAATTGACCATCAAACTTTACGTCAACAACTGCCCCGATAACTTGTGTGATTATTCCAAATTTATTTTTCATTTTATCTCCTTTATAAAGACTCCGCACCAGAGATGATTTCTATCAACTCTTTAGTGATAACGGCTTGTCTACTTCTGTTATAATTTATTGTTAACTTATCTATTAAATCGCCTGCGTTTCTGGTTGCGTTATCCATTGCAGACATTCTGGATCCCTGTTCACTGGCAGCATTTTCCAAAAATGCTTTGAAAATCTGAGTTGTGATATTTTGAGGCAACAGATGTTCAAGGATTTCATTTTCATCAGGCTCAAAATCATATTGCGTATCTACATCATTATTTTTATCTTCTTGCAAACTCTCTACAGGAATTATTTGCTGAGCTTGAGGTTCTTGTGAGATAACGGACTTAAATTTGTTATAAAAAATTGTACAAACATCGAATTCTTCTTTATTAAACATAGCAATAATTTTGCTTGTCAATTCTGAAGCCTCATTCACTGAAATATTTTTAACATTTTTAAATGAAACCTTTTCAATAATATAATCTTTAAAATTCCTTTTTAATTGGTCTGCTCCTTTGGATCCTACAGTAATTATTTTTAATTTTTTTTGTGAATTAAGAATTTTATTAAAGTATTCTCTGGCTTTTTTACAAATGTTTGTATTAAAACCACCGCACAAGCCTCTGTCAGCTGTCATTACTATACAAAGATGAATGTCACTCTTACCTGTGCCAGCGAGCAATCTTGGTGCTGATGAAATATCTGTAATAGAATTCTTAAGATTGTTTATTATATGATTCATTTTATCAGAATACGCTCTACCTTTCTCGGCATTTTCCTGAGCCTTTCTTAATTTTGCTGCTGCAACCATTTTCATAGCTTTAGTAATCTTTTGAGTAGATTTTACACTTGTAATTCTATTTCTAAGATCCTTTAAACTTGGCATTCTTACTTAATAAACTCCTTTTTAAAGTTACTAATAAAGTCCTTCAGCTTATTTTCATTAGCTTCATCAAGTTTACCAGTTGAAACGATACTTTTTAAAATATCTGGTGATTGAGACTTTATTGAGCTTAATAATTGATCTTCAAAATTTTTAATTTTTGAATTATCTATATCATCAAGAAATCCTTTCACACCTGCAAATATTGATACAACTTGCTCTTCAACTTTCAGTGGTGAATACTGCCCTTGCTTTAATAACTCAGTTAATTTTGACCCTCTGTTTAATAGCTGCTGGGTAGATGCATCTAAATCAGAACCAAATTGCGCAAATGCCGCCATCTCTCTGTACTGAGCAAGCTCTAATTTTATAGTACCTGCAACTTGTTTCATCGCTTTAATTTGTGCAGCAGAGCCAACTCTAGATACCGAAATACCAACGTTAACTGCTGGTCTGACACCTTGGAAAAATAACTCTGTTTCTAGAAATATCTGACCATCTGTAATTGAAATAACGTTTGTCGGAATATATGCTGATACATCACTTGCCTGCGTTTCAATTATTGGTAATGCAGTCAAAGAGCCGCCCCCATTTTCATCATTTAATTTTGCTGCTCTTTCTAGTAGTCTGCTGTGAAGGTAAAATACATCTCCTGGAAAAGCCTCTCTTCCTGGTGGTCTTCTTAATAATAATGACATTTGCCTATAGGCTACAGCTTGCTTGGATAAATCATCATAGACAATTAATCCATGCATTCCATTATCTCTAAAAAATTCTCCCATCGTACAACCAGTGTAAGGTGCCAAGAACTGTAAAGGAGCAGGATCTGAAGCGGTTGCTGCAACAACAATTGAATATTCCATCGCTCCTGCATCTTCTAAAGTTTTAACAATTTGAGCAACTGTTGATCTTTTTTGACCTATAGCAACGTAAACACAATATAATTTTTTTGACTCGTCATTTGATTTGTTAATCTCTTTTTGATTAATAATAGTATCAATTGCAATTGCTGTTTTACCAGTTTGTCTGTCTCCAATGATTAACTCTCTTTGTCCTCTTCCGATTGGTATCAAGCTATCGATTGCTTTTAAACCGGTTTGCATTGGCTCATTTACTGATTTTCTAGGTATGATACCTGGTGCTTTAACTTCTACTCGTTTTCTTTCTTTGGAATTTATTGGACCCTTCCCATCTATAGGATTACCAAGGCCATCAACAACTCTACCTAAAAGTTCTTTACCTACAGGTACGTCAACAATTTCTCCTGTTCTTTTAACTGTATCACCTTCTTTAATTTTTGAGTCATCTCCAAATATAACAACTCCAACGTTATCTGTCTCAAGGTTAAGGGCCATTCCTTTTGTACCTTCTGAAAACTCAACCATTTCACCAGCTTGCACATTGTCCAATCCGTAGATTCTAGCAATACCGTCTCCTACAGATAACACTTGGCCTATCTCAGATACTTCGGCATCTTTTCCAAAATTTTTAATTTGATCTTTGATTACTTTCGATATTTCAGATGGGTTAATATCCATTTTTATTCTCCTACAAGTTATTTAATATTTTATTAAATTTAGCTTTAGCGGTATCATCTACCATTAAACTTCCTATTTGAAGCTTTGCTCCAGATATTAAAGTTGGATCAAATTTAAAATCCAAATTAACTTTCTTTTTAATCACATCGTTCAACATACTTTCAATTTCTTTTATTTGTATATCTGACATTTTTGTTGGCATAGAAACAGTAGCATTTAATTCACCTCTGAAATTAGACAAAATACTTTTAAAATTTTTGATAATTTTTTCTAAAAAAAAAATACGGTTTTTCTCTACTAAAATTTTTAAAAAATTAATAAAAAGTATATTAAAATTGTTTAGTTTTCCAAACTCATCTATAACAGTCAGTCTATCTATTTTTTTTAAAGTAGGGTTAGTTATAAATTTTTTAAAATCTTCGCAATTTAAAAAAGCTTGATCAATAAATTTTACATTTAATTCAATCTGATCAAGTACATTTTCTTCACTACTTATTTCAAATAATGACAATGCATACCTGCCAGCCGCATCTGAAAAGTTTTGATTATTTTGAGTCAAATTTATCCCTTTTTTTCGCCAGTTAATTACCATCGAGACATGGTCATATCAAGCTAGATAATTGGACAAGATGTCATCATCATGTAAAATTTAAAGGATCTACATCAACTTGAAGCTTTAAATTACTAGGCGTGGGCTTTCTCAATATAGATTTTTTAATTTCAGATTGGGGTGTAACTTTGGGGTTGTATTTAATTAGTAAACGAACCCTAAAATCATATTTAATTTTATAGATTGCGGCAGTTACAGGACCATAAATTTTTATTAATTCATTCCTGGGTAATACACTTTTTAATTCTTGAGCATACTTTTGAACATGAAAATTATTTTTTCCAGATATAGTAATAGATATAAATTTATTAAATGGTGGTAGTTGAGCGTTTTTTCTAAAGATAATTTCATTTTTATAAAAAAGATCAGAATCAAATTTCTTTAAGGAATTGAAGATATTATTTTTTTCATCGAAAGTTTGTAAAAAAATTTTAGATTTTTGATTAAATCTTCCCGCACGACCTGCCAATTGATAGAGTAATTGATAATTTTTCTCAGAAGCTCTAATGTCATTACCTAGAAATCCACTATCACAATTAACTGCAACAATTAAATTTAAATTTTTAAAATTAAAACCTTTTGAAACTATTTGAGTGGCTACAATGATATTAACTTTATTATTTTCAATTTTTTTTAATTGTTTTTTAAATTGCTCATAATCTGAGATATCACTTGATAAAATATCAACTTCATATCCTTTGAATTTATTTTTAACTTCTTCAAAAATTTTTTCTAGGCCCAAACCATAAAACTTGAATTGACATAAAGAGTCATCTTTGCATTTTATGTCTAATCTAGTAGAGTAGTTACAATAGTGGCATAAAGCAAAATTGTTTTTCTTATGATATACAAGACCAACTGAACACTTAGGGCATTCTAGTCTTTTCATACATTTATAACAAAATAAGAACGTCGAATGTCCCCTTCGATTTAAAAAAAAGAGAACTTGATTATTTAATTTAAGATAATTCTTAACCTCATCCACAACTTCATTTGATATGAAATTATTTTCTGAAATATTTTCTTTAGTCAGTTTTATTGTTTTTACTTCTGGTAGTTGAGATTGATTATAACGCGAGGATAAAGAAAACAAATGATATTTATTATTTGAACAATTAAAATATGTTTCAACTGATGGTGTTGCACTAATTAAAAATATAGGAAACTTATCTATTGATGCTTGAAGTATCGCCATATCACGTGCATTAAAGGGCACTCCATCTTCTTGCTTATAAGAAGAGTCGTGCTCCTCATCTATAATGATGAGTTTTAGGTTTTGAAAAGGTAAAAAAAATGCTGATCTTGCTCCCAAGACAAGATTAATTTTTTTTTGAAAAACACCTTTCCAAATTATTTTTTTTGTTTTATCTTTAATTCCTGAATGCCAAATTGCTGGCTCATAATTAAAAAAATCTTTAAATCTTTCTGCAATTTGTTCACTTAGACCTTTTTCAGGCAAAAGAACCAAAACTTGGTAATTTTGCTTTAAAGCTTCTTTAATTAATTCAAAATATACATGTGTCTTACCAGAACCTGGTATTCCCTGCAGTAAACTAGTTGAAAATTTAGTAAAGTTAATTTTTTTTTTTACTAATTCTAAAATATCTTTTTGCTCAGTATTTAATTGAATTTTTTCATTGAATTTTGGAATATATTGTTCAAAGTTTTTGATTTTTTTTAATCCTTTTTCTAAACTTGCAAATCCTTTTTTGTATAAAAATAAATTCAATATTAACCCAATATTAACTAAATTATAATTAGCCATTAACTTTAAAAAATTTATTTTATTTTCTGATAAAGGTGGAAGGGTAAATTTTTTTTGTATTTTTTTAATCCTGATACTTTTTTTTAAAGGTTTTGAATTTACACTCCATATTACGCCAATAACTTCTTTATTTTTAAATGATACAGAAACATATTGTCCAATTTCAATATCTTGATCTATCTCATAAGTAAAAGTTTGATCAAAATTAAGAGGTAGTAAGACTTCAACAAGCATAATAAATTTGTATTTTTTAAAAAAAATTATAAATTTCGAATATGAAAATATACATAGACTCATCAGATATTAAAGAAATCAAAGAGATTAATAAAACAGGATTAGTGGATGGAATAACCACCAATCCATCATTAATTGCGAAACAAGACAAAAATATTAAGGTTATATTAAAAGAAATATGCAAAGAAATTAAGGGGCCTGTTAGTGCAGAAGTTACAGCCACTGATTTTAATAGCATGATCAAAGAGGCTAAAATCCTAAAAAAAATTGCAAAAAATATTGTAATCAAACTGCCCTTAACATTTAATGGATTAAAAGCTTGCTCAATACTTTATAAAAAAGGTTTTAAGACTAATGTGACCTTGTGTTTTTCAGTAACTCAAGCTTTATTAGCTGCAAAATCTGGAGCAACATACATATCCCCTTTTATAGGAAGATTGGATGATATTGGTCAAAATGGCGTTCAACTCATCAAAGATATTAGAAAAGTTTTTGATAATTATAAAGAGCTTAAAACAAAAATTCTTTCAGCATCTGTTAGAAATATAGATCATGTAAAAGATGTAGCCATAGCTGGTTCAGATATCGTAACCATTCCACCTAAGGTTTTTCATGAGCTCTATAAACACGACTTGACAGATAAAGGATTAAAAATATTTCTTGATGATTGGAAAAGTACTAATCAAAAAATTAGTTAGCTACATATGTATTGGTCTTTTATCTACTGCTAAAGCAGCTTCTTTTACCGCTTCAGTTAATGTGGGATGAGCATGACACGTTCTAGCTATATCCTCTGAACTTGCGCCAAATTCCATAGCCAATGCTAATTCTGCGATTAGATTTCCTGCATCTGGTCCAACAATATGAACACCTAGAATTTTATCTGTTGTTTTGTCAGCTAAAATTTTTACAAAACCTTCGGCTTCATCATTAACTTTAGCTTTTGAGTTAGCCATAAATGGAAATTTACCAGCTTTATATTCAATTGAATCTTTTTTTAATTCTTCCTCTGTCTTACCAACAGAAGCTATTTCGGGGTGCGTATACACTACATTAGGAATGACGTTATAATTAACATGACCAAACTTTCCTGAAATAATTTCAGCAACTGCAATTCCTTCTTCTTCTGCTTTATGAGCCAACATTGGTCCAGCAACTACATCTCCAATCGCGTAAATGTTTTGAACATTTGTTTGAAAATGTTTATCTATTTTAACTCTATTTCTCTCATCTTTTTCAATATTTGCATTTTCTAACTTTAATCCTTCGGTATTTGCTTTCCTTCCAACACAAACTAGAACTACGTCAGCAGTTAGATTGTGGTTGGAACCATCTTTTTCAAATTGTATTAGAGCATTCTTACCCTGGTTTTTAACCCCGCTTACTTTTGAAGAAAGATTAAATTTCATTCCTTGTCTTTTTAAGATTTTATAAAAACTATCTGAAACTTCTTTATCCATTCCAGGTAAAATATGGTCCATATATTCTATAACTTCAACCTCTGTACCAAGCTTCATCCAAACAGAACCTAGCTCGAGACCAATAACCCCTCCACCTATAACTACCATTTTATTTGGAACTTTTTCTAGAGAAAGCGCGCCTGTTGATGATACAATAATTTTTTCATCTACTTCAATATTGGGCAATGTTGCCACTGATGACCCTGTAGCTATAATTATGTGTTTACCTTTTACTTGGCTTTTATTACCTTCTGAACTCTCAACATCTACAATGTTGTTGGATGCAAAACTTCCATGCCCTTTAATATAAGTTACCTTGTTTTTCTTAAATAAAAACTCAATACCTTTGGTTAATCCATCTACCGTCTTAAGTTTGTGGTTCATCATTTTGGAAATATCCAACGAAAGTTCTCCAGTATTTATACCTATTTTTTCAAATTCCTTGTTTGCTTTATGATACATTTCAGCTGAATGAAGTAATGATTTTGATGGTATACATCCTACATTTAAACAGGTTCCACCAAGAGATCCGCGAGACTCAATACACGCTGTTTTATGACCTAATTGTGCTGCCCTAATCGCACAAACATAACCGCCGGGTCCGCCTCCAATAACTATAATATCAAATTCTTCCATTATAAATTTAAAAATAATCTTCTTGGATCTTCTAAAATTTCTTTAACTCTCACTAAAAAAGAAACAGCCTCTTTTCCATCAATTATTCTATGATCATATGATAGCGCTAAATACATCATTGGTCTAATTTCAATTTTTCCATTAATGACGATTGGCCTTTGAACAATATTATGCATTCCAAGAACTCCAGATTGTGGAGGGTTTAATATTGGAGTTGATAACATCGATCCGTATATTCCTCCATTGGTTATTGTAAAAGTTCCACCTTGCAGATCTTCAATTGATAACTGTCCATTTCTCGCTTTATTACCTAAACCAATAATTTCTTTTTCAATATCTGCGAATGACATTTGGTCAGCACCACGAACAACTGGCACTACTAATCCTTTATCTGTGCCAACAGCTACACCTATATTATAATAATTTTTGTATACAATTTCTTCATCTTGAACTTCAGCATTCACTGCAGGAAAAGTTTGCAATCCATTGACGCACGCTTTTACAAAAAATGACATGAATCCAAGTTTAACATTATAAATCTTTTCAAATTCTTCTTTGTTATCTTTTCTAATTTGCATAATCATCGACATATCAACTTCATTAAAAGTCGTTAGCATTGCTGCAGTATTTTGTGCTTCTTTCAATCTTTTTGCAATCGTAGCTCTTAGTCTGGACATTTTTACTCTTTCTTCGGGTCCTTTTTCCTGGAATTTTTTATCGATTGCAGGATTAATGCCCATTAGACCAATTAAATCACTTTTTAAAATTTGCCCTCTTTTTCCACTTCCTTGAATGGTAGAAATATCCAAATTATTCTCTGCTATGATTCTTTTTGCTGAAGGAGATGGATCTGTAATTTTTTTTTCAACATTAAGCTGAACAACTTTAGACTCATCTTCTTTTACCGACAATTCTTCAGTTACTTTTTCTACAGCTTCTTCTTTTTCAATTTTATTTATTTGTAATTTGGATTCTCCAATAACTCCTAGTTTGGCCCCCACCTCAACAGTTTCACCTTCATTAACATTAATCTCAGATAAAACTCCTGTGGATGGAGAAGTAACTTCTACACTGACTTTATCAGTTTCTAATTCAACTAATGGCTCGTCTTCGTTTACTTGATCGCCAGATTTTTTTAACCATTTTGCTACTGTAGCTTCAGTTACAGACTCTCCAAGAGATGGAACAAGAATTGGTGCACTCATTATATAGTAATCGCTTTTGTAACAATTTCTTGCTGTTGGGCAAGATGTTTTTTAAGATAGCCAGTAGCGGGTGAAGCAGAGGGTGATCTACCCGTATATATTACTTTTTTTGATTTTGCCTTTAAATAGTCTAGCGTACGAGCAATATATCTTTCCACATGATTCCAGCATCCCATATTTTGTGGTTCTTCCTGACACCACACAAATTTTTTTGCATTTGAAAATCTACTTAAATGCCTAGCTAAAGTTTTAGCTGGAAACGGGTATAGTTGTTCGATACGAACAATTTGAACCTTGTTAGCTTTAAGCTTTTCTCTTGCATCAACTAGATCATAATAAATTTTTCCTGAACATAAAATTACCCTTTCAATTTTTTCATCTTTTTCCAATGGTATCATATTGTATTTTTTGTATTCAGCTTTATCTGAAAGGACTCTGTGAAATGAATTGTCCTTAGTAAAATCTTCTATCTCAGAAATACATCTTTTGTGTCTTAGAAGTGATTTTGGTGTAAAAATAACTAATGGCTTTCGGAATGGTCTATGAATTTGCCTTCTCAAAGCATGAAAGTAATTTGCTGGAGTTGTACAGTTTACTACTTGAATATTTTCTTGAGCACATGCTTGTAAATATCTTTCGATTCTTGCAGATGAATGTTCGGGCCCTTGACCTTCATAACCATGTGGCAAAAGCAATACTAATCCACTAGCCCTTGTCCATTTTTTTTCTCCAGAACTTATAAACTGATCAAAAATTACTTGGGCACCATTTGCAAAATCTCCAAATTGAGCTTCCCATAAAACCAAGGTATCTGGATCGGTTAAAGAATATCCATACTCAAATCCTAAAACACCCATTTCGGACAAAAGACTATCTATTATTTCAACTTTACCTTGATTTGCGGATAGATTTTTAATTGGAAAATATCTCTGACCAGTTACTTGGTCATTTATACCTGCGTGTCGATGACTAAAAGTACCCCTAACGGAATCTTGTCCCACTAACCTCACTCCATAACCTTCATCAGATATACTCCCCAGGGCCAAAGTTTCTGCCATTGCCCAATCAAAATCTTTTCCAGTATCCAGCATTTTAATTCTATTTTCAAAAATTCTTGAAATAGTTTTATGTGCTTTAAAATTTGTTGGAATCGAATTTAATTTCCTTCCTAAACTTTTAATTTTTTCAATGTCAATCCCTGTAACACCCCGTCTATCTTGACCAAGCTCAGAAGTAAACTTAGACCAAACGCCAGTAAACCAATCATATTCATTTGACTTATAATTTTTTGATGCCTCAAATTCTTCATCTAATTTTTTTTGATAATCTTTTTTTTGTTCTTCAAAATCTTGCTCTGTTAGTGTGCCCTCTTTTATTAATTTTTTTCCATATTTCTCCAAAGTTGAGACTTGATCCTTGATCTTTTTATACATAATTGGTTGAGTAAATGACGGCTCATCACCTTCATTATGACCAAATTTTCTATAACAAAATATGTCTATAACTACGTCTCTTTTAAATTCTTGCCTAAACTCTGTTGCCACCTTTGCACAGTAAGTTACTGCCTCAGGATCGTCTCCATTCACGTGAAAAATTGGAGCTTGAACCATTTTAGCTACCTCAGAAGGATAAGGCGAAGATCTTGAAAATTCAGGCTGGGTCGTAAAACCAATTTGATTATTTACAATTATATGAATCGTTCCACCAATATTGTGACCTGTCAAACCAGACATTGCAAAGCATTCTGCAACAATACCTTGGCCGGCAAAAGCTGCATCGCCGTGTAATAAAATTGGTATAACTTTATTTCTCTCTTTATCTTTGTGATAATCTTGTTTTGCTCTAGTTTGACCTAGAACAACTGGATTAACTGCCTCTAAATGTGAAGGATTGGCAGTCAAACTAACATGAACTAAATTGCCATCAAACTCACGATTAGCAGATGCACCTAGGTGATATTTAACGTCTCCAGAAACGCCACCGCTAGCTATTCCAGGATCACCAGCAAATTCTTTGAAAATTTTTTTTAATGGTTTTTGAATTACATTTGTTAAAATATTTAATCTTCCTCTATGCGGCATTCCAATCTTTACTTCTTTGCAACCAAGTGCACCTCCTCTTTTGATAATCTGTTCCATTGCAGGTATTAGAGATTCACATCCATCTAGGCCAAATCTTTTTGTTCCTACATATTTTTTTGCTAAGTACTTCTCAAATCCTTCTGCTTCGATTAATCTATTTAAAATTGCCTTTTTTCCTCTATCAGTAAAATGAATTTCTTTATCTTTTCCTTCTATACGAGATTGTATCCAACTTTTTTCATTTGGATCGGTCATATGCATAAATTCAAAACCAATATTTGAACAGTACGTTCTATTTAAAATTTCTAATATCTCTTTAAGTGTTGCATACTTTAGACCTAAAACTTCATCTAAAAAAATTTTTTTATTTAAGTCATCTTCACTAAATCCATACGTTTTAGGATCTAGCTCAGAAGCATATTCTTTCTCAATTAATTGTAATGGATCCAAATCTGCATTAAGGTGACCTCTTATACGATAGGCTCTTATCATCATAATTGCTCTTACAGAATCTTTGGTGCTACTTTCTATGTCTAGAGTTGAACTTGTAGGATTTTCCTTTTTAATTTTTTGTTCAACTGAATATGTTAAATTTTGTGGAATAAATTTTTCATATACATCAGGGTCAATATCAGAAGATAATTTCATTTTTTTTGGAGCCCATGAAACTCCACTAATCTCTTTTTTTGCTATGTTATGATTGTCAGTAATGCCATCAAAGTATTGTCTCCAACTATCAGGTACATCATCGGGGCTATTGCAGAATTTTTCATACATCTCCTCTATATAAGAAGAATTTGATTTACTTAGGAATGAAGTTGTTTGAAATATTTTATTTTTATAAGCTGACATTTTTTAAAAGCATTATATCAACCATTCAACACTGATTTCAATGTTTTTCCAATATCAGCTGGAGAATTTGTAACTGTAATTCCGCACGATTGCATTGTTTTGATCTTGTCTTGAGCTCCACCTTTTCCGCCAGCAATAATTGCTCCAGCGTGACCCATTCTTCTACCTGGCGGAGCTGTAATACCAGCAATAAAACCAACTGTTGGCTTTTTTATAGAATGATTTTTTAAAAATTCTGCTGCCTCCTCTTCTGCAGATCCACCGATTTCTCCTATCATAATAATTGATTCGGTTTCATCATCTTTTAAAAATAAATCTAAACAATCAATAAAATTTGTACCATTTACTGGATCACCGCCAATCCCAATGCATGTTGATTGCCCCAAACCTTCGGCAGTTGTTTGAGCAACAGCTTCATATGTAAGTGTTCCAGATCGTGATACAATTCCAACTGTACCCTTTTTATGTATATGCCCCGGCATAATACCAATTTTACATTCATCTGGCGTAATAATTCCAGGACAGTTTGGGCCAATCAGTCTTGAATCTGATTGTTGCAATCTTTCTTTAACTTTGATCATATCAAGAATTGGGATACCTTCCGTGATGCAAACAATTAAAGGTATTTTTGATTCTATAGCTTCTATGATAGCTGACGCCGCAAATTTTGCAGGCACATAAATCATTGTTGCATCAGCACCTGTTTCATCTACGGCTTCCTTAACAGTATTAAACACCGGTTTATCTAAATGAATTTGACCACCTTTTTTTGGCGTCACACCTCCTACTAAATTTGTACCATATGCGATAGCCTGCTCGGAATGAAATGTACCATTGGCTCCTGTAAAACCCTGGCAGATTAATTTTGTATTTTTATTAACCAAAACAGACATTTTATTTTATAGCCTCAACAATTTTTTTTGCAGCATCATTTAAATCATCAGCTGGGATAATCTTTAAACCTGACTTGTTTAATATTTCTTTTCCTTTTTCAAAATTTGTACCTGCTAACCTGACAACTAATGGAATATTAAGTTCCGTTTCTTTTGCTGCTGCAATCACACCTTCAGCAATCACATCACATTTCATAATTCCCCCAAAAATATTAATCAAAATTCCTTTAACATTTTTATCTGATAAAATAATTTTAAATGCCGCCTTAACCTTTTCCTTAGATGCTCCTCCACCTACATCTAAAAAGTTGGCAGGCTCTGATCCATATAAATTTATAATATCCATAGTAGCCATTGCTAATCCCGCACCATTGACCATACATCCAATTTGTCCGTCTAGCTTAATGTATGCGAGGTCGTGCTTGCTGGCTTCGATTTCCATTGGATCTTCTTCATTTAAATCCCTGAGTTCAAGAATCTCAGGCTGTCTAAATAATGCATTATCATCAAAATTTATTTTAGCATCTAAACAAATAACATTATTATCTTTAGTTACGATTAAGGGATTTACTTCAATTAAATTAGCGTCAGTTTTTATTAAAGATTTATACAAAGCATTCACTATTTTCTTTCCATCCTCTAATGCGTCTCCTTTTAAATCAAAAGGTTTGAGTATTTTCAAAATATCATCATGATTTACTTCTTCTCTAATGCTAACTCTTGTTGTAAATATTTTTTCTGGAGTTTTTGCAGCAACTTCTTCAATATCCATTCCACCTTCTGCACTTGAAATAAATGCAATTTTTGAAGTTGCTCTATCTACTAAGCACGAAAGATAAAATTCCTTTTCAATTTCAGAGGCATCCTCCAAATATAATCTTTTTACTTCTCTTCCTTGAGGTCCAGTTTGATGTGTTACCAAAATTTTCCCAAATAATTCTTTTGCCTCTTTTTTTAATTCATCGATACTATTTACAACCTTGACTCCGCCAGCTTTTCCCCTTCCTCCAGCATGAATTTGGGCTTTTAAAACTATCTTGTCTGTAGTTATTTTTTTTGCGACGTTTTCTAATTCATTTAAGTTTAATACAGGATAACCATTGGGAACAGGTGCTCCAAATTTTTTTAATATTTCTTTTGCTTGATGTTCGTGGATATTCACAATTTTATTTCAAAGATGGATCGATATTTTTAGCTGCATCTAATAACTCATTCACGGCAGCGATAGAAATATCAAAATTCTTCTTCTCCTCATCATCTAAATCCAATTCAACAACTTTTTCAATTCCATTTGCGCCTATAGTTGCTGGTACTCCAGCATACAGATTGTTAACACCATATTGATTTTCTAAATATACCGCACAAGGTAAAGTTTTTTTCTGATCTTTTAAATATGACTCTGCCATTTCTACAGCTGAAGCTGCTGGAGCATAAAATGCGGATCCATTTCCCAAAAATTTTACAATTTCAGCTCCACCTTTTCTGGTTCGCTCAATTATAGAATCTAACTTCTCTTTTGATAATTTTCCTTCTTTTACAAAATCCATTAAATTTTTTCCATCAACCATTGTTCTATTTGGTACCGGAACCATAGTGTCACCATGCCCTCCTAAAACAAAGGAGTCAATTTTTTTAATAGGTACATTTAATTCTTTAGATAAAAATAGTTTAAATCTCGAAGTATCTAATACACCTGCCATGCCAACAACTTTATTTTTTGGTAGTCCCGAATACTTTTGTAAAGCCATCACAATTACATCTAGTGGGTTAGTAATACAAATGACAAATGCATTTGGCGAGGATTTTGCAATACCTTCTCCAACTTGTTTGATAATTTTTAAATTTGTTCCTAAAAGATCATCTCTAGTCATTCCAGGCTTTCTGGGAATGCCAGCAGTTATAATTATAACATCAGAATTTTTTGTATCATCATAGTTGTTTGTTCCAGTAAAATTTACATCAAAACCATCTATGGCAGAAGACTGAGATATATCTAAAGCTTTTCCTTTAGCTACACCTTCGGCAACATCAAATAAAACAACTTCTTTTACTAATTCCTTTAGGCCAATTAGATGAGCTAGAGTTCCACCGATTTGTCCAGCACCGATAAGCGATATTTTTTTCATCATCGCTGTATATTTAATGTACAAAAAAAATCAAAGACTAAATTGAAGCAGTGAAAACCATATGAGATTTCATCTAACATTTTTAGCAAAGTTTAATGATGCAAAACAATATTCAGCATTCTTCTTAATGGCTCAGCTGCACCCCACAGTAATTGGTCACCAACTGTAAAAACATTTAAATAGCTTTCACCTAAATTCATTTTTCTTATTCTGCCAACTGGAATCGTTAGTGTACCACTTACTTTAGCTGGACTTAGTTCCATAATAGTTGTTTCTTTTTCATTTGGAATTACCTTTGTCCATTCACTTGTTTGTTCAATAATTTTTTCTATTTCTTTAGTAGATATACTTTTCTTTAATTTAATTGTAAGAGCTGCACTATGAGATCTCATAGCGCCTATTCTTACACATGTACCGTCTATTGGAATAGGCATCTTTTCAGTTCCTAAAATTTTATTAGTCTCAGCAAACGCTTTCCACTCTTCTCTAGACTGGCCGTTTTCCATTTTAGAATCAATCCAAGGTATTAAGCTTCCAGCTAATGGAACTCCAAAGTTTTCTTTAGGAAAATTTTTGGAATTTATTTCATTATGGACTGATTTATCAATATCTAGAATTTCGGAGGATAAATTTGAAAGTAGTTTTTTAGAACTGCTATGCAAAACACCCATTTGATTTAACAACTCTCTCATATGCTGTGCTCCACCACCGGATGCAGCTTGATAGGTCATTGAGGTAATCCATTCAACTAAGTTATTTTTAAGCAAACCACCAATTCCCATTAGCATACAACTAATTGTACAATTTCCGCCAATAAATTCTTTTTTTCCCTCTTTTAGTGATTTTAATATCAAATCTTTGTTGATCGGATCTAAAACTATTGTGCTCATTTTTTCCATACGCAAACATGAGGCAGCATCAATCCAGTAGCCATCCCATCCAGCATCTTTTAATTTTCTAAATATATTTTTTGTATAATCTGTACCCTGACAAGTTAGTATTACATCCATATTTTTAAGATGATTAACATTAAAAGCATCTTGCAAAATATTTTGACCTTTTCCTATGTCTGGACCCTCATGTCCAATTTGAGAAGTTGTAAAAAATACCGCTTCACTAATATTTTTAAAATCTTGTTCTTCTATCATTCTGTTAATTAAAACAGACCCTACCATTCCTCTCCAGCCTACAAATCCCACACGTTTGATTGTCATTGGTTAACTATAAATCAATTTTATATTAATTGTAAAATAAATAAGGATTACTTATTTCATCGTTGGCATCGTAAATTCAGGATTATCCTTAATTCCTGAGGGCCACCTTGAAGTAATGGTTTTAAGTTTTGTATAAAACCTTACACCTTCTGGGCCATGCATATGTTGGTCCCCAAATAAGGATCTCTTCCAACCTCCAAAGCTATGGAAGGCCATTGGAACAGGAATTGGTATATTAACCCCAACCATTCCAACTTTAATTTTATTTGCAAAAGACCTTGCGGTATCTCCATCTCTCGTAAATATTGATGTTCCGTTTCCATATTCATGATTATTTATTAAATCTACGGCTGTGTTAAAATCTTTAACTCTAACAACTGACAAGACTGGACCAAAAATTTCCTCTTTATAAATCCTCATTTTTTCATTAACATTATCAAATAAACATCCTCCAATATAAAATCCATTTTCATATCCTTGTAATCTTAAGTTTCTCCCGTCAACTACTAGTTTTGCACCCTCTTTTACTCCTAGATCAACATAGCCTCTTACTTTTTCTAGGTGCTCTTTTGTAACTAATGGGCCCATTTCAGATCCTTTGTCCATGCCTGGACCTACCTTTAAAGCTTCTACTTTTCGCGACAGTCTTTTTACAAGTTCATCACCTATATTGCCAACTGCTACTGCAACTGATTGTGCCATACATCTTTCTCCAGCGGAGCCGTACGCGGCACCCATTAATCCATTTACAGCTTGATCAAGATCAGAATCTGGCATTACAACGCAATGATTTTTTGCTCCTCCCAAAGCTTGAACTCTTTTTTCGTACTTTGCGGCATTTTCATAAATATATTTTGCTATCCCGGTAGAACCAACAAAACTAATGGCGCTCACATCCTCATGTTCTAAAAGAGCATCAACAGATTCTTTGTCTCCATTAATTACGTTAAAAACTCCATCTGGCAAACCTGCTTCTTTTAGCAATTCTGCCAACATCATGGGGCAGCTTGGATCTTTTTCTGAGGGTTTAAGAATAAAAGTATTTCCGCAAGCTATTGCCATGGGGAACATCCACATTGGTACCATTGCAGGGAAATTAAATGGTGTTATTCCTGCACAAACCCCTAGTGGCTGTCTCATCGACCAACTATCAACTCCTTTTCCAACATTTTCTGTGAATTCACCTTTTAATAAATGTGGAATACCACAAGCAAACTCTACAACTTCTAAACCTCTTGTTAAAGACCCTTTGGCATCTTCGTAAACTTTGCCATGCTCAGAAACTATTAGTTTTGTTAGTTCATCAGAATTTTTTTCTATAAGGTCTTTAAATTTAAAGAGTATTCTTGCTCTAGTTATAGGGGGAGTTTCAGCCCAGGCTGGAAACGCCTTTAAAGCAGATTTAACTGCATCTCCAACATCAGACTTTGAAGCTAGACTAACTTTTGCCTGAACTTCTCCTGTTGCTGGATTGAAAACATCAGCTGTTCTAGAACTAGTATTCTTAAAAATTTCTCCGTCCACGTAATGAAATATATTTTTCATAATAATCTAATGAGATGTTACTACGCAGATTTTTCGGTAACCAGCATTTTTTTTATAGAGCCAATTGCTTTTGCTGGATTCAAGCCTTTTGGACAGGCATTTGTACAATTCATAATGGTATGACATCTAAATAATTTCAGTTCATCAGCTACTTTTTTTAATCTTTTCTGTCTCTCTTCATCTCTACTATCTATAATCCATCTGTATGCTTGTAAAAGCACTGCTGGACCTAAATACTTATCTCCATTCCACCAATAACTTGGGCAAGAAGTTGAACAACATGCGCAAAGAATGCATTCGTACAAACCATCAAGCTTTGATCTATCTTCTATTGACTGTAATCCCTCAGCGCCATTTGTTTCCTTGCTTGACTGCATCCAAGGTTCTACTGACTGATATTGCTTATAAAGTTGTTTTAAATTTGGGACCAGATCTTTAATCACTGGCATATGAGGAAGAGGAAAAATATTTATATCACTGTTTATTTCTCTTGCAGACTTTGTGCATGCTAGCGTGTTAGATCCATCTATATTCATAGCGCAGGATCCACAAATGCCCTCTCTACAAGACCTCCTAAAGGTTAGCGATGAGTCTATTTCATTTTTAATTTTAATTAATACATCAAGTACCATCGGCCCACAATTATCCATATCTACTTCATAGGTATCTACTCTTGGGTTTTCATTTTGTTCAGGATTCCATCTGTAAACATTTACATTTTTAATATTTTTAGACTCAGTTTTAGATTTAAAATAGTTACCTTTTTTTATTTTTGAATTTTTTGGTAAATTAAATTGAACCATTTTTAGTAAACTCTCGCTTTAGGTGGAAAGTACTGAACATCATTAGTTAAAGTATAATTATGAACATCTCTATAATTTAATTTTATTTTACCATCCTCATGCCAAGCTAGAGTATGTTTCATCCAATTTTCATCATCTCTTTCCTTAAAATCTTCTCTTGAATGAGCACCTCTGCTCTCTTTTCTATTCTCGGCAGAAGCAACTGTAACTTGAGATTGTCTTATCAAATTATCAAATTCTAAAGCTTCTACTAAATCAGTATTAAATATTAATGACCTGTCCTTAATAGAAATGTTTGATAACCCATTCCATGGTTCTTGGATCTCATTTAAACCCTCTTTTAATGTTTTATCAGTTCTAAATACTGCACATTTACTTTGCATAGTTCTTTGCATTTTATCTCTTAATACTGCAGTAGGAGTATCTCCATCTGCATTTCGCATTTTATCAAATCTGTCTAGACATTTTTGAGTTTCAGTTTCTGAAATGGTTTCATGTTTTGAGTTTGGTTTAACCTTTTCAGCAGCTCTTACAGCTGCTGCCTTACCAAATACAACAAGGTCAATTAAAGAGTTTGAACCAAGTCTATTTGCACCATGAACAGATACACATGCCGCTTCACCTACAGCCATTAACCCCTCAACTATAGTGTCCGCACCATCATTACTCTTTGATAATACTTCTCCAAAATAATTTGTTGGTATACCGCCCATATTATAATGAACAGTTGGTAAAACTGGTATAGGTTCTTTTGTAACGTCAACACCAGCAAAAACTTTTGCCGACTCTGATATTCCCGGCAATCTTTCTTTTAAAATTTTTTCATCTAAATGATTAAGATGTAAATATATATGATCTTTATCTTTACCTACGCCACGACCTTCATTTATCTCTATCGTCATTGATCTTGATACAACATCTCGAGAAGCTAAATCTTTAGCTGAAGGAGCGTATCTCTCCATAAATCTTTCTCCCTCAGAATTTACTAAAAAACCACCTTCACCTCTACTCCCTTCGGTAATTAAACATCCAGCTCCATAAATACCTGTTGGATGAAATTGAACAAATTCCATATCTTGTAAAGGTAGACCTGCTCTTAGAACCATGCCACCACCGTCACCTGTACAGGTGTGTGCAGACGTTGCAGAAAAATAAGCCCTACCATATCCACCAGTGGCTAAAATTACCATCTTTGCTCTGAACCGATGAATAGTTCCATCTTGCAAATTCCAAGCAATAACTCCTTGGCATTTTCCATTTTCCATTATTAAATCAAGAGCAAAATATTCGATAAAAAATTCTGTATCTCTTTTTAAAGCTTGTCCATAAAGAGTATGAAGTATAGCGTGACCGGTTCTATCTGCAGCAGCACAAGTTCTTTGAACAACACCGTTTCCATAATTTTTTGTCATTCCACCGAATGGTCTTTGGTATATTTTACCCTCTTCTGTTCTACTAAAAGGAACGCCATATTTTTCTAATTCTATAACCGCTTGTGGCGCTTCTTTACATAAAAACTCAATTGCATCTTGATCGCCCAACCAATCTGCACCTTTAACAGTATCATACATATGCCAGCGCCAATCATCTTCGCACATATTACCGAGTGCTGCTGAAATACCACCTTGAGCAGCAGCTGTGTGACTTCTTGTTGGAAAAACTTTAGAAACACATGCAGTTTTTAAACCTGCTTCAGATAGGCCTACAGCCGCTCTTAGTCCAGATCCACCTGCACCAACGACAACCACATCATATTCATGATTTATAACTTCGTAACTCATAAACCCACTATAACCATTGCAGAGATTGCAGCAACAGGAATTATTATAGAAATTAGTAAAATCAAAAAATTAGCTAATTTTTTGATTTTTGTATTATGAAGATAGTCTTCAAAAATTTCACCCATACCAATTTTTAAATGTAAAAAAGCTAATAAAAATATTAAGCTTAGAATTAAAAGATTAATCTTATTTTTTAAAAACATTACAGCTTGCGAATAATTTAGGTACATAAGATTATCAAAGTTTAGTAAAAACCATAATAACAGTGGCATCAGTAATACTGCGGCTATTCTTTGTATCAACCATTTTGAAACAACATGATTCATTAGAATGCCCAAACCAACATAGTTAAAATAAAAGATGATAATAAAACTAAAATACCACTTAAGTTTGCAATTCTAAGTTCATAGCCGTAACCAAAATCCCAAAATAAATGTCTTATTCCATTGAGCAAATGATATGAGAATGACCAAGTAATACCTACAAAAATAAATTTTCCTAGAAATGTCGAAGCGAAAGTTTCAAAATAATAAAAGGCACCTTCACCCATAAAAAGCATAATTGCCCAAATACCAAAAAAGGATATTCCAGCTAAATTAAAAATAGAAGTTAAACGATGTGTAATTGATAATAAAGATGATAGCTGCCACTTATAAACTTGGAGATGAGGAGATAAAGGGCTTTCTTGTTTCATAATAGTTATTTGGTTTTAGCTTATATTTATCAATTTTTAAAATTGAATAATGTCTCAGGCGCTTAAAATTACTTCAATTTTTCTATTATAGCAGTCCCCATTTCAGAAGTTGACACTTTTTGCTTTCCTTCTTCCATGATATCAGGCGTTCTAAGACCATCTTTTAATACAGCCTTCACAGCAGAATCAATTTCATCCGCTTCAGCATCAAGATCCAATGAATATCTTAAAGCCATCGCAAAACTTAAAATCATTGCTAATGGATTTGCAATTCCTTGACCAGCAATATCCGGGGCAGAACCATGGCAAGGTTCATACATTGATCTTATTCTTCCATTTTTATCTTTTTCACTCAACGAAGCAGACGGTAACATTCCAAGAGAGCCTGTGAGCATAGCCGCCTCATCTGAAAGCATATCTCCAAAAAGATTATCGGTAACAATTACATCAAATTGTTTAGGATTTCTCACTAATTGCATAGCACAGTTGTCAGCTAACATATGGCTTAGTTGAATATCTTTATAGTTTTCATTTTCGTCGTAAAATTTTTGAACTTCCTCTTTCCAAAGCATTCCAGCTTCCATAACATTTGATTTTTCAGCAGAAGTTACTTTTTTATTTCTTTTTTTTGCTAAATCAAAAGCAACTTTTGCAACTCGAATTATTTCTCTTGAAGTGTATACATGGGTATTCACTCCTCTTCTTTCACCTTTTGCTATAGGTTCTATTCCACGTGGTTCACCAAAATAAATTCCACCTGTCAGCTCTCTAACAATTAAAATGTCTAAATCAGAAACAATTTCAGGTTTTAAACTCGATGCACTCACAAGCTCAGAAAAGCAAATTGCTGGCCTTAAGTTTGCAAATAACCTTAGTTCTTTTCTTAACCTAAGTAAGGCTCTTTCAGGCCTTTTAGAAAATTCTAAATTATCGTACTTTGGGCCACCGACAGCTCCTAATAATACTGCATCACTATCCATAGCTTTATATAAAACATCGTCTGTAAGCGGTGTCTTATTTGCATCATAAGATACTCCTCCTGCTAATTCTTCGGTAATATTAAGCTCTAACTTTTTATTTGTATTTAACCATGAAATTATTTTTTTGACTTCGTCCATAATCTCTGGACCGATACCGTCTCCAGCAAGTAATAGTAAATTTTTAGGCACTAAATAACCAAGGTGTATCTTTTTTCTTTTTTTCTAAATAAGTTTCAACATCTTTTGTCTTTTTCAAACTTAAAGCAATATCATCATAACCATTTATTAAACATTCTTTTCGGAACGTTTCTACTTCAAAAGTAAATGGTCTATTATCTCCCTTGTCAATTTTTTGATCTTCCAAATCAATAGTAATTTCTTTTTTATTTTTTGAAATCTCAGCCAGTTCTTTAATTTCATCATCTTTTAAGACAATGGGTAATATTCCATTTTTAAAACAATTATTATAAAAAATATCTGCAAAAGAAGGTGCAATTACTACTTTAAAACCAAAATCAAGCAATGACCAAGGAGCGTGCTCTCTAGATGATCCACATCCAAAATTTTTTTCACCTATCAGTATTTGAGAATGATTATATGGTTCTTGATTTAAAACAAAATCCTTTAATGGCTGACCATCATCGTCGTACCTCATTTCAAAAAAAAGACTTTTTCCAAGTCCTGTTCTTTTGATAGTTTTTAAAAATTGTTTTGGAATAATCATATCAGTATCTACATTAACAATTGGAAGATATGCAGGGATACTTTGAACTTTTGTAAATTTATCCATTATAAAACTTTCTTACATCAGTTAGCTTGCCTTCGATAGCGGCAGCGGCAGCCATAGCTGGGCTACATAAGTGAGTCCTACCACCTCTACCCTGTCTGCCTTCAAAATTTCTGTTTGAAGTAGAAGCGCATCTTTCTTGTGGCTTTAATTGATCAGGATTCATTCCTAAGCACATTGAACATCCAGCGTTTCTCCATTCTAAACCTGAATCTATAAAAATTTTATCTAAGCCTTCTTCTTCCGCCTGTTTCTTAACTAGTCCAGATCCTGGTACAACATAACCAGTAACATTTTTTGCAATTTTTTTTCCCTTTAATATCTCAGCTGCAGCTCTTAAATCTTGTATTCTTCCATTTGTACAAGATCCAATAAAAACTTTATCAATTTGAATTTCTTCTAATTTTGTATCTGGCTTTAAACCCATGTAATCTAAAGATCTTTCAACTGCTGATCTTTTATCTGGGTCATCAAATTTTTCTGGCCCTGGCACAGAAGCATTAATAGGCAAAACATCTTCTGGACTTGTTCCCCATGTTACAGTTGGAACTATTTCGTTAGCTTTCAAAATTACTGTTTCATCATATTTAGCATCAGAATCAGATTTCAATGATAGCCAATATTTTTTTGCTTTTTCCCAGTTTTCCCCTTTCGGAGACAATGGTCTACCTTTTAAAAATTCCACAGTCTTTTCATCTGGTTCCATGATTCCAGCTCTTGCACCAGCTTCAATGGACATATTGCAAACTGTCATTCTTTCTTCCATTGTTAGGTTTTTAATTGCTTCTCCAGTGTATTCAATGACGTAACCTGTGCCACCAGCTGTACCTATTTTTCCAATAATACTTAAAATAATATCTTTTGCAGTAACACCAATTGGTAATTTTCCTTGTACATCAATTTTCATATTTTTTGATTTTCTTTGAATTAGAGTTTGCGTAGCCAAAACATGCTCTACTTCAGATGTTCCTATTCCAAAAGCTAAAGCGCCAAAAGCACCGTGAGTTGCAGTATGACTATCACCGCAAACAACTGTCATACCAGGTTGAGTTAAGCCTTGTTCGGGCCCAATCACATGAACAATACCTTGGCGGATATCATTTAAACCAAAAAAATCGATCCCAAATTCTTTGCAATTCTTATCTAGTGTTTCATATTGAATTCTAGAGTCCTCATTTTCTATAGGCTGACTTCTATCTGTTGTAGGTACATTGTGATCTGCAACTGCCAACGTATATTCTGGGTGCTTAACTTTTCGATTATTCATTCTTAATCCTTCGAAAGCTTGTGGACTTGTAACTTCATGAACTAAATGTCTGTCAATATATAATAGGCAGGTGCCATCATCTTGTTTCGCAACTAGATGATTATCAAATAATTTATCGTATAATGTCTGTCCCATTATAAAATTATTTTTTTTCTAGATTAGTATCTTTTTGATTTTCTGTTTTGTTATCAGCTTTAGCTTCAGTTTTTAAACTTTTGTCCGCTTCATTGTTTTGCAAACTTGCTGTGGCTTGATCATTTGAAACCTCTGGAGCTAAATCAATGCCTAGTTTCTTTTTAATTTTTTCATTTATTCTAGCTGACTTACCACTTCTCTCTCTTAGATAATAAAGCTTAGCTCTTCTAACTTTTCCAGATCTAATTAGCTCAATTGAATCTAGATTTGGACTATATAATTGAAATACTCTTTCAACACCTTCACCAAAAGATACTTTTCTGACAGTGAATGAAGAGTTAATTCCACCACCTTTTTTAGCTATACAAACACCTTCGAATGCTTGCACCCTTTGTCTTTTTCCCTCAACTATTCTTACGTTTACTTTAACGGTATCACCTGGAAAAAAACTGGTAATCTTTTTGCCACTAGAAACTTGCTCTAAATGTTTTTTTTCTATTTCGTCAATTCTATTCATTTTACTACTACTTTTTGCAATGCTTAGACCATAAATCTGGTCTAAGGCGCTGTGTTATACTCCTTGATTGATTTAAACGCCAGTCTTTTATTTGACCGTGATTTCCTGATAATAATACACTAGGAACCTCTAAATTCTTCCAAACTCTAGGTTGAGTATAGTGAGGATACTCTAATAAATTGTCATTAAAGCTCTCTTCTTTTATTGAATTTTCATTACCCAAAACACCAGGCAACAACCTAATAATAGCATCTAAAACTAATATCGCGGCACTTTCTCCTCCAGATAATATAAAATCACCTACTGAAATTTCTTCGATATTTCTATAGTCCAATACCCTTTGATCAATACCCTCGAAATGTCCGCAAAGTAAATTTACTCCTTCGGATTTCGATAATTGTAGTGCCAGATCCTGGTTGAAAATTTTGCCTCTTGGTGACAAATAATAAGTTTTAAATTTATTTGCATTTTTATCCAAACAGTTATCGATCACATCTGCCTTCATAATCATTCCGCTACCTCCGCCAAATGGTTTATCATCAACAGTTAAGTGTTTATCTAAAGCGTAGTCTCTAATATTTGTAACATTCAGATTCCAAATTTTTTTTTCAGAAGCCCTTCGGTAAATACCATGGCCTAGAGCTCCAGGAAAAATTTCAGGATATAATGTGAAAATATTTGCCGCAAACACTTTGATTATTTTTTTTCCTCTTCTTTAGTTTCAGGCGCCTTTGGAGCTTCAGAAGATTCTGCAGCTTCTTTTTTTTCTTCCTTAGCAGGCTCAGAAGCGACTACTTCTTCTTTTTTTTCTTCCACCGGTTTTATCTCTTCACTTGGTTTTTCAGCTTCTACTTTTGATGCTTCCTCTGCTGCTTTTTTTGCTTCCTCTGCAGCCGCTAATCTTTCTTGAGCTTTCTTTTTAGGTTTCGCTTTTATAGGGTTATTTTTTTGCGCAGGTTTAGGAATAACATTTGCCTCTCCTAAAAACCTAGCAATACGATCAGAAGGTCTTGCACCTTTTTCTAACCAATATTTAATTCTTTCTATATCTAGACTCAACCTTTCCTTTTTATCTTTCGGCAATAGAGGATTAAAGAAACCTACTTTTTCAATAAATCTTCCGTCACGTGGTTTTCTAGAATCTGCTACAACGATTTTATAAACCGGTCTTTTTTTAGCACCTCCTCTAGACATTCTTATTTTTAACATTGCTATCCTTTCTTTTTTTTTATTTTAAGTTATTTAAAAGATCTGGTGGTATACCATCCATACCTTGTAATGCTCCTCGACCACCTTTAGACATCTTCTTCATCATTGTTGTCATCATTTTATGTTGTTTGAGAAGCTTGTTAACCATTGAAATGTCCGTTCCCGATCCATTTGCAATTCTTTTTTTCCGAGATCCACCAATGATTTTAGGATTATCTCGTTCGTCATGAGTCATCGATAAAATTATCGCCTCTTGTTTTTTTAATAAACTTTCATCTAAATTGGCATCATCAATTTGTTTTTTCATTTTTGATACACCTGGCATCATGCTTAGCACTCCGCTCATCCCACCAACTTTTTTCATTTGTCTTATTTGTTGAAGATAAGTGTTAAAAGTAAAAGATCCTTTTTTTAAATCTTCTTCAATTTCATTGATCTTTTCTTGTTCTAAATTTTCGGCAACTTTTTCTACTAAAGAAACTACATCACCCATTCCTAGAATTCTGTTGGCTATTCGATCTGGATAAAATGTTTCTAGTTCATTAATTTTCTCACCAGTTGCTAAAAATTTAATTGGACATCCCGTTACTGCTTTCATACTCAAAGCAGCACCACCTTTTCCATCTCCATCAATTCTGGTTAGTATAATAGAAGATAAATTGACCGTCTTTTGAAACTCTTGAGCTATATTTACCGCATCCTGTCCAGTTAAAGAGTCTGCAACTAATATTATTTCGTGAGGTTGAATTTCGCTTTCAAGCTGCTTAAGCTCAATCATCATTTGCTGGTCAATTTGTGTTCTACCAGCAGTATCAAAGATTACGACATCATCACCAGTCAAAGATACGGCATTCAATGCTCTTTTAGAAATTTCAAGAGGCATCTGGTCCTCCATGATTGGGAGGGTTTTAATTTGATTATCATTACCAAGAATTTCTAATTGTTTCTGAGCTGCAGGACGATAGACATCTAAACTGGTCATTAAAACTTTTTTTGATAATTTCTTTTGTAAATAATAAGCAAGTTTAGCTGTGGTTGTCGTTTTTCCAGAACCTTGCAAACCAATGACTAAAATTTTTATTGGTGGGACATTACTTAAATTCAGGTCAGATTTTTCACTACCCAATATACGTGTGAGCTCGTCATTAACAATTTTAATTATCATCTGTCCCGGGGTGACAGATTTTAAGACTTCCTGGCCTACAATTTTAGGTTTTACATCTTCAATAAATTTTTTAGTTACAGAAAGTGCTACGTCAGACTCTAGCAATGCTTGTCTTATTTTTCTAAGACCCTCATCGGCTTGTTTTTCATCTAACCTCGTAATTTTATTAAAAAATGTAAAGGCTGACTCAATTTTATCTGTTAAATTTTCAAACATAACTTTTTCATTTCCAGCAGGTATCGCACTAGTGGGCGAAAACTCGCTGACTAGTGTTGATCTCCCCTATTGAGGGACACCAGAAAAAGACTACCTTTTTCTTGGAAGTGAGCTGAAACTACATAGTTATGTTTATAAAGTCAAGAAAACGGTCTAAAACTAAATAATTATGAATTTTAAAGCATACAAAATGGACGGTCTAGGTAATGATTTCTTAATCATTGATAATAGAATAGAAAAAATTTCACTAAACCCTGAGCAAATTTTAAAGCTTTCAGATAGAAAAAGCGGTATTGGTTTTGATCAAGTAATTTATATAGAAAATTCAACTGAGGCTGATGCCGAGATCAGATATTTTAATTCAGATGGCAAAAAAGCAGATGCTTGTGGAAATGGCAATAGATGTATTTCTGATATTTTAATAAAAGAAAAAAATAAAGACAATGTTACATTTAAAGTTAATAGCTTTATACATAGAGGTACAAAAAATGCTGACAGTTTAATTAGCGTATTAATGCCTAAACCAACAGTCGAACTATCAAAAATACCAGTTACTCATGAAGTCAAAAGTAATCTCTTAACTGTTAATATTAATAATAAAAAATTTGAAGGCCATCTAATTAATGTAGGAAATCCGCATATTGTTTTTTTTGAAAAAATATCTGATGATGAGTTGCTTAAGGTTGGTCCACAAATTGAAAACTTAAAATATTTTCCAGATAGAATAAATGTTACTTTTGCAGATATAAAAAATCAAGACGATATAGAAATTAATGTATGGGAAAGGGGGGCCGGCAAAACACTAGCTTGCGGAACTGCAGCATGTGCAACTGCATACATATCATCAGATTTAAAACTTACTAAAAATCCAGTTAATATACATTTTCAAAAAGGGCACTTGCTGATTAAAATTAATCCTGACAAAACAATGGTGATGACTGGCCCAGTATCAGAAAAAAAAGAAATAGAAGTAAATTTATAATGTTAGATAAAAATATTATTACTTATGGTTGTAGACTTAATATTTATGAATCTGAAGTTATGCAAAAACATTTGGAGAAAGCAAAACTAACGAATTATATTTTATTTAATAGTTGCTCAGTCACAAATGAAGCCAAAAAAAAAGTTATTGACGATATAAAAAAATTTAAAAAAAAATATCCTAGTAAAAAAATAATAGTGACTGGATGTGCATCGCAAATAGATAATGAAACTTTTCTAAACATGAAAGAAGTTGAGCATGTAATTGGCAATAAAGAAAAGATGGAATTTGAAACTTTTTTAAAAATTTCAAATGAAACAATTAAAAACAAAATATCAAATATCATGGAACTTAAAACGATAGCCCCTCAATTTATTGAAAGTTTTGAAAATCACTCTAGGGCCTTTATACAAATTCAGAATGGTTGTGATCATAGATGCACTTTTTGTACAATTCCATATGGTAGAGGAAATTCAAGAAGTTTGCCGGTTGATAATATTATTGAGCAAATTAAAGTGCTCAATGAAAAAGGTTTTAATGAAATTGTACTTACGGGTGTTGATCTAACTTCATACGGACCAGACTTAGATGAAAAAATAAATTTAGGAAAGCTTGTTGAAGCAATCTTAAAAAATAATAAAGAACTTAAAAGACTTAGGTTATCATCTTTAGATTCTATAGAAATTGATAGATTATTATTTGAAATTCTCTCTTCGGAAAAAAGAGTTATGCCTCATTTCCATTTATCAATGCAATCAGGTGATAATATGATTTTGAAAAGAATGAAAAGAAGGCATCAAAGGGAGCATGCTATAGACTTTTGCAACAAAATAAAGTTAGTACGTCCAGATGTAATATTTGGAGCAGATTTAATTGCTGGTTTTCCAACAGAAACAGAAGAGATGTTTCATAATACTTTAAAAATTATCGATGAGTGTGATTTGACGCTTCTACATGTTTTTCCTTTTTCTCCTATGGAAAAAGCGCCAGCTTCAAAAATGCCCCAAGTTCCTAAAAATATAATTAAAGAGAGGGCAAAAATCCTTAGAGAGAAGGGTCAGTTAAAAATAAAAGATAAATTTAAAGATACAGTGGGGAAAACCTTAAATGTGCTTACCGAAAAAAATTCTTTTGGTTATTCAGAAAATTACTTAAAGGTAAAAATATTTAGCAAAAATTCTTTTAAAGAAGGTCAAATCATACCTGCTCAAATCACAGGGTACAAGCCTAATTACCTTGAGGCAATAATATAAGTATCATGCAAATTTTTAAAAAAATTTCTGAGGGATTAAAAAAAACATCTAAAAATTTTGGTAATGGGATAAATGATATTTTTAGTAAATCAAAACCTTCAAATGAAATTCTCCAAGATCTTGAGGACTTTATGATCTCTTCAGATATTGGCCTTCCTTTAACTGACAAAATTATTGAAAATATTAAAAATAAAAAATTTAGTGATGAAGAGTTAAACCAAGAAAATTTTTTAGAAATATTAACAAATGAGATGCTGGGAATTCTAGAGCCTGTAGAAGAAAATATTTTTAATAAATCAAATGGACTTAAAACAATTTTAGTTTGTGGTGTTAATGGAACTGGAAAAACAACAACTATTGGAAAACTTTGCAAGATTTTAAAGGAAAATAATTCTAAAGTAATTGTAGGCGCTGCAGATACTTTTAGAGCAGCTGCAATTGAACAATTGGATAATTGGTGTCAAAAAAACTCTATAGATATAGAAAAATCTGATCCTGGTACTGATCCAGCTGCAGTTGCTTTCAAAACTTTGGAAAAGGCAAAACAAAATAATTATGATTACTGTATAATTGATACAGCTGGAAGATTGCATAACAAAAAAAATCTTATGGACGAATTTTCTAAAATCATAAGAGTAATGAAAAAAGTAGATGAAATGGCACCTCAAAAAACAATTATTGTCTTAGACGCAACAACAGGTCAAAACGCTCTTAATCAAATTGAAGAGTTCAATAAAATTTATAAATTATCTGGATTAATTATGACAAAATTAGATGGGACAGCAAAAGGTGGTGTCTTACTCTCTATTACTGAAAAATATAAATTGCCTATATTTGCAATTGGTGTTGGTGAAAAAGAAGATGATCTTCAACCTTTTGTTGCAAAAGATTTTGTTAAAGCATTTTTGGATAAAAATAATTAAAATGAAAAAAGAAATTACATATGAAGATTATGATAAAATTCAAATTGCTACCGGCACAATTTTAGAGGCATCGGTTAATGAAAAAGCTAAAAAACCTGCTTATGTTCTAAAAATTGATTTTGGGAACAAAATCGGAGTAAAAACTTCTTCCGCACAAATTATAAACTACTATAAAACTAATGAATTAATCAACAAACAAGTAATGGCAATTTGCAACTTTCCACCAAGGAATATAGCGGGAATAAATTCAGAAGTTTTAATACTTGGAGCAATAGAACAGGATGGAAAAGTGGTACTATTTCATCCGTCTCAAAAAGTGAAGAATGGCTTACCTATTGCCTAGAGATTATATTTAAAAAATTCTTTAAAGCATTAATCATACTCTGATCATATGCCATCATATGATTATCAAAAGTTGGGAAATATGAATACTTTGGCTCATTGGCACTCTCATAAATTTTTCTACCCATGTAAAATGGAACAAGTGTATCAGCCTTTCCATGTAATACTAAAATAGGAGAATTAATTTTTTTTATTTTTTTTATAGAATTATAACGATCTCTTTGTAAAAGATTCACAGGTACAAAAGGATAAAATCTTTTTCCCATATCAACCATGGATGTATATGGCGACTCTAATATCACACCTGAAAAATTATCTTTACTTGCAAGCTCTACTGCAATTCCTGTACCTAGGGATTCGCCGTAAAGAATAATATCTTTTTTTGTAATACCTTTATTTTCAAGCCACTGAACTGCTTTTTCCGCATCTTTATATAAACCTTTCTCAGTTGGCTTACCATTATTTCCACTAAACCCTCTCCAAGAAATAATTAAAAAATTTACGTTAATATCACTAAACTTGTTTAGTTTATAAACTCTTGCACTTAGCTCCCCAGCATTTCCATGAAAAAACAATATAGTTTTTTTGTTTTCAGGCTTAAAACTAAACCAAGATCTTAATTCAATATTTTTATCAGAAGGTATAAAAACTTCTTCGTAGTTAAATGTCTTTGAGACTGGATCTAAATTTTTTATATTTGGATGATACATAAAAGTTCTTTGAAATAAGAACATGAATAGTAAAATTAAAAGATATGATAATAAGCCAAATAGAAAAAAATATTTAAACATTTTCATTTATATTTTTTTTTAGCTAAGAAAATTCCTAGTAAAACTAATACAGCTCCGTAAAAATGGTAATTAAAAAGATTTTCTGAAAATAAAACAAACCCATAAATGGAGCCATATATTGGCATTAAATAAACAGTTAATCCGGCAACAGAAGCACCAACAACTTGTTGCAATTTTGTATACATTAAAAAAGCTATAATGCCTGGAAATAAAGCGGCTAATAATGAAAATTCTATATAAGTCGTGTTGAATGCAGTTGGTAAGAAATACAAATGCTCAATAATCAAAAAAGGAATTAGAATAATTGATCCAATTAAGCTCATTATTGTAAATCTCTCAATAATACTAAATTTACTTTTCCAATTTATTAAAAAAATTGAAAATAAAGACCATGAAATGGCAGCACCAAAAATCCAAATATCTCCAGTTGTAAAATTTAAATTAATAAAATTACTTAAATTACCTTTAAAAATAATAAATGAAACTCCGAATAAACTTAGTATTACTCCACCATACTGGAAAGTTTTTAATCTTTCTTTGTAAATATAAGCTGAAAGCAAAACTATAAATATTGGTGAAAGAGCATATATAATTGACATATTTGTAACTGTACTTGTTAGGCCAGAAATATATGGCAAAGCACCACATCCCACATAACCTGTGGCCGCTAAAAAAGTAAGTCTCCATGACTCTTTCTTAAAATATTTTTTTTTCTTTAAAATAGATTGATAAATAAAGGGAAAAATAATCAAAAAAACTAATAGCCATCTTGAGAATGCCAGAGATACTGGTGGAACATTTCCAAATGCTCCACGAGCAATTGCAATATTGCTCGTCATAAATATTGGTTGAACAAATAATAGTAAAAAATGCCCTAAAGAATTTGCATTTACTTTATTTTTTGACAATTTCTAAATTATTTTTTTTTAAAAAATTTGTTTTTAAAAATTTCGATTAATGAAATGTTAAAACTTTCACATGCTTCAATTACCATCATTCCAATTGCTAAACCCATGATGATTTTGACGGGCAAAACATCCCAAAAACCTATCATTGGTGATCGGGTAAGAGTTGTAGATAATCCGATTAAAAAAAGGATTGCTAAACAGGTACCTATGATAACTATTACCTTTCTATTCATCTTTACATTCCCCCTCTAGCCATTTGGCATAATTTAAAAACCTAAAATCATCAAATTTATTACCGATCATTTGAAGTCCAAGAGGTAAATTATTCTCTCCTTTAAACAAAGGCAAGTTAATAGTTGGCAAGCCCATATATGTCCAAATGGTTGAAAGTTCAGGGCTTCCTGTACTTGATAATCCTTTTTCTGCTACACCTATCGCAGAGGGTGTAATGACACTATAATAATCTTCAAAAACCTCTTTGTAAGATTCATAAGCCCTAAATTTAAAATCTACAGCTTCTGCGTATTCATAGGCAGAATATTTTTTCCCTCTTTCAATAGCACTAATTAAGTTCTTTCCTAAAGATTTTTTTCCTATTTTATAATAATCACTAAAACTTCTGGCCATATCAGTTTCATGTATTATTTGATGATATTTAAAAATGTCTTTGAAATATGAAGGTTCATCAAATACTTCAATATTATTTTTAAAAGATTCGATAAAATAATTGAAAACTTCTTGGTTTTTTTTGGTAATTTTTTTCCAACTCGAAGTTTTATAGAAAATAAATTTGGGTTCAAATTCTATTTTTTTTTCAACTTCTTCCATCATATTATCAGTTGCATAATAAACTGTATCTGGATCATACAGATCTTTTCGGATTAATACTTTTGCAAAATGTGCTACCTCTTCAACTGTATGAGCAAAAACACCTACTTGATCAAGGTGCGAAGATTGTTTTAAAATCCCATTTCTAGATATTAATCCAAATGAAGGTTTGTAACCTACCACTCCACAGTAAGCGGCGGGTCTTATTACTGAACCGTTTGTTTGTGTTCCTACCGAAAGAGGAGTCATATAAGATGCAACAGCAGCAGCTGAGCCGCTTGAAGAACCACCGGGAGTTCTTGCGTAATCATGAGGATTCTTAGTTTTGCCAGGATCAAAATAAGCCAATTCTGTTGTTACGGTCTTTCCCATCAAAATAGCACCTGAGTTTTTTATCAGGCTAGCCACTTCTGAGTCTTGACTGTATCCTTTTCCTTTTCTTAATTTGGTACCACACTCTGTTGGCATATCATAAGTACCAATAATGTCCTTAAGAGCGACTGGAATACCGTGTAATGGTCCTATGGGTTTTCCTGAACTTCTATAGTTATCAGCATCTTCAGCTTTTTCTAATAATTTTTCTTTATCAAAAAAAGCCCAGGCACAAACATCTTTTTCAAATTTTTCTATTCTATTTATAAATGCCAAACACAATTGATGAGAAGTTATTTCTCCACTTTTAATTTTTTTGGCTAATTCAATGGTACTTAATGCAATTAAATCTTCTGAATCCATCTAATTATTTATTTGCAAATAATGTTTCTGGTAACCACAAAGCGATACCTGGAAAAATATACATTAAAATCATTGCAAAAATTACAATGCCTAAAAAAGGCACTATACCCTTGAATATTTCCATGAGTTCTACATTTTTAGACTGAACCCCTTTTAGATAATATGCTGACATCGCCATTGGTGGTGTTAAAAATGATGTTTGCAAGTTAAGAGCTATTAACATTGCAAAGAAATATGGATTCACACCATAAATTTCTAATAGTGGTAAAAAAATTGGAACAAAAATAATTAAAATTTCAGTCCACTCTAATGGCCAACCTAATAAAAAAATAATAATTTGAGTAATAACTAAAAATTGCCAAGGCTTAAGATCTAAAGCTGCGAAAAAATGCTCAAACACTTCGTGTCCACCTAAATAAGAAAATACAGATGAAAATGTCCACGACCCAACAAATAGCCACATGATCATCGCTGAAGTTTTTGCTGTTAGAAATACTGAGTCTTTAAAGTTTTTCCACTTTAAAGATTTGTATATTAGAGACAGTAATATTGACCCTAAAGCACCTATTGCAGCTGCTTCTGCTGGGGTTGCTAATCCTGCTAAAATTGTTCCAAGCACTAGCATAATTAAAGTGAACAAAGGTACAAATGAAACGAATATTTCTTTTACAATTTCAGCCGCTGGAGGAATTTCCTCTTCTCTT
The DNA here is from genome assembly GCA_965655895.1 of Candidatus Pelagibacteraceae bacterium. Classification (GTDB taxonomy): domain Bacteria; phylum Pseudomonadota; class Alphaproteobacteria; order Pelagibacterales; family Pelagibacteraceae; genus HIMB114. The sequence goes on along the minus strand of CBFHID010000005.1, from coordinate 31,470 downwards.
GGTTTTGGTGCAACTTTTGGATTGAAGTAAGCCAGTGTGATTGAATAAACAATATATAAAAAAGCCAACAAAAGTCCTGGGAAAATTGCTGCAGCAAATAAACGTAATGGAGATAACTGAGCTATAACAGAATACACAATTAGCATTATGCTTGGTGGTATTAAAATACCAAGACAACCACCCGCACATATTACCCCAGAAGCAAATTTCTTATCATAACCAGCTTTAATCATTGCTGGCCATGCCAATAAACCCATTAATGTTACAACTGCTCCAATAATACCTGTGGCTGTTGAAAATAAAGCACAAGTTACTAATGCTGCTACAGCCATTGATCCTGGCAGTCTGTGCGAAGCAAGTCTTATTGCAAAAAATAGTCTTGATACAATTCCCGCTCTTTCTACCAAATAACCCATAAACAAAAATAACGGTACAGCAGTTAGTACATTATTATCCATTACAGTATAAGTATTTTGAACAAACAAACCAAATATTCTATTGTCTAGAATGTGGTCCATTAAGCCCCAGTCAAAATAAGCGTAATAGCCAAAAATTATTCCCATCGCCATCAATGTAAATGCAATCGGGAAACCCAAAAGCACGCAACCTAAGAAAACTACCATCATAATGATAGCTATGGTCGGGTTAGGTATATAGTATCCAAACATAATTTTTATTTACTATTCCTCTTGATGAGAAGTTCTCATTAAAATTTTTTCTGTTTCCTCGGCATCAGACATTCTATCTGGCCAATGTCCAGTTTTAATACATATTACACATCTCAAGACTTCTGCAATTCCTTGCAGAACTAATAATAATCCCGATAGTGGTATTAAAGATTTTGCCATATAAATTTGAATTTGTGCTGGACTATTCCAACTAGTTTCTTTCACTTTCCAAGCCATGCCTGCATAATCAAATCCTGAAAAAGTTAATGCTAAAACGCCAGGGAAAAAAAATAAGACATAAAGCCATAAATCTAATTTTGCTTGTGTCACCGGCTTCATCAAACGATAAAAAACATCTCCTCTTACATGCGCTTCTGTAGAAAGAGTGTACGCACCTGCCATCATAAATATCGCTCCATACATTTGTAAACTGAAATCAAAATTCCATAATGTTGGCTTATTAAAAACGTAAGCCATGACTACTTCATAACATGTGCCTAAACATAAAATTACTATGCACCATGAAAATGCTTTCCCTACAGATATACTTAGGGTATCGGCAAACTTTATATAAGCATTATACTTTTGCATTGTCGCTCTATATTCTATTTTAGATTAAAAAAAAGGGGGTTTCTAACCCCCTTTTTTTATTTAGATAGATTATATCTTTACTTGGCCAATTGGTCCAAACTCATTCTCATAAGCCAATCTATAATTAGGCTGATTCATGAGTAAGTACTTCATGACTTTTTTAGCATAAGATTTTTGCGAACTTACGATTTTCGCAAAGAATGGATCTTTGTCAGAAAATTCTTTCACAACTTTATCCCATCCTTTTAATTGCTCAGCTAAAATTTCATCTGATGTTTGATAAACATTAACACCACTTTCGTTCATTAGTTTCGCAAGATCATCTGAGTATCTCACTAATGCTTTGAAGTAGTTATCACTGTTTGCACTGTACGCAGCATATTTAAGAATAGCCTGGTGCTTAGGTGATAAACTGTTGTATCTTTTTTTGTTTATCGGTATTTCAAACATCTCTTGAGATTGGTGGAATGATCCTAAATGATAATGTTTAGAAACATCTTGCATTCCAAATTGAGAATCTGATGTCGGGTTATTAAATTCCGCGGCATCAATCAATCCAGTTTTCATTGCTGGTTGAATTTCTCCTCCAGGAAGTTGTCTTACTACCATTCCCATTGCTGTAAGTACGTTTGTTGCTAATCCAACGGTACGATATTTCATACCTTTTACATCAGCTACAGTCGTTACGTTTTTCTTAAACCAACCAAATGGTTGTGCCGGCATTGGCATGTGGAAGAAACCAACATAATCGTAACCTACTTTATTTAAAGTTTCTTCATATAATGCTCTACCTCCACCGTATTCCATCCATCCCATTACTTCTTGAGAAGATAAACCGTATGATGGTCCTGTACCGAATAGAGAAGCGGCAGCATTTTTTCCGTACCAATAAGCTGTAACCCAGTGACCCATATCAAGAGCCCCGGAACTTACTGCTTGTCCGATCTCAGATGTTTTTACAACTGCTCCAACTGGCTGAAGGTCAATTTTTAATTCACCTCCTGACATCTCTTCTACCATTCTGGTATAGTCTTTTGCCATTTCAAAGAAGATGTTTGCTCCACTTGGCCACGCTGCTTGCATTTTTAAAGTAATAGTTTTTCCGCTACCACTTGAACCACCACCTTGTGGCTTACATGCGGCAAGCAAACCTGCTGTTGCTAATGCACCAGTGGCTGCAGCCTTTTTTAAAAATCGACGTCTTTTAGATACTTGCGCCGGTGTTTTTGTTTTAGACATGTTTTTCTCCCATGTTAGTTAAATTTAACATAGTGATTTTACAGTAATTAATAATCAACTGTCTATTGAATTATTAAGTCGACCAACTCTATTAATGTTGCATAAGCAAAAAGGATTTTAATTTTATCCAGTATTTAATGGGTGTAATTATTATAACAACTATAAGTTGATTTAATTTACTTGATCCTTTGGCCTTTTTTGATGATTTAAATATACATCTAAATTATCTATTGCTCTATTCCCCATGGCAATACGTGTGTTTGTAGTTGCGCTCCCAAGATGAGGTAACAAGAATAAATTTGGTAGCTCTAAATATTTATTATTAATCTTTGGCTCACCTCTGTAAACATCAAGTCCCAATGCAAAAATTTTACCTTTTTTCATTGCTTCTATCATTGCATTATCATCTATAACTTCGCCTCTTGCTGCATTGGCAATAACAGCTCCATCTGGAAAATGTTTAATTGTTTCGGCATTAATTAAATTTTCTGTCTCTTTAGAGCCAGGACAATTAATTGATAAAAATTCGCTATTTTTAAAAAGTTGGTTTATGTCTTGGTGATATATTGCTCCCTCTTCTAATTCAGCACTTAGTTGGCTTCTATTGTGATAATGTATCTCCATATCAAATGCTCTGGCTCTTTTAGCTACCGCCCTTCCAATTCTTCCCATGCCTAAAATGCCCAATTTTTTTCCAGTCATCTGTTTTCCAATCAAATAATCAGTTGACCATAACCAGTTTTCTTTTTCGGCATCCTTTCTTCCCTCATATGCTCTTCTTGAAGCTCCAAGCAATAATAGCATTGAAATATCCGCTGTAGCATCCGTCAAAACTTCTGGGGTATTGGTAACAATAATGTCCCTTGCTTTAGCAGCTACGACATCTATATTGCCGTAACCAACGGCATAATTAGATATTATTTTTATACTTTTTGGTAACTGTAAAATCATTTCCTTATTTAATGGTGTAGTAGTAAAGGCTAATATACCATCGCAACCTTGTGCTAAATTTAATAATTCATCAGATGAATATAATTTATCCTCTGTATTTAATTTAACATCAAAAATATCTGAAATTCTTTTATTGTTTTGATCTAATAATTTTCTAGTTACTAAAATTTTTTTCATAAATTATTCAATACTGTTGGTTTTTTTCCTCCTGTAAACCAGTCTATAAGTTCAATCGTATGCACAATCGGTATATCTATCCCATTTGAGATCTGTGTAATACATCCTACATTTCCAGCAGCAATCATATCTGGTTTAATTTTTTTAATATTTTCACATTTTCTTTTTAAAAGCTCTGTTGCTAAATTATCTTGCATTAAATTATATGTTCCTGCAGAACCGCAACATATGTGTCCGTCTGGAACTTCTAACACATTATTGCCTGTCATTTTTAAAAGTGCAATTGGTTGATTATGAACTTTCTGGCCATGCTGCATTGAACACGCTGAATGATAAGCAATATTATATCTTTTTGAATTATTAATTCTTGTAAAGTTAAGTTTAATCGACTCCTCTAAATACTCAGTAATATCCATAGCAAGATCACTTACTAATTTTGCTTTTTTTCTTAAAGATTTATCATGATGATTTTTAAAGATAAAACCATAGTCTTTAATTGTTGTTCCACACCCTGAAGTATTAACTAAAATTGCATCTATTTTTTCTTTTTCATAAAGTTTAAACCATGCGTTTATATTTTGTATGAAATATTGATGAGATATATCTTCTTTACCCATATGATGAGTCAGTGAACCACAACAAGTTACTTCGTTTAAAACGTGAACTTCTATTCCGTGTCTTAAAAGAACGTTGATAGAAGAGTCGTTGATATTAGGCGCAATCGCTTTTTGAACACAACCAGTTAACAACGCCACTTTTGAGATAGATTTTTTTTTAGGTTTAAAAACTATATTTTCAGGAAATTCTGATTTTGAAAATTGTTTTGGAATAAAAGAAATCATATGCTTAATTTTTTTAGGTAAAATAAAATGTAATGGTTTAGTTAAATTCACTAAACGACCTATTGATACAAAGAGATTTGGTTTAGGAAGAATAGTTGCCAACATATTTCTAAGTATTCTTTCAAACATTGGTCTCTTATAAGTTCTCTCTATGTGATTTCTTCCATGATCAATTAAGTGCATATAATCAACTCCCGAAGGACATGTTGTTAGACATGAATAACAAGACAGGCACCGATCAATATGCTTTACAATCTTTTCACTTGCAGGCTTATTTGTTTCTAACATATCTTTAATCATATAAATTCTACCCCTAGGACCATCCAACTCATCACCAAGTATTTGGTATGTTGGGCAAGTGGCATTACACATCCCACAATGTACGCATTTTCTGAAAATTTTTTCAGAATTTTGTATTTCAGGATCTAACAATTGGTCCTTTTTAAAATTCGTTTGCATTATATTCCCAAGTACATTTTATTAGGGTTAAGTATACTCTTCGGATCAAAACTTTCTTTTAATTTTTTCGACAAAATTTTTAAATTAGAATTTGAATTTGTCAAAAAATCCTCTCTTTGTCTAAAATTATCATTAGCTTTAATTACTGTTAAATAACCATCGTGTTTCAAACAAAAAATTCTCATTTGGTCCAAGTCACTATTATTATAAATCTCACACCAAGCTATATTACCGCCCCAATCAAGAAAATATTTAAATTTTAAGTTTTTAAAATGTTTCAAAAAATTTTCCATATTAGTAATGGGTAGAGAAATTTTACAAATAAAATTTTCTGAATTTGCATAACCTTCTAGGTTCTTAATTTCCCTCCAGAAAATTGCTGTCTGATAAGTATCCAAAACATAAGTGGACTGATCTTTAAACATTTTATTCAAAACTTGAATTCTTTCAACAACTGATGATTTTGGACCTTGAATTCTTAATCCTAAAATTGATGTATCCTTTTTTACATCATTCAAAGTTAAAAACGAAACATTGTCTTCTGAAAAAAAACATGCTCCAGAAATCTCTAAAGAAGAATCTAATGCTTTGTTAAAAATATCAATAGCCTCAATATAATTTAAGTTATTAATTACAAAGGTTTCTTCAAAATCAGGAATGGGTGATACTTTTAAATTAATTTCTGTGATCGCACATAAAGTGCCGTATGAACCAGTTACTATTTTGCTTAAATCATATCCGGTAACATTTTTAACAACTGTGCCTCCAGATTTAATTTTAGCTCCCGATCCATTGACAGCTTTAAACCCAAGCACATGATCTCTTAAAGCGCCATTTTTAAATCTTCCAGGACCTGATAAATTACAAGAAACAACACCTCCAATAGAACCTGGGTCAGATTGACCTTTATAAATATATCCAAGATCATTTGGCTCAAATCCGAGATTTTGATTTTTCTCCTTTAAAGCTGACTCAATTAAATTTAAAGGAGTACCTGGTAAAACTTTTATATATAATTCCTCGGGAAAATATTCTAAAATTCCATTCATCGACTTTAAGCTCAATGTTTGAGAGCATTGAATAATCCTACCAATTTTCTTTGATCCATGACCTATAATTTCTATTGGATTATTTTTATTAAAACTATCAAATACAAAATCTGAAACGTCCTGCTCATCTTTAGGATAAAAAATTTCAGACATTAAAATCTTGGTAAATCTGGAAACTTATCTCTACCCTTATGTATATGCATTCTTCCACCCTCAGCACACCGATGAAGGATCGGAAAAACTTTTCCTGGATTTAGAAGGTTTTTTTCATCAAATGCATTTTTTATATTAAGTTGTTGTTGAATGTCATTATCATTGAACATCTCACACATAAGCTCTCTTTTCTCAACCCCTATGCCGTGTTCTCCTGATAAAACTCCACCAACTTTTACACAATATTTTAAAATATCAGCACCAAAATCTTCTGCTTTCTTTAGCTCTTCAGGGTCATTTGAATCAAACATAATAAGAGGATGTAAATTACCATCTCCTGCATGAAAACAATTTGCTACATTTAATTTATACTTTTTTGAAAGCTTATTTATATATCCTAAAACGTCAGCAAGTTTATTTCTTGGTATGGAACCATCCATGCATATATAATCCGGCGCCAACACTCCACAAGCTGTAAATGCAGCTTTTCTGCCTTTCCAAAATCTAATTCTTTCCTCATCGCTGTTGCTAGCACGATTATAAGAAGCTTTATTCATTTTCGCGATATCGAGAACTTTTTCGATCAATGTATCAACTTCACTTGTTGTTCCATCAAGCTCTACAATTAATAATGCATCTACGTCTCTTGGATATCCAGCTTTAGCATAGTTATCAGTGGCAATTATTAATGGTTTATCCATTATCTCCATGCCTGCAGGAACAATACCTTTGGCAATAATATCGGCAACACAATTTCCGGAATCTTCTATGCTATTGAAGCCAATTAACACAGCTCTAACTGACTCAGGTTTTTTTAAAATTCTTACTGTAACTTCGGTTACAACCCCTAACAATCCTTCTGATCCGGTAATTAATCCCAGAAGATCGTATCCCTCGGAATCTAAATGTTTACCTCCTAATTTTAGTATTGTTCCATCCATTAAAACGATTTCTACACCCATTAAATTATTAGTTGTCGTTCCATATTTTAAAGAATGTACACCACCTGAATTTTCAGCAACATTCCCTCCGATTGAACAAGCTAATTGGCTTGATGGATCTGGGGCATAGTAAAAATTTTTATGTTCTACAGCCTGAGTAATTGCAAGGTTTGCAACGCATGGCTGGGCAACAACACATCTATTATCAAAATCTGTTTCCAAAATCTTATTAAATTTACCCATACCTAACAAAATACAATCTGCCAGAGGAATAGATCCACCTGATAATCCTGTTCCCGCACCTCTTGGAACAACTTTTATTTTTTTTTCGTAACAATATTTCAAAATTTTTGATACTTGATCAGTAGTTTCTGGCAAAACAACAGCAATGGGTTTTTGTCTATAAACTGAAAGACCATCGGTTTCATATGGTTTAATTTCATCTTCAGAATGAATAATATTTCTTGTAATCTTAGATAAATCATCAACTATTTTATCTTTACTCTCAATTACAGCATTATCTATTTCAGGCAATGTTAATGGCATATTTTGTATATTAGAGAATTTTTTTAATTTTCTCCAATGCTTTTTCAATATTTTCGTAAGAATTTGCGAAGCTAAATCTAACAAAATTTGTACATGATTTGCCAAAGCTAGTTCCGGGAACTAATGCTACACCCGCATCAAATAAGCATTTTTCTGCAAAAGTATCGCCACTCATGCCAGTTTCACTTACATTAGGGAATGTGTAAAAAGCTCCTCCAGGATTATTACATTTAATACCTGGAAGACTATTTAATCCATTAACAATCAACTCTCTTCTTTTACCAAATTTTTCCATCATATCTGTTAAAAATTCATGTGGACCCTCCAAAGCCGCTAATGCTGCAACTTGATTTGCTGCCGATACACAGGAATAACTGTTAATTGCCATTCTAGTTACTTTATCAATTAAGCTTTCTGGCCAAACACTCCAGCCTAACCTCCATCCTGTCATTGCATACGTTTTGCTCCAACCATCCATGACTATCAATCGATCATATAACTCCGGATAATAAAAAAAGGATGGCATACTTTTTCCATCATAAATTTGTCTTGAGTAAATTTCATCACTTAATATTGCTACTTCTGGAAATTTTTTTAGACCTGTCACTAGTTTATCAATTTCATTTTTTTCAATAAGTCCACCTGTTGGATTTTGAGGATTATTAATAATTAATAATCTTGTTTTATCGTTAATCAATGACAAGACATCATCTGCATTAAATGAAAAATTTTTTTTCTCTGAAAGATACATCGGAACGGCTTTCGCTCCTGTATAATTAATAACTGATTCGTAAATTGGAAATCCTGGTTCTGGATATATAATTTCGGTCCCAGGTTGACCAAACATCATTATAGCAAAATACATTGAAGGCTTTCCTCCAGGAGCAATAAAAACTCTATTAGAATCTATATCTGCTCCATACATTCTTTTAATATGTCTACTAACACCGTCTCTTAATTCTTTAGTGCCATTAGCGGGTGTATAACCATGATGACCATCATCTAGTGCTTTTTTACCTGCTTCCACAATGTGTTTAGGTGTTAAAAAATCAGGCTGTCCAATGCCTAGGTTTATTATTTCTTTTCCCTCGCTTTCTAATTTTTTTGCTTTTGCTAAAATAACAAAGGCGTTTTCGGTTCCGAGTCTTGAAAAATTATCTGCAATCTTCATCTGCGATAAGCGATTTTGTCTTTGGTTAACTCTTTTACATTTCTTGTGCCCATTAACGTCATGCCTCTTGTAATTTCATCTTTCATTTTTTGAAGAATGCTTTCAACGCCAAGCTGTCCACCAGCTCCAAGGGCATATAAATAGGCTTTTCCCATAGAGCATGCTTTTGCTCCTAAGGCTAAAGCCTTGAGTACATGGGTTCCTCTTCTGATACCTCCGTCTAAGATAATTTCAATTTTATCTCCAACAGCATCGACTAATGTTTCAAGTTGATCAAATGGTGCTCTTGATCCATCGAGTTGTCTTCCTCCATGATTTGATACCATGATAGCAGTTGCTCCAATATCAATTGCTTTTTTTGCATCCTCAACTGACATCACACCTTTTAATGCAAATGGTCCATTCCACTTCTTAGCTACATACTCTGCATGCTTCCAATTCATGGTAGTATCAAATTGAGAGTTAAGATAATCCATAATAGAAATTTCGATGCTTGAGCCCTTGTTAGTCAAATGTGATATATTTGCTAATTTAAATTTTGATCCCATGAGATATCTTAAACTCCATTCTGGATGTGTAGCAAAACTAATTAAGCTCTTTAAAGTTAACTTTGGTGGGGTTGTAAAACCAGTTCGATGATCTCTTTCTCTATTACCAGCAACGATTGTATCAACTGTCAAACACATTGCTTTAAAACCAGAACGTTGGCATCTTTCTATTAAATTATCTGTAAGACCTTGATCTTTATGTATATAAAGTTGAAACATCTTAGGTCCACCTGAAGTGTTTGATACCTCTTCAATACTTTTTGTGCCCATGGTTGAAAGGCTAAAAAAAGTATTAAATTTTTCAGCAGCTCTTGCAGTCGCGTGCTCGCCTTCGTAATGATACATTTGATGCATTGCTGTAGGAGATAAAAAAAGTGGAAAGTCTATTTTCTGGCCCAGTACTGTTGTTGAAGTATCAATATTACTGACATCAGTCAAAACGCTAGGAACCAAATCACATTTATCAAATGAAGCTGTATTTCTTTTTAATGTACTTTCATCATCAGAGCCCCCATCAATATAATGGAAAATCGGTGATGGTAATTTTTTTTGGGCAAGCTTACGAAAATCATCTACATTACGACAATCGCTTAGCTTCATGATTTCAAAATTAATATTGTCTAAAAAAAGTGAAGGCTATATTATTTGCACCTGGGTTTTTATCACCTAAACTTGCGTTCGAAATATGACTATAAGATAGTCCAAAGTTTGATTTATCTCCCATGTTCCATCCAAAATTTAGCTGGGATTTAAATTCTAGGTTATGGCCAAGATCTTTTCCATCTCCTTCATTATAATAACCTGGTGCAAAACTTGGGCTAATAAAAAAGTTTCCAATTTTGTATTCTGTTTTTATTCCAGCATAAATCATAGAAGCATTGTCATCAGTTAACATTGCACCAGTCATTGGAACAATTTTTCCAATAATGGTTTCAAAGCTCTTTTCCTCACTGAAACTATAAGTAGCTTCTAAAAATCCAGATTTTTTCTTATCATCACTATAATCAAGAATACCCGTAGAAAATGCTAAGCCTTGTGCATTAGCCACTGATGCTAAAATACTAAAAATACCTACTAAAAATATTTTTTTCATAAAAACTAACTATAATATTAACAACTAATTTAAAAGCATTAATCTTTATTAAAAACGTGAAAAATAGGAAGTTTTTTATTTAATTGGTTAAATTTTTTTAATGCAAAAGATACACTGGGGAAAGCAAGTGAATTCCAAGGTATATTTTTATATTCAAAATATTTAGCTTCTAAAGTTTCAATGCCCGGTTTAAAGGATTTATTTAAATGATCCGCAAGAAATACAAATTGAATTAAATTTTTTTTTCTAACGGTAAAAACTATAAATAATTTTCTAATTTTAATTTTAATATTAACTTCTTCTTTGGCTTCTCTAATGGCGCCTTCTTCTGGAGTTTCACTTTGATCTAAATACCCCGAAGGGAAAGTCCATTTTCCATAACCAGGTTCAATTGCTCTTTTGCAAAGTAAAAATTTTTTGTTTTTTACAACTAGTGAACCAGCTACTATTTTTGGATTTTGATAATCGATAAAACCACATTTTTTACATACCTTCCTTCTCTTCTGTTCCAAATCTACCTTAACGCTGTGAAAATGATGACAAGATTTATTTTGTAACATTTAATCTCCTAAATATTATAAATGCACCCACCAAAAAAAATAATATTGGTCCAAGCCATAATGCAATATTTTTTAAAGATAGTGGTGGATTGAACAAAATTGATTCTCCATACTTAGATATTAAAAATTGATAAATTTCTTTATCAGTTTTGTTTTTTTTTATTTCTTTTTTAACAAAATTTTTTATATCGTTAGCAAAATCAGAATTAGACTCATAAACCGATTGACCTTCACATACTAAACATCGAAGATTTTTAGTAATTGAGATACTCCTCGTTTCGATTTCGCTTGCATTAGCAAAGTTATAAAAAATTATAAAAAAAATAAGAAAATATTTCATTTTAATTTTAAAATTTTGTTAACAAATTTATTATCAATAGGCCCTATATGCTTATCAATAATTTTAAAATTTTTATCAACCACAAACGTCTCGGGTACACCAAATACTCCAAGGTTGATTGATAACTCTCCTTTTGAATCAATTAAAACCTCTTGGTATGGATTTTTATACTTTTCTAAAAAATTTTTAGCATTTTTACTATTATCTTTATAATTGATCCCAATTATTTTAATGTTTTTTTGTTTTAGCTTCATTAAAAATGGATGCTCGATTTTGCAAGGTGCACACCATGATGCAAAAATATTTACAACTAATATTTCATTTGAAAAAATTTGATCTAAACTTTTATTACTATTATCAAATAGACTTTGAGAAATTAAATTTGGCATTTTTTTTCCAATCATAACTCTAGGCTCAAAATCTTTTTGATTTTGAAATAATGCGAAGTAAAAAATAATAAAAACAAAAATAAAAAGAATAAATAAAGAAAATATTTTAAATCCTTTTTTTAAAAACACTTAACACCCCCCCAAAAATAATTAAAAATAAACCTAGCCATATACCGTGAATAAAAAAGTTATAATAATATCTCGCACCTAAAGTAGTACTATTTTGATCAGGAAAATTGATAGCTAAATAGTAATTTGAGAACAACGTTGGTTGAATACTAGTTTCAGAAGTAATCTGATCTGGCTGCAAATACCTCCTGACAGAAGGTGTAAGGTTAAAAACTTTCTCCTCAATAAAAATTTTAAACTCAGCTTTCATCTCAAGATAGTTATTAATTTTATAAATGTCTTGTTTTAAAAATTTTATAGACAGTTTATCAAAGACTTTTGTTTCACCCATTGATATCTCAAAATCTTTTGTTTTTGAATAATATGCATTTAAAAATATTGACAAAAAAAGAACTCCAACACCTAAATGAGAACAAAGTCTAGGATAATAAAAACTACCTTTTTTTATATTTTTAACAATTTCATAAAATAAAGTAAAAATTAAAACCAATGATGTCAGAATTCCCAAATAAAGTATTAAATCATTTTGCCTGGTAAACTGAATAATCAAAAATGATAACAAGATAGATATAAAAAAAATCATCAATGATGGATTTAAATTTTTTATACCAATACTTTGCGACCACTTCAGTAAAGGACCTATCGACATTAAAACTAAAAAAATAAAAACAAATGGTGCTAATATTGTATTGTAATAAACGGGACCAATTGAGATTGTTTTATTGAAAATAGATGAGATAATTGGATAAATCGTTCCAAGTAAGACCACAAAAAGAAAAAATAATAAAAATAAATTGTTAATATTTACAAAACTTTCTTTTGAAAAAAATAAAAAATTATTTTTTAGCTCTGAAGATGAACATAATATTTGTATTACCAAAGAAACAGAGGTAATGAAAAAGATTATTAATAATATAAATACACCTCGATCTGGATCGTTTGCAAATGCATGAACAGAATTCAAAATACCCGATCTAACTAGAAAAGTTCCAAGCAAACTAAAAGAAAAAGTTAAAATCGCAAGAAGAGATGTCCAATTTTTCATTTGATTTCTAACTTTTAATACAAGCAAAGAATGAATTAGTGCCGTGCTAACTAACCAAGGCATTAATGAAGCATTTTCAACAGGATCCCAGAACCAATATCCTCCCCAACCAAGTTCGTAATAAGCCCAAATAGATCCTAGAGATATTCCTATAGTTAAGAAGACCCATGAGGTCATTACCCATGGCCAACAAATCTTAGCCCATCTATCGTTTAATTGTTTATTAATTAGTGCTGACAGAACTAAACTTAAAGTAAGAGAAAAGCCAACATAACCCAAATATAAAAATGGAGGGTGTATTACAAGCAACGGATCTTGCAATATAGGATTCAACCCCAGTCCTTCAATTGGCGTGGGCACAATTAGATCAAATGGGTTAGAAGTTGTGATTAGAAAAATTAAAAAAATTAGAAAAATATTATTTTGAAAAAAAATAACCCAAGATTTAAATCTGCTATCATCGTTATAGTAGCGAGAAAAAAGCAAGCCATAGATTCCCACAATCATAATAAATAATAATAAACTTCCTTCATGGTTTCCCCAAGTGCCAGCAAATTTATAAAATAGAGGTTTTAAACTATGTGAGTTTTCGTATACAGCTGAAATATTAAAATTTGAACTACAAAAAAAATATATCAGTAAAAAAAAAGATAAGATGATCAAGCAAGAAGAAGAATTGAAAAAAAAAATTGATAGATTATTTTTTTTTTTAAAAAAAAATAAATTACATAAAAATGAAAATAAAATACTTAAAATTAAAATTAAATTAGCAATATTACTTGCCATATTTTTTTTTCCAGTCTCCTGATTTTTTTAGAGCATCTGCAACCTCTTTAGGCATATAATTTTCATCATGTTTAGCTAAGATTTTAGATGCAGTTAAACTTGTTCTACTCGTTAATTTTCCTTCAACTACAGCACCCTGTCCTTCAACAAATAAATTTGGCTTAATCCCAGAATAATTTACCGATATTTCATTTTGTTTGTCAGTAATTATAAATTCATATTGATTTCCATTTTTTTTTATTGAATCATTTTTAACCATGCCACCTATGCGGATTAAACCATTTGGAATTTCAGTAGAATTATATAAGTCACTTGGGGAAAAAAAATATATCGTATTTTTTTTTAAAGATTTAAAAACAAACTGACCGACAATTAAAACTACTACTAAGGACACTAAAAAAAAATATAATCTTCTTTTTATATTACTGTTCATTTATTTTTTTTTATTTTCATTTTTAAACTCTCAAATTTAAATCTTATTAAGAAAACAATTACTGAAAATGCTAAAAAAGATAAAAACATTAATACCAATGGTGTTAACATAGACGGGTGGATTGTAGAACTTTCTGTAAGCTTAATGGTGGCAGGTTGATGTAAAGTATTCCACCAATCAACAGAAAATTTGATTATTGGTAAATTTGCTAAACCAATTAATGATATGATTGATGTGAGTTTTTCAGCTAAGTAAAATTTTGAAACTACTCTCCATGTCATAATATAAATTATATAAAAAATTACTAATATAAGCATAGAAGTTAATCTCGCATCCCATGTCCAGAACGTTCCCCAAGTGGGTTGACCCCATATAGAACCTGTAAAAAGAGATATCAGTGAAAATGTAAAACCAATAGGAGCTACACTTTTTGCAATTATTGTAAACACCCTGGTTTTAAATATCAAAGTAACAAAACCGCAAACGCTCATGACAGCATAAATCTGAAGAGCCAGCCAAGAAGCAGGTACGTGTACATACATAATTCTTACCGTATCACCTTGGAGATAGTCTGCTGGAGAAATAAATAAAGCAATTATTAATCCAAAAATTAATAAAGATAGAAAGGATATTTTTACCCAATAAAGATAGTGATCGTGGAAATCTCTAAAATTTTTTGAGTTTAAAAAATTAAACATTTCGGAAAAGTAAATGAAATTTTTAATTTTGGTATGTGTTAGTCTGTCCAGTTTGAAGAGGGAGAATAGGGAAAAACTCCAAACTGGACACTAAAGTTCTTATAAATTTGAAAATTGTCTTATTGCTGTAGAAAAAGTGTTTTATTTGAGGCGTAAATTAATTTGTTGACCTTAGATATAATCCGTCTTTTCCTTGACCAAGAAATATTTCATTTACTAGCGGATGGCTCACTGGTTCACTTCTATCATCCAGGACAAGATTCTGCTCCGATACATATGCCTCGTACGTAATCTCATCATTTTCAGCAAGAATATGATAAAATGGCTGATCTTTTCTAGGTCTTACATCTTTTGGTATTGATTGGTACCATTCTTCAGAATTATTGAATTCGAAATCAACATCATAGATAATTCCTCTAAATTCAAATAGCCTATGTCTTACTACTTCTCCAATCGAGAATTTTGCTTTTTGTGGAATTTTATCTTTCATTAGATCATTAATAGTTAATTATCTCTGCTAAGAAATCAAGGGCTTAGAACTGTTGATAAATACATTTTTATAGGAATTACTTTAGCTTTAGTCTCAAAATAAACCGGTATTACTTTACTATTAACTTTTGAAAAATAGACGTCTAAATATAAAGAGTTTAATTTAGCTGTGCGCTTAAATTTATGTCCTGAGATTGCTTCGTAATTTACCCTGCATGAAAACGTTGTTTGATATTTAATTTTACCATAATCAACTTGTAATTTATTCATTTTTTTTGGGGTTAAATATACCCTGTAAACATCATCTCCGTCATAAATTTTTGTATTGCCGTTACACTTTGAATTTAACTTATCATTAAATAGTATTTGTTTTACAGCTGTTAACGGATCGACAGTATTGCCTAAATGTGAAGGTTCTATTGTTTGATATTCCACTCCCTTATTAAACTTTAATTTTTTTGCATCAACAATATTATTTATTTTTTTATACTGATAAATTTTTTCTTTATTTTTTTTTTGCAGATTAAAATAATAATTTATACTATTATTTCTCTTGTCAAATGTAGTTTGTATTATGTTTTGGAAATTAACAAAATAACCAACTAACCCTTTGCTATTAATGATAGAATAAATTTTACTATCAGTTTCTTTAAAATTAATTTTCATAAAGTTAATGTTTAAGCCATAAGCTTCATAGTTAAATTCTCTTGAATATAAGGAAGAAGTCTGAAAAAATATTATTATTAGAAAAACTAAAAATTTTTTATACATGAATAAATCTTTTATTAAATTTATAGCAGACTTTGGTCCTTTATTGGTTTTTTTTATTTTTTATAAAAAATATGGAATGAATCAGGCAATTGTTCCGCTAATTATTACAACTGTATTAGCAACATGTATTTTATATTTTTTAGAAAAAAAAATACCCAAAGTTCCAATTATCGGTGCTGTAATAGTTGTGATTTTTGGTGGTTTAACTATTTTTTTTAACGACAAAACTTTTTTTTATATGAAGCCTACAATAGTGAACATATTATTTTCGGCAATTTTATTATTCGGCAATTTATTTTTAAAAAAAAATTTACTTAAATCTTTATTAGAAAACTCTTTTCAATTAGAAGAAATGGGTTGGAAAATTTTAAATAAAAGGTGGGTATTTTTTTTCATATTTCTCGCAGTTCTTAATGAGCTAGTTTGGAGAACTCAAACGGAGGATTTCTGGGTAAAATTTAAAGTATTTGGTATTTTGCCTATCACGTTAATTTTTACAGTTTTTCAAATAAATTTAATTAATAAATATAAAAAACATGTTCAAGATAATTAAAAATAGAAATTATAAAGAAGAAATTTTTTTTAATAAAAAGGAACTGGGAGAAATTCTCAATATTTATGGTTCTATGGTTGCTAAGGGTGAATGGAAAGATTATGCAATTTTTATTAATAAAAATATAGTCGGGTTCGATATTTATAGAAAAGCAACTGAAAAACCACTATTCCAAATTATAAAAAATCTTAAAAGTAAAGTTGGTCAAAAATATTATTTAAAAGATCAATCTGGTGAAATTGTAAAATATTCCGATGAATTAAAAAATATATTAGCAATCTTATATAAAAAAAATATTCGTCTAATTAAATAATGAAGAAGGAATTTCTTCCAAGTAAAATTTGCAAAACTTGTAATTTAAAATTTGTTTGGAGAAAAAAATGGAGAAGTAATTGGAAAACTGTACTTTATTGTTCAAAAAAGTGTTCAAATAAAAAAAACCCTAGACCAATCAAATCAGACTAGGGTTTTTAAAATTATAATTATCTTCTTTGGCCAAAGAGTCTTAGAAGCATTATGAATAAATTAATAAAATCTAAGTACAGCGTCAAAGCACCCATTACCGCTTTTTTAGAGGATACTTCCGAAGAGTCGCTTTCGTAATACATGTTTTTAATTTTTTGTGTATCATAGGCAGTTAGTCCTACGAAAATTAAAACACCTATAACTGATACTGCAAAATAAATTGCTGGAGACTTTAAAAATATGTTTACCAATGAAGCAATTAATATTCCAATTAGCCCCATTAATAAAAAAGATCCCCAACCAGTTAAGTCTTTTTTAGTTGTATATCCGTATAAACTCATAGCACCGAAAGTCCCTGCAGTAATAAAAAATACTCTGGCAATACTTGCGCCGGTATACATGACAAATATAGATGCTAATGATGCACCCATCAGCGCAGCAAAAATCCAGAATACAGTTTGAGCTTTTGCAGCACTCATTTTATTTATGCCAAAGCTCATATAAAAAACAATCCCAAGTGGGGCAAGAGCAACAACCCAGGCAAAGCCTGATTTAAATATTAAATCTCCAATTGCTGTTGTTCCTGTAATACCTGCTTGTGACACTTGAATACCTTCGCCACCAGATAATTTAAATAATAATAAAGAGACAAATCCCGTTAGTAAAATACCAGATGCCATAAAGTTATAAACTTTAAGCATATAACTTCTTAGACCTGCATCAACGCTATCACCTGCAACTGCAGAAGTAGATTGAACTCGAGCTATTCTATCTTTTAAATTCATAGTTTCCTTTTATAGTTTTTTTTATCTTATAGCATATATATGAGAATATTTTATGACAATTTCAAGGTATTAAATACCCTTTTAAATCAATATTTTTAGATCAGAGTAAATTAGGTCTATAGCCACTATTAAAATCGCAAGTAGTCCAAGCCAAGCAATCCAAGCATACTTTACTATAATCTTTGAAACTGCATTTGCCATTGTGGCCATCAAAATTATTGAAAGTATCAAACCAAAAACTAAAAGTTCGTAGTGATGTTTTGCTGCTCCAGCAACTCCAAGAACATTGTCTAAACTTAGACTTATATCAGCCAAAGCAATAGTGCCGATTGCACTTAATAAAGATTTATTTTTTGGGTCAATTTTAATTTCTTTTTTTTCCTCTTTTTTAATGACATCTTTATAAAGTCTATAAACTACCCATAACAGAATTAATCCACCTACTAATTTTAATCCTTTTATTTGCAAAAGGTAAGCAGTTAATAAAGTAAAAACTATTCTTAATAGGACAGCTGCAGAAATGCCCCAAAAAAATATTTTTTTTCTTATGGAAGGCTCAAATTTAGAAGCTAACATACCAATAATGATTGCGTTATCCGCTGCCAAGACAAGATCGATTAGAATAATTTGAAATAAAATAACAATTTGTTCTGACATTAAAATTTTATTTATAATTGTTTGATCATAGGGTAAACATTTTTTATGCTTTATAAAAATTTAGGCCACTCAAATATCAAGGTTAGTACAATTTGCCTCGGAACTATGACTTGGGGAGAGCAAAATAATGAGAGTGATGCCTTCGAACAGATGAATTTAGCTTATGATTATGGAGTAAATTTTTTTGATACTGCAGAGTTATATCCTATACCGCCAAGTGCTGATACTCAGGGCGAAACAAGTCGAATAATATCAAAATGGATTCAGTCAAAAAAAAATAGAGATAAAATCATTATCGCAGATAAGATTGTTGGACGCTCTAACATGAATTGGTTTAGAGAAAACGGTGAAGAAACTAGATTAAATAAAGAACAAATTAAATTTGCACTTGAAAGATCATTAAAAAACTTAGGTACCGATTATATAGACTTATACCAACTACACTGGCCAGACCGGCCACTAAATGTATTTTCTGGTCTAGAATATTCACACAAAGAAACAGATGACATTGTTCCTATATTAGAAACTTTAAGTTGTTTAAACGATTTTGTTAAGGAAGGTAAAATTAGAACTATTGGATTATCAAATGAAACTGCTTGGGGTACATTTCAGTTTATTAAGACAGCAGAAATGAAGTATTTAGAAAAAATTGTTTCTGTACAAAACCCGTACAACCTTCTTAATAGAAGTTACGAGGTTGGAATATCTGAAATATCAATTAGAGAAAAGGTTGGCTTGCTAGCTTATTCTCCTTTAGCCAGCGGAACTCTAAGTGGTAAATATTTAGATGGTAAGCTACCGGATGGCACAAGGTTAAAACTTTTTGGCGATAGGTATCCGAGATATAGAACCCCAAATTCGGAACCAGCTATAAAAGAATATATAAAAATTGCTAATAAATATAATTTAGATGTTTGCCAAATGGCGATTAAATTCTGTGAAATACAACCTTTTGTAACATCAGTTATCATTGGCGCTACGAAAATTGATCAGCTAAAAAAAAACCTTAAAAGTCACGAAATCAAACTTGATGACAAAATAATTCAAGATATAAATAATGTTCAACAAATATATTCAAATCCATGTCCTTAAAAAAAATATTATTACTTATTATATTTTCACTATTCTTTTTTGAAAAAACAAATGCTCAGATCAAAGTAGATAAAAAATTTAAACTTTGGGAAAGCCAATATACTGTGGTTGATAAAAATAAAGTTTGCTTTGCCGTATCCATACCAACCAAGATGTCACCTCCAAACTTGAACCGAGCTGAAAGTAGAATTTTTGTTTCATTTAGACCAGCTGATGGAATTTCTAATGAAATCAGTGTTACTAATGGTTACCCTTTCCAAAAAAAAAGTAATGTTAATATCAATATAGGCAATGCCCAGTTTAAATTTCTAGTGAAGGGTAATTTTGCTTGGATGGAAAGCTTAGACGAAGAATTAAAAATGATTAGAACTATGAAAAAATCTAATAAAGCAGAAGTAATAGGCGTTTCTGCAAGGGGAAACAAAACTAGAGATACTTATTCATTAATGGGATTTACTGATGCCTATAATGCTGCAAAAAGTAATTGTAAAAATTAATTCATGAATAAAATAAAAAAAATTGTACTCGCTTATTCTGGCGGACTTGATACCTCGGTAATATTAAAGTGGCTCCAAGATAAATATAATGCAGAAATTATTTGTTATACATCTGATCTTGGTCAAGAAATTAATAGAAAAGCTATTTATGCAAATGCAAGAAGGCTTGGTGTTAAAAAAATTATTATTGAAGATTTAAAAGAAAAATTTGTAAAAGATTATGTATTTCCTATGATTAGAGGAAATGCCCTTTATGAAGGAATTTATTTACTTGGGACATCTATTGCTAGACCACTAATTGCAAGAAGACAGATTGAAATTGCAAAAAAATTTGATGCTCAGGCTGTTTCGCACGGAGCTACCGGCAAAGGTAATGATCAAGTTCGTTTTGAGCTTGGGTACTATTATTTTGGTCCAAGAATAAAAGTAATAGCTCCTTGGAGAGATTGGGACTTAAACTCTAGAACTGCCTTGATCAAATATGCAAAGAAAAATGGTATTATTGTTCCTAAAGATAAAAAGGGGGCCTCGCCATTTTCAGTTGATGATAATATTCTACATACTTCAACGGAAGGGAAAGTGTTGGAGGATCCAAAAAAACCTGCACCAGAATATATTTTTCAAAGGACTGCCTCTCCTGAAAAAGCACCTAATAAACCTACATACCTGATAATAGAGTATAAAAATGGCGACCCCATAAGTATAAATAATAAAAAACTTTCTCCTGCAAAACTTTTGGGTAAACTTAATGATATTGCTGGAAAGAATGGAATAGGAAGAGTTGACCTCGTAGAAAATAGATTTATAGGAATTAAATCTCGCGGCGTTTATGAAACTCCTGGAGGAACAGTTTTGTTATTTGCCAATAGAGCAATTCAATCTGTTACGCTTGATAAAAAAACAATGCATACTAACGATGAATTAATGCCAAGATATGCTGAGCTCATTTATAACGGCTATTGGTATTCCAATGAGAGGTTTAAAATCCAAAAAATAATAGACAAAAATAGAGCAAAAGTGAAAGGAAAAATCAAATTAAAGCTTTATAAAGGAAATATTACTATAATTTCTAGAGTCTCAAATAGCACTCTATACTCGTTAAAAAAGGTATCTTTTGAAGAAAATCAAACATTTAACAAAAGAAATGTAGAGAATTTTATAAAAAAGCATTGTAGGTTATTAAGAAAATAAATGAAAAACTTTATTAGGTCTTTACAATTAATTGGTGCAGCAATTGTATTAATCGCAACCTCACTTGCATTTTGCCTTGAAGTTTTTCACATGTATAATGTGAAAAGCATAGAACTTGCTGACCTTTTATTGCTATTCATTTATCTTGAGGTCATGGGTATGGTTGGAAACTACTGGAGCAATCAATCTATAAGGCTTACCTACCCTTTATTTATAGCCATTACAGCCTTAGCAAGATTAATCATACTACAAAAAAAAGATATTGATGCATCTGCATTAATTTATGAATCGGGTGCAATTTTATTATTAGCAGTGGCGATCGTAGTTCTGAAACTAAGAAAAAGTAAGATACTTAAAATTGATGTTCAAAAAGGCGATTTGTAAAAAAAAATTATAAAAAATATATATTCAAATTAAAATAAAATAAACAAATCTAAGTCATTGAAAAATCGTATTTAAAAAAATCAATTTTACTATTCAGAAAATTATTCAATAAAATAAGTAGTTTTTTCTCAATAAACTTAAAGTTGTAATTAAAAAAACTAATTAAGGTTTTGAAATAATTACCATTTTTTTATCAATTTATTTTTTTTCACTAATTTGATTTCCAAAATAATTTATGTTTACATACTTTTTGGAGGAGGTGTTTATGTCACCACCTGAAATTTAAAGAAGCGAATGTTTATTCGTTAACTTTAAGTTACAATACTTAAAATAGAATTCATTTTTCTAAATGAATTCAGTCTAACGACTACTAAAGGGGGCTCCTCTAACGAGGAGCGTTCCCCGAAATTTTATAAAAAGCTTTTAAAGTATTTTCCAAAAGACAGGCAATTGTCATAGGTCCAACACCACCGGGAACTGGGGTAATTCCTTTTGTTTTTTCTTTTACATTATCAAAATCAACGTCACCAATTATTTTACTTTTGCTATCAACTTGAACTCTATTTATGCCAACATCAATAACAACTGCATTTTGTTTGACCCAACTACTTTTAACCATTTTAGCTTTTCCTACGGCCGCAATAATTAAATCCGCATTACTGCAAATTTCATCTATTTTTTTAGTTTTTGAATGAACGATGGTGACTGTGCAATTTTCTTTTAATAAAAGTTGAGTCATAGGTTTACCATTTATATTTGATCTTCCGATCACAACTGCATTTAAACCATCTAAATCTGGTAAAACTTTTTTAATTAAATAATAACAGCCTAAAGGTGTACAGGGCACCATTGCATCATTTCCTGACGATAAGTTTCCTACATTTATTGGATGGAAACCATCTACATCTTTGCGCGGATCAATTGTCTCTATAATATCCCGTTGGTTTATGTGATCTGGGAGTGGTAATTGAACCAAAATTCCGTGAACATTCAAATCCTTATTCAAGTTCTCTATTTCATTTTTTAACTCTTGCTCTGTAATACTTTCATCAAATTTCAAAACTTTTGAATTAATACCAACTTCTTTTGCAAATTTTTCTTTGTTTCTTACATAAATTTGGCTAGCAGGATGATCACCGATTAAAATAACTGTTAGACCGGGTCTAGAATTTCCCGGTATTTTTTCTATATCATTTTTTATCTTTATTCTAAGTTCCTCGGCAATTTTCTTTCCATCAATTATCACAATAAACCTAACCCATATTCTCTAAGTAGGTTTCTTAAAAAGCCTAATATCAAAAATAATATAATCGGTGAGAAATCCAAACCCGCTATATTTGGCATTATTTTTCTTATTGGATTTAATAATGGA
This sequence comes from Candidatus Pelagibacteraceae bacterium, assembly GCA_965655895.1. GTDB lineage: Bacteria > Pseudomonadota > Alphaproteobacteria > Pelagibacterales > Pelagibacteraceae > HIMB114. Next base: position 8,406 of record CBFHID010000005.1, on the reverse strand, counting down.
TCCGTAAGCTTAAAACTTGCATCTAAAATAGTATAAACAAACTTATTATTTACATTAACTACATTAAATGCGGTTAACCAAGATAAAATAATATTTATAATTAATACAATTGAGTAAAGATAAATAATATTATCTATTAAAATAACTATAGAATTCATTTATCAAATTTCTCTACATACACTGATTGCGATGGGAAAGCGAATGATGCGCCTGCATTTTCTACAATTTTTTTTATTTTAATTACAAATCTATCTTTTACTTTAAGCCACTCATAATAATCATTAGTTTTAGTGTAACATCGAACCAAGATATCAATTGAACTCGCAGAAAATTTATTTAAATTGACTGCATGTGGAGTGTTGTCAGAAATAATAAAATCTTTATCAGATTTAATATGTTCTAATATCTCATTTCTTACTTTTTCTAACTGTTCAGATGTTGTTTTATATTCCAAACCTATCATCCAATCGATACGTCTATTAGAAATTTCAGATTGGTTAATTACAGCTTTCTCAGCAAATTGAAAGTTAGGTATTGTTGCTAATGATTTATCAAACTTTCTAACTACGGTTGACCTAAAGCCTATTTTTTCTACGTTGCCTTCAATAATTCCCTCTACATGAATCCAATCACCAACTTTAAATCTTTTTTCTGCTAAAACTAAAATACCAGAAATTAAGTTCTTAAATAAATCTTGAGCACCTAATGCAACGGCCACTCCAAATAATCCTAATCCAGCTATAATAGGACCAATTTTAATACCCCAAATCTCAAGAGTGGCTGCAAATCCCAAAATTAAAATAAGAATTTTAAGAGCTCGTATAATCCAACTAAGCAAATCTTTTGACAATATTTCTTCAATACTTTTAATCAGTAAAGACGCTGGATAAATTAATTGATGAATAAACCAAAATATTAAAATGGTCATTAAAGACCTATTTGTATGATCTAAAATAACTAATGATTTACCTTCAAGTTGTAGAAAACTAGATGCAATAAAAAAACCAAACACAACTGGAAAAAATTTTATTGGCCCTTCTAATGATTTGGTCAAATTATTATCGAAATTGTTAGTCGTCTTTGAAACATAAGCTTCTATTTTTTTTACTATAAAACGGGACACAACACTTCTGAGAAGTAAAAAAATAAAAAATATAAATAGTGCAATTAATACGTCCGTAAAACTAGCGCCTGATACTCCCTGTTCCCATACATTTTTTAGTAGTGAGAAAAAATTATTAAATACGTCCATATCATTTTTGAATTATACGTGTAAATTGTTCTAATCAAGACAAAATTCGATTAAACTTATGTAAGTTAATGAAAAAAGATTTAATTTTTTTAGGCATAGAAACGAGCTGCGATGAAACAGCAGCTTCTATAGTAAAAAAGACAAAAGATGGCAAAATAAATATATTATCCAATATTGTCTCTAGCCAAGAAAGGGTGCATAAAAAATTTGGTGGTGTAGTACCAGAATTAGCAGCAAGAGCTCATTCAGAAAAAATTGATTTTATAATATCAAAAGCAATTAAAAAAAGTGGAGTCCCTCTTAAAAATATTGATGGCATCGCCGCTACAGCTGGACCTGGACTTTTAATATGTCTAATGATTGGAATGACAGCAGGTAAAACAATTGCGTCCTTGTTGAGTAAACCATTTTACGGCGTCAACCATTTAGAAGGACATGCCTTAACAATGGGTCTTTTCAAACCTTTAAGATTTCCATATCTTCTACTTTTAATTTCAGGTGGTCATTCAGAATTTCTGTCAGTCGAAGGCATCGGAAAATACAAAAGGCTTGGAACAACAATTGATGATGCGTTAGGTGAAGCTTTTGATAAAACGGCAAAAATTTTAGGAATCAAATTTCCTGGTGGGCCAAAAATAGAAACTTTCGCAAAAAGAGGGAATAAAAATTCTTTCAAACTTCCTAGACCAATTCTTTTTAAATCTGGATGCAATTTATCTTTCGCAGGATTAAAAACTGCAGTTCTTTTAGCATCAAAAAAAGTCAAAACAAAACAAGATAAGTACAATCTAGCAGCATCATTTCAAAATACAGTAAATGAAATTCTCAAAGTAAAATGTAAAAAGGCCATACAAATTTTCCAAGAAAGACACAAAAATATTATACATAAAAATTTTATAATTTCCGGAGGAGTAGCCTCAAATCAATCAATTAGAAAAAATATAAAAAAAATATCTAAAGAATTAAATTTTAACTCTCATTTTCCACCAATACATTTATGTACCGATAATGCTGCTATGATTGCTTTAACTGGAATATTGAACTACGAAGCTAGAAAAAAAAGTAATCTAAACATGGTATCTCAACCTCGCTGGCCTTTGGATGAGAAAGCGCCATTCATGAAAGGGGCTGGTTTAGTTCTATGAGAAAGTACTGGCTCGTAAAATCCGAACCAAATGTTTGGTCTATAGATCAACAAAAAAAAATGGGATCCAAAGGAGCTGTTTGGGATGGTGTAAGAAACTATCAAGCCGCAAAAAATTTACGTGAGATGAAGAAAGGGGATCTATGTTTTTTTTACCACTCTAACATTGGAAAAGAAATCGTTGGAATTGTTGAGGTTATCAAAGAATATTTTACTGATCCAACTGACAAAGAAAAAAAGTTTGTTGCAGTGCAATTAAAATTTATAAAAAAATTAAAAAAAAATGTAACTTTAGAGATTATCAAGCAAAATAGTGAGCTTTCTGATCTTCCATTAATAAAGCAAAGCAGACTGTCTGTAATGCCAATAGATTCTAAAAGCTGGAAAATAATTTGTAAGTTGGGTAAAATTTAAAAAATTTGATAGGGGAATATGATGGCAAAAAAAAAGAGGAAGAAGAAAAAAGTTTCAAAAAGTAAAAAGGCTTTAAAAAAATCTAAAAGTAAGAAAAAGAAAGTTTCAAAAAGTAAAAAAGCTTTAAAAAAATCTAAAGAGAAAAAAAACAAAGAGAACGTTTTTAAGGTACCTTCAACTTGGTCTGATAAGGCTATAATAAATAAAAAAGGTTACGAACAAAAATATAAAAATTCAGTTGATAGAAATGAGTTATTTTGGGCAGAAGAAGGAAAGCGTATAGAATGGATAAAGCCATATACTAAAATTAAGGATGTTACTTACAGTAAAAACAATGTTGATATTAAATGGTTTTATGATGGAACTTTAAACGTTTCGTATAACTGTATAGATCGACACTTACCTCATAAGGCCAATAGTACTGCTATAATCTTTGAAGGTGATGAACCTACTGTTGACAGTCGTATTACTTATCAAGAACTTAAGAATGAAGTTTGTAAACTTGCAAACGGTTTAAAAGAAATTGGAGTTAAAAAAGGTGATAGAGTTACTATATATATGCCGATGGTTCCTCAGGCAGTATACTCCATGTTGGCATGTGCAAGAATTGGAGCTGTTCACTCTGTAGTTTTTGGCGGTTTCTCAGCGGATTCTCTGGCTGGACGAATAATAGATTGCAAATCAGAATTCGTAATAACAGCTGATCAAGGTGTAAGAGGAGCAAAAAGTATTCCTCTTAAAAATACAACTGATGAGGCTTTACAAAAATGTCCTGATGTAAAAAAATGTATTGTTCTAAAACATACGGGTGCAGAAATATCAATGAATGAGGGAAGAGATATTTGGTATCATGATTTAACTGAAAATGCTTCAACGGAATGTGAACCAGAAGAAATGAATGCAGAGGATCCACTGTTTATTCTTTATACTTCAGGATCTACTGGTAAACCAAAAGGTGTTCTTCATACTAGTGGTGGTTATTTAGTTTATGCTTCCATGACACATCAATATATATTTAATTATGAAGATGGAGATGTTTACTGGTGTACTGCTGACGTTGGCTGGGTTACTGGTCATAGTTATATTGTATATGGTCCGCTATCTAACGGTGCGACGACTTTAGTTTTCGAGGGTGTGCCAACTTATCCTGATGCTGGCCGATTCTGGGATGTTTGCGATAAACATAAAGTAAATATTTTTTATACTGCACCAACAGCATTAAGATCTTTAATGAGAGAAGGTGATGCACTTGTAAAAAGGGCTAGTAGAAAATCAATTAAACTTCTTGGCTCTGTTGGTGAACCAATTAATCCTGAAGCATGGTTATGGTATCATAAAGTTGTAGGTGACTCTCGTTGTCCAATTGTTGATACTTGGTGGCAGACAGAAACGGGTGGAATTTTAATATCTGCACAACCTGGTGCAATAGATTTAAAACCGGGTTCCGCAACGAAACCTTTTTACGGTATTCAGCCAGCTGTAGTAAATGAAAAGGGGCAAGAACTTAAAGGAGCATGCGAAGGTAGACTTTGTATGAAAGATTCTTGGCCTGGACAAATGAGAACGGTTTATGGTGATCACCAAAGATTTATTGATACTTATTTTTCTACTGTTGATGGGATGTATTTTACTGGTGATGGATGCAGAAGAGACAAAGATGGTTATTATTGGATCACAGGAAGAGTTGATGATGTAATAATTGTGTCTGGGCACAATCTAGGTACTGCAGAAATAGAAAGTGCGTTTGTAGCACATCCAAAAGTAGCAGAGGCTGCGGTTGTTGGCTATCCTCATGATATTAAAGGTAATGGATTGTATTGTTATGTAACATTAAATGCTGGCGAACAAGGTTCTGAGGATTTAATTAAAGAGCTTAAGCAATGGGTTAGAAAAAACATTGGTCCATTAGCAACGCCAGATCTCATTCATTTTACGCCAGGATTACCAAAAACTAGATCTGGTAAAATTATGAGAAGAATTTTAAGAAAAGTTGCTGAAAACGATTATAGTAATTTAGGGGATACCTCTACTTTAGCAGATCCTTCTGTTGTTCAAAGTCTAGTTGATAATAGACTTAACAGATAATTAAAAGTCAGACACTATACCCTTCTTTTCCCAATCTCCATAACGAGTTGGTTCTGGGCCTTCGGGGCCACCAATTTCTTTAGGTTGATCTAAATTTTTGGCAACTTCATTTAATAGGTATTGTTTTTCTTGAGTTAATAAATTCAACGTATCTATATTTAAGTTGTCTTGATTTGAAATTTCACTTATTTTTTTATTAACCAAGGATAATTTTTCCTCTAATTGTCTTAAATTTTGTTTTTGCTTCCTAAACTGGGCCTCTTTTAAAGCATCTTTTGCATATTTATCTATATTATTGATCATTTAATTATTTATTTAAATATATCATTAATAAATGAATTTAAAAAATTAATTTTAATTATGTTATTGTTTTTTTATTATAAAATAATTAAGGGTGTATCAATTTGAATAAGTTATGACTGAAATTAATTTCCAGATTATAGTTTTATTAGTAGTTTTTTGGTCTTCGTCAATCTTTATAGGTTGGAAATTTAAAGACACTAGTCGATCCATGGCTGACTTTTTACTTGGAAATAGAAAAATAGGATTTTTTGTTTTTATTTTTGCTACCTCTTCAATTCTAATCACTAACATCAATTTCTTAAGTCAACCAAACTTAAATTTGGATATAGGCTTCATGGGATCGTACTTAGTTTTTGTGATTATTATTATTGCAATTGCCAGCATTTTTTTTCAAAAAAAACAATGGGTTTTAGGAAAAAGGTTTGGCTATATCACGCCATCTGAAATGTATGGAGATTATTTTAAAAGTAAATCTTTGCAACTTATTATAATTTTTATAGCTGTTTTATTTGTTATTCCATTTGCTGGACTGCAAATTTTTTTAAGTGGGCAGCTATTGAGTGTTATCAGTAATAACATAATAAATCCTATTTCTAGCTCTTGGATTATTGGTTCAATTATGTGTATTTATATTGCTCTAGGTGGAATCAAATCTGTTGCATATAATAATGCTATAAAATTTCTTTTAATAATTTTTGGCTTTCTAATCTTGGGCCTTATTTCATACAACTTAACTGGAGGATTTACATCACTTAACATTAATTTAGCAAAATTATCATCAATACAAGAAACTGGCACTGATAAAACTTTATCTCTTTTTTATATTCCTGAAATTATTAAATTAAACTCTGGCTTTAATATGGATAATGCTGAAATTAATTGGACAGGCACTTTAATATTTACTTTAATTTTATCGGCAGTTGGAATTTATACTTCCCCAGCATTCAGCATGTGGTGTTTTTCAAGTGAAAACCCAAAACCTTTTGCCAGTCAACAAGTATGGATTTCCTGTTTTTTAATCGGCTTCATTTTAGTATTCTTTGTGACTTTTTTTGGTATTAGCGGACACTTGTTAGGTTCAAACGCTTTAGTGAACGATGCAGGTATTAATATTTCAAAATTTTTATCTACATCAATCAATAAAACTTTATCGTCAACTAATTTACTTACTAGTTATGGTTTTGCTATTAAAGAAACATCGCAATGGTTGTTTGCAATTTTAATCATTGGAGCTTTTGCAATTTTTCAGTCAACAGCTTCTGCTTTTATAGCAACTACTTCAGGAATTCTTTCAAGGGATATTTATAAAAAAATTATCAATTCAGCAGCAACGCAAGAGAAACAAATATTGATTACAAGAATTTCTGTTTTTTTGATTATTTTATCATCATTAACTCTTATTACGTTCTTTCAAGAAATAATTTGGATATTAAATAGCTTCGCAATCTCTTTAGCATTTCAGATGATTATACCTCTTATAGCAATTTGTTATTTCCCTTGGTTCACAAAAAATGGAATTATTGCAGGGCTTGTTGGTGGATTTATAATTCTGCTTTTAACTGATCCTGTTGGACACTTTCTATTGCAAGATATTTTACCTTGGGGACCTTGGCCACTTACAATACACTCTTCTTTTTGGGCAGTAATATTCAATTTAACTATAGCAATAACTATTTCTTATACGCGGCCAAACTCCATTGATCGAGTACACCGCCAAAAATATTTTGACTACCTCGAAGATCAAGCTGGAATACCATTTTATAATAGATATTTAATACCAGCGGTTTTAACCATGGGAATAATTTTTATATTTTTTGGTTTTGGTCCAGGTGCTGTAATTGGAAACGAACTTTTTGGGTCGCCAAAAGATCCTGGTACTTGGTCCTTTGGAATACCATCTATTTGGGTTTGGCAAATCCTTTTTTGGTCTTTGTTTGTTGGTCTCGCATGGTTCTTGGCTTATAAGCTTGGATTGTCAACTGATAATGAAAATGATGTTATTGCTTTAAAAGATGATTTTGGTGACAGGTAAGATTATAAATTAATAAGTTTAGGAAAATCTTTTTCAATATTTTTCCATTTTAAAAAAATAGAATTTAAAACAATATTTCGATCTTCTTTTTTCAATTCATCTGCAATAGGTGCCCAGTAGAAGAGTGCTAGAGAACTTTTTTTAAAAGGTTGTTGTTTATGAAAATTTTTTAAATCAACCTCATGAAGTCTCAATTTAAATTCTACATTTTTTTTATCCAATAAGTCTTCATTAAGACCTTGATTTATTTCTAAATCTAATATTTTTTTATAAAAATTTTCTAATTCTAAGTTTGTAAAATCTTTTTTGTAAAAGTTATCTATAATTGAATGCGTATAGAGTAATAAATCTTGAAGTGCTACAGTATAAATATTCCACTTAGCAATATTCAAAGATTCTAAAAATTTTTCATCGTCATGTAATTTAACATATTGAATGCCCATTCGATTTCTGACGTACTCATATAAAGTTTGCTGAATAACTTTTGCTGACTCGTTTCGAATATAATCACTCAGCTCAGAATAATTTTGAATTTTTTTAGATTTAAATAAAGCAGTAATTGGATCCAAAATATATTCTTTGGTCGCTTCATATCCGTATTTAATATCTCTTTTAATATCTTTTAATGTGATTTTCATTTTAACACCCAATATAACAGGATTTACATTTTTGCATTGCAAAAATTATTAATTTATTGGGGTAATTTTAAATATCTAATGCTAGATTTTTAAGTTTCAAAATGTAGTATTCTTATCGAAAGTTATAACTTAACAAATAAAGGGGGAAAAATGGCGAGAAACAATGCAGAAGCGCATTGGACGAAGACAAAATCTTTAATGTTTTTAACATTGGCGATTTGGTTCTTCTTCTCAATCGTTATCTTTATGTTTGGCAGTTCTCTAAACAATGCATCATTCCTTGGGTATCCTTTAGCATACTATATGTGTGCACAAGGTTCTTTGGGAGCATTTGTGATCCTAATCTTTTGGTCATCTGGAAAACAAAACCAGATTGATGAAGAGCATGGATATGGGGAGGACGACTAATGTTTAAAGGTAATTTTATAGACAACTTACCTAAAATCTACGGAACGTATACCGGTGGATTTTTAGTATTTTGTTTGTTGATGGCACTATTAGAAGCTAATGGTGTATCAGCAAAAACAATTGGTATCCT
>CBFHID010000004.1:38692-92404 GCA_965655895.1 Candidatus Pelagibacteraceae bacterium | reverse complement strand
TCCTCGAAATAGAATAGTGAGATATCATTTCTGGTCTTTTTTTTGTATAAATTGGCTGAAGTTGAAGATATTTTTAACCCTTTAATGTTGGGCAATTTTACAAAAGATCCGCTTTTTTTTAAAAATTGGGTTTTAAAAAAATTTTTAAGTTTTAAATCCATAGGTTTAAACGTTGATATTCTTGGGGTTTATAAGATACATAGGAAAAATTTACTATTAATAAAACAATGAAATTCAATTTTTTAAATAAAATATTTGGTTCAACAAATGATAGAAAAATAGAAGCTCTAAGACCTATCGTTCATCAAATCAATAAAATTGAAGCAGATGTAGAAAAATTATCAAATGACGAACTGATTGATAAAACTAATAATCTTCGAAAATTAGCAAAAGAAAATATTGATCTCAATAAAATACTACCAGAGGCATTCGCTTTAGTTAGAGAAGCGAGTAAAAGAACAATCGGTCAAAGACATTATGATGTTCAACTAATGGGTGGTATAATTCTTCACCAAGGTAAAATTGCTGAAATGAAAACGGGAGAAGGGAAAACCCTTGTTTCTACCCTATCAGCTTTTCTAAATGCACTTTCTGGAAAAGGAGTTCATATTATAACAGTGAATGATTACTTAGCCAAAAGAGATTCAGAATGGATGGGGCAAATTTATAAATTTTTAGGTTTAACGGTTGGATGTCTTACAAATGAAACCAAAGATGAGGATAGAAAAAAAATATACCAGTCAGATATTGTTTATGGAACTAATAATGAATTTGCTTTTGATTATCTAAGAGACAATATGAAACTCTCATTAGAAGAAATGGTTCAAAGAGATTTTGAATATTGTATAGTCGATGAAGTTGACAGTATATTAATAGATGAGGCAAGAACTCCTCTAATTATATCAGGACCATCTGAAAATACCTCAACTGAATATTTTTTATGTAATAAAATCGTAAATGAACTTAGTGATGAATTTTATCAGAAAGATGAAAAGGATAGAAATGTAACTCTAAATGATCGTGGTGTAGATGCAGTAGAAAAAAAGCTTACAAGTTTAAATATGCTTAAAGGTGATAATTTTTATGATCCAAGAAATATTTCTTTAGTTCATCATGTTAATCAATCTTTAAAAGCTAATGTCCTTTTTAAAAAAGATAAAGATTATATAATCAGAGATGGTACGATCCAAATAATAGATGAGTTCACGGGTCGTGTTCTTGAAGGTAGAAGGTATTCTGATGGACTTCATCAAGCGATTGAAGCAAAAGAAGGAGTAGAAATTCAAAGTGAAAATCAAACTTTTGCTTCAACCACTTATCAAAATTATTTCAGACTTTATAAAAAATTATCTGGAATGACAGGAACAGCGATGACAGAGGCGGCAGAATTTTTTGATATTTATAAACTTGATGTAGTTGATATACCAACCAATGTTTCTGTTGAGCGAATTGATTTAAATGATCAAATTTTTAGAACAGAGAAAGAAAAAATATCAGCTATCGTTGAGAATATTAAGGAAGCAAATTCAATAGGCCAGCCAATTTTAATTGGTACAACTAGTATAGAAAAATCCGAGGAACTAGCTGAGGCCTTAAAGAAAGATAATATTAAACACAATATTTTAAATGCCAAACAACATGAAAAAGAAGCTTTCATTATTGCTCAAGCTGGAAGATTGAGTGCTGTTACAATCGCTACCAATATGGCTGGACGAGGAACTGATATTCAACTTGGAGGAAACTTAGAGTTAAGAAAAAAAGACTCCTCTGATCCATCTACTGAAGAGCAGCTATTTATTGAAGAAAAGAAAAAAGTTATGGAAGCAGGTGGATTATTTGTAATTGGTACTGAGCGTCATGAAAGTAGAAGGATCGATAATCAATTACGTGGTAGATCAGGTAGACAAGGTGACAAAGGTAAATCAATATTCTTTTTAAGTTTAGAAGACGACTTAATGAGAATATTCGGATCTGAAAGAATAGACTCGATGCTACAAAAATTAGGTTTTAAGGAAGGTGAAAGCATTGATCACCCATGGATTAATAAAGCCTTAGAGAAAGCTCAGCAAAAAGTTGAGGCAAGAAATTTTGATATAAGAAAATCATTATTACAATTTGATGACGTAATGAGTGATCAAAGAAAAGTAATTTATGAAGAAAGATTACAAATATTAAAAACTAATAACATCTACCAAACTACAAATAATTTTTTTGAGGATGTTTCAAATGATATTATTAATTACTCTAAATTACCTGAAGAAAATTTAGATAAGAGCATTCTAAAATCAAGGATTGAAAGAATATTAGGCTCTAAATTAGAAGAGTCGGACGTTGATACTTTTATTAAATTAAGTTTTGATGAAAAAGTTAAAAAACTAAAACATAAATTCGAAGAAAAGAGAAATACTAGAATTAAACAAGTAGGGGACAATGTTAATAAAGATATTGAGAAAAAAATATTTCTACAAAATTTAGATTTTGAATGGAGAAATCATTTGCAATATTTAGAACAACTGAGACAAGTCATTGGTTTGAGAGGCTATGGACAAAAAAATCCTATAGACGAATATAAAAGAGAAAGCTTCAATCTTTTTCAACAACTACTAGAGAAAATTAAAGAAAATATTGTAATATTTTTATCTAATATAGAAGTGACTATTGCAGATCAAATGCAAAAAGATTTATCAGAAGATGTCTCGAAAACAAATAGACCAGATGGCTGTTTATTAGAAAGCAATAAAGATAATAAAATTTCTAGAAATGAAAAATGTCCTGCAACTGGTAAGAAGTTTAAATCTTGCTGTGGTGCATTAGTTTAAAAAAATAATAAAATTCCAATTAATAAAATAACGGATCCAACAATAGACAGTTTTTTCCAATGTTGTTTAAAATTATTTTTAATATTAAATTGACTGATATGATCAAAAGAGATTACATCAGCAGGGATATTATACCCTACGTTCTTAAATTTTTCAGTCCTCTCTTCTAAAATTTCTTTTGATGATTTTGATTTATAAAATTCAATATACTTTGAAATATTTTTTTTAATATATTTGCTCATTAATTCAGCATTCCTATGAGCACCACCTTTTGGCTCTTCTAATATATCATCGATAATATTATACTTATGCAAGTCCTGAGCCGTTAAATGCATAGCCTCAGCTGCATCTTTAGATTTTGTAGCGTCTTTCCATAATATGGAAGCGCAACCTTCCGGAGATATTACCGAGTATATCGAATGTTCTAACATTAAGATTTTATTTGAAGTTGCAAGCGCAATTGCTCCACCAGATCCCCCTTCGCCAATTACAATTGAAATGATTGGGACCTTTAGGCTTAAACAACAATTTATAGATTGCGCAATTGCCTCAGCTTGACCTCTTTCTTCAGCGCCTTTGCCTGGATAAGCTCCCGGTGTATCAATTAATGTTATTACCGGTATGTTATAATTTTCCGCAAGTTTCATTAATCGAATGCACTTCCTATAACCTTCAGGTCTCATCATTCCAAAATTTCTTTTTATTCTTGACTGAGTATCATTTCCCTTTTCTTGACCAATGACTAAAACTGACTCTCCATTAATTTTTGCAAATCCAGTTATGACCGCTTCGTCTTCTCCAAAATTTCGATCACCAGAAATAGGTTGAAAGTTCTCAAATATTGAAGAAATATAAAATTCAGCTTTAGGTCTACTATCATGTCTTGCAACTTTTGTTTTTTTCCAACCATCTAAATTAGAATAAATTTCTTCTATTTTTAGTCTAATTCGATTTTCAATTAAATTTATCTCAGAATTATTTACAGTAGATAGACCGCTTTCCTCATCGAAAGGATGTTTCAATTCATCTAATCTCTTGTCAAGTTGCTCGAGGTCTTTTTCAAAATCTAAATAATGCATAGTATCTTTATATGGAAAATTCTTTTTGAATAAACAGTATCTTTAAATTATTTAATTCTATTTTATCAAATATCTTCATAATTGACAAAATATCACGAGTATAATCTTGCTCTAACTCGTTCAAACTACCTATAAAAACAAGTGTATCTAAAAGAGCTTTATTGTTGAGTTTTTTTTCTAATGAATTGAATATCTCATTCGGTATATAAACTTCTTTTTCATATGTATATTTAGAAATTGAATTTGGTAAATCTATTTTCTCTCTAATCAAGATATTGATAAAAGCAATATCCTTACTACTTAATTTATATTCATTATTTTTAATTTTTTTATCAAAAGAAACTATAATTTTCTGTATTCTTTTTTTTTCTTTTTTATCTAAATTTTTATCAAATAGTTTTTTAATCTCAGATGCAAAGAAGATGTCATTATTATAAATTGAATTTTGTCTTTGCTTGATTTGTTTATAAACCAAAATTTTATTTAATAGTTCTTTATCTAAAGATTTTGAATTACTGTCATATATTTTTTCTAATTCAGAATGATAAACAGGATTAGCTATTTTTTCTAAACCATTCGTAATTAGCTTATCTCTAAAAATATTTAATAGTTGTATCTTTTTTTTTGTATCTTGAGCTAATAACATTGCCTGATATATAATTGCATGAGACTCTGGTCTTTTTAAATTTTTTGAAGATTGTTCAACATTCAACAAATTATCAAACGAAAAATTGTACTTTTTGTAAATATCTAAAATATTTTGATAATCATATAAATCTTCATTGACAGATCGCTCTAGAAAAATAACTAATTTATTAAGTGCATTTTTATCTTCTGTCGAAGTATTAGTCATCACGTTATTTAAAAGTCGGTTTGCAAGACCACTTTTAAAAAAATAATTTCTTAATTCTCTGGAGTTTGCAAAATTTTCATACTCCAATGTAATATCTTTATCGGTTAATATTGTTAAATGAGCGTTAAATATATTATTAAAATTGGCATCTCCCTTATCATCACTCAAACCTAATAGAAAATTAATTTTATCTATAAAAAATTTATTTAAAGAAGTTGTCTCACGAACTAAATCGAGTTGAGATTGCGCTTGTTTATTCTTTTTATCATGAACTAAGCAATAAATTTTATATTTATCTAACTCAATGCTCTTAACATCAAGGGCAACTAAATTTGTATAAGTGCATGCCTTGTCAACTTTACCTAGAGATAAATAGTGAGTGAAAAGAAATTTTAATAACTTAGGATTCTTGCTTAAAATTTTATTTTGCAACATTAATTGATCGATTAGTTCAATTTTTTTATTGTCAATCAACCAATCTGCTAAGAAAATTAAGTGGTCAGATCCTTCATCACTAAAATTTTTAAGATTAGATTTAGTAAATAAAATTTTTTCTAGAAGATGAGTCAAAGATTGTTGTTTACTGTTTTTAAAAACTTTTATAGCCCGATCGTAATGATCATCTTTAATACTTGACCAAAAATCCAAACTAATTTTAGTTTCATCAGGCTCAAATAGACCAAAGATTATTTCGTCATCCTTTATATTTTCAGTTTGACTAATTTTATTTATGCTAAAATCTGGGCGCTCTTTATCAAAGATAGTTTGGGGTAAATCATTTTCTTTTTCTTTGTTTACATTAATTTGATTTTCAATTTCTTTTTCTTTATTTTTAATTTCTTTAGATTGTTGCCAAATATCTTTTGGCTCTGAAATGGCTTTAGTTGCCAGACCTAATAAAAAAATAAAAATTCCTATTTTTTTACTTAACTGGAATAGCGATATCATTTGGTAGTATTTTTTTGCCAGCTTTAGATTCAGGAGAAATGTCCAAATAATTAACAGTAAAAATGATGCCAAAAACTATGACAATAAATGGGATTAATTTTCTTAATATAAAATTTTTAATCATTACAAATTAGTTTTATAAACATTTTAGTCAAAAATGTGTTATTAGATTAATAATAATCAGCACACAATGTTAAAAACAATAGTTTTAATCGGTATGATGGGTTCTGGCAAAACATCTGTGGGTAAAGAGCTCGCAAAAAACCTTGGGCTCGACTTTATTGATAGCGATCTTGAAATAGAAAAAAAATGTAAGAAAACTATACCTGAAATTTTCAAATCCAAAGGTGAGGACTATTTTAGAAAAATTGAAGAAAAAATTTGTTGTGAACTAATAGATGGTAATCCCAAAATACTTTCTTTGGGTGGTGGAGCGTTTATTAATAGTAATATTAGAAAAAAAATAAGCAACAACGGTGTTTCTATATGGATTAGCACTAGCTTAGAAAATATTTATAATAGACTTAATAAATCTAAAAATAAAAGACCAATGCTAGATTATTCTAATTTGAAAAAATCCATAAAAGAAATTTATGATCATAGAAAAAGTATATATAGTAAGGCTGATATTACGATTAAAACTAAGTCAAATGATAGAAAGCTTATTATAAAAAAAGTTTTAGATAAATTATGAAAACCTATTTAGTAAACACAAAGTCAAAAAAATATCCAATTTTTATTGGTAAAAATATTTTAATTAAGTTTTGCAAATTAAAAGAAAAATATCTAAATAATACGAAAAAAATTTTAATTATCACTTCTAAAAATATACCAAAAAAATATTTTTTAAAAATTAAGAAAAATTTAAAGAATACTGAATGTTACACTTTTATTTTACCTAATGGTGAAAGAATAAAGCAATTTGATCAAATTATTAAAATCACAGATTTATTATCTAAATATAATTTTAATAGAAAAGATTGTGTTGTAGCGCTAGGCGGAGGCGTCATTGGAGATCTTTCAGGCTTTGCTGCAAGTATTTTTAAAAGAGGAATAAACTTTGTTCAAATCCCAACAACACTACTCTCACAAGTTGACTCCTCTGTTGGTGGTAAGACGGGTATTAATAACTCCCACGGAAAGAATTTAATTGGAACTTTTTATCAACCAAATTTTGTTCTTATTGATACAGATACTTTACACTCGTTACCTAAAAGAGAAATGGTTGCAGGCTTTGCTGAAATTTTAAAATACTCACTGATTCTTGATAAAACTTTTTTTAACTGGCTCTATAAAAATGGAAAAAAAATATTAAGTAAAAATTATAATTTGATTTCTCACGCAATTTACAAAAGTTGTAAATTTAAAGCGTATGTTGTTAAAAAAGATGAAAAAGAAAAAAACTTAAGAGCTATATTAAATTATGGTCATACGTTTGCGCACGCAATTGAAACAATAAACAATTATTCTAAAAAAATAATTCATGGAGAGGCTGTTTTAATTGGGATGATGTTAGCTGCAAGGCTCTCAAACCATATGAAATATTTATCATCAAAAGACCTTAGCGATATTAAGGAGATATATAAACAATTGAAATTGAACCATAATTATAAAAATTTTGTAAATAAAAAAAATATAAAGAAAATTTTCAAAATAATGAGTAATGATAAAAAATCTAATGGTAAGACAATTAATATTATTCTTTTAAAAAAAATAGGCTCTGCAATTATAAAAAAAACATCATTAGAAAAAACTTTTTTTCCTTTAATTAATCAAGATTTAAAAAATGGAAAATACTAATCTTACTTCAATTATTTATATTATTATTTTAATTATAATTTCTGGAATGTTTTCTGGATCTGAAACATCTGTGACATCTGTAAATAGAAGCAAAATTCACAAATTGGCAAACAAAGGTGATAAAAGAGCTAAAAAACTTCTTAATCTTATTGATAAAAAAAATGATTTAATCAGCTCGATTTTAGTTGGAAATAATATCGTAAACATACTGGCTTCGGTTCTCGCGACCGCGATATTGATTGAATATTTCGGTAGCAATGGAATATTTTATTCAACGCTTGTAATGACATGCTTAATTGTTATTTTTGCTGAAGTTCTACCTAAAAATATTGCACTTATTAAAGCTGATAGATTTGCTCTTTTTTTTTCATGGCCACTGACTATCTTTGTAAAAATTTTCTATCCTATAAATTTGATTTTAAAATCATTAAATTTAGTCATTTATAAAATCTTTGGTATCGATCATAACAAGAAAAATATTTCTGTAACTGAAGATATAAGGAATATGATTGATATGCATGAAGACGAGGGGGATCTTCACAAAGACGAAAGCAGTATGATCAATGCTATTCTTGATTTAAAAGAGATTACTGTTGAAAAAATCATGACACATAGAAAAAATATATTTTCATTTGATATAAATGAAACTGATAAAATTTACTCTATTATTGCAAAAAGTTCTTTTAGTAGAATTCCAGTGTGGCAAGATAATCCAAACAATATCTTAGGAATAATACATGCTAAGAATATTTTAAGTAATTTGGATCATGAGGGAAAAATAGATATTAAAAAAATAAAAGAAAGTATAATTAAACCATGGTTCATACCAGAAACAACCAGAGTAAAAGATCAATTAAATGAATTTATTAATCGTAAAGAAAAAATAGCTTTTGTTGTAGATGAGTATGGTGAGCTTATGGGCTTAATTTCTTTAGAAGATATTATTGAGGAAATTGTTGGAAATATTTTTGATGAAAAAGATTTTTCTACTATTGGAATTAGGAGAATAAAAGATAATCAATACAGAATAAGGGGCGATGTTAATATTAGAGATATTAATAGAGAGCTAGATATAAAACTTCCAGAAAACAATGCATCTACCCTAGCCGGTTATCTAATTTATAAAACTGAAGCATTCCCTGAAGTTGGTCAAACATTTAAATTCAACGATATAATTTATGAAATTTTAAATAAAAATAAAAACCAAATTACTCAAATTAAAGTCGTTTTAAATCCAGTTGTTAAGCATTAACAATTTCAATTTCAAGGGCGTGGATAAATGTTTTCATTTCCTGCGAAAGACAATCATAGATTTTTTTATGGGACTCTAGCTTGGGTAATTGGTAAAATTTTTGATCGAAAACAGTAATTTTAAAATGGCTATTTCCACTATTAGGTGATTGTGGATGATGCTTATGAAGATATGAATTATTTGTTACCTTAACTTTTTTTACACCCAAATTATCTAATAATTTTCTCTCAATTAATGTTTCGGAATTCATAGTTATTTTATATTATATATCGTTTATGAAAAAAAGTTGTGAAAATCCTAATTGTTTTGAACGCGGATTTAAAGAGGTTTTGGTAAGAGATAAAAAAAATAAAGAATATAAAATCTTATGCCAACACCATTTTGAGCAATATTCAAAAAATCAAAATTTAAATTGCAATTGGAGTTTATGCACTGAGATTGGAGAATTTAAGGCTCCAGCTAAAAAGGAAGAAGGATACCTGTGGTTTTGTGAAGAACATATAAAAGAGTATAACAAAAAATGGGATTTCTTTGAGGGTATGTCACAAGCTCAGATAGAAGACTTTGTTTTTCAAGATATTATTGGGCATCGAAAAACACAAAAATTTGGATCAATGGATAATTTTTTTCATGACCTTTGGAATAATGCCATTGAAGATGAGCTACTAAATTTATCAAAATTTAAAAAAACTCTTAATAAACATAATAATGATTATACTGAAAAACAAATTTCCGCTTTAAAAAAAATGGATCTTAAACCTAGTATTAATTGGATGGGTATAAAAGAACAATTCAAAAAACTTGTGAAAAAATATCACCCTGATATGAATGCAGGTGATACAAAATATGAAGAAAAACTCAAAGAAATAACAATTGCATATTCATATTTAAAAACGTCACTAAATGAAAAACAAAAGGTAGTTTAATATTAATGTTATCGCAACAACCAGATTTGAAAATTTCCGTTAATCAAACATTTAATATTGATACTGACTTAGAAGTTTCGGGTTTTTCAGAAAAAAATGAATACGTTCCAGAAATAGACAATAATTATATTTTTGATAGAGAGACAACGCTAGCTATCCTTGCTGGTTTTTCAAATAATAAAAGAGTCATGGTTCAAGGATACCACGGAACAGGAAAGTCTACTCATATTGAGCAAGTCGCCGCTAGATTAAATTGGCCTTGTATAAGAGTGAATCTAGATAGTCATATTAGTAGAATAGATTTGATTGGAAAAGATGCAATTGTAATTAAAGATGGAAAACAAATAACTGAATTTAAAGAAGGTATATTGCCATGGTCTTTGCAAAATCCTGTTGCTTTAGTGTTTGATGAATACGATGCCGGTAGGCCTGATGTGATGTTTGTTATTCAAAGAGTGCTTGAGAGTGAAGGAAAGTTTACATTATTAGATAAAAATAAAGTTATAAAACCAAATAAGTCTTTTAGGTTATTTGCAACTGCAAATACAATTGGGCTTGGAGATACATCTGGTCTTTACCATGGGACACAGCAAATTAACCAAGGGCAGATGGATAGATGGAATATTGTTACTACTTTAAATTATTTAGAACCACAAAAGGAGGAAGATATTATTTTAGCCAAGTGTAGTTTTTTAAATAATAGTGACGGAAAAAAAAATATAAAAAATATGGTTCAAATCGCAAACTTAACTAGAAATGGCTTTGCTAACGGGGATATTTCTACAGTTATGAGTCCAAGAACGGTGCTGACTTGGGCTGATAATTTTAAAATTTTTAATGATCTCAAGCATTCTTTTAAATTATCATTTTTAAATAAATGTGATGAATTAGAGAGACCAATTATTTCGGAGTACTATCAAAGATGTTTTGGAGAAGATATTTTATCCAGCAATGATAAAACCTCTAAATCAAATGGCTGATCAATCAAATATAGAAAAGTATAAATCAGCAATTCATTCAACTGCTAGAGCAATCGCGAGAAGTAATTTCAAAGAGAAAAGGGAGAAATTTGATAAAATTTCTAAGCCAAAAATTTTATCTGCTGAAAATAGAGAAGAAATTTTAGAAGCAAGAGTTCTATCTGACAGTGAAGCTTTAAAAATTAAATACAGTGACGAAAAAATTTTAAATCAAAATCAACCAAGCGGAAGTATCAGCAAAACAATATATAATATTGCTGAAAAAATTAGATACGAGAAAATTGGATCAGACCAGTACAAAGGTATTAGGAATAATATAAATCAATTTTATCAGAAAAAAATTTCAGAAAGCAATGTCCATTCTCAAAATTTTATAGCTGATGCTTTTGAAGCATATTTAAGAAATAAAGTTATGAATTTTGATATACCTGATAACAAAAAAGATGATTTTCAAAGATGGAATGAAATTTTTGACAATAAAGTTGCAAATAAAATTGCATCTTTAAACAATAGTTTAAATAATCAAAAAGAATATTCAAAAAAAATTAAATCAATAATAGAAGAGTTGGAGATTCAAGATCAAAATTCAAATCCACAAAATGCTCAAAATGAAGAGGATGATCAAGAAAATAATCAAGAAAAAGATAGTGAAAAACAGCAATTGCAAGAACAAGAAAATCAGCAATCACAAAACCCAGAGTTTGATATGGAAAATTTAGTCCCAGAAATTGATTTTGATCCAAGTCTCAATGACCAGGAAATTGCATTGGAAGACAGTGAGGATGAGGATATTCAAACTACCAGAGCACAAAAAAATGCAATTAATGATAATAAAAAATATAAAATTTTTACTAACCAATATGACAAAATATTAGAAGCTAATGAATTAATCACTGATGAAGAAATTTCAAAGTTAAGAAATAATCTTGATCTTCAATTATCATCTCTTCAATCTTTTATTGCAAGATTAGCAAATAAATTACAAAGAAAACTTTTGGCAAAGCAAAATAGGTCATGGAATTTTGATCTTGAAGAAGGTTTGTTAGACGCTTCTAAACTTCCTAGAGTTATCATGGATCCCTTTAATTCACTTTCTTATAAAAAAGAAAAAGATATTGATTTTAAAGATACAGTTGTCACATTACTAATAGATAACTCTGGATCTATGAGAGGAAGGCCAATTACAATCGCTGCTATATGTGCAGATATTTTATCAAGAACTTTAGAGCGGTGTTCAGTTAAAGTAGAAATATTAGGCTTTACTACGCTTAATTGGAAAGGTGGCAAAAGCCGTGAGCTTTGGATGAAACATAAAAAGGAAAATCCAGGTAGGTTAAATGATTTATGTCATATAATTTATAAATCTGCTGATACACCTTGGAGAAGATCAAAGAATAATTTAGGTCTAATGCTTAAAGAGGGAATTTTAAAAGAAAACATTGATGGTGAAGCAATTCTCTGGGCTTACAACCGTCTTAAAAAAAGAAAAGAAGAAAGAAAAATTATAATGGTCATTTCAGATGGCGCACCCGTAGATGACTCGACGTTATCAGTAAACCAAGCTAGTTATCTGGAACAGCATTTAAAAAGGGTTGTTAATTGGATTGAAAAAAACTCTGATATAGAAATAAATGCAATTGGGATTGGTCATGATGTTACTAATTATTATGAAAAAGCAATTAAAATCGCTGATGTTCAAGAATTAGGTGATGCCATGGTTGATCAATTAGTTGATTTATTTATTAATTCACCTGCTAGAAAACGAACTCTGAATTAGATTTAAATTTTTTAATATTAATCTAAAAGGAACAAGCATCAACATAGCCATTAAAATCTTAACAATAAAATCACCGAGAGCTAATGTAATCCAGGGTACCTCTGTTCCATAAAATGCAATAGAAAAGAATAATAAAGTATCAACCGCTGATGATATAACTGAAGACAAAAATGGTGGCACAAACCAATGTTTATTATTTTTTAATTTATTAAAGATATTTGCATCTAACAACTGAGCTAACAAAAATGCTGTACCTGAACCAACAACAATCCTTAGAGATATTAAATTTAATTCACTAATTGAAAAAATTAATGAAACAATTATTCCCCAAACAAATCCAGCGTGAATGACTTTTTTTGTAAAACTGATACCATGTATTCTATTTGCAAGATCTGTAATCAAAAAGGCAATTGGATATGTAAATGCGCCCCATGTTAAAATATTTTGTAAATCCAAATAGCCAAAAGGTATTTGTACTAGGTAATTTGATGCCAAAACAATTAGCATCATTGAAATAATATACGGAATTAGTTTTTTATTAATCAATTAGGTTTAGCTTTGGTTTTAACCATTAAAGCTTTTTTGAGCTTTTTCACTCTCGGGGCAAGATTTTTGTTTTTTGCTCTAATTAAAAACTGATCAAGTCCACCTCTAAAATCAACAGCTTTTAAAGCTCTCGTTGAAATTTTTAAATTCACATTTTTTTTTAACAACTCACTTTTAAGAGTAACTTTCTTTAAATTTGGATAAAATTTTCTTTTTGTTTTATTATTGGCGTGCGAAACTTTATTTCCACTCATAGGTCTTTTGCCAGTTAGTTCACAAATATTTGCCATAAGAACTGAGGATATATTTCCTTAAATTGTCTTGGTCAAGGTGTTTTTCAGCTTTATTTTTAAGACGATCTCAATTTGACAATTAGATTATAGAGGCATATTTGTTAATTAATATCACTAATAATAAATGTTAGATATCTACTTACCAATTGCTGAAGTTTATATAAACGTACCCCTTCTACTACTGATAAGTGCAAGTGTTGGTTTTTTAACTGGGTTACTTGGTATTGGTGGGGGCTTCCTTATGACTCCCATTCTTATCTTCCTGGGTATTCCTCCAGTATATGCCGTAGCAAATGGTGCAAACAACATACTTGCTGCATCTGTATCTGGTTCATTAGCTCATTACTTCAAAAACCATATTGATATTAAAATGGGATTTTTAATATTAATTGGTGGACTTATTGGTTCAGTCGCAGGTGTTGAAATTTTTATTTTCTTTTTAAAAAAAGGTTCTATTAACAATTTAATATCTATCTCCTACTTTATCCTTTTAAGCTCTATAGGATTACTAATGTTCTACGAAAGCCTGAGTGAAATGAGAAGAATTAGAAATAATAAATTTATTAAGCGTAAACTTCACCAACATTATTGGATACATAATTTACCTTTTAAAGTTAAAATTCATGCCTCAAAATTATATATCAGTGCAATTGGTCCAATATTTTTTGGTATTATTATCGGATTAGTATCATCTCTTTTGGGTGTTGGAGGAGGGTTTATATTAGTTCCAATCTTAATTTATATTATTGGTATGCCTGCAAAGCTTGTTCCTGGTACATCTTTATTTGCTATGATATTTGTCATGATAATTGTGACATTACTTCACGCTATTTCAAATAAAACAATCGATCTTTATCTAGTAACAATCTTAGCTTTAGGATCTGTTGTAGGGGCTCAATTAGGATCAGTGGTTAGTAGTAAGTTAGCCGGTGAAGAATTGAGGGGTTTGCTATCAATACTTATATTAACCTTTGGTTTTAAATTTGGATATGATCTATTTTTTTCTAAGATTTTACCCTCAATAGATATTACAAATAAATTAACACCTGAATTTTCAAATTTTACAAAATATATGATCAGTGCTTCAGAACACTATCCTGTTATTTATGGAATAACATCGGTTAGCATAGCTATTTGTATTGGTATTCTTGTCGCCTATTCCTTTAGAAAAATTCTATAATGAACAATCTAAACCTGGTTAAAATACTATGCTATAGTGGAATTATTCCATTCTATTTTTTATCTTTACTTAGTTTTTTTTTTAAAGATTTTTTTATTAGTGAATTGTTTTCAATTTATTCATTAATAATATTAAGTTTCTTATTTGGCTCAACCTGGCTGCATTTAATAATTTACGAAACCAAAAATAAAATTACTTTTTTTATTATTTTTACTGTTTTAATGCCAGTATTTTTAATCTTAGTAGAGATATTGTTACCTTCAAAAATTAAGTTTTTTTTATACGCTATTTCTTTTTTTATTATTTATATGATTGATCAAAAATTTATCAAAAACCCTGACTATTTAAAAATTAGAAAAAACCTCACTACTCAGGTGATAATCGCTCATACTTTATTTTTAATTAGCATTTACTCCAACAGCTTCTGAAATATTTTTAAAACCATCTTTTTTTAACAAATTACAAATCTCAACATTAATTTTAGAAGCTATATAAGGTCCTTTAAAAACCATAGCAGTATATAATTGTATTAAATTGGCCCCCGACTTAATTTTTTCATATGCCGTCACTCCATCACTCACGCCGCCTACTCCTATAATTGGAATCAATCCTTTTAGATTCTTATAAAAGTTTGAAATCACTTTGTTTGATAATAAATGAAGTGGATTTCCTGATAATCCACCCTCTTCATTTTTGTTATTATCAATTAAATTTTCTTTTCCTCGTATTGATGTATTAGTCAGAATTAATCCATCTACCTTTTTATCTAAAAAAACTTCTGACAAAATATCAATTTCTTCATCATTGATATTTGGTGATAATTTAAAAATAATTGGTTTAATTTTTTTCTTTTTAGATCTTTCATTGTGAAGGGTATCAATAAGATCTATAATTTTTACTTTATCATGCATGGTTCTAAGGTTGGGTGTATTTGGTGATGAAATATTTATAGCTATATAATCTGCTTTTTCATAAAACTTATTTAAACAAATTATGTAATCCTCATTTTTGGTGGCATTTTCTTTGTTCGGTCCTATATTTATCCCTAGAATATTTTCTTGTGGGTTAGCAATAATTCTCTGAAAAATATAATCCATTCCCTCGTTTGGAAATCCAAGACGATTTATGACTGCCATATCTTTATCAAGTCTAAAAACTCTTGGTTTATCATTTCCACTTTGTGGCTGTGGAGTAACTGTTCCAACTTCGGCATGACCAAATCCAAGTTTAAACATTGAATTATAAACTTCAGCATTTTTATCAAAACCGGCTGCTACACCCACTGGATTCTCAAAGTTAATACCCATGACTTTAGATTCTAACAATGAACTTCCTTTAAACTTAAATGCTCCTGGTGGAAAAATATTACTTTTTAAAAATCTGATTGCTAATTGGTGTGCAGTTTCTGGGTCGGTCTGTTTAAGAAATAAATTAAAAACCTCATATAACATTTTATCTTTTTAGACTGTCCTCTAGTAATTTTATAGTTTCTTTTATTCCAAAAAAGCTAATAAATGAACCCATCCTAGGTCCTTGTTCATCTCCAAATACTATTTCATATATCGCTTTAAACCAATCCCTGAGTTTTTCTTTTGGATAATAATTTTTGCCAACTGTAAAAACTTCAGTTTGTATTTCAGAAGGGTCCATACCGTCAGGCATTTTCTTTAGTAGTTCAATTAATTCTAGGAGAGCTTTTTTTTCAATCTCACTCGCAGATCTATATTTTTTATTAGGCTTAACAATATCGTTAAAATATTGAATTGCATTTTTTATTAATTTTTGAAGGATTGGATGCTCGTCTTGTGAGATACTAGAGTTATAATTTTTAATAAACTTCCACAAAACATCTTCACTTTCTGCATTACTAGCACTAACTAAATTCAATAATACACCAAATGAAATAACATTTTTCTCCTTGGGTGGTTGGCCGTTATGTACATGCCAGACTGGATTTCCAAGTTTTTCTTTCACCTCTTGTTGTTCAAATTTTTCTAAAAATGCCAGGTACTCATCTACAGCTTTAGGGATAACTTGAGGATATAATTTTTTTGCACGTTGAGGATTTTGATACATATAAAGAGCTAAACTTTCCTGTGTGGCGTACTTTAACCAATCTTCAATTGTAATCCCATTGCCTTTTGATTTGGATATTTTTTCACCTTTTTCATCTAAAAATAATTCATAAGCAAATCCATTGGGCGGACTTGATCCAAGTATTTTACAAATTTTTACAGATAGCTCTGCACTTGGAATTAGATCTTTTCCATACATTTCAAAATCTACTTTGAGAGCAGACCACCTCATTGCCCAATCAACTTTCCATTGCAATTTACAAAGCCCATCAGTAATTTTAGTTTTTAGTTTTTTGCCTGAGTTATCAAAAACTACCTCATTGGCCTTTTCGTCAATCTCGATAATAGGAATCTCTAAAACTTTTCCAGTATCCGGACATATTGGAAGAAATGGACTATAAGTTTTTTTTCTTTCAGGTCCTAAAGTTGGAATAATAATATTCATAATATTTTTATAATTTTTTAAAACATTTATTAATTCCTCGTTAAAAATTCCATTTTTATACATTTCGGTTGAGCTTTTAAAATCATATGAAAAATTAAATTTATCTAAAAAGCTTTTGAGCATCGCATTGTTATGCTCGCCAAAACTATTAAATTTCTTAAATGGATCTGGAACAGATGTAAGTGGTTTATTTAAATTTTTTTTTAGCACTTCGCTATTTGGGATATTGTCTGGAACTTTTCTTAATCCATCCATATCATCAGAAAATGTAAATAATTTAACAGGAATATCAGATATTTTTTTAAATGCTTGAATAACCATTGTTGTTCTACAAACTTCACCAAAAGTGCCAATATGCGGTAGTCCACTTGGTCCATAACCAGTTTGAAATAAAACATGACCTTTTTTTACCAGTGCTTTTTCTCTTTTTTTTAATATCGCTTTAGCTTCAACGAAGGGCCATGCATTAGAGTTTAAATATTCAGAATTCATAAGTGTTTTGTTTATAGGCTAAAATGAAGTTTTTTCAAATTACAAACATTTCAAACATTGTCATAAAAAAATATTAATATAATTTCAATTTAACTGCTTTGAAATGAATTCTGGTTTAAAAACAACTTTTCTGATTATTGGTTATCTTATTATCATTTTATCAGGTTTTATGATTGTCCCGCATATTGTCGAGATTACAATAGGTGATAAATCTCAGCATTTTTTAGTGACTGGAATTTTATCAGCCTTCATTGGAACTTTGTTAGTGTTGATTAGTCAAACAAAAGATAGGTCGTTAAATGTTCAGCAAGCATTTTTAATGACTAACTTAGCTTGGTTATCAATTTGTTTTTTTGGTGCGTTACCTTTATATTTCTCATCTCTTGATTTATCTTTTACAGATGCCTTTTTTGAAAGTGTATCTGGCATAACAACAACCGGTTCAACAATTTTACCTGAAATTGAGAAGGCGTCTAAAGGAATTTTAGTTTGGAGATCTTTGTTACAATGGCTTGGAGGAATAGGAATCATCGTCATGGCCATTACAATCCTTCCTTTATTAAACATTGGTGGAATGCAGCTTTTTAGATCTGAAGGAATGGAAGTGGAAAAGGTAGTGCCCAAAGCTACTGAAATAGCTTTATCAATAACAAAAATTTATATTGTAATAACTTTATTTTGTACTTTGGCCTACTGGTACTCTGGTATGAATTTTTTTGATGCAATTAATCACGCATTCACAACAGTTTCAACAGGTGGATATTCAACCTATAGCCAATCTATAGGACATTTTAACAGTGCTCAAATAGAGATGGTTGCGATTATTTTTATTATTACTGGTAGCATACCCTTTTTAGCCTATATAAAATTTACTCGAGGTGATCTTCTAGTTTTTTTTAAAGATAAACAAATAACAGGTTTTCTATTCATACTCATTTCATCAATTATGATTATCTTTATTCATTCATTTATTAATATTAATTCAGATCCTTTAGATGCAATTAGAAGTGCGGCATTCAATGTAACTTCAATCATTACTGGCACAGGTTACACAACTCAAGATTATAGCGCTTGGGGAAATTTTGCTGTTTTTTTCTTTCTGGTTTTAATGTTTATTGGCGGTTGTTCTGCTTCAACTACATGCGGAATAAAAGTATTTCGTTTTCAAATAATTTTGTCTTTCATCGATAGACAAATTAAACAAATTTTTTATCCCAATGGCGTTTTTCCAATCAAATATAATAATCAAAATATCAATGATCGTTTTTTAACTTCAGTTTTAGCTTTTGTTTGTTTATACATTTTTATTTTCTTTATACTGACTCTTTTATTGTCGTTAACGGGACTAGATTTGATCACCTCTGTTTCAGCAGCAGCAACATCTATCTCTAATGTAGGTCCAGGCTTAGGCCCTGTCATTGGACCAGATGGAAATTTTTTTGATTTATCAAGTAATGCCAAATGGTTATTAAGTCTTGGTATGCTTTTAGGACGTTTAGAACTGCTTACAGTGCTAGTATTGTTTTTGCCATCCTTTTGGAGAAATTAATTAGATAAACACCAATCAATAATCGCTTTTTGACCATGCAATCTATTTTCAGCTTGATCCCAAACCATTGATTTTTTTCCATCAATAACATCAGAAGTGACTTCTTCTTCTCTAGCAGCAGGCAATACATGGAGGTAAATAGAATCTTTTTTTGCAATATTCATTAAATCTTCATTAACTTGAAATAATTTTAAATCTTCTTTTTTCTTTTTTACATCCACTTGATCACCCATGGAAACCCACTTGTCTGACATAATACAATCTACATCTTTTACCCCTTGCAATGGATCATGAAAAATTTTTATTTTACCGTTCTTTTTTTCAGCCCAATCTAAAACGGTCTTGGATGGTAAGTATTGTTTCGGAACACATATATTAAGCTCAAAATCAAATTGAACAGCAGCTTCTATTGCTGAATTTGTAACGTTATTGCCATCACCAACCCAAGCAATTTTTGAACCTTTAATTGGACCTTTTTTTTCTTCAAAAGTCATTACGTCACTTAAAAGCTGGCATGGATGGCTAAAATTTGTCAAACCATTGATTAATGGAACATTCAAAAGTTTTGATAAATCTAACAATGTTTCATGTTTAAACGTTCTAAACATTACAATATCTGAAAAACCAGATATTACTTTTGCTGTATCTTCAACAGTTTCTTCTCCTTTGCCAAGGTGCATGTCATTTGCATTCATCACAATTGTTTGTCCACCTAATTGTCTCATTGCGAGATCAAAAGATAGTCTTGTTCTCGTTGATGGTTTTTCAAATACCATAAGCAATAGTTTATCTTTTGCATTCGATGCTTCTGATATAATAACTTTACCTTTTTTGCTTTGATTAGCTTTTCTTCTTTTGGCCTCAGATAAAATATGATGCAAATCAGATTTTGGAACCAATGATAAATCTATAAAATGTTTCATTTTAAATTTTCACACACTTTTTCAATAATTGAAATAGCTTCATCAATTTCTTTAGAACTAACAATGAGCGGTGGTAATAATCTTATGACATTTTCCCCTGCTTTTACTGCAAGCAATTTGTGATCGAAAAGCTGATTTAAAAACTTAACATTATCTATTTTGAGTTTTATACCTCTTAAAAGGCCCTTTCCTCTCACCTCCTCTATAATATCAGGATATTTTTCTTTTACTTTTATTAGCTGACTTTGAAAATATTCACCCTGTTCTATTACATTGGATAAAAAACCTTTTTCTAAAATAATATCTAACACTGCATTACCAACGCTCATAGCCAATGGATTTCCGCCAAAAGTGGATCCGTGAGACCCTGGCTTCATGCCACTTCCTGCTTTTTTATTTACAAGGCACGCTCCAATGGGAAACCCTCCGCCAATACCTTTTGCTATTGGAACTATATCAGGCTCAATTCCTGACCACTCGAATGCAAAAAATTTTCCAGATCTTCCAATTCCACATTGCACTTCGTCTAAAATTAATAATAAATCATGCTCATCACATAATTTTCTTAAACCTATCAAGCATTCATTAGGAATCACTTTAATTCCACCTTCACCCAAAATAGATTCAACCATAATGGCAGCTGTATTTTTATTAATGGTTTTTTTTAAAGCATCGTGATTTCCAAAGTCAACTTGATCAAATCCTTCAACTTTAGGTCCAAATCCTTTTATATGCTCCGGGTTATTTGCAGCAAACAATGATGCTAATGTTCTTCCATGAAAGGCACCCTTAAAAGTTATAATTCTATTTTTTTCGGGACTACCTTTTTCAAAAAAATATTTTCTCGCAATTTTAATACTTGCCTCTGTTGCCTCTGCACCAGAATTCATAAAAATTACATGATCGGCAAAAGTATTTTCGACTATTCTTTGTGCTAATTTTTCCTGTTCAGGAATTTCAAAAGCATTTGAAACGTGCCATAGTTTTTCAGCTTGTTTTTTAATTGTTTCAACTAAATGATCATGGCAGTGTCCAAGCGCATTTACAGCAATACCAGATACAAAATCTAAATACTTTTCATCTGTAGTTGAGAACAAGTAACATCCTTTTCCGTGAGAAAAAGATACCTGTCTTCTTGCGTATGTTCCAAGGATAGCACTCATAATACTAAAATTTTATTTTATAACCTTTTTTAAAAAGAAAATAACATAACCCAATTAAGATCATGTTACAAATTATCAAAATTATTAATCCCAAATGAACATTTGAGTCTGACTGGCCTAAAAAACCGTATCTAAATCCATCTATGATATAAAAAAAAGGATTAAACTGACTAAAAGTATGAATTGGCCCTTCAAGTCTACTAATAGAAAAAAAAGTTCCTGATAAAAAAGATAAAGGGACGACAATAAAATTTGTGATCGCAGCCATATTATCAAATTTTTCTGCCCATAAACCTGCAATAAAACCCAAAGCTGCAAGTAAACAAGATCCTAATGTTGCAAAAATCATTACATAAAAAATATGATTAAATGGAACCTTGATGAAAAACAAAGATACTAAAATTGAAAAGAATCCAACAACAAGCCCTCTCGTAATACCGCCCAAGATTAATGCAAACGTTACCTCACCAGCAGATAGTGGTGGGAATAAAATGTCAACAATATTACCTTGAACTTTTGATATCATTAAAGAAGAAGAAGTATTTGCAAATGCATTTTGCATAATCTGCATCGCAATCAATCCTGGAACTAAAAATGTTGTAAATTTATGACCTAAAACATCAGTTCTTTCATTTCCAATAGCTAAACTAAAAACGGTAAAAAATAAAAGTAGTGTTACAATTGGAGAAATAATAGTCTGTATCCATACTTTAAAAAATCTTTGAACCTCTTTTAAGTACAAAGTGTAAAAGCCGATCCAGTTTACATACCCAAATCTTCTAACGCCCATTTTGTATTTGTATTGTGCAACACTCATAAAATACTCAATATCAGGTAATTTTAAAAAATGTTAAAAAATGTGGATATATAAGCTTTTCTGGTAAAAAGACCTCTTTTACTGGATTATTTCATCAACATGTAGTGTTTTATTAAATTGTGTATGCAATATATAGTTAATATAAACGTGGCCATGTCTTGGACAGAAGAAAAAACCGCTCAACTTAAAAAACTCTGGTCAGAAGGACATACTGCAAGCCAAATTGCTAGGATGTTAGGAGATGATATTTCAAGAAATGCGGTTATCGGTAAAGCACATAGATTAAACTTAGCTGGCAGAACTCAATCGAGAATGATTTCATCGCCGAAAATTAATAATCATCAGTCACAGAATAAAAAAGATTTAATTAGAAGAACGAGACGACCACGAGGACTTAGAGCTATTGTGATTGAAAAAGATTTCGAGCCAGAAAATCCAACAAGTTTAGAAAATTTAACTGATAAAACATGTAGGTGGCCAATAGGACATCCTGATGAAAAAGATTTCTACTTTTGCGGTAGAAGTCCTATGGAAGAAAAAATTTATTGCAAACTTCATGTTTTGCATGCCTACCAGCCTAGAGGTCAGAAAGGTGAAGTTCCTCAAAAAGTAACAGAGGATGTTCCAAGCTTTCTTCAAAAGAAAATCAAAAGCGCCTAATAAGTTAAGTGTAAGTACATTAGACTTTCAGTCTACCTTTTTTGGTTTTTGCAAATTTTCTATTTATTCTCCATCTTTGATCATCTCGAACTATATAACCGCAGCAATTTTTTGAACCGCATTTGCAAGGAAATTGCCTAAAATCCTTATCATAACCAAACCCATAATCATAAGATAGTTCATCTCCTTTTTTAATATCTTGGGTCGCTATAATCCAAATCTTACCTTTAATAACATCAACTTCACAATTTGGATCACAGGAGTGATTTATATACTTGGCAGTATTGCTTTTTGTATCACCATCTAGGACATATGTTTTGTTTAATGTGAATAAATATATTGCTTTAGAGTTATCAAAGCGATCATCGTCTTCTATTTGTTTATGAGTATATTTCTTACCTTTATATTCAATTACTCTTTCGCCCTTCTTAAAATCCTGTCTTGCAAATAAACCCCAATTATTTATTCCAGACTTTTTTCTAATAAATTTATTCATTTAACAAATTTGTAACAATTTTCTTCTACTATGAGTTATGAAAAAAGTACTGTTTCTTTGTACAGGTAACTCTGCAAGATCTATTATAGCAGAATGTCTACTAAATCAAATCGGAGAAAGCCGTTTTAGTGCACATAGTGCAGGCTCTAAGCCAACAGGTCAGGTTAATCCATTTACAATTAAAGTATTAAAAAACAATAATATTAAATATAGAAATATATCGAGTAAAAACTGGGATATATTCAAAAAAATGAATTTTGATTTTGTGGTAACAGTTTGTAATAATGCTGCAAATGAAACATGCCCTGTTTATCCTGGATCGCCAAATAGATTACATTGGGATCTAGAGGATCCTGCTGCTTTTAATGGAAATGATGAAGAGAAATTAAATGAATTTCAAAGAATATTTGATCAAATTCATGAGCGTATTAAAAAGGAATTCATAGATTAATGAACAAAAATATAAAAAGATATTTTTTAGAATTTCTTGGAACTTTTATATTACTTTTAACCATTGTTGGTTCAGGAATAATGGGTGCTAACCTTTCAAATAATGAAAGTGTGACATTAATTGCTAATGCAATCTCAATTGGTCTAATTCTTTTTGTATTAATTTCATCTTTAAGATCCATATCAGGCGCTCACTTTAATCCGGCAGTAACCATAATGTTAGCACTTATGAAAAAAATGAAATCCCAAGATGCAATTATTTATATTTTTTTACAAATAACTGGTGCTTGCCTTGGAGTAATTTTTGCAAATTATCTTTTTGGTCTAGATACAGTTCAACAAGCAACTAAAATTCGAAGTGGAGAAAACATATTTGTATCAGAAATTTTTGCAACATTTGGCTTATTGTTTCTTATACTTTTGAATGGAAGAAAAAGTGACTTAGCCATTGGTTCAATTATTGGTTCATATATCACATCTGCAATTTGGTTTACTTCCTCTACCTCTTTTGCAAACCCAGCTGTTTCAATAGCTAGAAGTCTTACAGATACTTTTACTGGTATACATTTTTCTAATGTACCAATGTTTATTATCGCACAATTCATATCAATTGGCTTGGTTCTTATTGTATTTAAAAAAATTTTTAAGTAACCTACAAAGCGACTATGGAGTTTTTATATTTATTAGCAGGTTTTATAATTGTCTACGTAATTATAAAAATATTTTCTAAAAAGAAAAATACTAAATCATCTCTAAAAATTGAAGAAGATGAAGATGAAGATGAAAGCAAATATATAACCTGGACCAAAGCTTTAAATTTAATTCAAGATCAGATTCTTATACTTAATAAAAATAAGATTGTTATTTTTGCAAATACGGCTGCTAAAAATCAGTTTGGTTCTAAAATAGTTGCTAACCATTATGCTTCGATCATTAGAGACTCTAATTTTGTACAAGCGATTAATGATGTTTTTGAAAATAAAAAAAATTCTTCTGTAAACTCCGAAATTAATTTTCCAACTTATCAGTTCTTTAAAGCAAATTTATATTACATTGAAGAAAATCTTTTTGATGAAAACTTTACAATTATGGTTGTACTACAAGACCTCACTGATCTTCTTAAAATTGAGAAATTAAAATCTGACTTCGTCGCAAATGTATCGCACGAACTTCGAACTCCGCTACAAAGTATTAAACTCGGCTTAGAGACAATTACAGATGGCCCCGCAAAAGATGATGATGCTGCAAAACAGAAATTCTTTAATATTATGAAAAATGAAACCAACCGAATGGATCAATTAATTACGGATTTACTAACACTTTCTAAAATTGAACAAGAAGAACATAAAAGGCCAAATGATAAAGTAAATATCAAAGATATAATTAATATCGTAATTTCAAATTTAGAAACTTTATCTCGAAATAAAAAAATTAAAATCTCAAATCTTATTTCACTCGATATGATTGTTTTAGGAGATCAAAATAAATTAATAGAAGTTTTTTATAATATTATTGAAAATGCAATTAAATATAGTGATGAAAATAAAGAAATATCAGTACACGCTGAAATAAAAGATGATTTTGTTGAAATCAAAATTATTGATCAAGGATATGGTATACCCAAAACTTCTTTAGGACGTGTGACAGAAAGATTTTTTAGAGTTGATCCAGAAAAAAGTAAAAAAATTGGTGGTACAGGACTAGGTTTAGCAATTGTAAAACACTTAATTAATCAGCACCGTGGTCAGCTTAATATCAAAAGTGAATTAGACAAAGGAAGTGAATTTGAGATTAAATTGCCAACTGCAAATTAATCTAAAGAGTACCCTGCAGACCTTACAGTTCTAATTAATTCTTTTGTACCATCTAAATTAATTGCTTTTCTTAATCTTCTTATATGAACATCTACTGTTCGATTTTCTACGTTTATATTGTCAGACCAAACATTTGAAAGTAGCTGGTCTCTAGAATACACTCGTTTTGGATTTTTAATAAAAAAATCTAACATACGATATTCTGTGGGCCCAAGATCAATCTGAGTTTCGTTTCTAAAAACTTTTCTTTGTATTCGATCTATAACCAAATCCTCATAAACAGCTTTATCCTCTGCAACCCTTGGCTTACTTCTTCGTAATAATGCATTAATTCTTGCAACTAATTCTGCATGACCAAAAGGTTTGGTAATATAATCATCAGCACCAGCATTAAGTGCAGCAACTTTATCTTCCTCTTGACCTTTGGCAGTCAACATAATTATTGGAAGATCTTGAAACTTTTTATCTTTTTTTAAGGATCTGCAAATATCAATACCAGAGAGGTCTGGAAGCATCCAGTCTAGCAAGACTAGATCAGGTTCTTGCTCCTTAATTTCATGAAGAGCCTCTTCACCATTACTAGAAACCGAAACCTTAAAACCCTCTTTTTTTAAATTATATTCGACTAAAGTTATAATTGACTGTTCGTCTTCAACTAAAAAGACTTTGGCATCCATAAATTATTTTTCCGGATAGTCACCTTCTATTAGGTAATGAACATTTTGGCATATACGCGAAAGATGGTCACCAGCTCGCTCCAAATTTTTACAAACAAAAAGTAAATTTGTTGCAAAATCTAAATTCTTCTTATCTTTAGATAAAAACTCTAAAACTTCTTTAATAGAAGCGGTTGCTAAATCATTAACTTGTTCATCTCTTTTAATCGTATCTAAACTCTTTTGAACAGATTTTTCTAAGAAACAATCTAAAGTAGACTTTAATTGTTTTTCTACCATTTCTCCCAAAGTCTCAATTCTTTTCAGCATCTCTGGTGGTAAATCATCTGGTAAAGGTAAAATTTTCTTTGCATTTCCTTTTGCCAAATCTCCAATTCTCTCAAGGTCTTGTGAAATTTTTAAAGTTGAAATGGCGTATCTAAGATCTATTGCTACAGGTGATCTTTTTACCAATATAGTCATGATATGTTGATCGATTGACGATCTAAACTTGTTGATTTTAGCATCGCTCTCTACAATTTTGCTAACCGCATCCTTATCAACTGTTGTTATTGCATTCATGGAGTCGTGAAGAAGTTTTTCAGTTAAACTTCCCATTTGAACCAAGCTATCATTTAAATGTTGAAGCTCTTCATCGTATGATTTTACAATATGTTCGTCAGTCATAATTATCCAAATCTACCAGTTATATAATCTTGTGTCATGGTATTATTAGGGTTTTTAAATATTTTTTCAGTTTCACCCATTTCTATTAACTTTCCTAAATGAAAAAAACCTGTTCTTTGTGAAACTCTTGCGGCTTGTGACATTGAGTGTGTTACAATTACAATGGTGAATGAAGTTTTAAGAGAGTCGATTAGTTCTTCAATTTTTGCAGTTGCAATTGGATCCAATGCGCTACAAGGCTCATCCATTAAAATGATTTCAGGGTTAATAGATATCGCTCTGGCAATACATAATCTTTGCTGCTGTCCACCAGATAAACCTGTTCCCGGTTCATGCAGACGGTCTTTTACCTCGTTCCATAAAGCTGCTCTTTGCAAACTTGTTTCTACAATTTGATCCATTTCATTTTTATCCTTAGCAATTCCGTGAATGCTTGGACCGTAAGCAATATTATCATATATGCTTTTTGGAAAAGGATTTGGTTTTTGAAAAACCATCCCTACTTTTTCTCTTAAACGAACTACATCAACATTAGGTTTATAAATATTAAAATTATCAATTTCTATTTCCCCTGTGATATTGCAGATATCAATCACATCATTCATACGATTGATGCATCTTAAAAAAGTAGACTTTCCGCAACCTGATGGACCAATTAAAGCTGTAACTTCATTTTTATAAATCTCTAAATCAATTCCAAACAAAGCTTGTTTGTCTCCGTAAAAAACGTCAATATTTTTACTAGTTACTTTTGCTTCTCTTTTATTTTCTAGTTCCATTTTTTCTCAAATTTTTGTCTTGCATATACAGCAAACGAGTTCATAACAATTAAAAAACTAAGTAGCATCATAATTGTTGCTGAAGTTTTTTCCACAAATCCTCTTTCCGCAGATTCTGACCATAGATAAACTTGGACTGGCAAGGACGCTGAGGGATCCATTGGACTACCAGGTAATTCAACCACGAATGCCACCATTCCAATCAATAATAAAGGAGCCGTCTCGCCTAACGCTTGAGCAAGGCCAATAATTGTTCCTGATAAAGTTCCCGGCATCGCTAATGGTACAACATGATGAAATACGGTTTGCACTTTTGAAGCTCCCATGGCTAAAGCGCCTTCTCGAATAGAAGGTGGCACAGCCTTTAATGAAGCACGAGCTGGAATGATAATTCTTGGCAATGTCATTAATGATAATGTTATACCGCCAACTAAAGCAGTAGATCTTGGTAATTCAAAAACATTTAGCAAGACACTAAGACCGAGTAAACCAAACACAATCGATGGCACTGCTGCTAAGTTATTAATATTAATTTCAATTAAATCAGTAAGCTTATTTTTTGGAGCAAATTCTTCCAGATATACTGCAGCAGATAAAGCTATTGGAAATGAAATTAATAAACATATTAAAATAGAAAAGAATGATCCAAGAATAGCTCCTCCAAATCCTGCTAACTCTGGATCTCTGCTATCACCTTTTGAAAATAAATAATTATTAAATATTTTTTGAATTTTTCCTTCTTTTAAAAATTGATCATAAATATTTAATTGATAATTTGATAACCTTCTACGATCTTCAGGAATGTCTCGTGGAAAGTTTCCTTTATGAAGCTGATCAAAATCATCTGATGCAGTAAGCAATAAATTTACTGTTTTGTTTAATTGATCTTTATTTTTTAAAAAATAATTTTTTGCCTCAAATTCATAATCTGGGCTTAACAATTTTATGATTTGTTTTTCTTCTTCATCATTTGAATAAGGATAATTCTTCACAAATTGTTCATATACCAAAGTATAATAATCAGCATTTTCGACTTCATCATTATCATTAATATTTGTAATACCTAGTTTTTCAGCATTAAATGTAATTGGAACCTTAATCATAGTTCTAGAAAAGGCGCTGGTCCCTTCAGAAAAAACCTTAAACACTAATAATCCAACAAAAAATAATGCTAATGAAATTGCAATAATTCCGTAAACTTGAAATCTTTTTTCTGCTTGATATCTTTTTTTTCTTCTAAGCTCTTTATTCATATTGCTCTCTATATTTTTTAACCACTCGTAAAGCGACAAAGTTTAAAATTAACGTTGCTACAAATAATGTTAAACCTAGAGCAAACGCTGCCTGTGTTTTTGCACTTGTGAATTCTTGGTCACCCACCAAAATCATAACAATTTGTGTAGTAACTGTTGTTGTAGATTCTAACGGATTCATTGTCAGATTTGCCGCAAGACCTGCTGCCATCACAACAATCATTGTTTCACCAATCGCTCTTGAGACGGCTAATAATATTGAACCAACAATTCCGGGCAAAGCAGCTGGAAACACAACCTTTTTTATTGTTTCTGATTTTGTTGCACCTACTGCATAAGACCCGTCCCTTAATGATTGTGGTACTGCATTTACAACATCATCTGTAAGTGAAGATACAAAAGGAATAATCATTACACCCATGACTAATCCCGCAGCCAATGCACTTTCTGAAGAAACTTCTAACCCCATAGTCTCTCCCAAAACTCTAAAAAAAGGCCCAACCGTAAGTGCAGCAAAGAAACCATAAACAACAGTTGGAACACCAGCTAGAATTTCAATAATTGGTTTTCCAAATTTTCTAACATTAACACTTGCGTATTCAGCAAAGTAAATTCCTGAAAATAGACCGATTGGAACAGCAACACACATTGCAATTAAAGCTATAAAAGCTGTACCTGCAAAGAGAGGAATTGCTCCAAATGCTTCGCTTAATTCTTTTAATTCTGCTGGACTCATTTCCGCTGAAACATCGCTTACAAAAGCTTTTTGAGGGCTCCAAGATGTGCCAAAAATATAGTCAAAGAAGTTAATCGTTGTAAAAAACTTTATACTTTCAAATAATAAAGAGAACACAATTCCAACCGTTGTTAAAATCGCTGCAACTGAACTTACAAATAATGTTATTCTTATAATTTTTTCAACGCCTTCTCTTGCATGAATATTATTTGAAATATTTTTTAAAGCAATTCCAGTAAATAAAATGATTGTTACTAAAAATATCACTACTTTAGAACTTGCTGCAATTGAAAGTAAGCGCTTATATTGATCTGCACCAGTTTTAATTCCTTCACTTAATTGACCACTAAAATTACCAGCATAATAAGCTTTAATTTTTTGAAATATTAGATTGAGTTCATCTCTCGATATTTCATTTAAACTATCCGTTTGAATCTTAGAGAAAATTATATTTTTAACTATTGTTGGCTCTAATATATTCCACGATACCAAAATAACAAAAGCAGGTAACGCACACCAAAGTGATAAATAATAAGCATAATATTTTGGTAATGCTTTTAATTTAAACTGTTTGCTATTTGCAAAATAACCAATTCTAGATTTAGAAAAAAAATATAAAGAGACTGAAAAAAGAAGTATGAAAAATATTAATACAAAGTTCATTTAGCCCTTTATGTTTAAAGGGCCAGTTTTCACTGGCCCTTTTAAACTTTAACACTAAATAAACTTAATTAATTTGTTTTAATTGTAGTTAGTTTTAATGCTGAAGTTCTAGTTGTCTTATATTTATCAGAACTTAAAGGTACTAAACCAATATCAGTTAAATAACCTTTAGGTCCCATAGTTTTATTTGCTGTAAACTCTTTTAAGAATTCATGAATACCTGGAACAACACCAATGTGAGCTTTTTTCACATAGAAAAATAATGGTCTTGCAATTGGGTATGAATAATCTTGAATGCCTTTTAAAGAAGGTTTTACACCATTTACACCAGTTGCTTTAATTTTATCTTTATTGGCAATTAAGTAACTGTAACCGAACAATCCAAACATGTCTGGATCAGCTGCTAGTTTATTTACGATTAAAGTATCGTTTTCACCAGCTTCGATTGCTAAACCATCTTCTCTAAGTTTTGCACAAGCCTTTTTTGCTTTATCACCCATTGCAGATTTAAAAGCTTTAGAACAACCTTTGCCCATCACTAATGAGTTCCAAGCATCTCTAGTTCCTGAAGTTGGTGGAGGAACCATAATTTTGATCGCTTTGTTTGGTAAAGATTTATCAATGTCGCTCCATTTTTTATATGGGTTTGCAACTACTTTTCCATTTACATCAACATCGTGAGCTAAAGCTCTCCAAAGTTGTTCCTTTGTAAAATTAGCATCTTTAGCTTTTACAGAGTGCGCAAAAGAAATACCGTCATTACCTACAACGATTTCAACAATATCTTTTACTCCATTTTTTGCACAAAGAGCTTTTTCTTTTGATTTAATCGCTCTTGATGCGTTTGTAATATCTGGGTGATTTGTTCCCACTCCAGCGCAGAATAGTTTCATTCCACCACCAGTACCTGTACTTTCGATAACTGGAGTTTTAAACTTTCCAGACTTACCAAATTTTTCTGCAACTACAGTTGCATAAGGATAAACTGTCGATGAACCAACTATTTTAATCTGATCTCTTGCTGATGCATAAGTTGTAATAACTAAAGCAGCTACAACAGAAAGGATTATATTTAGTTTTTTCATTTTATTTCCTTTGTTATTTTTTGTTTGATGCGCTGCTAATAAATTTAATTGGTAAAACTTATGTTACATGAATGTTACACTTTTATTACATTCATAAACCTAATGGTTGTAATTGTGGGCAATTTTAACGTTATTTTTTGAGGTTTCTAATGTTCCTGTACAAGATATTGGAGAAACATTACTTTTTAATGCATAATTCAAATCAGGCCTTAATACTATTTCAAGAATCACAAGTTGTGAAAGAGCGTTTCTAAAATTCTCTTCTAGGACAAAAGGCTGATTCGAAGGTGGGTAAAAAATACTGACCAAATATGATGCAACTCTTGATGAGCTTATTGTACTTTCGATAGTATCGGACAATAATTCGTTTCTAACTGAGTTAAAAATATCTCTACATTTGTTTGTACTCGTTAGATGATATTTTGACTCTAGTCCTTTTTTCATTGGCAATGATACTGAGGCAAGAACAGTACTTTGCCTCCATGAATAAGTCACATTAATTGCAATTTCTTTCTTTCGATCTGAAATTAAGTTTGTTAAAAAATTAGAAGTATATTTTCTAAGAATAATATCAATTGATCGATCAAGATCATGTCTTAAATTCATTATTCCAAGATCTAAATAGCTAAGTGGCTTAGATGATAAATTTCTTATTACATCTTTTTTAGTTGAAATTTCAGATGTTGAAATGTTTGAAAATAATAAAATAGTTATAAAACAAAATAAAAATTTTAATTTCACAACTTTTTTATAAAGTGATTTGTTATAGTTTTACAGATAAGTAATATTACAAAATTATGAAAATATTATTACGTTATAAGAAATTTATAATTTTCGATTTAAACAATTAATGTAATTGCCAGTAACACCATACCAACAATTACAAGCAAAACAGGGACTGCTTTGTTAAGTGGTAGGTTAGATAAACTCATAAAATTATTTAAAGTAATTACTATAATTAATCCTATTTACCAATATAAAACCATACGATCTAGCCTTATGTTCTATAAGTATTTTTAATATATATAATCAAATTGTGTGGGTTAATTCTTCCTAAATATTGATTAATCGAACAATTAGGAGTAACGATAAAAAAATGGCTTTTGAAATAAAATTTAAAGGAAAAAAATTAAGTGACGAAGAAGTATTGATTTACGTAGGTTGTGCCTTGGCATTGATAGCAATGTTGTTACCTTGGGTAACTTTTGGAGCCATGTCTGCTAATGGGTTTCGTATGAACATGTGGTTTTTTTTACTGCCTCTTGGCTTTTCACTTTATCAATTAAAAAATAAAACAAAGTTTGCCAAAGAAAAAAATATAACTACTTTAATTGAACTTTCTCCAGCTATTATAAGTGCAATTGCTACTTTTGTTTTTATTGCTGATAAGCAAAGAGTAGTTTTTAGAAAGTCAGTTAATTTTGCTTCTACAGGTTGTTATATTTTCATTATTGCTTGCGCCGTAGTTGGTTACGGTGCTTACTTAAATTCAAAGAAAATCAAATAATTTAAGCTACTTAATTTTCTGAAGCTTTTTTTCGTCGTTGTATTTTTTTAACACGTAGAATGCTCCACATGCAACTAGCAAAAGTGCATAATAAAATTCTGTTTGTACTAAGAAATTATAAAGACCATGTAATAAACCTGGTATCAAAAGAGCAAGTGTCAAATAAGATTTATCTTTAGTTTTACTAAACTTATAATGTGCAAAATTCATACCCATAACTGCACCAAAAATTGCATGAGCAGGAATTGCCGTAAAAGCTCTAAGAGCTGCAACGCTGTAGGAGTCGTAGAAGCCGCCTCTTAAATAAACATAGTATAGATTTTCTAATGTAGCAAAACCAAGAGAAACGCAAACACCATAAACAATTCCATCGAGAGGTTCGTCAAAGTCTTTAAACTTATAAACAATATTCAGAAACACTAAAAATTTTAATCCTTCTTCTACAATTGCTGGACCAAAAAACGAACTTGCTAAAATACTTGAGATACCTAATTGTCTATAAGCTTCAAATAATATTGTATTTCCTATGTATGCAGGAATACAAATAACCAATCCCCAAAAAAAAGTTTTAAAAATTTTATCCTGTGGTTCTGGAAATTGATCAGCTTTAACAAAATAAGTTATAATTAAAATTGAAGGTAAAATTGTAATAAGAAGTAGTCCCATAAATTTATAATTATTTGATTTTAATCATATTACCATATTGATTTTTCTTTTTCTCACCATCGTTGGCATACCAAATAATTAATGGAATTAATCCAATAATTGTAAATGTGAGAAGCATCCACCAACCAGATTTTCCTACATCATGCAATCTTCTAGCTGATACGGCAATACCAGGTAACAAAGTAATAACTGTTGCGATAGAATTAATTGGCGTATATTCCGCTTCTGCTGAATATCCAAGTATACCTATGTCTATTATAGCAGTACAAATTCCTAGTAATATTGAAAATAAACACCAATACCAAAATTCAGATCTTATTGCTCTTCCTTCAAACGTTGCATACTTTTGAAAACATACTTTGATTGCTGTACCAAAATCCATTGAGGCAAACTATAAAAATAACTTATCTTTTTCAACACAATTCTAATGATATTTAATTATCCAGATGGCCACCGAGGATAGAAGTGTCACCAATATAATTATGCATATAAGTATCTTTTCTTTTTTGGATGGCTGATGTTCGCTTTGTTTATTTTGAATTTTATTTTGCCAATTTATATTTAGCTTCGTAATATAAAATACTACAAATAAAATTATCAGAATAATTATAATTTTTACAAACAAAGTAACAAAAAATTATCTTCTAAAAACTCGGGCACAAATACTATTCACTTTAATTGTATAGGCAAAGAGTCCAGATGGACATTCATAATAACAAATCTTATTCATTTTAGATTTTTGCTCTCCTTTGAAAATACAAGTCTCAGAAATTGCGATGCTTGAAAACATTAAAATAGATGATGCAAATGCAATTAAAAAAGTTATTTTTTTCATATTAAAACATACAATCTTTAAAAAAAGTTTTCAAGTTAAGATTTCTTTTTCATTATTTCTCTAAAAAATATTAATAAAAAAAATAAACTCGTAAGCTGAAAAAATACTCCAAAAAGTAAATAGGATTGCCTTTGGTTATCATTTTTAAAAATATTATCAGAATTTTTCAATATGTTTTCTTGATTTTTTTTTAATGCAATTACAACATCTGTATTAGTCTGCTCTAATATCTCACTCGCCCAAGGTATAAGGTTAAAAATAATTTGGTTGTCGATTAATTGACTATTCTTTAACTTTTGAATTTCATTACTATTTTTTAATAAAACATCATAAAGCGTTCGTACTACCTCAGTACCTTTGTAATCTTGATACTTGACTTGCCTTTTTTGTAAAATATTTACTATTAACTTATCAGATAAAAGATTTAACTCTAAAATTCCAATATCTAATAAAGTAGAAATATAAAAACTTTTTTTAAGCTCTAAATTCATTTTAGATGGTTCAATAAAAAGACTTATATCCGATGCTAGTTTAACTCCTTTAACAATCATCGTATTATATCTCAAAAGATCAGATCTTTCATCAATAAGCCTAAGTCTCTCGATACTTAAGTCTCTTGAAATATCTTCTTTTTGTATAACAACTTGATCAAAAGTAATTGATAGAATTTGAAAAATTCCCATAAATAGAATTAAAAACCAAGTTTTTTTATTTAAAATATTAAATCTCATTCTAACCTCTTTCTCTAAGTTCAAAAAATTGAGCAACAAAAAAGGTTAACAACTGAAATATAAAAGCAATAAATATTAGCTTTCTAGATAGATCAGAATAATTTTTAATCAAACTATTTAATCTTGAAATTTCTTTTTTATTAATCGTGTCTAAATCATTAAAGTAAAGCATAAGCGTTAGGTTATGATCTTGAGCAGTAGCGATTAGGTTTTCAACTTTAGCAATGTCTACATTTGAAAAATCTAATCCTTTTTTTCTATTGGCCCATTTTTGATAAAATTCAATTTCTCTTAAAAAGTCAGACATATTCATAACGTCACTTTTAATTTTATTAATATTATATTTTTTATTTAAGTCAGGGTTGTTGATTTTCTCAATATCAAATATGGCAAATTCAAATGTTTGCGGCTTCCAGGCCAATTCATACACTTTGATTTGTTTATATGTAATGTTGTCAAATTTAGGGTTGCCACTTTTTAATATTAACTGAAAATTATTTAATATTGTATTTGATTGCTGACTTAAAGTTACCTCTCTCCAATTCTTAACTTGATACTGAATAGAATCAATTTTATTTAATTCACTCTGAACAACTAAAATTTTTTTTTCAAAAATAATTGAGATAACTGATACTATCATCCCCAAAGTAACAGCAAAAATTGCAATATTGCAAAATAATATTTGTTTCCTTCCTAAATTGGCCATCTATAGAAAATAAAATATTATAATCATTAATATTGAGAAGTAACTAATAGGACCTAAAAATTTAGAATAATAATCAACCTTATTGATAGGATTTTTATACTTTTCAAAACGATAATGAGCATAAACACACAGCATAGTCGATGCACCTGTAAAAATGTAGGACACAAAGATGAATGCATCTAAAAATGTTAAATAATCTAGTTTTGGAATTTCTTCATCAATAATAAAATTGTATGCAATCAAAGCTAACAAGGCAACAATTGTAATATTAACTTTTGCATCAACTTCTCTTGGATGAACCCAAAAAACTGACCAGGAAATTCCTAGAATAAAGATGATTGGTAAAAAAATTTTAATTAAATAATAGAAAGAAACTCTCTCCGCAGTGATTTCAAGTATAAATCCTTCATAATCATAATCTCCTTCTGTATATCGATCTAAGGATGTTTTAACATTAGTTACTTTCCACCCGGGCACATGAATTCCATCTTCGCCCTCGATATTATATAAAGTATCTTCATATTTTTTCATTATCTTATTCGGTTCAAATACAGTTCGCGTGACCGGGAATTCCGTATAAAGTTCAAACTTAAATATTTGTTTGTCGAATGGAAATTTTTTAAAATTGAAATTAGACTTAAATTTTGCAGTATCTCTAATTCGACTTTGAACAGTTCCATTGCTAAAAATTTCTATCCAATCAGCCCTTC
Organism: Candidatus Pelagibacteraceae bacterium; assembly: GCA_965655895.1. GTDB lineage: Bacteria > Pseudomonadota > Alphaproteobacteria > Pelagibacterales > Pelagibacteraceae > HIMB114. The sequence goes on along the minus strand of CBFHID010000004.1, from coordinate 56,053 downwards.
CTTTTATAAAATCTGGCTTGTCTTTTCTGTTATAAAACTCAACAACAGGATCGAAAATTTTTCTATTCACCCCCCAAATTATATTTGGATCATAATCACATAACCAAGCCGGCTTATTAGTATCTTCATACATTCCCATGTCTTTTAACAAAGAAGCTATTCTCGGATCCTTCCAATAAACATACAAAGTAAACAAAGCGTCAAAATCTAAATTTTTACCATCAACTTTGTTAATATCTTCAATAATTAACTCAGTGTTTAGTTTAAAAGGTTGCTTTTGATTGGAAGGAAAACCTGGAAAGTCTAATCGATTAAATAATTCTTTACAAAATTGACCTGAAACTTCTTTTTGTAAAAATTTAAATTCATTGATGGCAAAGGCAGTATTCGAAAAAAAGATTAAAAAAAAGAACACTTTAGTTAATTTAGTCAAAATCCTCATAAAAAAAATTTATACTGAATTTTTTGAATATGCAAATTCTCATTTTTGTGATTTAATCATTTCATGAATAAATTTTGGGACAAATATAGGCGTTGTAGCCGTCAGACAATTTGTGTGATTGGAATACTAGTCCTTAGCGCAAAATTATCCATTGCAGACGGTCACTTTTCGGAAGAAGAAGAAGATGAGATCTTAAAAAATCTACCTCATGATATTAAACAAAAAAAAGCACTCAAAAAAATTTTAGAAGAGGGGATAAATGACAAGCTTTCGATTGAAGAAGATGCAAGGATTATTAAAAATATACTTGGAACATTAAATATAGATCTGCTTGAATTTATTGTGGCGGTATTAATTAGAATTTGTAGAGCAGATGGAGTTTTTTCTCAGTCCGAAAAAGAAAATATTTTAATAATTTGTAAAGAATTTGAAATTGAACCAAGCTGGTCGTTTGAATATCTTAAAAATAAATTTAACAAAAAGGTAGAGGCTTAAAATGATCAATCTTGATAATATATTTAATAAATTTTTTCCAAAATCTAAAACTGCACCAATGGGTAAAAAACTCATCGTCTTTGCCTGGATTATTGAAATTATTGTTGCTTGTGTTGGATTATCAATCGCAGTTTTATTTTTTACCGCTGGATCTGATAATGGAAGTGGCCCAGGTACGACCGACTCGATTGTTGTTGCATTAGCATTTGGTGTAGTTGCGATTATGGAGCTAACAAAAATTCCTATGGCAACAGCATTTTATTACGGTGCTAAAATAAGATGGAAATTACTTTTCTTACTAGCATTACTTGCTGTGAACTTTTCAACATTTGAAACAATTATTCAAGGTTTCGAATTAAGTTACAATCAACGAATAGAACCGGTTAATAAGATTAAATATGAATTAAAAAATATTGATAGACAAATAGACAAGTTAAAAAAAGAAAAATTACAGGATGATGATAGTTTAAAAAAAGCTGAAGAAAATAGAAATAGAGCTTTAGAGTCAGATACAAATCTTAAAGATATAATTGAAAAAGAAAAGAATAGTATCATGGCATCTAATCAAAGTTATCAAAGTGCAGATGAGGATATAAAAAGTAAAAAAAATGAAATTAATAATCTTCAATCACAAATTCAACAGTATTCAACAAACCCTAATTGTAGAGGAGCGTTTGGTGGAGATAAATGTAAAAATGAAAAAGCAGCTCTTCAAAATCAAATTAAAAATTTAAATAATGAAGTATCTAATTTAGAAAAAATTAAAAATGATGAACTTAGAAAAAGTAAATCCGATGTATCAAAAATAGATGAAAAATATAAAAATCAATTAGAACAATCTAAAAGAAATCTAGATACGCTTCAAAATATTGTTGCAAATTTATCAAATAGTAAAGACAAAAGATCTGTTGAAGCAATTGACAAAGATATTAGAGAGCTACAAAATAAAAAGGTTGAAACAGAAGAAAAACTCAACCAAATAGCTGAAAAAACTCAGATATATCGTATTGCTCTTAAAATAAAAACTGCCACAAAATCTGATGATATTAAAGATACAGACAAGTCTGATGGATCAAATGAATTAAAAGTTAATCAAAATAGATTAACTGCAGCAGATTTAACTCAAGAAGATGTGGATAAAGCATTTTGGTTGTGGTTTGGTGGTCTTGCTTTGGTTATCTCAATCATTGGTACTTTACTAGCTTTTGCCGGTCTTCATCTACAAGATGAAAGAATGCATGAATTAAGAAATAGACCTCGTGAAGCGATTGGAAATTATTTTACATCTTTAAGAAGAAACCTTGTTCTTAAAAATAAGCTTATGTGGACGTCAATCAAAACTAAATTGAAGCCAATTATTAAAGAAGTTCCTGTAGGAGAAAAAATAGTTGAAAAAATTGTTGAGGTAGAAAAACCAGTCATAGAAGAAAAAATTGTGATTCAAAAAGTTGAAGTACCAAAAGAGATCATAAAAAAAGAAATTGTACATGTTCCTTTGTGGACAAACGATCCAGAGTTAATTAATACAACAATTGATGATGATCCAGTTAGGGAAACATTAATGAGAAAAAAGAAGACAAAGTCTTCAAAAAAAACTTAAAAAATAGTTAAATAATATGAAAAAAGATGATGTCATTAGCTATAGGGAAAATGTATATGACCCGCTAAATCAAGGTATTGATGAGCAAAATAGAATTTTAAGATCACGCTCTACCTGGAGATATTCAAAAGCTTTTGCATTAGGATTGGTTGCGCTTGGTATATTTTTAGTCCTCGCAGCCTATGCGTATTATTTTTTTAAAAGACATTATTTTCAACGTATTGATAAATTAGATCAAGGAATTATTTCTTCAGGAAAGAATGTTTCGGTTACAACACATCGATTTGCTACAGAAAGCTTTGTGGGACCTGGAAATCAATTTGATGTTACAACTAGATTTAAATATTCTAAAACTTCTGATTTATTTAATGGTATGAAGCCTAACGTTACATGTTATATTTCTAGAGGAAGCGTTAAATATGAATTTGAAGGTGCTTTATCAGTGCAAGCTGAAGCTAAAAAATTGATGGGTATTTCAAATGCCGATATCTTAAATATGAAAAAATATTGCAAATATAATGAGTATTAAACTCAGCTATTTTACTTTAATAATTTTAATATTATTTACTTCCTGTACCCCAAGAGATAAAGCCATAATGCGTGGTGGAATTAAAACTGTAAATACCGTCAAAAGTATCAAGGGTCTTACCAAAGAAGGGGTTAAAGAAAATATTTATAACAAGTCCAAAAGAGCTATTGAGCAAATTGGCCGCTAATTTATCTACATTGCCATGGATTTTTGGTACAATGAAACTTATACTTTGATTGTCTTATATCAGGATGATCAACATCATTTAAAGTACCCCATGATTCTAAAATAGGTCTTCCAGCAGACTGATTAGTTTTAAATGGATAAAAATTCCAATAATCTTTTGCACCTATTATATATGGACTCAATGAAGATGTAGGGCCAATACAAGCAGTACCTTGATAAACATATCTTTTTTTAGAATTAGTTATAAAACTGTAATAATCTTTACAAATTTTTCTTCCATATTCTCTGGTCATGGTCACGAGCACTTTACCTGAAGTTTTTTTCTTTTCATTACTCCATCGGAAAACTTTAAAGTCATTATTATTGTTCAAAGCATTAATAACAATTTTTGAATGTCGACATCGATCCTCAGTATCAAAAAAAGGAGTTTTAAATATATAAGCAAAATACTTATAGTAACTCATAAAATCTTTTGTTGTGCCGGTGGGTTCAATTGAAGCAATTTCAAGAAAAGCATGATTAGTACTTGGAACACTACACCCATATTGTCTAGCTTTCATGGCTACTCTCCAATCCGCACATGAAATAAAAAATAAAAGAGGGAATAGTAAAATATAAGATCTATAATTTATCATAAAAGAATTCATCCGCTAAAATATATTTTTTTTTATCCTTAGATAAACAGGCAGTTGTTACGGCCGTAACTAAATACCTTCTATCACGTGAAATTTCTTCAATCCACGTCCTGCAAATGCCTCTGTTATCATTTGTCGTATTCACAATTTTTAATTTTCCCGAAAAAAGTTTATCAATACCTTTGGTTTTTTTATATTCCCAATAAAAAACTACTCCATTTCTTACATCCATCAGCGCTGTATGAATTGCTGCATTATGTTTTTTTAAGGCCTCATCAGGAAGTTTATTTGAATATAGCAAATATTTATTTAACAATAATGTTGCCAAAACTGGATTTTCAACCTCAATTATATTTGTCAAAGAACGATGGGTTAAGGGTGTAAAATTTTTTTCATTGGTTGAGCAATTAGATGTTATTAGAAATAGTAATAAAAAAAAAATTTTATTGAACATAATACCAGTAAGCGCGGTTTGAATAACCATCCATTGAACAGTAAAGACCATTACCTTTTTTTTGCAATTTTGATTTTAAATTAAAAAAAATATTTGATCTCAATAAAACGCAATGATTTTTATCAAAACCTAAGTTTGGTGTTGGATATTTATTTTTATCAGTACAATAAATTTTATTAAATTGTTTTTGCCCTTCTAATTTATAATAAATGAAGCAATTATCTTCTTTATTGGATATTGATTTTTCTTTGCCGCTAACAACAAACGTGTATGAAAAAAAAACTAAAAAAAATAATATTATTTTAAAAATTCTATTCACAGTTGATAGCAATATAATTATTTTAAGATTATAATGTGAATATGAAAAAATTAAAAATATTTTTTATTAGCTTAATCTTCTCTACGTTCTTGATTAGCACTGCAAGTGCAAATCAATGCGGCGAGGCTTATCAAAGAACTCTTAAAAAACAAAGAAGTTACTCGCCAAATACTTGGCAGTATAACGCATTAAAGAGTTACAGCAGTACGTTAGCAAGTCTATTTATGGATAGCAGAAAATATCCTCATGCTTTGAGAACGTATGAGCAAAATTGTGTTAACATTTATAACAACACAGTTTTAAGAGTAAGATAAAATCGTTAAAGGTTATTGAATAATTTCATAGCCGTTAGGTGTTTTGCACCTTAGCGCTCTTTCTTTTTGAGGCTCTTTGCCTGTATTGATGTAATAATCAAAGTATTCACATTCTAAATATTCGTTACGATACGGGTTAGTTTTTACACGTGCCTGATTTAATTTTTTTTCATCGCAAAATAATAAATCTTTACCATTGATTTTTTTAATCTCACAAGCTTCATTTTTTTCTATAACAATTTCTCTTTTCACACACGAAAATAAAAATACTAGAAAAAAAATACTACTGATTTTTATTAAGATATTCATATAGATCTTTTTTATTAATTTTTAATTCTATGAAAACCTTATAATAAGTTTGATCCCTAAATATTTCACGATTTACAACTTCATAATTGTTTACTTCAAAATTTCTAACTGCTTGTGTTATTTTTTCTTGATAGGATGAATCTTTTGATATTTGTCCCATCTTTTTATTGGTAATCGTATCTGACTCATTCAAAAATTGCTCAGCAATCACGGTGGAATTGTTTCTAATTTTTAACAATAAACTTCCGATCGCAAGCCCTGTAGCTTTACGATTAGCCAATTCAATTGATTGAGAGTCAGCTGATGCTTTACCGTATAAAAAATTATTTTGTTTTTTTTCTTCTATATACCATTTGGGTATTTCGTTTTTAAACTTTTTAATTTTGTATCCGCTAGATCCGCACGAAGTCAACAAAAGTAAAGTTGAAAAAAAAATAATGAGTATATTTAATTTTTTCATTATTTAATTTTTGTAATGAAAACCATCATCAACAGCAACCCATTTTTTTAACTGAAGATCAAAACATGCAGAATTTGGTAAAATTTTATTTTTAAGTGTAAAACTTTTTTTACCATACCTTGTAAATTGAACTCTTTTACGTCCAATTTCTTCTAACCATGTTCGGCATACTGGATAGTTTTTAAAATCAGATGAATAAACCATTTTTATATATCCATAAAACTCTCCGTGCGACCACTGATATATTTTACCATGTTCTGAATTAGTGAGGGCTGATAATATTGAGGCGTTATGTTTTTTAACTGCTTGTTTGGGCAATGTATAATAATATTTTATTAATTCGTCAGAAATTGTATCTGCTAAAAACCCTTCCATTTCAGTATCCTGTGGTACAAAAATAGGCTGGTTGGCAGTATCCGAAATACCCCCTCCTTTATTACAAGAAGTAAGTAATAAAATAAAAAAAACAAAAAAATAATTTTTAAAAGATTTGAACATAGCTTTTGTTTCTAAAATCTAGACATGTGAGTTTAAATTTTTGATATAATTTTTTATCTTGTTTGAAAGTATAAGGCTCTACACGACAACTTTTCTCATCATATGTAAATTTTGGAATTTCAAATTTATATCCATCCTGACAAACTATAGTATTTGATGATTTTTTTGATTCTTGATTAATGATTAAGTTGCAATCACTACTTTTTTGAGAAATAGTTTTATTTTCGTATTTTTCGACTCCAACATTAATACAAGAGGTTAAAAATAACAAAATTACGAAGAGTAATTTAATTTTTAAAGTATTTAAGATCATAAATTCTCCAACCTGAAAAAATAACTAATGGCTGTATTGTATAGCCATATCTATCATGAGGGCCCCACGAAAATTTGTAATTACAGGCCTTAAAATTATATGACCTTATTTTTTTCTCAATTTCAATAAATGATATATAATTTCGACAAACCTGATTTCCGTAATTTGAACGATATGGAATTGTTTTTAATATTTTAATCTTTCCAGCTGTTTGTCTTTTTTCATTTTTCCATTCGTATGTTTTGTAGTCTTTGGAGTCTTCTAAGGCCTCTAATAATTTTATTGAGTGCATGCATCTGTCTTCAATATGTAGCTCTTTTATAAACATCGATTTTCCAGCTTTGAAGATACCAAGTCCACTGTGATATCGATAATGCCTTGTCTTATCTATGTAGTGCAAAGCATCTAGCGTATAAAAATTTGCAGCTGGACTAAGACAATTATTTTTTTTCGCTTGGTGAAAATTTGTAGCGCACGATGCTAAAATTAATAAACAAAAAATAAAAAACAAACTCTTCACGTTAAATTTATTTTTTTAATAAAATAAATGTTCTAAAATAGTTACCTTGTGGAATTGTTAGTTGCTTATCAACCGCATAACCTTGGATGACAACATTATCTATTTGGTTTTGCAAACTTCTCTCTGATTTCGTTTCCACAACAAGTTTTTCCTTTAAATAAGTCTCAAGATTAAAAAACTTTTCTTTATCACTAATTTTTCCATCGACTCTGTCGGCAAGATCAGCTTTTGCAATCAATGTCGCTTTTCTAATGGAAGTTTGATAATCGGATGATTTTGCTGTTCCAACAGCAAAAGTATTTTTATTAGATTTTGGTATTTGCCTAAACCACTTGGGAGCTACATTGATAATATGTTGAATTTCTTCACTTCTATTTTTTGGAACAAAAGACTTGTCGCCAGGCTTAGGTGTACAAGAAAATACGAAGAGTACTAATAAGCTTAAAGTAATAATTTTTTTCATTTATATAATTTAAAATCTATTTTTATATTATACAATAAAAAATATGGCATTTGCTACGATTATAATGGAAAAAAAAAGAACTAAAGAGATACGTCAGGTTCCAGTTGGATTTTCTTGGACTCATCTTTTTTTTGGTTTTTTAGTTCCGCTTTTTAGAGGTGACTGGAAATATGCAATAATTTTTTTAGGTATTAGCTTTTTTACAATTTCTTTATATACCTGCGTCACTTCTTTTTTTTATAATAAACTTTATGCCCAAGAGCTAATTGGAAAAGGTTATAAAATAAAAAGTTATAACGGTGCAAATAAATTATTAATTAATGCAAAACTAGGAATTTATTAAATTTGGAATATTTAAATTTTTTAAAAGATCTGCTTAGAAAAACTATTGTTGATTTAGAAAATCGTAAAATTCTGGGTATTTTAATTAAATCTGTTTTGTTAACTTTTTTATTCGCCGGTATAGTTTTTATCATTTTTTATTATTATCTTTTCACAAGTTTTTTTAATTTTGCTAATAATCTAGAATCATCTGAGGGTTTATTAGCTTATATATTAAGTTTTAAAATTATTACCTATCTAGTTGGTATATTACAATTTTTTATTTCATGGATAATTATATCAATCATTTTAGTTCCTGTTGGATCCATAATTAGTGGAATTTTTGCAGAAGATATTTTTTTTAAAATAAATCAATTTCATGACTATAAATTTAAGAAAAAATTTTATGAAAATTGTTTTTCGCGATCAATTAGATATTCAATATTCATGGCATTTAAATCTTTTGTAATTAATATTTTAATTCTCCCGCTATATTTAATACTACCGGTAGCAAATATTTTTATTTTTATATTTATAAATGGTTTTTTAATTGGGAAAGAATATGTTGGTAATTTTTTAGTACAATTTGAATCAAAAGAAAAAATTAATTTATTTAATCAATACAATGATACAAAAATATATTTTATAGGTGTAACAATTGCTATTTTGTATACCATTCCATTCATCAACTTATGCGCGCCCTTTATTGGCAATGTAATGGCGTCACATTTAATTTTAGATAAAAAAAATATTAAAATTCTTTAGGTAACTGATTATCAATTGATAAATTGCTGCCGCCTCTAATAGTAATTGCAATCATTATAATCATCCACATCAACGGGTATTCGTACCCACCCTTCACCCATAAAAATCCATTTTGAAAATGAACAAAAAAAGTTGCGACAAATAAAATTCCAATTAATTGCGCTGAAAAAATTCGTGTCAATAAACCGATGGCAACACAGATTCCTCCAGCAAATTCTATAATTCCAACATACCATGCAAAAAAGATCGAAGGTTCAATACCAATAGAAGAAAAAAACTTTGCGGTTCTTTCAATGCCACCTTCATTAAATAATTTGGCATAGCCATGCGGTATCATCATAATACCTACTGCCAGTCTTATCATCGGATAAGCTAGAGGACTTAATAATTCGTATACAGGGTCTAATTTACGAATAATATGTCTAGAAGTTCTGCTTACTTGTATCATCACTAAATAAACCTATATTATTTAAATGATTTGGTCGATCATTTTTACAGTCGTTTTGGTATTTTTAAGTATCAAAATTCATGGACTTACACTTTATTATCTTGGTAAAAATATATCTAAAAAATTTGTCTATCGAGATTTTGTAAAAATATCTTGTAGCTTAATAACTTCCCACTTAATTCAAATTTTATTATTTGCATGTTATTATTATAGTGCCTTTCATGCTTATCCGGACCTAAATTTTTTTGGTGGTAATATCGAAGGAAATTTTTTAGATTTTTTTTACTATTCTATAAATTGCTATACTACATTGGGAACTGGCGATATCTACCCAGCGGGTGCAATGAGGATTGCGACAGGCTTAGAAGCATTAATAGGCCTTGTATTAATTGCTTGGACTGCCGCATTTAAATTGGGATATTTATTTAATAAATAAAAATAATAAAACTTAGATTTTAGGTAAAAATTTTAAAACTAATCCGTTATTACAATATCTTTTAAATGTTGGCTTTGGTCCATCATTAAAAACATGTCCGTGATGTCCTTTGCAAGTAATACAATGGTATTCTGTGCGAGGATAAATAAGTTTATAGTCAGTTTTAGTTCCAAGACTCCCTTTGTAAAAATCAAAAAAAGAAGGCCATCCCGTTCCAGAATCATATTTCATTGAAGAATGAAAAAGTTTTGTATTACATCCAATACATACATAATCACCTTCTCTTTTTTCATCATTAAGCAAACTAGTAAATGGACGTTCAGTTCCTTCTTTTCGTAAAATATGAAACTGTTCTGTCGTTAAGATTTTTTTCCATTCTTCTTCGGTTTTAATTATTTCTTTTAATGCAGAGAAAACTTTACTTTGACTTAAACCTAATAAAAAAAGAGATTTACATATAATTTTTAAAATCAATCTTCTTTGCATTTAAGCATATTTCCTTTTATCAATAAATTGAATCAAATCACTTTGCTCTTTTGTTAATTTATTTTTGCTTTTTAATTCTTCATACATAGATTGAAGATCTGAGAGCGTATCTACATCAATCAAAGCCTCATCATTTTTCTTAATATTATACATATACTTAATTAAATTATTCATAGCTTCATTTGAATTGTAATCATTTCGTACAAAAGTATTTTCTAAATTTTTAAGTTTTGTTGAAAAACAGCAATATCCACCATCGTTAGTTGGTATAATAAAACTATCAAATTTATTTAAGTAATTAATAGAATCCTTAAAGTGATGCATATTAAGCTCTGGAATATCCGAACCAGACAAAATAATTTTTTTTCCAAAGGATGCACATAAATTGTAAGCTTCTTGCATAGATTTATTCACTTCATCAGAATAAATATTTAAAATACTAAATTTTGATAGACCTAATTCGTATAAGTAATCATTGGAAGTGCTATTATTGATAATAACAATTTTATTCTCATCATTTTTTGCCAATTCCAAAATATTAGCTTTTACAATTTGTAAGCAATGTAGATTAAATTGGTCAACTAATTCATGATCTTTTAATGCATTTCTTAATCGTGTCTTAGAATCCTTTGATCTTGGATCTTTCATGAAAAAACAAAATATATTTTCAATTTCTTTTTTCTTAAATTTTTTTGCTTGTGTAAATGTTTTAAAAACCGTTTTTATTGTTTGTAGAAATGAACGTTCATCGTATTTTCTTGAGGACGTGATAATCTCTCTCGTAATTTCTTTAACCTCTACGCCTAACGATTTGGCCTCCCAAATAAACTTATGGTCCTCTCCTTCTTTAAGATTTTCATCAAATTTACCTATTAAATTAAAAAGGTTTTTGTTGATTAAAAAGGATTGATCACCAAATGGAAGATCAAAATTTTTAGATCTAAAGTTGGCCCCAGCAGCATTAATATTATTTTTTTTATTATCGAATGCTAACTTAAAATATCCAAGTTGTTTTTTTTGTAATTTTTGAAGATCCTCTTTCTGTATTTTGTCAATTTGACTATCGATATGAAGAAACCATAGGTAATCATTTTCAGCCTTATTAGCGCCTGCATTCAGTGACTTTGCCCTTGAAGAATGTTCTACTTTAACAAGCTTATTAATATTTAAATTAATTTCATGTAACTCATCTAAAGTTAGTTGATTTTCAGAGTCCAGAGCTAGAATGATTTCATGACCCGAAAATCTATCTTTTAATTTTGATAAGAGAGAAAAGTCTTTCTCATCTTTAGATGCAGGAATAATAATCGAAAATTTTTTATAAAGTGACATTTAAATTATTCTTTCTATAAACCAATATAAACCAACTAGTGAAATTATTAATGATGAAGAGTTTGTAAAGAATTTTTTGTACCAAACTTTTTCTTTTATCCAATAAGCTACCCCAAAATAACAAATTAAAATAACAAGTAGCTGTCCCAACTCTACTCCAATATTAAATGATATTAAACTTAAAACAAAATGAGCTTGGGATAAACCAATTTCACTTATGACTCCTGCAAAGCCAAGACCGTGCAAAAGACCAAATAGAAAAACAACCATAGGCCTCCATATAGAAATTTTTTTTAAGAAAATATTTTCAATAGCTACATATGAGATAGACAATGCAATAATCGGTTCAACAATTGAAGGCGGGACTACTATCACGTCAAGTACACCTAAAAAAATAGTAATAGTATGTGCAATCGTGAAAGCAGAAACTTGGATTAATAATGGTTTAAATTTTGGAGAAAATAAAAATAAACCTATCACAAATAAAATATGATCTAAACCTTTAGGTACAATATGCTCAAAACCAATAATTAAATAATTAATTATTTCAGAAATCGTATTTTGTTGTTTTTGTTTTAAAATAGAAAAAGGTTTAGATTGAGAATTAGCTTGTAAATATTCAGTATAAACAATTTCATTTTTTGAATTTGATACTCTTAAAATTAAAGAGCCATAATCTTTACTCCAGCCAAATTGAATTTTTTCTTTTTCAATATTCTCTCCATTAATTTCAATAATAGTATCTCTAGATAAATCTAAATTTTTTTCTTCATTAATCATAATATTTTCAAGCTTAAATTGAATTGGGTTATTTGCTTGTTTTAAAATGATATTATCTTTGAAATTAACTAATGATTTTTTAAACAGCGCTTTTAAATCATTTGCTGACAACTGTCTTAGTTGATTATAATAGTTTGCATTTTTAGATTGATCTGTATCTGAATGAGATGGATCAATATTTGCCAAAATTGCCTCTAAATTAAGCCTGATACGAAGTTCGAAATTTGTTGAACTTTCTTTTTCTATAAATTTAAAATTAGCAATAGATGGTTTTAATTCATGCGAAAAAGCGATACTGGGTACAAATATAATTAAAAATATTAAACGCAACATATGAAATTAATAACTGCATTATTATTCTATTTCTTTATTAACTCAATTCATTTAAGTGCCCACGAGTTGTGGCTTGAAGCAAAAAAATATGATCTTCGTCGTGATGATAAAATAATAATTAATATTAAAGTTGGGCAAGATCTAGTTGGAGAAAGTTACCCTTTTCTTAATCACGAAACTGAAAAGCTTCTTTTACAATCCTCAACTATCCTAAAACCTCTTAAACAAAACGATGGTGACTATCCAGCTATTCAGCAAATGCCTGATGAAAAGGGGATGCAATATATTTATTATCAATCAAACAAAGAATTTTTAAAATATAAAGATTACAAAACTTTTTTAGAATTTGTTAATGAGTATCATCTGACCTATAATCAAAAAGATAAGAATATACCAAAAGAAATTTATCAAAGGTTTGCGAAGACTATTGTTAAATATGACAATAGCAATTTTTTTAAACCAAATAATAATTTAGAATTTGAAATCATAAATGAAAATGACCCTTTCATGAATAATGAGTCACAAATTAAAATATTTTTAAACAATAAACCCTTTAGCAACAAAACATTTATCGTTTTTTTTAGGAATGATAATGTGTTCGAAAAAAAAGAATATAAAACAAATAAAAGTGGATTTGCAAAAATCAATACTTCAAAAAAAGGATTGTATTTAATAAGCGCTGTTAATTTAGAAACTCTAAATTTTATAGAACAATTTAGATTTAAAGCAGATTATTATAGTAAATGGGCTAGCCTGACTTTTAAAAAATATTAATTCGAAAAATAAATATTTTTATAATATGCAATGGCTTTCTTTTTTGTGTTATCTGTATCTGTCATAATAGCCACTCCATCTATCTCATCTAGGTCCATATCTAAAAATTTTTTAAAGTGCTCTTTAACATTCAATTTAACTGTTACCCATGTATCTACATTTGTGTCCATTAAAGAAGATGCGGCGTAGTCTATAACTTGTTTACGATAAGGTCCGATCCAGTGAGAGTTAGTTTTTTCATTACTTGAAAAAACATAGTTCATGGCATTCTTTTGCCACGGTAATGGTCCTACATTTTTAATTACTGAAACTCTGGCTGCAAAATCATGACCCTTCTTAGTATCCTCTTTAATTCCACTAATGCCTTGTTCTATTTTCCATGTAAAATTAATATATGGTGTTTTATTAAGATTAACTTTAATTTTTTTACCAAGACCTGATGCTTGACCTTCAGCCTCGGCTCTTAAATAACCCTCTCCATTTTTATCAGTACCAATACTATAATCTGTCTTTTTTTTAATACTGTGAGACTCCAGTTCAGCTAGCCCTTTTTTTGTGAATTCAAAAATAATTATTTTTTCTTGAGCAAATAAAATGTTTGTAAAAATACTCAAAATAAAAAAAGTTTTAAAAACAATCTTCATTTACCATTCCATATTAATATTTTTTATTCGGCCATAACTTTTCATTTCATCTATACACTCTTCAACGCCAATTCCACTTAATTTCCATCCTCCAAAGGGGGCTCCAGGATACCTTCCGGCTGTATTTATCCAAATATAACCTGCCTCAATTTGATCAGCTACTATTTTAGCTTTGTCTAAGTCATTTGTAATAATGTATGCAGTTAATCCATACTTTACATTATTGGCCATTTGTATAACTTCTTTCTCATCTTCCCATTCTAAGACTGAAATAACTGGGCCAAAAATTTCCTCATTAGCTACCGTCATATTTTGAGTTACATTATTTAAAACTGTTGGTTTTATAAAATAACCTTTGTTTAAACTTTTATCATCAAACTGATAACCGCCACAAAATAACTCGGCTCCCTCATCTAACGCTCCATCAATAAAAGTTTTAACTCTATTATATTGTTTTTCAGATACTACAGGGCCAACATCTGTGTCCTCATCCCAAGGTAAACCAATCTTTAATTGACCAATTCTATTTTTTAAAATTTCAAGATATTTTTTTTTTAAAGATTTATGAATAAAGACTCTTGAGGGCGAGGTACAAGATTCTCCTTTTGCATCAAAACGCATTCCCTTTAATGTTATATCAACAATTTTTTCAGGATCAGCGTCACCAAAAGCAATCAATGGATTTTTTCCTCCAAGTTCTAAACTTACTTTTTTTAATAAACTTGAAGCAGCTTCATTTATTTTAATTCCAGTTTCAACAGAACATATCGCTGCAATTCTTCCAATATCTGGATGACGTACTAAATAATCGCCAACCTCATGATCCCCACAAATAATATTGACCAGTCCATCTGGTAATTTTTCTTTTACAACTTCTGAAAACTTCAACGCAGATAATGGAGCTTGTTCAGAATTTTTAATAATTATAGCATTTCCCATTAGTAAGGGTGCAGCAAGTTTTTCTAAACACCATCTAAACGGACGATTAAAAGCATTAACTTTTAATACAATTCCATATGGTTGATATTTTGTAATATTTGAATGGTTCTCTTTTTTGGAGTAAATTTCATCCTTTATTTGATCTATGGAGTCACAAAAATATCTTACATTTTTAATTGCTTGTTTAATATCGTTCCTTGCAAATCTTATTGTGTTTCCAACATTGTAAGAATCTATTTTTGCATAAGTCTCTAGATTTTTTTCTGCTACTTCACAAATATCTAAAATTAATTTTGCCCTATCTTTAATATCTACCTTCTGCCATTCTAATTGTGCTTTTTTTGCAGACTCTATCGCTTGATCTAAAATAGCTTTTGAAGCAATTTGAACCTTATACAAAATTTCTTTATTTGATGGATTAATAATCGCTAAGTCTTTTCCTTCTTTAAACCATTGACCATTAACAAAAGATCCTTTTAAATTTAAATCAATATTCATATTTTTTTGGCGCGCCCGGGAAGATTCGAACTCCCAACCTTCTGATCCGTAGTCAGACGATCTATCCAGTTGATCTACGGGCGCGTGTTAATTGATCAGTAAATAACACAAGTCAATAGATCTTTCTACGCTGAACTGATTACGCATGGACTATAACAAATTTAACGAATTGGACCTAGAATGTAGACCGAAATGGTTAATGCGTTTTTTTTTGTTCTTTGGGTCATACAGGAAATGAAATAACAGGAGCTGCTTTATTGAAGAGCCGCCAGAACGAGTATTGTGAGAAAAATATAGAATAATAATTTAAAATTATATAATTTAACGTGTTTGTGAAATGATTTCTAATCTGATTAATATTAAATCTAAAAAAGCTATTTCTCTACTGGCTCTTCTTGCATCTTTGGGCAGTTTTATTTCTGATGTTTTGGAACCACTTGCTCCATTTTCAAAATATATTCTTATACTCTCAATTTTTCTTTTAATTATTTTTAGAATTATTGGTTACTTTAAAAAAGAAATTTATGATGAGTTTTCTTATATTATTATTTTCTTTTGGTTAGTAGCGATAATGAGTGGAATAGTTTTTTTATTAAAAGAAAATACCAGCTCTCGAAATGGAATATTTGCAAATTATTTTCCAATAATAGAAAGAACACAGGCTGATCTTGGAATAATAGAAAGGGATGTGAAAGAGATTAAAGAAACAACCAGGAGTATTAAAGAAGATACAGAAGAAATAACTAAAAAATTAGATAATATTGAAAAAAAAATTGATGATAAAAAAAAATATTTAGACCAATCTAAACTGCCCTTAAAATATCGAATTAACTTTAATAAAAACAAAGAAATTCAAATAATTTTTCAGCCCGTTGAAACGCCAAGAGAGTTTTACGTAAGTGAAGACGGAGGTAAAAATTTTAATTCTTTAGGTTTTTTAGATGAGATAGATCAAAGAACTGGATTAAATTTACCTAAAAGAATATTTTCTTTTAAATCTAATAAAAAAAATTTAAATATTCAACTTAAATACCTTGATATTAACTCTGCAATAAAAGGTCCATTTAATTTAAATATAGATTTAATTAAAGAGTTTAAAATTTTTCAAAAGAAGAAAATAAAAAATCAAATAAATAATTGGGTTCAAATTAATAACTATACATGGTCAACAAATAATTTTGAAAATGCAGACCCCTCCAAGGATACGAGAATATATAGTGATTGGAATATTTCTTTTCTTTTAGAAAATCGCTGTGCAATTAAAAATGTTACTATAAAACTTGATAAAGAACACTATATGGTTGGTTTAGATTATAATAAAAAAAATCACGTTACTATTATTGGTTATACAAATGTTTTTAAAGAAAAAAAAATTTTATTTCCAAGTTGCGATTTTGAGTTAAAAAAATATTCTTTCAAAACAAGCTACAAACCAAGTAACTATATAGATAAAACTACCTATTCTGTTGAAAAAGTTTTTAGTAGTGATATTGGAAAAAGAGAAATTAACATGCCATCCCATACTTGGGAAAAGAACTTTTCAACAATACCGGGTATGTACTCTCAAATTTTAGATTTATTAAAATATGAAGATATGAACCTGATGAGAAGTACAAAATCTAAAGGAGAATTAAAAGAAATTTTTATAAGAGTAGAATTTTTTGATGGAGAAAGTACTATTTTTAAAAAATATACTAATCCAAAGTTTAATTAATTTAAATATTGAAAATTTTTTTATAAAAGAACATTTATCTTATCTGTCATAATAATAATTGTCTAGCAATTTATGTTTTTAAAGAATTTAAAAAAAAAGAAATAGAAAAAAATTTTTAAAATTTAATTTTGTTATTATTTTTAATATTTTTCTGCAAATTAATTTCTGGATTCATTAAATTTAATAAGCCATCATAATTATTATATTCAATATTCTCTATCTCTATTCTAAATCCTAAAGTATATTTGGTAGAAAAAATTTTTTCATAACAATTGGTTCTTAAAATAAAAAAATAATTTTGATTTTTTATATCAACTAGATTAAAGCTTTGGTTTTTATTGATACTTTTTTGTT
>CBFHID010000004.1:37554-38546 GCA_965655895.1 Candidatus Pelagibacteraceae bacterium | reverse complement strand
TTAAAAAAATTATTTTTATTTTTGACATTAAATTCATATTGAAACTTTGAAACTTTTAACTTATCAAATTTTTCATAGTAAAAATCTATGGTAGGATCATCTGTGCTTTTATCTAAAATTATATCTTTGTAATTATTAATATTATCTAAAAGTTTAACATTAAAAATCATAGATTGATTATTTAATTTATCTTTATATTTCTTTTGAGCGATTAAATTACTTATTTTTTTATTCTGGAGATTTACATTTTTTATAGACCTATCTAAGATATCTAATACAGTTTCATTATATGATATTAGTAATTGTGATGATTTTTTTAATTTATTATTATGGCTTTCATTTAGTGAATAATTTAATAAAAGTCTAAAATTAGAAAATTCTTTTTGAATTAAATTTAAATTTTTTTTAGTATCAACAAACAATTTGTTACAAAAGCTGGATTTTAAATTAATTTTTTTTTTTATTTCTTTATTACTCATTTTTTCATTATCAATTTTTTTGCATAAAGAAGTTATAATTAAAAAATTTTTTTCAAATGAATTTAAAAATCTATTTATATTTTTGATAGTCTGGGTAGTACTTTTTTTTTGTTCAAAGTATATATTTTTATAATTTTGATACTGCTCCCAAGAAAATTGTTTTCCAAATATCCCTTGTTTTTCTCCAGTAGCTTTTTGCAAATCAGAGACAATAGAATTGTATTGCTCGATCAGACTTCCTCCACACCTTGTAGCAACGCATGTTGAAAAAGCGTTTTCATTATCTCTTCTAAAAATACTCTCGTATTTATCAAGTCCTCCACGATTCCAAATATTATAAATAATATTAAAATCTTTTTTTATGGTATTAATTTGTTTATCAATTTCAATTGCACTTACATCGCTTGAGATAACAAAAATTAAAAAAAATAATTTAACTAGTTTCATTTTGTAAAATCAGTAAGCAACTTTGGGATAGCGCCATATTTATTTTTTTTTGGATCGCTCATTGAA
>CBFHID010000004.1:33026-37546 GCA_965655895.1 Candidatus Pelagibacteraceae bacterium | reverse complement strand
TAACTAGTTTCATTTTGTAAAATCAGTAAGCAACTTTGGGATAGCGCCATATTTATTTTTTTTTGGATCGCTCATTGAACAGTACCATATTAATAGTGGTATTAAGCCAATAATTGTAAATGATAATAAAAACCACCACCCACTTTTGCCAACATCATGCAATCTTCTTATTATAATAGATAGCTGTGGTATTATTGTTAAGAGTAAAAATACTTTTCCGGTAGTTCCTAATTCTTCGGAGTGATATCCTAAAATATATGTGTCAATTAAAGTAGTAATTGAATTCATAATTATCACAAATAGAAAAAAATACCAAAATTCTGATCTGCTAGATCTTCCTGAAAAATTAAAATAATTGACAAACCCTTTTTTGATTGCAAAATTAATCATACTATGTTAATAAATATTATGGCCTTTGCATTAGTAACATTTGAAAATAAAAAAACCAACCAAGTTAAAATGGTTCCAGTAGGTTTTTCGTGGACAAATTTATTTTTTGGTTTTTTTGTACCACTTATTAGAGGTGATTGGAAATGGGCAGCAATCTTTTTTGCAATTGGTTGGTTTACTTTTGGCTTTGGAAGTCTAATCACATGCTTTTTTTATAACAAATTGTATGCAGGAGATTTGCTTAACAATGGTTTTAAAATTAAATCTTTAAATGGAGCCGACAAAGATCTTGTAAAAGCTAAATTAGGTATTGCAAAAATTTAAATAATTTTGTTCCAATTTCTTAAAGACACGCTCCAAAAAACTGTAATTGATCTTGAGAATCCAAAAATCTTTAAAACAATTCTTATTTCGTCAATAATTACATTAATTTTTGGTATTTTTAATTTTTTTTTTATTTTACTATTTTTTATTTACATCGTTATTTAATTTAACCGATCCTGATCAATTTGAAGAAGGTGGCATTATTCAATATGTTCTAAGTCTTAAAATTTTTACAATTTTATTGGGTATCGTTCAATTTTTTACATCCTGGATATTATTTTCACTAATTTTGGTTCCACTCGGATCTATCGTCTCTGGGATATTTGCAGAAAAAATATTTTTTTCTATTAATAATATTCATAATTATAAATGGAATAAAAAATTAAAACAAAATTCTTTTTATTTAAGTATTCAATATGGATGTGTCTCTGCATTAAAAGGATTTTTAATAAATATATTAATACTTCCTTTGTATATTCTTTTGCCAGTTGCAAATATTTTTATATTTATAGCTGTAAACGCTTTTCTAGTGGGAAGAGAATATTGTGGAAATTTTTTAGTTCAATTTTTAGATAAAAAAAAAATGAAAAGATTTTTTATGTTTTCAGAATCTGAACTTTATATTATTGGGTTATTTGTAAGTTTATTATACACGATACCTATAGCTAATTTTTTTGCTCCAAGTATTGGAAATATTTTGATTTCTCACTTGATACTTAAATCAAAAAAAGTAGATTTTAAAATTAAAATAAAAAAGGAGTAAAAATGAATAAATCAAAAGTAACAGCGGCTTTGCTCTGCTTTTTCCTTGGTGCGCTTGGCATTCATAGATTTTACGTTGGAAAGACTGGAACTGGCGTAATACAACTTCTTACTTTAGGCGGTATTGGTATTTGGGCTCTAATCGATTTTATAATGATTTTAATGGGTAGCTTTACCGATGCTCAAGGTGGCAAGCTTAAATAAAATTTTTTTTATATTCTTCGTATTTTTAATCTTTGAGGTATCGGCTTTTTCTAAACCGATACCTCAAATAATAAATTATTCTCCATCAGAGTATGGTGCCCTAACTCAAAACTGGGGCGTTACAGAAGATAAGGATGGAAGGATATATTTTGCTAATAATAATGGAGTTTTAATTTACGATGGTTCTAATTGGAAGTTAATTAATTTACCTGATTTTAAAAGTGCTAGATCAATATCATCTGACCCTAACGGTAATGTAATTGTCGGTAGTAGAGGTTCATTCGGCTTTATTAAAAATAATAATATTGGTGAACCTAAGTTTATTAGTTTAAGTAAAAATATTCCCAAATATAAATCAAATTCAGCTATTTACGAAACTCATATTCTAGAAAATGGGTTTTTATTTTTTAGAACATTTAGAAAATTATTTTTAGTCAAAAACAATGTTGTCACGGTAATCAATAATCCTTTTAAAAAAAGATTTAGTAGATCTTTTTATGTTAATAAAAAATTATACGTATTCGTAGAAGAAAGGGGTTTATATCACTTAGAATTAAATACAAAAAAATTTAATTTTATTGCTGAAACAAAATCCTTTAATACTAAATCAAAAATAATAAATGGATTTGAGCAAATAGAAGGTCGAAACATTTATTTGACTAGAAGAGCTGGAATATTTTTATCAGATAGTGATGGTATAAAAAAAATAGAATTTAAAAATCCAACGATTAACAAAACAACCATATACAGAACAATAAAATTAAAAAACTCTAATTTAGCTTTAGCTACTTATGATGGCATTTTTATATTAGATAAAAATTTAAATATTACCAATCATATCAATACACAAAAAGGTTTGAGAACAAATAATGTAAGATCGCTATATGAAGATAACTCGGGAAATTTATGGGCAGGATTAAATGATGGTATATCTAAAATTTTATTAAGTTCACAATTTAGATTTTATCCAAAAATTTTATCAAAAACAGGCGGAAATGTTTACGATTTAAATTTTTTTAATAACGAATTTTATATTTCTTCATCAACAGGTCTACGAAAGCTTATAAGTAATAAATTAACTCTTGAAGATCATTTTGAACCTGTGGCAACAAGTTTTGTTAAAAGTCAGACTTGGGCCTTGTTGACTATGAGAGAAAAAATGATCATTGGACATATAGGTGGCTTAGGTTTTATTGACAAAAAGGAAAATTATTCACAAATTTTTCCAAAAAAAATTACTGGTTCTATATACTCGTTAAAAAAATCAAAAATTTTTGAAAATAAGTTTTATGTTGGCTCAAGAAAGGGTTTGTTTATCTTTGATGAAGAGAATTTAAAAGATTTTATAAAAATTCCAGAGATAAATAATTCTGTATGGAGAATAATTGAAATAGTCGATAAAAAAAATATTTGGGTATTTAATGAAGGTAAAGGAATATACAAAGTTAATTTAAATGATTTAAAAAATATTACTGTCACCAAGTATACAAAAAAAGATGGCTTACCTTTTAATAATAAACTTTATATTGTTCATTATAAAAAGAATTTGGTTGTTGGTTCAAAAATAGGAGCATACCAATTTAATTACAACGAAAATAAATTTGAAAAAAGTAAAATATTTTCTGACCAAAATTTAAATAGCAAACCTGAGCAGCTTATAAGAATGATTCAAATTAATGATCAAAGCATCTTTCATACTGTTCACTATAAAAACTTTAAAAGAATACAAAAATTCTACTCTATTCAAAATGATAACTTGAAAAGCTTTCCTATCCCAGAAGTTTCTAAAAATATATTTGTTAAATATCACTATTTTAATGATGATAAAATATATTTTACTAGTAATGAAGGAGTGAGTATTTTTCGCTACAATGACATTTCAAAAAAAAATAGTGGTAAAATAGTTTTTTCAAAAATTTTAAATAACGAAAAACCTTTTTATTACGGAGGAAATAATTTTTCATTTGATAAAGAAAATTTCAAAATAAAAAATAAGTTTAATTATAATGAAAATAATTTTGATTTTTATGTTAGCGCAACAGATTATTTGGATGAAAAAAATAATTTATTTAACGGATATTTAATTCAAAATAAAAAAAATTTAAATCGACAATTTACTAAAGATAAAAAATTTTCATTTAGTAATCTTGCTCCTGGAGAATACAATCTTTTGATTGAAGCAAAGAATGCTAGAAATCAGACATTGGAACCGCTTAAATTTAATTTTTTTATTAAAAAACCATGGTGGCAAACTATTTATTTTTATATTGGTGAGATTATTTTTTTTATGATTTTACTATTTGTAACTATTTTATCGAAACAAAATAGTACATCCCAAAAATATGCCACTGCCTTAACATTTATTATGATTTTAATTTTATTTGAGTATGTCAATTTTATATTAGATCCTTTATTTTATAATTTAACAGGGGGGGTGCCTATCTTTAATATATTAAGTAAAGTTTTATTAGGAGTCCTATTAAAACCAATTGAAAATTTAGCAGAAAAATTACTAGATTTATCATCACAATACTTAGTTAAAAAAAAAACTAGTTAACAGAAATTTTAAGATTTTTAATTTTTTCTTCTAAGAGTGATATTGCCTTATGTATATCATCCTTTTCTTTTTTGCTTAATGATGAACCTGAATCGCTTTTAGGATCCATAGCAGTTTCTGTTAAATCCATCACATCTCCAATTCTACCGCCTATACTCATCAAAACAGAGCTAATATTATGAAAATAATTAGACTTGTTTATAATGCTATGTAAGTGCGTATTTATTACATCAAATAATGGTGTACCCTTAGATTTTTTTAATAAAATTTCATCTAATTTAAT
>CBFHID010000004.1:19988-32778 GCA_965655895.1 Candidatus Pelagibacteraceae bacterium | reverse complement strand
CATGATTAAGATGATTAGAACAATTATTTTAATGTACATGCTTTATTGTACTTTTTTTGTTAGCCTTGGTTATGCAAGAAGTACAGAGTATGGCAAACAAGTAATTTCTCACGTTGTGAGTGAGGATTGTAGAAAAAATAAAAAATGCATCAATTCAATCCTGGAGTCAGAGTTAAAATATTCAACTCAGGTCTTTGTTTTAGGAATAATTGATACATTTGAGGATCTTTTACCCGATATTTTAAACAATATAAAACTTGATATCGAGAAAGATTTAAAGGTAAAGTTATGAAAAGAATATTTATAATAATTTTAACTCTATCATTATTTTTTTTTAATTCTGCTCAAGCAAGAACGGTGTGTCATTACAAAGTAACAACTATAACAGAAAATAATCAAATTAAAGGGCATCGTGAAGAAAAAAATTGTGAGGAAACGAAAATTACTGGCAATAAAATTGGTTTCATGGAATCTTTTATTTCCAGTCCTCAATACGAAACAACTTTAGTTTTTATTTTAGGCCTCGCACTAGAGGCAATGTAGAAAGGAAATATAATGAGATATATATCAATAGCTGCAATATTATTTATGACAGCATGTTCTAATAACTTCGCAGATAGAAAAACAGTAATTAATAGTGGTTCAGATTTATTAAAATTAAACTCTGAAATCTGTAACAAATATAAAAGTAACAAACTAAATACCTTTGGATGCGGTTCAGCAATAAGTTCTGACTTAGAAGTATCGCGAACAAAAGCACTTTTAAATGCCAAGGTAAACGTTGCTGATATTGTTGGCTCGTCTATCCTAAAGAGTGAAAAACAATCTAGATCTGAGACTAACAAGGGCATTAAAAGTACTTATAAAACTACAGAAGAGAACAAAATCTTAGAAACTTCGTTAAATAACTATCAAGTAGTTTTTACAAAGACTTTTAAACAAGGTAGTCAATTTAGAACATATACGGTGATAAAATATGAAACTCAAAGTTAAAAATTTAATTTTAAATATAGTAATTATAATATTTTTAAGCACATCTGTAAAAGCTGAAAATAAAAGTATAATTAAAAATATAAACAATAAAGCTAAAATCTATACTAATGTAGTTTTTAGCTGGGTATCGAGTGAATGGTTAGACACCATTCAATATCAAAAAACACAATGGAATATAGGGAAAGAGCAGACTAAAAGAAATAAAGAACAAATATTAAAGTTAATAAAATAATTTTTCTGAGATTGTAGGTCCAAATATAAAACAGATTTATACCAATCATATTAAACACTAAATTCAAGGTTAATAAAAAAAAATAATTACTAAATACTTGATCAGTGGTCAGACGATCTATCCGGTTGATCTATGATCGTTTTCATAGCTACTTTATAATATCATAGACAGATTCAGATAAATTATTTTACAATTAATGTATTTTATTTATAATTTGATTGTGTCAAATTATGATGTAATCGTAGTAGGAGCAGGTAACGCTGCTCAGGCTGCAGCAATCTCCGCATTAGAAAGTGGTGCAAAAAGTGTTGCAATACTTGAAAAAGCTCATGAAGAGATGCGCGGAGGAAATACTCATTGGTCTGGAGGTATATTACGTATAGCTTTCGATGACTCGAGGGAACTCGCTCCCTTTTTGCCAGGAGTTGAAAATGAATTTTTAAATTTTTACGACGGTATTAAACCTTACACCAAAAAAAAGTACATGGAAGATTTGCTGCGTGTAACGAATGGCAGATCAGATCCAACTTTAGCAAATATATTAGTTAATAATTCTTATGATACAGTTAAATGGGCTGTTAAAACTGCAAAGATTGAATGTGAGCCTGCTTGTCATGTATGTGGCGTAAAAGTTAATGGTCAATGGACCTTTCCTGGCGGTGTTGTAATACGTACTAAGCATGAAGGAAAAGGATTGTCAGCGGCTTGGTTTGAAGCGTCAAAAAATGCTGGAATAGATATCCGGTATGGGTCGGGAGCATTAAAACTTTTACAAAACGATAAAGGTAAAGTTATTGGGGTAGTTACTAAAGAAGATGATGGTATTAAAAAGTTATATGCTAATGCTGTTGTTTTAGGCTGTGGTGGGTTTGAAGCAAATTCACAAATGAGAGCTCAATATTTGGGAGCACCTTGGGATACGGCAAAAGTTCGAGGAACATCTTTTAATCAAGGGGATGGATTAAAAATGGCATTGTCAATTGGTGCTATGCCATTTGGACAGTGGACTGGTAGACACTCAACACCAATTGATGCAAATTGGCCAGATCATGCAGATCGAAAAAGAGGTGATCAATCTAATCGACTATCTTATTCTTTTGGCATTATACTTAATCGGGATGGATTAAGATTTGTAGATGAAGGAGAGGACACTAAACTTTATACTTATGCAAAGTTCGGCGCTCAGATGTTGAAACAACCTGGTGGTATTGCATATCAAATTTTTGATCAGAAAACAGTTCAACATCTAGAACCAAGATACAAAACTGGTAAACCGATAGAAGCAAATACAATAGAAGAATTGGTTCAATTAATGGATATTGAAAATAAAGAGCAAGCACTCAAAACAATTAAAGAATTTAATTCTTGTGCAAATTCTGCAGATAAATTTGACCCGACTTGTAAAGATGGATTATCTACAAAAGATTTAGATCTTCCAAAAAGCAATTGGGCAATTAAAATTGATGAACCACCATTCTTAGCTTATCCAACTACAGGGGGAATTACATTTACATTTGGTGGTTTAAAAATAAATGAAAACGCGCAAGTTATTGGAACAGACTGGAGACCGATACCTGGATTATTCACTTGTGGAGAAATGGTTGGCGGTTTGTTTCACGACAATTACCCTGGTGGATCGGGTCTAGTTTCTGGCCAAGTATTTGGAAAAATAGCAGGAGCATCTGCTGCTAATGAATTTTAAAAATTAATTAACCTATATATTAATTTTTATTAAACTAATTGAATTCATCATATAACTTCCACTCTCCAGAGTTCAAATCTAAACAAGCTTTGTTTGAACTGTATTTGCTTGTAACTTTTTCTAAACCTCTATCAATCCCATAAGGGGCGTAAACTCTAGATTTTCCTATTTCTTGAATCCACGCGCGACATAACTTTTTATTTGTATAAGTGGTCTCAACAATCCTTACCCTCCCAAAATACTTTTTAAATTTCCACTCAAAATTCATTCCATTTTTCGGATATGATAATGCTGAAATTATAGAACCATTATGAATTTTTATTGCCTGGGATGGTATTGAAAAATAAAAAGATGTTAGTTTATCGTAAATTGTATCTACCAAGGTTCCATCTAAATAATTTTCTGGATTTTCATAAATTGGCTTTTTTGCAAATGAATCGTAAGCTATATTTGTTTTGTTGCAACCCAAAACAATAAGCAAAATCAATAAGCTTAATTTATTTAATAAAAATTTCATCTTTATAATCAAATACTTTGCATATCAAAGATTGCTTTAATCCTTTAATCTTTTGAAAATTATATCTACACAAATAATTATCAAATCCAATTTCAGGAATTGGAATAGAATAATTGTTATTACATTTTATTTGATCAAATACCTTGTCTTCTTTTTTATCTTTCTTGGTTACAATTAAGCATGCAGGTTTTTCAAAATTTTGAATAGATATATTTTTTGAAAAAGAAATACCCATTGTGATTTTTGTAAAAAAAATAATTACAAATAATATTAAAAAAAATTTATTTAAAAAATCTTTCATCATAAAAATACCATCCTGCAAAAACTAAATGTGCCGGAACAGGAAAACCTCGACTATCATCTAATATGCCCCATCCTAGCTGATTTGGACATGCTATAAACCCTCTATCTTCTTCATTACCATCTTTTGATAATCGAGAAATATAATATCTGCACCCCGCCAAGCCGTTTGATCCAGAACCATAGTAAGTCTTGATTATTTTAATTTGTCCAGATGTATTTTCTAATTTATTAATCCACTTTCCAATATCTGCGTCTTCAGAGGTATATAACATTTTAATTAGTAGCTTTGTGTGTAAACACTTGTCTCCGATTTGAAATTCTCTGTTTAAAGCTTGGTTTGTATATTTTTTTACCCAAGTAATTGCTGTAATTTTTGTAGCATGTAATGCATCTAAAGATTTATAATTTATTGATGGTGCAAGGCATGCATATTTTTCAGCTTCCCTTAAAGATTGAGTTTTACCTGTTAAGACACAAGAAGACAAAATCATAAAAAATATTAAAAATTTCATTCAAATATTTGATATGCGTTACCTAATTTAAATTTATCTTCTAAGTGTCGATGTCTTAAGTTATTAAACTCGTTACAGTTTGATATGCTGCTATCCGGATGTTGAATTTTGCATTTGCTCATATATTCAGCGAAACGAAATTCCTTAGAATTTAACCATAAAGTAATATTTTTATTTTTTATTAAATTATCTGCATTCAAATTTTGTGAGGTAAGTAGAATAAAGAAAGAATAAATAATGAATTTTTTTTTCATTTTATATTTATATAAATCAAATAGATTAAAAATTAATTAATCTATTTATTAATAAAGTTAGTAAAAAATACTTAACTAAATATTAATCTAACATTTGGAATAAGGCCAACTTCAATTTCTATGTGAGAGAATTTTAGACCCTTTAGTGAAATACCACTTTGAAGACTATTTGCTTTAATTAGCGATTTAAGAACCATACTTCCGATTTTATTATCTTTTAAAGCTTCTAATGCAGAACTTATTTTATCTTCAGAAGCACTGCCACACTCAAATTCAGTTGTTAATTTTGGAGGAACACCCATTTCAATTTCAAGACCTGAAAGTTTATAACCAGCTTTTTCAAGGTGAGGTCTTGCTTGATCGAAATTATTGATGACTTCTTTGACTTTATCTTCTCCCATATCCTTCAACCCACTTAGGCCTTGAGAGGCTTTTCCAGCCATATCTTTCGCTTTATCTAAAAAACCCATAATTAATCTTAATATATATATTTTTCTTTAATTAACAAATAAAATACTATTTTTTATCATAAATGAGAATTTTATTGTTAATGATATAATTCAAGTGTTTACTTTTTGAACAAAAATGCTAAGTTTTAAGTATGGATATGATTGAATCTGTAAAAACTTGTTTTAAAAAGTATGCTACATTTAGTGGTAGAGCGACAAGATCAGAGTTTTGGTTTTTTTATCTAGCTTATTGGATTGTGACTTTAGTTTTAGCTTTCATTTCATTTTCACTAATGGCGATATGGAACTTAGTAACTATAATCCCTTTTTATGCAGTCAGCGCGAGAAGACTGCACGATATTGATAAATCAGGGTGGTTTCAGCTCTTTTATTTTATCCCTTTGGTTGGTGTCATTATATTGATCGTATGGTTTGCTACAAAAAGCAATCCAGGGAAAAATCGTTACGGTCCAAAGCCAGCTAAATAATATCAAGCTAAAAAATTATATTAGTTTATTTCTTAATTAGTGGATTGTTTAAGCTTATGATTTAAAAAGGCATCCTTTTACAATAAAAGAAGGCTCAAGATATTTACTTTATAACTGTATTAAAATTCATTTTTAAAATTCCTATAAATTAATTGTAAAACTAATAGCTAGTAGTAAAAAGTTATAGTTTATAATGAGTTTGATTAAAAATAATATAAAAAATCTTCTTCCATCATCTACATTATTAATTAATGAGATGTGTAAAGAACTTTCAAAATCGGGAAGGACAATTTATCAATTTGGTTTTGGACAGTCACCATTTCCTGTTCCTGAAAAAATTGTTAGTGCTTTAAAATTAAATGCACATCAAAAAGACTATCTTCCTTCAAAAGGTTTACTTGAACTAAGAAAATCAATTGCAAGTTTCTTAACCAAAAAAGGTTATCATAATCTAAGTCATGAAAATATCATTATTGGACCTGGTTCAAAAGAGCTTATGTTTTTGCTCCAAGTTGCTTTTGATGGAGAGGTAGTTTTGCCAGTACCAAGCTGGGTCTCTTATGCTCCACAAGCAATTATTGCTAAAAATAAATTTCATTGGGTTCAAACTGAAAAAGAAACTAATTGGCATATATCACCTGAACATATTGATCAAGTTGCCACTCAAATCAAAAGCAAGAATAAACTTATAATTTTAAATTCACCAAATAATCCTTCGGGAACAAATATTCATTTGTTAAAAGAATTAGGCGAGGTTTTTACTAAACATAATTTTACAGTTTTATCAGATGAAATTTATTCTGAGCTTTATTTTAAAGATAATTATAAATCAATTTCGCATTTTCATGAAAATACAATAGTAAGCAGTAGCTTAAGTAAATGGGCCGGCGCTGGCGGTTGGAGAGTTGGTTATTTTGCTGTACCAAACAATCTAATTGAAATATTTGAAAAGCTTGCAGTACTTGGAACAGAAACATTTAGTGCTGTATCCGCTCCTACTCAATTTGCGGCTATCACAGCTTACGAAGAAGATTTTACCGAATATCTTACCAAGTCAAAAAAAATATTACATGTTATTGCTCATTATGTTTATGAGCAATTATCCCAACTAGATATAGATATGATTGAGCCTGAGGGTGGTTTCTATTTAATGCCTGATTTTACAAGAATATTATCAAAGCAATTTAAATCTTCAAAAGATTTTTGTAAAACTTTATTAGATGAAAATGGTGTAGCAGTATTGCCTGGATCTGACTTTGGTTTTCCAATTGAAAAATTAATCTTTAGACTAAGCTATGTAGATTTTAATGGTACAGAGTTTTTAAAAGTTAGTGAAGAAGACATAACTGAAGAGAGCTTGAATAAATATGCTCCAAAAATTATACAAGGTGTAAAAGAGATTATTCAATTTGCAAAAAAATACAGCCAAATCTAAGGTTGCTATCAATTTTCTCCTATAGTACCTTATAAAAAAACTTTAATTAATTAAGGGGGACAATAATGAAAAAGCTATTTGCTTCTTTCACGTCAGCTTTAGCTATTTTTGCTTTTAGTTTACCTTTCAGTACATCTGTAAAATCTGCAGAATTTTTTACAATCGGTACTGGTGGTGCAACTGGAGTTTATTTCCAAGTTGGTAATGCTATTTGTAAAATGGTTGCAAAGCTACAATCTGCTGATCATGGTAGAAAAAAAGGAACTGATAAAGCATACAGATGTGCAGCTCCATCAACTGGTGGGTCTACATATAATATTGGTCAAATCCAAGCAGGTGAGTTTCAATTTGGTGTAGCTCAATCTGACTGGCAATATCATGCAGTTAATGGTTCTAAGCCTGATAAAGTAAAGCCTTTCAAAGATCTAAGAGCAGTATTTTCTGCTCACCCAGAGCCTTTTCAAATTATCGCAAGAAAAGGATCTAAGATCAAAGATTGGAAATCTTTAAAAGGAAAAAAGGTTAACATTGGTAACCCAGGTTCTGGTCAAAGAGGAACTTTTGAGGTGCTAATGGAATCTCACGGTGTAAACAAAAGTTATTTTGGTTCTACATCTGAGTTAACCTCATCTGAGCAATCAGGTGCACTTTGTGATAAAAAAATTGATGCTTATGGTTATACAGTAGGTGTACCAAATGCTGGCGTTGCTCAAGCAACGGATGGTTGTGGAGCTTACATTGTTAACTTAACAACTCCACAAGTTAAAAAGTTAGTAGCGGATAATCCGTTCTATGCTTTCGCAACTATTCCAAAAGGAACTTATAAAACATCTAAAAAAGATGTGACTACTTTTGGTGTGATGGCGTCTGTTGTAACTAGCGCAAGTGTTTCTGATGACATGGTATACAATGTAGTGAGAGCGGTTTTTGAAAA
Organism: Candidatus Pelagibacteraceae bacterium; assembly: GCA_965655895.1. Lineage (GTDB taxonomy): Bacteria > Pseudomonadota > Alphaproteobacteria > Pelagibacterales > Pelagibacteraceae > HIMB114. Next base: position 24,959 of record CBFHID010000004.1, on the reverse strand, counting down.
TTTAGATGATTTCAAAAAACAGCACCCTGCATTTGCAAATCTTGATCCAAAAAAAATGATCAAAGATGGTTTGTCAGCACCATTACATCCTGGAGCAGTGAAATATTACAAAGAAAAAGGCTTAATGTAGTCTTTTAGTGTAAAAGGCCCAGTTGATTAACTGGGCCTTTTTTTATACGCCTTTAAATAACAAAAGTTTATAATCCTAATCATGTCAAAGGAAGAAATTAAAACTGAGTCTAACAACTTTGAAAATATTGATGACGAAGGTGGAGTTAAGCGAAACCTAAAAGGTTTAAATTTAAAACTTGTTGCTGGAATTGCAATTTGTTGGACATTGTTTCAACTGTGGTATGCAAGTCCGTTCCCATTTCTTTTGAATTTTGGAATTTTTATTGATTTACCTGCAAGAGCCATACATTTGGCCTTTGCATTAATTTTATGTTTTTTAATTTATCCTTCTAAAAAATCAAATTCTAATCAACCTATCAAATATTATGATTATTTATTTGTAGGACTTTCTATTATTACAACTTTTTATATCGTTTTTGACTATGAAGGTTTAGTTAACCGTCAAGGTGTTCTTGCAAACACCAATCTATTTGGAATTAAAATTCCATATGAGATGATACTGGGTGCTGTTGGCATGATTTTGTTACTTGAAGCAACCAGAAGAGCAATTGGATTACCATTAGTCTTTATTGCAGTTATATTTATAATTTTTTCAATTTTTGGTCAGCAAATGCCTGATCTTATTGCCCATGCAGGTTTATCGATTACCAGATTGGTTGGGTATCATTGGCTAGGAGGAGAGGCTATTTTTGGTATTCCCATAAGCGTTTCCGTTGGTTTTATTTTCTTATTTGTTTTATTTGGATCTATTTTAGACGCAGCAGGTGGTGGTAAATATTTTTTAAATTTAGCATTTGCTCTTGTAGGTAAAATGAGAGGTGGTCCTGCTAAAGCTGCTATTTTAGCGTCTGGATTAACTGGAATGATTTCAGGATCATCCGTTGCAAATACGGTTACGACTGGAACATTTACAATTCCGATTATGAAAAAAACAGGATTACCCGCAGTTAAAGCTGGTGCTGTAGAGGTTGCGGCATCTGTAAATGGACAGATTATGCCGCCAATTATGGGAGCTGCTGCATTTGTAATGGCAGAATTACTTGGCATTCCTTATCTAACTGTTGTTACTCATGCGTTTTTACCAGCTGTAATATCTTATATCGCTCTCTTTTATATTTCTCACTTAGAGGCATTAAAACTAGACATTAAAGGTTTGCCTGAAAAAGATATTCCTCCATTAAAAGAAACATTTTTAAGCGGTATTCACTACTTAATACCTATTGGTGTTTTAATTTATTTACTTTTGGTGATGAATTGGACTGCTGCATCATCAATATTTTACTCAATCATCTCCTTGGTTATTATCATTGTTATTAAAGAATTAATTAACTCTAAAAAGGAAAGTCAAAATCCAAGTGTTGGTTTTATTAATGCTTTTAACAAAATTATTTTAGGCTTTGAAAAAGGTGCAGTTAATATGGTAAGTGTTGGTATCGCAATCGCAACTGCAGGAATTATTGTCGGTGCTGTTTCGTCAACGGGTCTAAGTAATAATCTTGTGATCATTGTTGAAGCAATATCTGGTGGAAATATTATTTATCTTTTAGGTCTTACCGCTTTCCTTTGTATTATTTTAGGAATGGGATTACCTACGACTGCAAACTATCTTGTTGTTGCAGCTCTTATGGCAAATGTTGTCGTTGAAGTTGGTAGTGCATCGGGCTATGTATTCCCGCTTATCGCAATTCATTTATATGTTTTTTATTATGGTTTAATGGCAGACGTAACGCCACCTGTTGGGCTCGCTTCCTATGCAGCTGCAGCGATATCAAGGGCAGATCCGATCAAAACAGGTATTCAAGCATTTTGGTATAGTTTGAGAACTGGTATTTTGCCAATTGTATTTATTTTTAATAATGAACTTTTGCTTATTGGTATTGAAAACTGGTTCCATGGTATTGTTGTCATGATTACATCTTTAATAGCAATATTAGTATTTACTGCAGCTACACAAGGATGGTTCGTTAATAAATTAAAATGGTATGAAATTATTGTATTCTTACTTATTTCATTAGCGTTATTTAGACCAGGGTTAATCATGGAACAATTTTACCCGGATTTTAACCAAGTAAAACTAAATACAAAAATAATTAACGAAATTAAATTTCAATCTGATCAAAAAGTTCAAATTAAAGTAACAAGACAAACAGCCTATGGACCAAGATATAAAATGTTTGAAATACCTAAAGATTCTTTTAATCAATCTTATTCATTAGAAGATTACGGTATAAATCTAGTAACAACAAAAGATAAAGTAATTATCGATACACTTAAATGGAATGGTATTGCAAAAAAATCAGGTTTTGAAACTGATGATATTTTAACTGAAATTAAAATCGAAAATAAAAATCGTCCAGATAAAGATATTGTTTATCCGTTTGCTTTATTGGTCTTGGGGTTATTTGGATATTTAAATTACAGGAAACAAAGTATCAGATAACTTACAAGACTCACAAATCATAAAACCATAAAGTAAATAATTTGCATAAACGGTCTCATTTTGTTGACCGCACTTTTCACATTCTTTGATAATTTTTTTATTCAATTTCTATGCACTAATATTCATTTTAAGTGCTAACTTAAATGAATTTAACATAGGCTCTAAGTTAGCTTGATTTTTTGTAACAATATCAAAAGCGGTTCCATGAGCAGGTGTAGTAATTGGAACAGTTAAACCTCCTGATACTGTCACACCTCTATCAAAACCAAACGCTTTCAAACCACACTGAAGTGCATCATGATACATGCCCACAATACAGTCATGATTTTTATTTTTAAAAGCTGTAATAAAAGAAGTATCACATGGCAAAGGTCCATCAGCATTAATTCCCATTTTTTTTGCTTCTTCAATCGCTGGAATTATTTCATCTTTTTCTTCTGTTCCAAATTCTGCATGTGGGTTTAGTGCCTGAACAGCAATTCTTGGTTTTTTTATTCCACTCATCTTTAAAGTTTTGTCTAAAAGTTTAATTGGTTTTAGAATATTTTCTCTTGTTATATTTTCTGGAACTTCTTTGATTGGGATATGAGATGTGACTCTTGCTGTCCAAAAATTATCTACTACATTAAATTCACAACAAAACTCTTTCATATTTAGTTTATTTTGAAAATAATCATGCTCATCATTATAAGGGCACCCGCCCATCATTAAACTTGTTTTATTCATTGGAGCAAAATTTATTGCATCTATTTTTTTACTATTAACTAGTTCCATAGCTTTATCCATTGCCTCTAAAACACTCGCACCTGATTCAGCTGAAACCTCTCCATACTTATAAGTTCGATTTGTGCCCTTTGAAATATCCAAAAAAAACTTAGTTTTATCGTCAAATTTTATTTCATCGAAGTTTTCTACAAACTTTAAAATTGTTTTTTTTCCGCTAATCTTTTCACCATCTTCAAAAATTTTTTTCTCGCCGATGACAACAATATTGGCTTGCTCGGTTATTTTTTCATTTAATAGCTTTGATGTTAACTCAGGGCCTATGCCTGAAGGATCTCCTAATAAAATAGCTATTTTTTTTTTACTGCTCATTAATATTATTATTAACTCGAGGAGCAATTAAATCAATTATTTCTTTGTCTATTTTTAAAATCGCTGTATCATTTTGTTATGAATTGGATTGTTACATCAATACTTGGTGCTTTTTTTCAAAATGCGAGATCAAGTATTCAAAAAAAACTTAATTCAGAAATGTCTTTAATGGCATCAACATACGTAAGATTTGCATTTGCTCTACCTCTAATTTTTATACTTTTTTTCATTTATTATGGAAAATTTGATTATTTTATCTCTGCTATTCAAAACAAATCATTTGTTTCTTATGTTATTTTAGGATCAGTTTTTCAAATCGTTTTTACCTTTTTGTTTCTATATCTTTTTAAGTTTACAAATTTTTTAATTGGAACTGCATTAAGTAAAACTGAAGTCATACAAATTGCTTTTTTTGAATTTATAATTTTAAAAGATTACCTCAGTATCTATGCAATTATTGGAATAATTATCTCTACATTTGGTAGTGATAATATTCTCTACAAAAGATCTTAAAAATATCATCAAAGGTTTTTTTTCAAAATCTACTGTTATTGGTATTTTTTGTGGAACCCTACTTGCGCTTAGTATTGTTTTTTTTAGAGGTTCAATGGAATTTATTGATTTTACTCAAAAGAATTTTGACAAAGCATTGATTACTTTGTTGGCTGCAACAATAGTCCAAACGACATTAATTTCTGTATATCTCTTATTTTTTGAAATCAATCAGTTTAGCAAGATTAGAAGCAATCTTAAATTAAGTTTACTAGCAGGTCTTTTTGGCTTCTCTGCAACAGTATTTTGGTTTTATTCTTTTTCCTTAGTACAAGCGGCTTTTGTAAGGACAGTGGGTCAGATTGAACTATTGTTTAGCTACATCTCATCACGTTTTATGTTTAAAGAAAAAATTCGATTAATAGAAGTATTTGGTATTATAGTTTTTATCTCTGGCTTAATTTTGGTAGTTTTGAATAAATGATTTAAGATTAGTCTTAAACTCGCTAACAATTTTTAATAGTTGACTACCTTTATCGGTCAATTGGATACCACTTTTCATATTTCGGTTAAATAATTTAAATCCAAGTTCTTTTTCAAGACTGATAATATCTCTACTAAAACTCGATTGTGATTTTTTTAATACTTTGGATGCATGATTAAAACTTTTATATCTAGAAATCTCTTTAAATGTTTCTAATTTTTTCCAGTTCATAATCAAAAAATTATAATAATTATTTATTTTTAAAAATATTTTTTATGCAAGTCAGTTATGACAAAAATAAAAAGGCCCGGATTTTATGTCCGGGCCC
>CBFHID010000004.1:18089-18938 GCA_965655895.1 Candidatus Pelagibacteraceae bacterium | reverse complement strand
ACCTAGCCAAAACATAATTCCAGCTATTGAAAATAAACCTATATTTTTTGCTGCAATCGAAGAAACACTCTTAGATGTAACCATCCCTGATTCTAACATTGCAAACCCTGGGGCCATAAACATTACTAGAAAACCACATATTAAGAATAACAATGTATTAAAAACATATTGAGTCTCAGCACCTACCTTGCTTTCGGCAGAAAAACTGGGTTCTACTAGAAATATTAAAGCGAACAGTGTAAAAGATAAGCATTGACTTATTTTTTTCATTTTTATTCTCCTTAAATTTAATTTATTGTTATGCGTAATTTAGATAATTAATCATTCGTCAAAAGCGCTAATGAATCCCATCTGACTTACAGAAATTAGATATCTAATAATGGAATATATGAGTTGTTGATTAGGAATATTTTGGTGTGCTTAAATTTAACTAACAGGGGACATGAAGTGAGCAAACTCAAGCACACATTTAATCCCTATAGGTATTCGTTTCTTATTTGAATCAAAAATAATGATATTTCCCGCAAAACGAGTCTAGAGCTTTTTTAAATCGCTATTTTCCTTGCTTTTTCAATATACTTTTCTCTTAGTAATTTCGTAAATTTACCTGGTTTACCATCTGCGATTTTAAATTTATTAATTTTAATTATGGGCGTAACAAATGTTGTTGCACTAGTAATAAATGCTTCATCGGCAGCTTGAGCCTCGTTAATTGTAAATCCTTTAATATCAATTTTATATTTTAATTCTTTAGCGCATTCTAAAACTGCTTCCCTAGTAATTCCCTTTAAAATTAAGTTATCAGACTGTCTTGTTATAATTGTACCTTTTCTAATGATCCATGCATTA
>CBFHID010000004.1:17258-17954 GCA_965655895.1 Candidatus Pelagibacteraceae bacterium | reverse complement strand
TCATCAATTGTCATAACTTTAATTCCATTTATTGCAGCATCATTATTCAATAAATCCTTCACTTGAGTAAACGCTGTGACTGTTAAATCTGTTTCAACATCTGGAAAATCAAAACTTCTTTCAGCGACTCCCCTAGAAACTTGTAAATAAACTACTCCTTCATTTAAATTATTTTTCTTCACTAATTCTCTATGAAATAGTTTAATTGTTTCATGATCTAATTTTTTTGGATAATTCAGTTCCGACATTGATCTATCTAATCTTTTCATATGATTTTCAAAGTCTATTAATTTACCGTCTAGCACAGACGTTACCTCATATAGCGCATCACTAAAAAGGAGAGCGCGATCAAAAATAGAAACTTTAGCTTGAGACTCGTCAAGATATTCGCCATTCAAATAAACAATTCTGCCCATAAATTAATTTGCTTTCTTAAATTCTTTTTGAAGGTAATCAACTAAATCATGTTGTTGAAATATATTCCTTTTTAACAAAGCGTTGTTTTCTTTCGGATAATCTGTTCTATAATGTGTGCCTCGACTCTCTTTTCTTTGTATTGCAGCAAAAGTAATTAATTTTGAAACTAGTAGCATATCTTTTAACTTAGCTGACAATTTAACAGCTTCTCGTTCAATTCTATTAAACTCTACAAATGCTTGGTTCAAGGTTGATTGGTTTCTTTCAACTCCAACAAAT
>CBFHID010000004.1:13021-16991 GCA_965655895.1 Candidatus Pelagibacteraceae bacterium | reverse complement strand
ACTTGTATACCTCCCATGTGATAATGAGCTGCTGGAATTATAGGAATTAAATCTTTTTTTGTATCAATAGATGCTTGCTTTAAGTATTGAGATGCAGTTGGAAACATCCTTTCAAAGTTAATTTTAAAATGTCTACAATCAAGGTATGTTGAGTGACCTTTTAATTTGTGCTTATGAATTGATCTTGAAACTATATCTCTGGATGCAAGCTCTCCAAGCGTATTATCATTAAAAATAAATCTCTCATTATTTTCATCAACAATATATGCTCCCTCTCCCCTTATTGCTTCTGTTAACAATGGTGCAGGATCCAATCCTATATCTAAAGCTGTTGGATGAAATTGAACAAATTCTAAATCAACAAGCTTTGCTCCAGCCTGACATGCCATTGCAATTGCTTCACCATAAACATCCCTGGGATTTGTCGTATGAGCATAAATGCTTCCCAAGCCACCAGTTGCCAAAATTATATTTGGTGACTGAAAAAAAACAAAGTTATCTGCAATATTATTTTTATGAATATGCCCCATGATACCATGGCATCTATTATCTTTATGAATAATGTGATCTATGGATATATCCTCTACAAAAGTAATGTGACCCTGCTGTTTTGCATAATTTATCAAATGTTTTACTAAGTATTTACCTGATTGATCTCCATTAATTTTTAGTACTCTGCGATAAGAATGAGCAGCCTCTCTTGATAAATTAAATTCTCCATTGGTCTTGTCAAACTCTACACCAATTTTTTCCAAAAAGTCGACAACATCTAATGCATCTCTAGTAATCGTATTGACGGCAGTTACGTCAACTAATCCTGAACTGGCTTTCAAAGTGTCTTCATAATGCTTTGTTGGACTATCTTCTTTTGTAACTGCTGCAGCAATTCCACCTTGGGCCCATGCGCTAGATGACATTTCTCCCAACTTTCTTTTCGTTACTAACGTTACCTTTCTTGGATAAAGAGAAATAGCGGTCATTAACCCTGAAATACCAGAACCAACAATAACAACATCAGATTTATAAATACTTTCCATGAAGAAATTTTATTATATAAGTAAATTAATGAAAACTTTTTTAATCATTTCAATATCTATTATTTTGTCATTTAACGTTTATGCCGCAGGAAGTGACGATGATAATACAATTGTAAAACCCTCGTCATATAAAAAAGCGGTTAAATTAATTAAAAAAGAAAATTATTCTGAAGCAATCATAATTTTAGAAAAAGTTTTAACAAAAAAAAGATATCAAAAAGATCCCGATATTTTAAATGAATATGCATACGCATTAAGGAAAAGTGGTGATTTAATTAAAGCCGAGTCTAATTACAATGAAGCTCTCAAAATTGATCCTAAACACAAAGGTGCTCTAGAGTATCTTGGTGAACTTTATGTTGATACTAAAAGAAAAGATAAAGCAAAAATATTATTAGCAAAGTTAAAAGATTGCAAATGCGAGGAATATTCTGAATTAGAATCTTATATCCAAAATAATTAGTTAAAAGCTTCTAATAATTTTAAAACACAATCCCCAAATTTTTCAGTTTTAGGTTTAAATCCTAAATCTTCGCACTGTTTTTTAAACTTCTCCAAGTTAACATTTTGTGATGCAATTGATTTATTTTTGGGTTGATCTTCATCTTTACCCACTTTTTTTAACACCTGAGCAAATTCGTATTTTGAAAAATTAATAAATTTAATTGTACATTTTTTAGCATCCTTAATTTCTAATTTTTTTTCTTCTAATGTTTTTAAATTTTTAACTTTTGTTTCATTACAATGGTCTAATACCAATTTTGCGAAAGTTTCTTTCGTTAAATCATTATCATTAATAATTTTAGGTTTTAAGTAATCGCATTTTTTCAAATTTAAAGGTCCAACCGCAAGACCCTTTTTACCAATACATTTTGATTTTTTGTCACCAAAGAAGTGATGCTTACTATTATATATGTGTTGATTAACTGTTTCTTTTCCATTTACAGTCATTTTTTGCGATAACAAAGCTAAGTATTTTGGCTTAATTTCAAGATGTTCTTCTAACTTAAACCAATAAGCTTTAGTTCTAGAATAATCATCAGCATATGCATCTATTTTATTATAACCTAAATTAATAAGTTCTTTATAATCTTCTGGACCTAACCTCTTTTCTGCAAAGCAGTATGACGAAAAAAAAACTACAAAAATAAATACAAATTTAAACATTCATATTTTTTGTATCAATTGACTTTGCATAGTCAACATAGTTAAATATTAAAATGTATAAACATATTAAAGTTACTCCAAATAAAAATAATGTTGGGGCTACAATTAAAGCGGAACTATCTAAATTTAACAATGAAATTGTTGAAGAGATTAAAGATGCGCTTGCAGAATATGGTGTTATATTTTTTAGAAATCAGAGTTTAAATTCAAAATCTTATATTAATTTTGCAAAACAATTTGGATCTCTAGCTGAATATCCTATGCTGAAAGGGTTAGACGGATATCCTGAAATTACAGTTGTTGAAAAAAAACCTGATGAAAAAATAATGTTTGGTGAAGGCTGGCATACAGACTCTACTTATACTAAAAACCCTCCAAGATTTACGATGTTATATTCTATTAAAACTCCAGAAAAAGGTAAGGGAAATACGTTGTTTGCATCACAGTATCGTAGTTATGAAACTTTAGATAACAATATGAAAGAAAGATTAAAAGATTTAAAGGCAGTATTTAGTGCTGATGGACCAATTTCAAAAACAAGACAAAATCGTGTTAGTGAGAAAGGAACGGGTATTGATCCAAAGTCATTAAGTGCAATTCACAATATTGTAAAAGAAAATGAGAGAAATCATAAAAAATCTATTTATTTATCACCTGGTCATGCAATTAAAATATGTGATGTTAATGAAGAAGAAAGTAAAAAATTAATGAAAGAACTTGTGGAGCATCAAACTAGAGATGAATTTATTTATGGTTTTGAATGGGAGCCAAATTGTCTGGCTATATGGTCAAACTATTCCGTTCTACATAATCCCGTAAATGATTTTAATGCTCACCGTGTCATGCACAGGATAACTATTCAATAATTACCAAGGAATTTCTGATCCGTCCCAATTTAGAAACTTGCCAGTTTGTTCATAATCTAGGGTATTAATTACTTTAATCAAATTTTTAGCTGACTCCTCAGGATTTTGAATTTTAAGATTAATTTTTTGAAACGGTTCTGACAATTTTGATTTCACTGTACCTGGATGTAGAGCAACAATAATTGCTTTTTTATTTTTAACTTTTGTTTCTATTGATGCAGTTTTGATAAATTGATTGAGTGCAGATTTGGAAGCCCGATAAGAATACCAACCTCCATAACCATTGTCACTAATAGATCCAACTTTTGCAGACAAAGTTGCAAAAACTGCCTTATCTTCGTTGTCAAGTAACGGCACAAAGTGCTTAATTAATAGGGCTGGTCCAATAGCATTAATTAAAAAATTTTTCTTTGCAAAATCAATATCAATTTTTTTTAGGGTTTTTTCTGGCATAGAATTATCATGATGAAGAATACCAGTTGCATCAAATAAAATTGAAATTGGTTTGTTGATATTTTTTACAAATTCAATAGTCTTTAAAATTGTATTTTCATTGTTAAAATCAATTGATGGGGTAGTATTTGTTCCAACTTTTAAAACATCTTTGAAGCCTAAACTTTCAATTTCATTAGCAATGGCATTACCTATGGCTCCCGTTGCTCCAACTATAACTGCTAAATTATCTTTATTCATAAAAAAAGGCCGTAATCAATATTACGGCCTTTTTAAAATTAATCAAATCTAGGCTTTTAGCGCCTGATCTAAATCAGCGATGATATCATCTGAATGCTCGATACCAATTGATAGCCTTACATATCCTGGTGTTACTCCAGCCTTTAACATATCTTCCTCACTTAATTGTGAATGTGTTGTGCTTGCTGGATGAATCGCAAGTGATCT
>CBFHID010000004.1:3791-12983 GCA_965655895.1 Candidatus Pelagibacteraceae bacterium | reverse complement strand
AATTATCAATAAATTTTTTACCAGCTTCCATTCCGCCTTTAAGCTCTATGCCCATTAAAGCACCGTTTCCACCTTTTAAATATCTTTTTGCTCGGTCACCTATTTCTCCATCATGCAAAGTTGAATAAATAACTTTTTCTACTTTTGAATGTTTCTGAAGAAAATCTTTAACTTTTTCAGCATTGGCACAATGCTGTTTCATTCTTAAAGCTACAGTTTCTAAGCCTTGAATAATTTGAAAAGAATTAAAAGGACTAATTGCAGACCCTAAATCTCTTAACAAAACTACTCTTGCTCTAATAATATATGGAATATTTGCTCCAGTTAATTGAGGAACCGCATCTCCCCATACAGCACCATGGTAAGATAAATCTGGTTGCCAAATATTTGGTTGTCTTTTTTTATCAACTGACCAATCAAATTGACCAGAATCAACTATAATACCACCAATACTATTTCCATGACCTCCAATAAACTTTGTGAGAGAATGCATAACAATTGCAGCTCCGTGTTCAAGAGGTTTGCATATTACAGGGCATGCTGTGTTATCCATAACTAAAGGAATTCCCAATGGTCTTCCAATTTCCGCAACTTCTTTGATGGGGAAAACTCTTAGTGAAGGATTTGGTAAAGTTTCAGCATAAAATAATCTTGTTTTATCATCTACTGCTTTTTTAAAATTGTCTGGATCCTTGGGATCGGCATATCTAACTTCTATTCCCATTGCCTTTAGAGTATTATTAAATAAGTTTACAGTTCCACCGTATAGGTCTGTAGAAGCTACAACATTATCTCCAGCATTACATAAATTTTGAATTACAAATGCAGAAGCTGCTTGTCCCGAACTAACGCAAAGTCCAGCTACACCGCCTTCAAGAGCAGCTACTCTTTCTTCCAACGTATTAGTCGTTGGGTTCATAATTCTTGTATAGATATTACCAAACTCTTTTAATCCAAATAAATTCGCAGCATGTTCAGCTGAATTAAATTGGTATGAGGTTGTTTGATGGATTGGAACGGCCACTGAAGTTTGACTTTCATCTCTTCTATAAGTTCCACCATGAAGACCAATTGTCTCCGGGTTTTTACTTTCTGTTGTCATTGTTTCTCCTTAGTTATTCATTTTAGTCAAAATGATTATCTAAGCTTTTGGGTAGAACGCTTTAGCTGTATCTTAGTCCGCAAGCTGTCTCAAATCGACATGAATTTTTTATATTTTTTATGAATTTAAATCAAGTAGTTGTTTGATTTTTTTTCTAAACTTTTCATTAACCGTAAAATAATAACCCCTCTCTTCGTGTCAAAGATTCACCTGTAGAGTGATTTTTTTAAATGCTGATAAAAAGATTTTATATCCACCTCAATTTCATTTTGGCTATCATCTAAAATTTTAACCTTTTTCATTTCAATACTTTGTATCTTCCAAAATTATGTCCAGAGTCTATCGGTATAAAACTGTTAAAACATTTTTTATAATCTTTTAATAAATCCATCGTAATTCTTTGATAGAAACTTATAAATTTCTTTAACTGATAATTATTCATTCTTAGTTTCTTTGGTATTTGCTGCTCTTGTTTTTTTCTCCAATAAAAGACTTGATTAAATGAAGGAATTTTTAAGAAGATTGAAAAATCAGATTTCTTATAAATCAAAGATGCATATTTCTTACTCACCTGATTTACATGATTTCTCCATTTCAAATTTTTATCTAATAATCTTTCCATTTGATTTACAGGTTTTTTTAATCTTGCGATTGAACTACCCTGATACCCAACGCACCATCCTTCTAAAATAAAAATATCGTATGGAAAATTTAGATTTATAAATCTTGATTTTAAAATATCATCGTGACCTTTTGAAAATAAAGGTAATTTAAATTTTCCTATTTTCTTAGATTTGAATTTTTGAACAACTTCTTTTAATAATTTTAAGTTATGGGTACCGGGTACTCCCCTGGTTAAAAATAAATTTGAGATTTTATTTGATAAATTTTTCCTATCTTTTTTACCTAAATAAAAATTATCAATAGATAATACTAACACCTTTAGCTTATTTTTTTGTAGAAAGCTCTTTACATGAGATGAGAATGTAGTTTTGCCTGATCCTTGAGGACCAGAGATTAAACAAAAAAATTTTTTTCTTTTCTTTCTTAAACCAATAATTTTATCAGCAACTTCTTCAACTGTATTTAAATATGATCTGTTAATCACTTATTAATACAATTTTGACTGTCGAATTTTTCAACAACATCTTTTTTTGGATTGATATAAAATCTTCTCTCACAAGTTATGACTAATTGGCTTTTTTTATAAACATAAACTTTGTAAGGAGATTTAAAAATAATATTTGTAGGTTCGCCTAGTCGCTCTTTTAATGATGAGCTCTTTTTTCCTAAATATTGTTCAAGTATTGTTTTCTCTTTTTCTTGAGATTTAGAGATTTCTTTATCAACGTAGGTACATTGACTGGTAAAGAATAATAACGAGAGTATTGTTAATTTTATAAAAATATTCATAACCTTATTTTATATTTTTTAAAAACGAATGAAATACGATTTTACGATTATTGGTAGTGGAATTATTGGATTAACACTTGCTTTTAAATTAAAGCAAAAATTTAATAATTCTAAGATTGCTATATTCGAAAAAGAAACAAATTCTATCTCTCACGGTTCAGGAAGAAATAGCGGTGTTCTTCATAGCGGGATTTATTATGAGCCGGGATCTTTAAGGGCAGATCTTTGCGTTAAGGGTGTTAAAGAACTTAAAGAATATATTAAATCTGAAAATCTTTGGATTAATGAGTGTGGTAAGATACTTCTTCCAAATTCGGAATATTCTTATTCAAATCTAGAAAATTTATTTGAAAGAGCCAAAAAGAATAACGTTGAAATTAATAAAATCAAAAATGAAGAAATAAAACGAATGGAGCCGAATACAAATTGTCAATTTGAATATGGTTTGTATGTACCTTTTACTTCAGTGGCAGATCCTAAAGAAGTTTCAAAATCATTAATTAAAAATTTGAGAAAAATGAATATTGAAATTAATTATAATTCTAAGATTTTAAAAATTAATGAACAAAAATTATTTACTAAAAATAATACTATTGAGGCAGGACATATTTTTAATTGTGCAGGTTTATTTGCGGATGAAGTTGCTAAAAATTCTAATTTAGAATTTCGTTATAGCTTCTTACCTTTTAAAGGAAAATATTGGAAAATTAAAAATAAAAATTTTAGACTTAATCATTTAGTTTATCCTATTCCAGATCTTAGATATCCATTTTTAGGTTTACATTCTTCGCATAATCGATTTGGAGATTTCTATATTGGTCCAAGCTCAACACCGGTATTTGGACGTGAACAATATAATGGAATTATAGGAGATAATTTCAAAGAAAGTATGAATTTAATTTTTAATTTTGGTAAAAAAATCATTTTAAATGAAAACAAACTACGTACTCTAGCACTACAAGAATTATCTTTGTTAACTAAGCGTGGTTTTTTTAATCAAATAAAAAAAATGTTTTGTAATATTAATCCAAATGATCTTGAATTATCTGATCAAAAAGTAGGCATACGTTCTCAAATTTTTGATCCTCAAAGTAAAAATCTTGTTAATGATTTTGTTGTCATTAATCAAAAAAATATAACTCACGTCCTTAATGCTATCAGTCCTGCTTGGTCAGCATCTTTTGCTTTTGCGGATCACTTAATAAATGAAGCAAAGTTATAATGTTACCAATTGTTAACCATCCTGATTATGTTGCTCAAATAGGAGATGATCATCGTTTTCCAATTAAAAAATTTGGTGAATTAATAAAGTTACTTCAAAAAAAAAATATAGCGACAACACAAAATACTTTTCAACCTAGCGAAGTTTCTAAACAAACTTTATTAAATATTCATAGTGAAGAATATATTAATAAAATTAACAATTTATCATTAGATAAAGATGAAATTAGAAAACTTGGATTCCCATTAGTCAAAAGTGTTAGGAGAAGATCTTTTGTCGCAACAGGCGGAACAGTACTTGCTTCTAAACTTGCAGTAAAACATAAACTGGCATGCAACACTGCGGGTGGCTCTCATCACGCATTTCCAAACGAGGGTAATGGTTATTGTGTTTTCAATGACGTTGCCGTTGCCGCTAGTTATTTAAAAAAAAAATTTAAATTCAAAAAAATTTTAATTTTAGATTTAGATGTACATCAGGGAGATGGGACTGCTAAAATTTTCGAAAATGATGACAATGTTTTTACTGTAAGTATTCATTCAAAAAAAAATTATCCATCAAAAAAACAAAATAGTAATATTGATATTGAGCTTGAAGATGGAATTGATGATGAAATATATCTAAATATTGTAAATCAATTGCTTCAAAGAATTAAAGACTTTCAATTTGATTTTGTTTTCTATGTCGCTGGAGTAGATGTCCATTTTGAAGATAGATTAGGAAAATTGAATATTACCGAGACCGGAATAAAAAAAAGAGAAGAGTTGGTCATCAATAATTTTTTTAAGAAAAATATACCTCTATGCGGTGTTCTTGGTGGAGGTTATAATCATAATTTTGAACAATTAGTTAATTTACACTCCATTCTTCATGAGACTTGTAAAAAAGTTTTAGAAAATTAAAAAATTGTAACTAATTCTTCTGATGATGTAGGATGAACAGGAACAGTCTGTTTTAAATCGTTAAGAAACAATCCTTTTTGAAAAGCAATTGCTAAAGATTGAATAATTTCAGCTGCACTCTCTCCAATATAAATTAACCCTAAAACTTTTTCAGATTTTGGATCATACATAACTTTAATAAACACTTTGCTTTTTTTGCTTTTCATAAAAGAGTACTTAAGAGGGCCAAACTCAGTAGTTAAAACTTTGTATTTTTTCTTCAGTTGAATTAGATCATTTTCTCCATAACCAATTGATCCAACTTCTGGCTGAGTAAAGATTGCGGATGCGACTTTATTATAATCTAATTTTAAATTAGCTTTTTTGCCCCTAACATGATCGAATAAAATCATTGCTTCTCTAATGGCAACAGGTGTTAAATTTTTTCGATTAGTTACATCGCCAATGGCATAAATATGCTGATCATTTGATCTTGAATTGTGATTTACTTTAATTGCCCCCTTTTTATCTAATTTTATTTTTGTATTTTCTAGGTTTAAACTATCTACGTTTGGCGACCTACCGATTGCATAAATTAATAAATTTGTTTTGATTATTTTTTTATTAGTAATAACACTAATTTTCTTTCCAGATTTTTTAATCTCTTTTAATGAGGTTTGTTTAAAAACTTTTATTCCCTTTTTTATTGCACACTGCAAAATACGCCCTCCAATGTCTTGGTCAAATTCGTTAAGAACAGTTTTTTTTCTAATGATTAAATTTACTTCATAATTTAAATTTTTGAGTAAAAAGGCAAATTCTAAAGCAATATAACCACTGCCAACGATTGATATATTTTTGGGTAATTTTTTTAATTCAAAAAATTGGTCCGAACTGATGCCTATTTTTGAACCTGGAATATTAGGATAATTTGGCTTTGAACCTGTAGCTATAACTATTTTTTTTGCAGAAATAATTTTTTTATTTTTTTTTAATTGAACGTGTTTGGAAGAAATGAATGATCCATGATCTTGAACTATTTCTACGCCAGCTTTAGTTAAATTTTTAATATAAATTTTATTTAATCTTGAGATTTCTTTATTTTTTTTTTGTACTAAAGTTTTCCAGCTATGGTCTGATTTTCCAACGTTCCAACCATAAGTCTTGGCATCAAGTATCTGATCATTAAAGTTGGAGGCATAAACATATAATTTTTTAGGTACACATCCTCTTATTACACAAGTACCACCAACACGACTGTTTTCTATAATACAAACTTTTTTACCTGTACTAGCCATTAATCTTGCAAAACGTACACCTCCAGAACCAGCGCCAATAACAATGAAATCGTATTGTTTTTTCATAATGTATTTTTATATAGTTATATTATATTATAAGTCCATATGCCTTCATTTGATGTCATTAGCAAAGTAAATCAGCAAGAATTAACAAATGCGATTTCGAATTGTAATCGTGAAATATCAACACGTTTTGATTTTAAAGGTTTGCACATTGTCATTGAGGCAAACCAGAAAGAAAATACGATAACAGTTGTTGCTCCTGATGATTTAAAATTAAAACAAGTTAATGATTTACTAAAAGGTCATTTAGTTAAAAGGAAAATTGATCCAAGAATTTTTGATATTCAAACAGCTGTTGAGGCATCTGGATCCTCCAAAAGGCAAATCATAAAAATTAAAGAAGGAATATCACAAGAGTCTGCTAAAAAAATTATTTCAGAAATTAAAAAAACTAAAATTAAAGTTCAGGTTAAAATCCAAGGTGACGAACTCCGTGCAGATGGCAAAAAGAAAGATGATCTCCAAGAAGTAATGCAATTTATAAAAAACGTTGATATTGGGCAACCTATTGAATTTACCAATTTTAGAGATTGATGAGCAAGCGTTACTCGGGAAAATCAAGAAAAGATAAAAAATTTAATAAAAAAGTTAAACTAAGTAAAAAGGGGAAATCTAAATTAAAAAAGTAATTGATTTAAATTTTAATCAAGCTTAAACATATCGCTCAATGCAAAAAGAAATAACAACCCTTTCTAAAAAATTAGCGAAAGCATTTAATACTAACACGCTTATAGCTCCTCTACCTTCCAAATTTTGTAAGAATACAAAAAATGCAAATTTATTAAGAGTTGCAGCAGAAAAATTAATCAAAAGTCCAATAATTGGATTCAAGGCCGGTGGAACTGGAAAAGCAATGCTGAAAAAATGGAGAGAAAAAGAACCTTTCTATGCTTCTATTTTTAAAAAAAATCTTGTTAAAACTAATTCTAAAGTGAAACTGTCGAAAAATACTTTTGGAATTGAACTTGAAGTATTTTATTTCATAAAAAAAAATGTTTTAGAAGTAAAATCAAAAATTACCGAAAAGAATATTGGCCGTTATATCAATGGAATGGGGCCATGTATTGAATTAGTTGGGTACAGGCAAAGAAAAAAAGGTGTGTCTTGTCTTGGAGATTTAACTGCTGACTTTGGTTGTAATGTAAAATTTATTATTGGAAAAAAACAAAAATATAAAAAATTAAAATTTAATAACTTGGCAACTACCCTTGTGAATAAAAAAAGTGGTCAAACCGTTAATGGTAATACAAAAGCTGTTTATGATAGCCCATTAAAATCACTTGTTTGGTTGGTCAATCGAGCAAGAAAAGATAAAGTTACTATAAATAAAAATTTCTATGTATTTACTGGTTCAACAGTTGGTGTTGTTCCAATACTTAAAAAAGGTTTATTCGAAGGTCAAATTAAATCCTTAGGGACTGTAAAAACAACAGTTCGATAATTTATTTTTTTAATTTTCTCTCTTTATCAAACATAACCGCTAAGCGATCAATAATATAATCGGAAGCTTCAAAAATATCTCTAGGCTGAAAGTTTTTGGCATTTCCAATATCAGTCTTATCATCTAAGCAAATCGGATTTTTCAGACGTTGAGTTATATCTTCACCTTCGACATATAATAATATTAAATAATCTTTATCCGTAGGAGCGTCATCATTTCGAATTAAACATTCCCCGCTCTCTGAAATATTATCTATAAATCTTAAAGGTGATCTTTTTTTAGTAATATATCTTTTGTTAATCTGAAAAACGATTGATTTCATATTCCTTGAAAATCTTTCTAATCGCTCAACTAATTGTTGTTTAAGAGCATTTTCAGCTTTCTCAGCCTCTAAGATTGCCCTTGCTTCTTCTCTACTTTTTCTTCTAACGTCTAATTCTTCAAGTTGTTTTTCCCTTATTTTTTGACGGTATTCTTGATATTTTTGACGTATTACGGCAAATCGATCTCCAACTTTCCACAAATGATCTTTGAGCTGATAAATTTTCTTTCGCTCTTCAAGTTTTATATCTTTGATAAGTTGAAGTCTGAATTTTTTACGATCTCGTTCTTTTTTTTCTGAAAATTTCTGTTCTTGCTTCAAGAGTTTTTCAAGGTTTTGCAAATCCTTCTTGGTTTGTTTAATTTTTAATTTTTCTAAATAGATAAGAAATTTTATTTTGAGACGTCTAAAATATTCAAAAACTTTTTCTTTTAACTTTTCAAAAAAAAACGGTTTTTTAATAGTTTTTATTTTTTTTATTTTTTTTTTCTTGATCTTGAATATTTTTTTAAACTTTTTTTGCTTTTTAACTTTATTTTTTTTTAATTTCTTTTTTGTTTTTGACGTTGATTTTAATGATTTTTTTTTCTTTTTGAAATTATTTTTTTTTTTAATTTTGAATGGCTTTTTTTTAACCTTTGGTTTTCTTTTATTCTTTTTCTTTTTATTTTTTTTAGCCATTAGATTTTTTTATTGCTTCAATTAAATAATCAACAGACTGAGCTCCTGAAATAGATAATTGATCGTTAAAAATATAAAACGGAACACCTGCAATTCCCATTTCTTTTGCCACATGATCCATTTTGTTAATTTTTTTAATATTCTCTTCTTTATTTAAATATTCTTTAACTTCATCAGTGGATAATTTATTTTTTTTTGCAACAAACATCAGAACATCCTCGTCGCCTATATCTTTTGCTTTTGTAAAATAACTTTCAAACAAATCAGTAATAACATTATTTTCAACTTTATACTTTCTTGCAAGATCTACTAATAAATGCGATTTAACAGTATTTGGAGTTCTTTTAATTTTATCTAACTTAATTTGTAGATTTTCTTGTTCTCCTTGCATAATCATATTGTCATACATAGGCTTTGCATTCTCAATACTTCCAAATTTTGACTTAATATAATTAATACGTTCCATCCCATCTTTTGGCATTGATGGATTTAATTGAAAAGGTAAATTCGTAACTATAGATGTTGAAAGATTAAGTTGTTCTAATGCCTGATTTAATCTCTCTTTGCCAATATAACACCAGCCACAAATGGTGTCGGAAAACATTTTAATTTGCATGAATTATTTAAATTCTTTTAATAAATTTTCAGCACTCCTAGCAAAAAGATTAGTGTCACTATTAATTGCGACAAAAGTATATCCAGCTTCGACGTATTTTTTTGCATAATCTTTTTTTCCAGTTAATATTCCAGCAGGCTTTCCAGCTTTAGT
>CBFHID010000004.1:1071-3540 GCA_965655895.1 Candidatus Pelagibacteraceae bacterium | reverse complement strand
TTCCTCTAATTCCTTTTGGTGGATACCTTGTAGCTTCAACAGCAGCTTTTGCTTCTTCAACATTTTGAACAAAAGGATAAAGAATAGTTTGTGCACCCATATCCAAAACTCTTTTTACCATGATAGGCTCATTCCAAGGAACACGAACTACAGGCTCTGTATCATAGCCTTCCATGATTTGTAATTGCGTTAATACTTCTTGAATATCATTTGGAGAATGCTCCATATCAATCACAGACCAGTCAAAACCCGTAACTGAAATAATCTCAGCTATTGTATTGCTGGATAAACAACTCCAAATTCCTATTTGTTTTTTTTTATTGCTAATATTTTCTTTAAATTTATTTTTTTTAATTTTCATATACGTTTGTTATCTTTATTTAAGTAGTTTATCAAATTTTTTAAATAAATCTTTTTCATTTCCTTTTAGTAGTTCATTTAAAATATCTTTTTGTAAATTTTTTATTTTTTTTTCGAATTTTTGCTTTACCTTTTGTTTCAAAACATCATTTTGCACTTTTGTTATAATGTTAGTCAAAATCATTGCCGCTACATCTTTGAAATGATTAGCATTTTTAGAATTACCAACATTCAAAAACTCCATATCGCTTAATCTTGTATTTGTATTAACTTTTAAATCATCTGAAACTACTTGGGCATATGCATTTTTAAAAGTTAGCTTTTTAATAATAAAATTTTTGTCTTTATCTTTTTGAGTATAAGTTTTTTCATTTTTGTTAACTTCACTGCCTACATTCCTTTGTTGTTTTAAAGCTTGATTAATTAAAGATAGATTATCCACGATCTGTCCATTTCGAATGGATACTTTGTACTCAAAGTTGATATCCATAATATCAACTAACTTTAATTCCACCGTCTCACTTGTAAGAGACTTTATATTGATAAAAATTTGAATATCTTTGATCTTTAGTAATTCACCTGGAAAACTATCATTATTTTTAATGCTAATATTTTTTAAATTTATTTGTTCTTTTAAAAAGTCTATTTTTAAATTTTCTATTTTAACCTCTCGTTGTGCAGCTCCTGTTGCTTTATTTTCAATAATATTTTTTGCAATATCATCCGCAATAAATTCAGCGAATATATAAATTCCACTTATAAGTAATGTAATAAAAATAATAAGAAATCTCATATTAAATACAGAACCAAACTAATAATTAGTATTATAGGTAAAACAAGAATAAAACCGATAATTTTATTCTTAATAAAAAAATAATCTAAAACACCAAGTATAAATTTAGTCATTTTCACTTATGTATCTCAAGAAGTATATCTCTTGCTCTGTTAATTTTGCTGGCTAATTCATTGCTGCCAGATTTATCGGGGTGTGCTTGTTTTATTTTTTTTTTATGTGCATTTATAATTTCCTGCCTTGAACAATTTCGCTCCAAACCAAGAATTTTATATGCCTCATTCACTTCACTAATTGAGTTAGTAAAAGTACCATTTGATCTATTTTTTCTAACTTTTAAAATTACAGAAACTAATCGATAAAGATAAACAAGGTTTACAAAATTAAACACACTTCGTTTGATTGCAGTTCCAATAACAGCAAAAAAAGGCAAAGAAAGTAAATATCTGCCAGCTAAAATTAATAAGATAATTGCGGTTACTGAAATAAGAATAATTCCAAACTTAAACATTCCTGAAAAAGTTTTTTTATCCATATTGGAAATTAGCCAAAGGACACCATATAAGATAAGAAATATAACTAAGCTTAAAATAATCAAATTCATTTATGAAATTAGTACCTAAATTAAGAAAAGAAAAAAAGGTGATAAATCTTCATGGAGAAGAGTTGATTGATGATTATGCCTGGATTAAACAAAAAGATTGGCAAACTGTTCTTAAAGATCCTTCAAAGCTGAATGGAGAAGTTTTAAAATATATTGAAGAAGAAAATCTTTATAAATCTGATCAGTTAAAAGATCTTGATAAACTAAAGAATAAAATTTTTAATGAACTTAAAGCAAGAATAAAAGACAAAGATTCTTCCGTTCCTATGAAAGATGGTATTTTCAGTTATTACAGTAAATATTTAGAAAACTCAGAGTATCCTCAATTTTTAAGAATAGATGGCAATAATAAAGAAGAGGTGATTTTAGATGCAAATCTAAAATCTAAAGACTTTAAATTTTTCAATTTGGGTTCTGTAAGTCATAGTCATAATCACAAATATTTAGCTTACAACGTCGATACAAATGGAAGTGAACATTATGATTTAAGTATTGAAGAGATAGATACGAAAAAAATTATTACCAAAAAAATTGAAAATACAACCGGTGAAATTATCTGGCACCCAAATAATAAAATAATTTTCTATACTGTTTTAGACAATAATCATAGGCCCAATAAAATTTTTGCGCACGAAATAGGTTCTGATCCTTCTAATGATCAACTCATATACAAAGAAGAAGATGCTGCATACTTTTGCTCTCCTTCATTAAG
>CBFHID010000004.1:0-1061 GCA_965655895.1 Candidatus Pelagibacteraceae bacterium | reverse complement strand
ATAGGTTCTGATCCTTCTAATGATCAACTCATATACAAAGAAGAAGATGCTGCATACTTTTGCTCTCCTTCATTAAGTCAAAGTAAAGATTATCTTTTAATTAGAACAGGTGATCATCAAACTTCAGAGTATTGGTTTAGTCAAATAAATGATTTTAAAAATATTAAATGCTTTAAGAAAAGAAAAGATGGAGAAGAGTATGAAATTGACCATGCAAATGAAATTTTTTATATTCTTAATAATTTAAACGAATGTAAAAATTTTAAAATCTCAACTGCGGCTGTTGACGATATTAATAATTGGAATGATTATATTAAATATAACCCTAAACATTTATTGCTTGATTTTACAGTTCTTAAAAATTGGTTCATTTTATTTCAAAGGGTAGATGGTTTAAATGAAATTTTAATTAAAGATTTAGAAAATTATGAGGAGCATTTAATTAAATTTGATGATGAAACATATGAATTGTCTCTTGCAGGACAATATGAGTTTGAAACTGATTTAATTAGAATCTCTTACAGTTCACCGATCACTCCTGCAACCGTTTATGATTATAATTGTAAACTTAGAAAAAAAATTATAAGAAAAACTCAAGAAATTCCATCTGGTTATGAAAAAAATAATTATGTTTGCAAACGAGTACTAGTAAGTGCTCATGATCAAGAAAAAGTGCCTCTTACTATTTTTTATCATAAGGATACGCCGTTAAATGGAGACGCGCCTTTACTTTTATATGGATATGGAAGTTATGGTATCACCATGCCAGATAGCTTTTCTTCAAACAGATTTTCTTTAATCAATCGTGGATTTATTTATGCCATTGCTCATATCAGAGGAGGGCGTGAAAAAGGTCAAGAATGGTACGAAAATGGCAAATTAATGAATAAAAAAAATACGTTTTTAGACTTCATTTCCTGCGCAGAATATCTTTGCGATCATAATTACACATCAAAAGGTAAAATCATTGCGCAAGGAGGTTCTGCGGGCGGGTTATTAATGGGATATATTGCTAATGAAAGACCAGATTTATTCTTAGGTATTATTGCTCAAGTTCCTTT
>CBFHID010000003.1:66251-115711 GCA_965655895.1 Candidatus Pelagibacteraceae bacterium | reverse complement strand
TCAGTTGCTCCACCTACTTTAATGACTGCAACACCACCTGCTAATTTAGCAAGTCTTTCTTGAAGTTTTTCTTTATCATAGTCAGAAGTTGTCTCTTCAATTTGTTTTCTGATAGATCCACATCTACCTTCAATGTCAGCTTTTTTACCAGCGCCATCGACGATAGTTGTATTATCTTTATCAACTTTAATTTTCTTACAAGATCCAAGATCATTAATTTTGACATTTTCTAATTTAATACCCAAGTCTTCAGAGATTACAGTTCCACCAGTTAGAATTGCAATATCTTCTAACATTGATTTTCTTCTGTCTCCAAAACCTGGAGCTTTTACTGCTACAACTTTTAAACCACCTCTTAGTTTATTTACAACAAGAGTAGCTAAAGCTTCGCCTTCAATATCTTCAGCAATAATCAATAGCGATCTTGATGCTTGAACTACTGACTCAAGCAAAGGTACCATAGACTGTAAATTAGATAATTTTTTCTCACATAATAAAATTAGCGGATTATCTAATTCAGCAACCATTTTATCTGAATTGGTAATGAAGTATGGAGATAAGAAACCTCTGTCAAATTGCATACCTTCAACTACATCTAATTCAGTTTGAAGACCTTTAGCCTCTTCAACAGTAATTACACCTTCGTTTCCAACTTTCTGCATTGCTTTTGAAATCATATCTCCAATTTCTTTTTCACCATTTGCAGAAATAGTTCCAACTTGTGCAATCTCCTCACTTGTTTTAACTTTTTTTGAACTATTTTTGATTTCTTCAATCACTTTTTCAATTGCTGTATCGATACCTCGTTTAAGATCCATTGGATTCATTCCAGCAGATACAAATTTACAACCTTCTTTTGCAATTGACTGTGCTAAAACTGTTGAAGTTGTAGTACCATCACCAGCTTCATCATTAGTTTTGCTAGCAACTTCTTTAACCATTTGAGCACCCATGTTCTCAAATTTATCTTCTAGCTCAATTTCTTTTGCTACAGTTACACCGTCTTTAGTAATTCTTGGAGCTCCAAAAGATTTATCTATTACAACATTTCTTCCTTTAGGTCCTAGAGTCACTTTTACAGCATTTGCCAAGATATCGACGCCTTTTAACATCGCATTTCTTGCATCAGTATCAAATTTTACAATTTTTCCTGCCATTTTTTCCTCCTAAATATTTACTTAGTTACTTTGCAATTACTCCCATGATGTCACTTTCTTTCATGATGGAATATTCTTTTCCATCAATCTTGACTTCAGTTCCTGACCATTTTCCAAATAAAATATGATCACCAACTTTAACATCTAATGGTGTAATTTTTCCTTCTTCCGATTTAGAACCAGGCCCCACTGCAATGACCTTACCTTCTTGAGGTTTCTCTTTTGCAGTATCAGGAATAATGATTCCACCGGCAGTCTTTTCTTCGCTATCAAGCGATTCAACTAACACTCTATCGTGTAACGGTCTGAATTTCATAGTTTTCTCCTTTAACGTTATGGCAGTGATATGATTACTATTTCCATTTTTTCAAGGGCCAAATATATCTAAAAAAGTAGCGAATAAGTGGTGTTTTTTACAATTCTAAAGTATACCCCGGATATGTCGGTATTTAACTCTATTAAAAAAGTTTTTAAAAAGAGGGAAATAAGCCATTTTCCAAATGATCTAGATTCCTTATGGATGCCATTTTCAGCCAATAAGCATTTTAAGAAAAATCCTCGATTAATATCTAGAGCCAAGGGAATGTATTACTACACACCTTCTGGCGAACAAATTTTAGATGGTGTTGCTGGATTATGGTGTTGTAACGCTGGGCACAATAGAGAAGAAATTGTCAATGCTATTAAAAATCAAGCCGAAGAATTAGATTTTGCCCCAGCTTTTAACATGGGTCATCCTAAATCTTTTGAGTTAAGTTCAAAATTAACTCAAATTGCTCCAGAGGGTTTTAATCATGTTTTTTTTGGAAACTCTGGATCTGAAGCAGTTGAGAGCGCTTTAAAAATTGCTTTATCATATTGGCGAGAAAAAGGGCAGGATAGCAAAAAAATACTTATAGGAAGAAAAAGAGGATATCACGGTACGAACTTTGGAGGAGTATCAGTTGGGGGTATTGAAAAAAACAGGAATCAGTTTGGAAAATTTCTTCCAGATGTTTATCATTTATCAGATACACATAATTTAGAAAAAAACGCTTATTCAAAAGGACAACCTAGTTGGGGTGCAGAGCTCACAAACGAACTAATTGAATATATTAAAGTAAATGGTTCAGAAAACATTGCTGCTGTGATTGTTGAGCCTGTAGCTGGATCAACTGGAGTTTTAATACCTCCAAAAAACTATTTAAATAATTTAAAAAAAATATGTGTTGATAATAATATTTTATTAATCTTTGACGAAGTTATTACCGGATTTGGACGATTAGGAAAAGCTTTTGCAAGTGATTATTTTGAAATAACACCAGATTTAATTTGTGTTGCAAAAGGGATTAATAGTGGAACGGTACCCATGGGCGCAGTTTTAGTTCAAGATGAGATTTATAATGCGTTTATGAATAAAGATGAAAAGAGCATAGATTTATTTCACGGTTATACCTATTCAGCTCATCCATTAGCATGCGCTGCAGCTTTGGCCGCGCTAAAGCTTTATGATGATGAAAATCTTTTTGAAAGAGCAAACGACCTAGCAGAATATTGGGAGGATGCAATTCACTCCTTGAAGGGAATTAGAAATATTATTGATATAAGAAATTTAGGTTTAATTGGAGCCATAGAATTAGAGCCTATGGATGGGAAACCTACCCAAAGAGCTTACAATGTTTTATGCGAGGCATTTAATAATCAAAAAACCTTACTTAGAGTCACAGGAGATATAATTGCTTTATCACCACCTTTAATAATAGAGAAAAATCAAATCGACCAGCTAGTTGATAATTTAAAAACTACTCTTCAGCAAACAGAATAATAAAATGCAAAATCATCATCCTGAGGAGATAATTCAATTTAGAAATATTATTGATCGCTATGATATTTATTTTATAGATTTATGGGGCGTGATTCATAACGGGGTAAAGTTATATGATAATGCTACGAAGGTCCTTTTAGAGTTAAAAAAAGAAAATAAAAAAATAATATTAATTTCAAATGCCCCAAGAACTAACAAGACAGTAAAATTGTTTTTAAAAAAGCTAGGTTTTGACCTAAGCTTAACTGATTTATTAATCACATCTGGAGATGTAACGAGAAATTATATTATTCAAAATAATAATAAAGTTTTTCACCATTTAGGACCAGCCAAGGATCAAGATTTATTTGAAAATATAAAAAATATAAAAAGCAATTCAGATCAAGCAAGTGAAATCATTTGTACCGGGTTAATAGATCATGTAGGAGAAAATATTTCTGATTATAAAAACCTTTTTGATAATTGGATTAGAGAAAAAAAATTATTTATTTGCGCCAATCCCGATGAGGTCGTATCTAGAGGAAATAAACTTGAGTTTTGCGCTGGAGCTTTAGCAAAATATTATCATAAACTTGGCGGGAAAGTAAAATATTTTGGAAAACCGTTTAATCAAATTTATGAACTTGCTAAATTAGAAATTGAAAATTTAACCAATAAGAACTTTAATAAAGAAAGCATTTTAGCCATCGGAGACAACTTAAAAACTGACATTTGCGGTGCTCAAAATTATAACGTTGACTCTTTATTAATTTTAAATGGAATTTATAAAGATTTTTTTAGAGATGCTAATTTAAATTTTGACAAATTATTAAAATCAAATGAAATGGAAAGTTTAACGATAAAAAAATTTCAACAAGAACTGAAATGGTAATATGAAAATTTTCAGAAATAAGTTCAGTTTGCAATATACTAAAAATTCAATATTAGTTATTGGCAACTTTGATGGATTACATAAAGGACATCTTTCAATTTTAAATGAAGCATTAAAATCTGCTAAAGTAAAAAAATTAAAAGTTGGTCTATTAACTTTTGACCCAAGTCCTAAAGAGTTTTTTTTAAAAAAAAAAAATTTTAAAATTATTAATTCTGATGAAAAAGAAAAAATTTTATCAGATATCAATTTAGACTATATAATTATTATGAAATTTAATAATCAATTAAGAAATTTAACTCCTGAAGATTTTATTATCAAAATATTAAAAAGTAAGATTGATCCATTAAGAATAATAGTTGGAAAAGAATTTAGATTTGGAAAAAATAGAGCTGGTAACATAAGTTTATTGAAAAATTACTTTGATACTCAAGTAGCTAAGCAGAAGAAAATAGGAAGAAAAAAAATCTCTTCAACTGAAATTCGAAAGTTAATCGAGATGGGCAAGATTGCTCAAGCAAATATACTATTAGGCAGGAATTGGTCTGTGACAGGTGGAGTTATAAGTGGAGATAAACTTGGTCGTAAAATTGGCTTTAGAACAGCGAACATAAACATTGAAAATTGCATACAGCCATTAAGGGGAGTCTATGCAACTCAAGTATATTATAAAAATAGAACTTACAATGGAATTAGCAACTTTGGTATTGCACCTACATTTGGAAAGAAAAACAGCAATGTTTTAGAGACACATTTATTTACATCCATTAAAAACCTTTATAAAAAAAATATTAAAGTAGAGTTTTTAAAGTTTTTAAGAAAAGAAAAAAAATTTAGAACAAAAAAAAATCTTACAGATCAGATAAAAAAAGATATTACAATCGCTAAGAAAGTTTTTAAAAATGTCAGAAATTAAAGTGAATCTTCCAAAAACGGATTTTCCAATGAGGGGAAATCTTCCTCAAAAGGAGCCTGAAATTTTAGAATATTGGAATAGTATAAACCTCTACAAAAAAATTCGAGATAAAAGAAAAGGAAGAGAAAAATTTATTTTGCATGATGGACCCCCATATGCAAATGGAAATATACATATAGGAACAGCGCTAAACAAAATATTAAAAGATATCGTTGTGAAATTTAAATCTGTAAATGGTAGAGATTGTCCTTATGTTCCGGGTTGGGATTGCCACGGATTGCCGATAGAGTGGAAAATTGAGGAAGAAAATAAAAAAAAAGGTAAAGATAAAAAAAATATTTCAATTCTAGATTTCAGAAATCAATGTCGTGAATTTGCTAAAAATTGGATTTCAATACAAAAAAAACAATTTGAAAGACTGGGCGTTTTAGGTGATTGGAATAATTTTTATGCAACTATGTCAAATGATGCTGAAGCAGAAATTGCAAATGAAATTTTGAAATTTCTCAAAAATGGTGGACTATATCAAGGTTATAAACCTGTACTATGGTCCGTAGTAGAGTCTACAGCATTAGCTGATGCTGAAGTAGAATATCAAGATCATGTATCAAACCAGATTTATGTAAAGTTTGATTTGATGAAAGAATTTAAAGGGTATCAAAATTTATCCGTTCTGATTTGGACAACAACACCATGGACCATTCCATGCAATAGAGCTTTAGCCTACAATTCCAAATTAAAGTATGGAATTTATAAAACAAACAATAACGAAAAAATAATTATCGCTGATGAGTTAATTGAAAATTTTAAAAAAGTCACAAGTATAAAGTTAGAACTACTAGACACTTTTGAAGGAAATGAACTTAATGGTTTAGTTGCATCACATCCTTTTGTAAAACTTGGCTATGATACTAAAATACCTTTGTTAGAAGCGGACTTTGTTACAACAGAGCAGGGGACCGGTATTGTGCATGTTGCCCCAAGCCACGGCCCTGACGATTTTAATTTAGGAATTAAAAATAATATTAAAGCTGAAAACACAATAGATGATAGTGGTCATTATACAGATATTATTAAACATTTCAGTGGTACGCATATTTTTAAAGCTGATAAGATTATTATCGAAGAACTGACTGCACATCACAAGTTAGTTTTTACAGATAAATACAAACATAGCTATCCTCACTCGTGGAGATCAAAAGCGCCGCTAGTACATAGAGCGACTCCACAATGGTTTATTTCAATGGATAAAAATCAACTTAGAAAAAAAGCACTAGAGAATATTAATAGCACTGTATTTTATCCTTCTATTGGAAAAAATAGAATTCAAGGAATGATCGAAACTAGACCAGATTGGTGCATTTCACGACAAAGATTTTGGGGTGTGCCCCTTCCAATTTTTGTTAATAAAAAAACCTTGGAACCAATTATTGATGATGAAGTTAATCAAAACATATATAAAATTTTTCAACAAGAAGGAAGTGATGCTTGGTATACAAAAGATGTATCTGATTTTTTAAGTAACAAGTACAATCCAAAGGATTTTAAAAAAATAAATGATATTGTAGAGGTATGGTTTGACTCTGGATCAACACATACTTACGTTTTAGAAAAGAGAGAAGATTTACAATGGCCAGCTGATATGTACCTTGAAGGATCAGATCAACATCGTGGGTGGTTCCATTCATCACTTTTGCACTCATCTGGAACTAGGGGGAAAGCTCCATACAAGAGTATTTTAACACATGGTTTTGTTGTAGACGGAAAAGGTCAGAAAATGTCTAAATCATTAGGCAACGTAATCTCTCCAGATGAAATTATAAAAAGTAACGGTGCCGATATTTTAAGATTATGGGTAGTAGCCTCGGATTATTCAGATGATTTAAAAATCGATCAATCAATTATAACACAACATTCAGAGTCATACAGAAAGATAAGAAATACCCTTAGATTTTTATTAGGAAATGCTTTCGATGAATTTTCACCTAGTGCTATTGAAAAATTTCAATTTAAAGATTTAGAAATTGTAGATTCCTTTATCGTGAACAAAATTTCAGAACTAGATTTATTATTTGAAGGCTATATAGAAAAGAATGAATTTCATAAAGTATATGTAGAAATATTACAATTTTGTACAACTGATTTGTCGTCTTTTTATTTTGATATTAAAAAAGATTGTTTATATTGTGATGATGTAAATAGCATAAAAAGACAAAATTGTATTAAGGTCTTAAATCTTTCTTTATATTTTTTATTAAAATGGCTACATCCCATTTTAGCATTTACAACAGAAGAAGTATTTCAGATCTTAAAATCTAATGAGAAAAACAATGTTAATGAATATGATCAGAGTATATTTTTAGTAGATTTTAAAAATATCAAAATTGATAAAAATAAATTTGATAGCAAAAATTGGGATTATCTAAAAAAAATAAAAAATGAAATAAATATAATCATTGAAGATATGCGTAATAAAAAGATAATTAAATCTAGTTTAGAGACTAATATAAATATTTACGTAAACCAAAATTATAAAAATTATTTAGATCAAATCAATCTTAGTGATTTTTTTATTTGTTCAAAAGTAAATTTAAATCCTATAGGTAAAGAGAAAAATAATATTAAGATTAAAAGTGTTGAAGGTTTAGAAATAAATATTGAAAAAGCAACTGGCGAAAAATGTAATCATTGCTGGAAAGTAATGAAAAAGTCTTGCGGAAGAAATAATTGTGCAATTAAATAAAAAAATATTTATAAGTACATTTATAATTATTTTGTGCTTTGCAATAGATAGATTATCAAAATTTTACATTATAGATTTTTTTATTCAAAACGATTTCAGAGATCAGTATATAAACCCATATTTAAATTTTATAATAATATGGAACAAGGGTATTGCTTTTGGATTACTTGAAAGTGATAATTTTTTTTATAATATGATTTCTACCATAATTTTTTTAGTGATAATTGTTATATGTTACCTAATATATAAAAGTAATAAAAAATATGAGGTAATATGCTATTCATTAGTAGTTAGTGGTGCACTGGGCAATTTTATGGACAGAATCTATTATAAGGCAGTTCCAGACTTTATAGACTTGCATTATAATGATTTTCACTGGTTCACATTTAACGTTGCAGATATTTTTATAACTTTCGGAATTCTCTTGCTCCTTACTTTTGACATGTTTAAATTGAAAAATAAAGTTAATGAATAAAACTATACTTTTTGTATTATTAATTTTTGTATTTGGTTGTACAGATATAAAAAAAGGACTTGGAATAATAAAAGATCAACCGGATGAGTTTTTGATAAAAAAAATTGACCCTATCGAGAGACCTCCAAATTATGATTTGTTACCTCCAGATAGCAAGTCAAAGACTTCAAAAAAGAATGATCAAAATATTAAAAATATTTTAGATGAAAATCTCAATAAAAGCAAAACAATGTCAGAGAGTGAAACTATCAATAAACAATCTTCTCAAGTCGAAGACGATATTTTAAAACAAATAGAAAAATAAAATAATGATAAGTTTCGATAATGATTTTTTTTATAATCATAATGGATTAAATTTTAATAATAATAAAAACTTTAATCAAAATTTAAATTTAGCAAAAAGTAAATCGGATGAATTATTAGATGAGTTTTCTCAAGGTAAAAATGAAATTTTGAAATCATTCACCGCTTCTTATCAAACAAAAATTAGAGAAATAAAAAAAACAATAAATACTCAAAATAAAAAAAAAATAGTGATTGGATTGGGCGGTTCATCTTCTGGTGCAAAAGCATTATCATTTTTTATTAAAGATGAGATTATTTACTTTGACAATCTTGATCTTGATTATATTAAAAATTTTTTCTTAAAAAATAAATTAGAAGATTATTTCTTTTTTGTAATTTCAAAATCTGGTGACACCTTTGAAACTTTGGCTATACTAAATTTATTAGTTTACGAGAGTAAAAAAAAAGAAAATTATAATATATTTCAATCCATGGTTATTATTACTGAAAATAAAGAAAGCATTCTAAAATCGTACTCTGATAAAAAAAAAATTAAATTTATTGAGCATAATGCTGAGATTGGCGGTAGATTCTCAGTGCTTTCAGAAACTGGTATGCTGCCTTTTGTTAATTTAGATCTTGAAGTTGAAGACGGATCTGAAAAGTTTATCCAATTTTTGGATCAGGATAATCAGCTTAGTCCTACAAATAATGCTGCAATTATTTATACTTGTGTAAATGAACTTAAATTAAATATTTATTGTAATTTAATTTACAATTATAGATTAAAACATTTTTCATACTGGTTCCACCAACTTCATGCTGAAAGTTTAGGAAAAAATAAATTTGGAATGACACCATTTACATCTATATGTCCAAAAGACCATCATAGTATGATGCAACTATATCTCGATGGACCAAAAGATAAGTTTTTCAATTTATTTTCACCGCCAGATGAAATATTTTATGAAAAATTTAGTGATGAAGGTTTTGTAAATATTGAAAATTTTACTCCAAAGAATTTAGTAGAAGCTCAATTTAAATCTGTAATTGAAGTTTTTCGTAACAAAAAAATAGCTCATAGGGTAATAAAAATTACTGATCATAAGAACCCTTTAAATTTAATAGAATTGTTCTCTTATTATTTATTAGAGACTATTTTATTGGGAAAAATGATGGGTATTAATCCATATGATCAACCAGCAGTACAGCTAATTAAAAAAGAAATACTTAATAATCAGTTCTAAGAAAAATTATTTTTGATAGCCCATATGTTCTTTCAAAATAATAATGAAAATTATTAAGTTTTAACATTTTATTTTTTTCAATATGTAAAATTACAATTAAGTTTTTAATATTATTAAGCATATTTATAAATTTTAATATTTGAGAGAAACCTTCTATTTTGTAAGGTGGATCTAGAAAAATTATATCTGGATTAAAATTTTTAATAATATTTAATTTGTCTAATAAAAAGAAATCTTTTTTAATAATTTCAAATTTATTTTTATCAAAATTGTTTGAAAGATTTCTATATAATGTGTTCGCAGTTTTTGAGTTGTTTTCAATAAACTTTACAGATTTTGCACCTCTGGAAATACATTCTAATCCAAAAGAACCCGAACCAGAAAAAAAATCTATTACTTTTGAATCTTGAAAATTAATTTTAAATTTTAAATTATGTAAAAGAATATTAAATATATTTTCTTTTACATTATCTTTAAGAGGCCTTGTAATTTCTGGATCTGGAAGTAAAATCTTTTTACCCTTTTTTGTCCCTGATATAATTCTCATATTTTTTTAATTCAAGTTTTGAAACTTCTTCTATACTACCTGGTTGCATATTGTTTAGTTTAAACGGCCCATAAGCAATTCTTTTTAATTTATTTACTTGTAAATTAACGCTTTTGAAAATTTCTCTTATTTCATTTTTTTTACCCTCATGAAGATTTATTATTAGATTTGTATTTTTTTTGATTGCAGATGTAATTTTAAATTTAAAAGACCTATATTTTATTTTATTAATCGTTGTGCCTAAAGATAATTTATTAATTAAATTTAATTTAAATTCTCCGTAAACCCTTACTTCATATACTCTCTCAAATTTATTTATTGGCAACTCTAAGTTTCTGCAAATTGAACTTGAATTAGTTAATATAATTAATCCTTCTGATTTGTAATCCAATCTTCCTGCAAAAATAAAATTTTTAAATTTTGGTTTTACTAATTCATAAATGATTTTTCTCTCATCTTGTTTATTTTTTGAGCAAATAATATTTTTAGGTTTAAAAAATTTAAACACCTTAACATCTTTGAGAAATCTTATGTTTTTACCATTAATAGTAATCTTGTCGTTTATGCTAGCAAATGTAATTGGTGAGATTACAAGCTTACCATTTAAAAAAACTTTTCTATCATAGATAAACTTTTCTATTTCCCTTCTTGATCCTTGATTATAATTTGCTAAAAGTTTAGCTATTCTGATTTTATTATGAGTCATTATTATTTTAAAAAAAATTTAAATAAAAATTTTACTAACCTATTTAATATTTTATATAAAGAGTCAAAAAAAGCATTTAAATTAGGTGAAGTGCCAGTTGCTGCCCTAGTTTATGATCCAGTTGGTAAATTAGTAATATCAAAAGCACACAATTCAAATAGAAAAAATTTTAATCCATGTGGTCATGCTGAAATCCAGGCAATACTTAAAGCTTGTAAAAAACTAAAAAAATCAAGATTAGATAACTATGATTTGTTTTGTTCTTTAGAGCCCTGCATGATGTGTTCTTCAATAATCTTTCACAGTAAGTTAAGAAGAGTTTATTTTTCAGTTGAGGAAAAAAAAATGGGAGCAATGGTAAATAATTTAAAATTAGGGCTAAACTCTAAATTATCTTATAAAACTAAGATTTATTATGGTTTTGATGAGGGGAGATTTTCCAAATTGTTAAAAGATTTTTTTAAGGATAAAAGGTAATTATTTAATAACACGCCAACCGATATCTTTCCTGTAGTATTTATTTTCCCAATCCAGACTATCCAGCATTTCCAGGGCTCTTTTTCTTGAGTCGAGCAGTGAAGATTTACATACAGTTGAATTTAAAACTCGTCCACCATTTGAAAAAACCCTTTCTCCTTTTTGAATTGTACCAGCATGAAACATTTGCTCATCTTTAGAATTTAGGTTTTTTGGAAAATTTTTAATTTCTTTATTTTTTTCAAAAATTCCAGGGTAACCTTTACTAGCCGCTACAATTGTAATGCATGGATTTAAAGACCAATTTAATTTTTTTTTAGTAAGCTTTCCATCAACTGCAGATTTTATAATTTCTACCAGGTCATCCTTGAGCCTCATCATTAATACTTGGCATTCGGGATCACCGAATCTTATATTATATTCAATAAGTTTAGGTTCATTATTTTTTATCATTAATCCTGCATAGAGTATGCCTTTATATTTACATCCAATTTCTCTCATTCCATTTATAGTTGGAATGATAATTTTATTTTTTATTTTTTCTTCTAATTCATCATTAATTAATAAAGATGGTGAGTAAGCTCCCATGCCACCTGTATTTAAACCTGTATCACCTTCTCCAATTCTTTTATGATCTTGCGCAGTCCCAATTTGTTTAAAATTAACACCATCTGTAATTACAAAATAGCTCAATTCCTCACCCTCAAGAAATTCCTCTATAATAACCTTTTTGGACGATTGAAATTTACCATTTAATATACTTCCGATGTCTCGTATAGCGTCCTCTTTGGTATCGCAAATAGTTACACCTTTTCCTGCCGCTAAACCATCAGATTTTACAACAATCGGACAGTTAAATTGTTTCAAAACGTTTTTTGCATCTTCTAAATTTGTGATTTCAAAGTACTTTGCACTAGGAATTTTAAATTTTTTACATAGATTCTTCATAAATATTTTTGAACCTTCCAATTGCGATGCATTCTTACTAGGTCCAAAAACTTTAATTTTTTTACTCTCAAGAAAATCTGTCAAACCATTTACCAATGGAATTTCTGGTCCAATAATTACTAGATCAATATTTTTTTCTTTTATTTTAAGGTACAATTTTTCAAAATTTAGAATATCGACATTAATATTTTGACAGATTTTATCAGTTCCAGCGTTGCCAGGTATACAATATAAATTTTTAATATTTGGAGATTGAAGAATTTTAAAGCACAATGCATGCTCACGTCCCCCACTTCCAATTACTGCAATGTTCATATATGTTGTTATTATAAGATAATGAATAATATTCCAGAATTTTCTGTTACAGAAATATCAAATCTAACAAAAAATATTTTAGAAAATAACTTCGATTTAATTAAAGTAAGAGGTGAGATTTCAAGTTTAAAAAATTTCAAGGGCCACTTGTATTTTTCTATAAAAGATGACCTGAATATTCTTAATGCAGTATGTTGGGCTTCCAAAGTGCCATATTTAGAAGTTCAGCCTGAAGATGGAATAGAAATAATTGCAGAAGGAAAAATTAGTACTTATTCAAAAGGAAGTATTTCTTCTTATCAACTACAAATTAACCAAATTGAAATTAAAGGCGAGGGAGCGCTGCTCAAACTTTTTGAACAAAGAAAAAAAAAATTAGAAGCTGAAGGTTTATTTGACAACAAACATAAAAAGAATTTACCATTTCTGCCAGAAAGTATTGGTGTAATTACTTCGCCTACTGGTGCTGTCATTATGGACATAATTGATAGGATACATGCAAGATACCCTGCAAATATAAAGTTATATCCAGTTAGTGTTCAAGGTATTAATGCTTCAAAAGAAATTATGGCAGCATTGGATTATTTTGAAAAACAAACAGTAGATGTTATTATTATTGCAAGAGGTGGAGGTGGTGTTGAAGATTTTATGCCATTTAATGAGGAATATCTTGTTAGAAAGGTTTTTAGTTATAAAATACCAATTGTTTCAGCAATTGGACACGAAACAGATTTTACACTTTTAGATTTTGTTGCTGATATTCGGGCTGCCACTCCAACGGCTGCAGGTGATCTTGTAGTACCCGAGTTAATTAATCTTAAAGAAAAGTTAAAATTTATAGTAAAAAATATTGAGCAAAACATTCAATATTTCATAAACGATGCTCTTAAAAAATTTAAAAATACCCATTCAATCTTAAATTTAAAAAAGTTTAAAAAAATTATTTCAGATAATAAAAATTCTTTAGACAATTTTTGTAAATTAATGAATTTTTCTTTCAACTCCTTTTTAAAATTAAAGAAAGTTGAGTTGTCAGGAATCAACTCAAGTTTAAAAAACTTAAATATTGATAACGTGTTAAAAAGGGGATATGTTTTGTTAAAAGATAGCGAAGGCAATTTTATTAAAACCTCAAAAAAACTAAAATTTAATAGTAAACTCAAAATACAGTTTTATGATAAATTAGTTAAAGTTAATGTAAATAAAGATGAAGAAAGCTAAATTAAAATATAAACAGGGCAGTTTTGAAATTATTATCGAGGGGGACTTTGTTGAATGTGCAGTTTCCGGTAAGAAAATTTTAATAAAAGATTTAAAATATTGGAATGTTGACTTACAAGAACCTTACTTTTCTCCAATTGAAGTAGCTAATAAATATCAGAATGATTAAAATAATTCTATTTTCTGTTATTTTTATATTCTTTAGCAATCCATCATTTTCAATCGAATTAAAAGGTTCTTTTGAGCAAGGGAGCTTAATAATTGGAAAAACCAATACTGCAAATGAAATTTTTATAGATAAAAAAAAAATCAAGGTATCAAAGGACGGATTTTTTATTTTTGGAATTTCAAGAGACAGGTCGGAAGATATACTAATAAAAATAAAAAATAACATCAAAACAGAAGAATTTGTTAAAAAAATAAAAAAAAGAGATTTCAAGATACAAAGAATTAATGGTTTGCCCAAAAGGAAGGTTGAGCCAAATGAACAAGATATGAAAAAAATTAGGTTTGAAGGAAAGTTAATTTCAAATGCAAAAAATTCAAATTCTGATTTACCTTACTTTTTTGAAGAATTTATTAGGCCAGTTGAAGGTATAACAACTGGTGTTTTTGGAAGTCAAAGAATTTTGAATGGTCAACCAAGAAGACCGCATTTTGGTATAGATATTGCTGCCGCAAAGGGTACTAAAGTAAAAAATTCCAATACTGGAAAGGTAGTATTAGTAGAAAAAAATTTATTCTTTACTGGTGGTACGATTATAATCGAACATGGTCATGGCTTGATATCGATATATTCACATTTAGATAAAGTTTTTGTCAGCAAAGGAGAAATAGTAAATAAAGGAAAAATTATAGCAACTGTTGGTTCTACTGGAAGATCCACTGGACCACATTTAGATTTTAGGCTTTACTGTAGAAATATTCCGGTTGACCCTGACCTTGTGATTAAAAAAAATTAAATTCTCCACCTATCATGTGTCCATATCCATTGGCTGGGATTATTTTTTATCATAGATTCTAGTTCTTCATTTAGTTTCTTTGTTATTGAATATTGATCGTCAACTTCACCAATTTCAATTGGATCATTAATTTTTATACTAAACTCTATTTTTTTTTCACGTTTGATTTCTAAGGGAATTAGCATATAGCCATATTTGATTGCAAGTTGAGCAGGAATATTTAACGTTAAAGCTTTTCTACCAAATAGTTCCGATACTATTCCTTCATTAACTTTTTGATCAATCATTAAAGCAATATTTTTCTTTTGTTTAATTTGTTTTAATAGCATTCTAGTACCACCATTTCTCTTTCCTGGAATTGCTTTTGGTATTTGATTTTTGCATAAATATTTAACACGTAGATATTTCATTACCGGGTTTAAAAATATGTTATTTAGAGGTCTATAAATTGCAGATATATTAAAATTGTTTTGCTCTATGACCATTGCTAATAGTTCAAAGTTAGAAAAGTGTCCTGAGAAAAAAACAATTGGCTTATTTTTACTTTTTATTTCATTAAATTTATCTGCATTTAGAATTTTAATATTTTTTAATTTATTGTTTCTTAAGATATTGAGGTGCATATATTCTCCAAATATTCTACCGTAGTTACACCACATTTTATTTATGATTTCTTCACATCCTTCATCATCAATATTTTTAAAAACAGATTTTATGTTTACTCTAATTTTTGATTGATTTCTCATCAAAGGACCAATCTTTTTAAAAATAAAACAGCCTAAGTTTGATGAGTTTTTTAATCCAATTATTTTAAATACTAGAAAGAAAAAAATTACTATAAAAAATTCAAGAAAGTATTTTATTAATTTCATTTAAAAATTGATCATTGTTTTCTATAATTAAATCTACTTTTGCACAGTATATTTTTTTTTTATATTTTTCACT
Source organism: Candidatus Pelagibacteraceae bacterium (assembly GCA_965655895.1). Lineage (GTDB taxonomy): Bacteria > Pseudomonadota > Alphaproteobacteria > Pelagibacterales > Pelagibacteraceae > HIMB114. The sequence goes on along the minus strand of CBFHID010000003.1, from coordinate 100,092 downwards.
TAAATTAATATAGTTTTTTTCTGTTGTTATTAGATCAATTTTATTTTCATTACTTATTTTGAAAAGGTGTTCAATATCACTTTCTGTAAAGTTATAATGGTCACTAAATGATTTCATATCGACAATGTTTACATTGTTATTTTTTAAAAGATTAAAAAAACTTTGATTATCAGCTATACCACTAAAAGCTAAAAATTTTTTTCCCTCAAAATAAGATATATTTCTAATTTGATAATGTGAATAAAATATTTGAATTGAAGGGTTATATTTTTTTATAATTTGTTCTATTTCAATATTTTTATCACCATTAATTACCGCGAAATTATATTTTTTTATATTACTTAAATTTTCCCTTAGAGGTCCGGCTGGTAAAATTTTTCCATTACCAAAGCCTTTATTGGATTTGACGCAAAGTATTGAAATATCTTTTTTGAAAGCGTAATCTTGCATACCATCATCAAGTACGGCAACTGAATAACCATTATCTTGTGCATTTAACAATCCTTTTAATCTTATTTTAGGTGTAATTATTTTTGAGGTTTCTTTAAGAAGATTTATTTCATCAATATGACCTTTGCGATATTTTTTTAAAATACAGCTTTTTTTTTCTTTATTTATTTGTTCATAGATTTTTTTAACTAATGGTGTTTTGCCAGTACCGCCAATATACAGGTTACCAACACATATAATCTTTATTTTTAAACTGCTTGAAAAAATCCCGGTAAATTTATTACCAAGAGTTATTAAATAATAAATCCATGAAAAGGGGATGAGAAAAAATGTAAAAAAACTGTTTTTTTTATTCCAAAAACTTGGAGTAAATATTCCTTTCATCTAATAAATATATCTATCAAGAAATTTTGTAGTTTTTGTAAAAATTTCATCACTTAATGTTTTGAATTCTAAGTTTAGATTATTATCTGTATTAGTTTTTTTTTGATCAAATTTTTTAATAAGTTCATTTGCCAACTCTTTTTCATTATTTATAACAGTCACTATTTTTTTATTAATTAAATCATTATATATTTCGCTAAAATTATAAATATATTTTCCAGTCAAAATATCACATCCATATTTTAAGGGCTCAATTGGATTTTGACCACCATGATCTATTGTCGAACCACCCATAAAGGTGAACTTAACTTGACTAAATATATCTTCCGCCATTCCAAACTGATCTAAAATAACAATACCGTCTAAGTTTTCTATATATTTGCTGTCAGATATTTTTTGATAAATTAAATTTTTATTTTTTATTTTAAGAATAATTTTATCTATTTTATTTAAATGCCTGGGTATTAAAAAAGTCGTTAAATTTTTTTTAAATTTATTCATCATTATGTGAGTTTCAATAATAAAATCAATTTCTGAATTATGAATACTCATAGCCGCCCAACTAAAATTATTGTTATTAATTTTAATAATATTTAGATTATTTTTTTTTGTATTAGTGAATTTGATATTACCCAATAGTTTTACATTTTGTAAATTGAAGTATTTCAAGTAATTTAAAACCTCATCACTTTGCGCTAGAATAGAATCGAAATTATTCATAATTTTTATAAAAGTTTTTCTAAATAATTTCCATCTTTTAAAAGAATTTTTTGAAATTCTACAATTTAACAAAATTAATTTACAGGATTTAGAGGTTTTGATTACCATGTTTGGCCAAATTTCTGACTCTATAAATAATGAAAGTTTTGGTTTCCATTTTTTTAAAAATCTTGAAATAATGATAGGGCTGTCTATAGGGGCGTACTGATGAAAAGTATTCTGATTTTCAAAATGAATTTTAAAATATTCATATGAACTTAAAGTGACACTTGTAATTAAAAATTTTATATCCCCTTTTTTTTGATAGTGCTTAATGATTGAATGAATTGATTTCATTTCACCCAGGCTAGCGACGTGAATCCATATCACTCCTTGAGTTAAATCAATACTGGGATATCCTAATTTTTCTAAATATCTTAGGTTGTCCTCTTTTTTTTTAAAAACTCTAATTTTGAGAAAGATAAAAAGCAAGGGATGTAAAATAATAAAAAATAAATTATAAAAATAAAGCATTAATTAAGAGTTTGCTGATCGCAAAGTTTTTTATAAGCCCCATTTTTTAAAATTAGATCATCATGCGATCCACATTCAACAACAGTTCCCTGATCAATTACATAAATTAAATCCGAATTTTTAATAGTTGATAAGCGATGTGCTATTGTAATCGTTGTTTTGTTTTCAGATAAATTATTCATTGCTTCTTGAACTATTACTTCAGACTCTGTATCAAGAGCAGAAGTTGCTTCATCTAATAATATTATAGAAGAATTTTTTAATATTGCTCTTGCAATCGAAATTCTTTGTTTCTGCCCACCTGACAATTTTACTCCATTTTCGCCAACTAATGTCTCATAACCGTTTTTCATTTTTTTTATAAAATCGTAGCAATTAGCTTTAATACATGCATTTTTGATATCTTCTTCACTCGAATTGGTGTTACCGAAAATTAAATTATTTTTTATTGTATCGTCAAACAAAATAATATCTTGAGATACTAAAGCTATTTCTTTTCTTAAACTTTCAATTTTAATATCAAAAATGTCTTGTTGATCTATTGATATATAACCTTCTTTGATTTGATAAAATCTTGGGATTAAATTTAAAATAGTTGATTTGCCACCGCCACTTGGGCCAACAAGGGCAACTTTGGACTTCCCTTTAATTTTTAAATTTATATTTTTTAAAATAAGTGGACTATTTTTATAATTCATAGAAACATTGTGAAACTCAATATCTCCATGACTAATCATAAGGTTTTTTGCACCTTCTTTGTCTTTGATTAAGACTTGTTCATCTAAAATTTTATATATTCTGGAAGCTGCTGAAAAACCTTCATTAATTGCAACATTAATACCAGCTAGCGCTCTTACGGGCTGATATGCCAGCATTAAAGCGGTTAAAAAAGAAAAAAAAGCACCAACCTCTAAATCACCACTCATACTTCTATATCCTCCCGCAAATACTACTAAGGCAACCGCAACACCTGTAACAGTCTCCATCATCGGTGCAGTTCCTAATCTTGTTTTTTCAACTTTTGAACTTTTTGATATCCAGTTTTTTATAATAATTGATAACTTGGACATTTCACCTTCCTCTCTTTGAAAAATTTTTATCAGTTTTACAGATTTGAGTATTTCAGATAAATATTTTGTAAATTCTTCATTTGCCTCAAGAGCACCAAATACAGCTTTGCCCATTCTCTTTCCTAATTTTTTTGAAATTAGTGCAGCAATTGGAATTATAATTAATGCTAAACAACTTAAGTATAAGTCTTTACTAATCATTAAACTAACTAAGAAAAATAAAGAAATTGTTTCCTTCGTTGAGTTTAACGCAACGGTTTGAGTAATATTTTGAAGTTTAGCTGTATCTTCAGTAAAATTAGATATAAATTTTCCTGAATGATTATCATGAATATACGATAAGTCTGAATGCAATATTTTTTCTGCTAAAGATTTTTGAATACCTTCTTTTATTTTATAAGAGATATTTATTGATTGTATTCTAGTAAAATAAAGTGAAATAGCTTTGATTACAAATGTTATAACGATAGCGATAGGGATTAAATATAACATTTGCATATTCTTTTCTATGAATATAAGTTTAATTGCCGGATCAAGTAACCAAGCAACTGCAGCGGTTGCCGCTCCATTTATAATCATAAAAATAAGAACAACACCGAGGTCTGGTAAATATTTTTTTATTTGAGTTTTATAAATTCTTTTTGATAATTGAATTTTGTTCACTTATTTACCTGCGACTGTCATTGTATCTATCATTAAAGAAGGAGAGTTAGTTGATGTTTTAAATTGAAGATCATTCATTGGAATTAAGTTTTTAAACATATCAATTAAATTACTTGCAATAGTAACTTCATTGACTGAATAAGAAAGTTCACCATTCTCAATCATTATACCAGAGGCTCCAACACTATAATTTCCATTTGTAATATCACCCGCTCGACCAATAAGTTCTGTTACAAAAAAGGCTTTTTTTTGATCAGAAATCATTTTTTTTAAATCTATTAACCCGTTATCTATAAAAAGATTTGTTGATCCTCCACACCTTCCATTAGATTGCATATCTAGAATTCTAGCATTGTAGCTATCAAGGAATAATTCTTTTAATTCACCATTATCAACTAAAATTAGTTTTTTATTTTTTGCACCTTCAGAATCAAATAATTGCGACCCCATTCCTCTTTTAATCAGCGGATTATCAATAATATTTATATCCTTAGTAAATATTTTTTTATTTAGCGAATCTTTAAGAAATGAAGTTCCTCTAGCAAAAGCAGACCCTGAAATTGCTGATGCAAAAGTAGATAGTATGGACCTTGCTACTCGTTTATCAAAAATTACTGCCATTTTTCCTGATTTAATTTTTTTTGCACCAAGCCTTTTGCAAGCTTTTTTTGCAGCCTCTAATCCGATTATATTTGGCTTACCCAAATCTTCAGCAAAGCGTGAAACACTAATTTCATAGTCTCTTTCCATCTGACCATTTGATTCTGCTAATGCTTCACAAAATACAGAGAAAGAGGAAGATTTGTATCCATTACAAAAGCCTTTGCTATTCGCGAAAATAAAATTAGATTTATTTTCTGAAAATGACGAACCGTTAGAGTTTTTAATTTGAGGAACTGAAAATACTGCGTTTTCAATTTCTTCTAAGAATTCCTTTTTGAAATTACTATTTAGGTGTTTTTCATCATATAAATCTAAATCTAATAATATGTTTTCAAATATATCTTCATCTCCCAATCCTGCATACTTATCATCTGGAGACACTTTTGTGCATTGAACACATCTTTCAACAAGAGTTTCAAGATTTGCTTCATCAAAATTTGAAGTTGAAACATTAGATTTTTTTTTGTCAATATATGTCGTTAAACCTAATGATAAAACTTCTGATCTTTCAGAATACTCTATTTTTTTTTCTCGAAAATTCATGTTCTCTGATATTGAATTACCTAAGCTTACTTCAACATCAGTAGCTCCATAACTTTTTGCTTTTGACAAACATTTCACCGCTAATTCAGTAAGATATTCTTTTGATTTAAGCATGATTAAAAATAAGTATTTGAATTATAAAAATAGACAAGCCATAATAATTGTTCAATTTAAAAAGAAATAGATTTTTTGCACTATTTCTTAATTTTACAGATTTTATTTGAAAAATTAGCAATGACAAAGGGATTAGATAAAGAATCATTTCTAGTTTTATAGAATTTAATATTAAAATGTTAGCTGTAATAATCAAAAAAATACTTGAAAGATATATATTAGTCAAAAATAATTTAATATTATTTTTAAATTTGATAGCAGTTGATTTTACATTTATTTTTAAATCATCTTCAATATCTTGTAGACCATAAATTGTATCATAGCCCAAAGTCCATAAAATTGCTGAAAAATATATTAATATAATTTCTAAATTAATATTTTTATCAAAAACTAAAAAAGTTAGAATTACACCCCAGTTGAATACAATTCCTAAAAAAAGTTGAGGCCAATACGTTATCCTTTTCATAAATGGATATAGTATAATTAATAACCCAGAAGAAAGTCCAAATAGAATAGCAGTATTATTAAATTGAAATAAAATTATTAAAGAAAGAAAAGATAGTAAAATAGTTAATAACCATGCATTTAATACAGAAATTTTATTTGATGCAACGGGTCTAGATTTCGTTCTTTTAACCTGTTGATCAATTTTCTTATCTATAATGTCGTTGTAAACACAACCGGCACTGCGCATTAAAACTGAACCTATGAAAAAAAAAAATATATAGATTAGCCATTTCTCACTTAGTGAATTTTCATACAAAATAACTGCAAAACTCCAAGAGCAGGGCCAGAAAAGAAGCATAAAGCCAATTGGTTTATCTAGCCTCATTAAGAAAAAGTATTTTTTCATCAATTAGAAATATTTAGTAAGCTCAGATAGATTTTTTATTTTCATGTTAGGCTTATAATCAAGCCTATCAAATTTTTTATTAAATCTATCAACCCAAACAGTTTGATATCCAAATAATCCACCACCAACAATATCCCAGGTATTAGAACTCATAAAGCATACCTCCTCTGGTTTACATATATATTTTTTTGTTACCAACTCATAAACTTGAGGGTCGGGTTTAAATATTTTAACATCTTCAACAGATATTAAGTCATCAAATAATTCTTGCACACCTGCATTAGATATTAACTGTCTAAGTAGATCTGGAGAACCGTTGGATAAGATACAAATTTTTAATTTTTTTGATTTTAAACTTTTCAAACAATCCTTTAATTCAGGATAAGGATTTAATTTTTTGTATAAATTTAACAATTCATTTTTATAATTTTTATCTATACCATGACTTTCCATTGCATATTCCAATGAATCCTCAGTTACCTTCCAAAAATCTACGTATCTTTTCATTAATGATCTTAGCCATGTATATTCTAACTGAACTGTTCTCCAAGTTGATGAAAATGCTAACCAATCTTTCCCAATTTTATTAGCAAGACTCTTAGCAGCTGAATTTATGTCAAAACAAGTTCCATAAGCATCAAAAGCGCAAACTTTAATATTTTCAATTTTCATAATGAGATATAATCTTAAGCTATGGGTAAAATTAGATTATTTTGTAGTGAATCTCTAGAAGAAAATAAATTTTTAAGTATTTATGAAGAAAATTTTCACTATTTAGTAAATGTAATGAGATGTGACGTTGGCTCTGAAGTTTTATTATTTAATGAAACTAATGGTGAATTTAAAACTCAAGTGAAAGAAATAAATAAAAAAAACTTAGTATTAGAAATAATTAGAAAAATTAAATATCAAAATATCGCAAATAATTTTAATATTGTTTTTTGTCCTCCGAAATCTCATAAATTAGATATTTTAATCCAGAAATGTACTGAACTTGGAGTTAATAGTTTTATACCTGTGATTTCAGATCATACCGAAAATAGAAAATTGAATATTAGTCGATTAAATAAAATTATTAAAGAATCTGTTGAGCAATCAAATCAGATCAAAATACCAAATATTTACCAACCTATAAGTTTTGATAGTTTTATAAAGCAAAATACCCAAGATCAAAAATCACATATTTTTTTTGCAGATATTCAATCTGAAATTAATTTTTTAAATTTAAAAATAGATTATCAAAATTCAAATTCAATTTTTATTGGTCCGGAAGGTGATTTTTCTGTAAAGGAATTGGAGACTTTAAGGTCCTGCAAAAATTTTTTTAGTTTCTCTCTTGGAAATAGAATATTGAGAAGTGAAACAGCGGCAATTGCATCGCTTGTTTTGTTTAACAATTTAACAAGTTAGATGTTTGTACCACCAACAGTAATTTGATCTACCAAGATTGATGGCTGCCCAACACCAACAGGTACCCATTGACCATTTTTACCACATGTTCCAATACCAGGGTCAAGCTTCATATCATTCCCAACCATAGATACTTTAGTAAGTATATCCGGACCATTTCCAATCAATGTTACTCCTTTAAGTGGAGCACCAATCTTCCCATTATTGATTTCATAAGCTTCCGTACAAGAAAATACAAATTTACCATTAGTGATATCAACCTGACCTCCACCAAAGGAAACAGCATAGATTCCTTTATCAACTTTTTTAATCATTTCTTCACGAGTATCTTCACCATTGATCATGAAGGTATTAGTCATACGTGGCATTGGAGCATATTCAAAACTTTCTCTTCTGCCATTTCCCGTGGGTTCAACATTCATAAGTTTTGCATTAAGACGATCTTGCATAAAGTTTTTTAATATTCCATTTTCAATTAGTACATTTCTCGACGTTGGAGTTCCTTCATCGTCAATACTTAATGAGCCTCTTCTATTTGAAATTGTTCCATCATCTACTATTGTCACTTTATCACTTGCAATTTTTTGTCCCAAAAGATTATGAAATGCAGAAGTTTTTTTTCTATTAAAATCACCTTCTAGTCCATGACCAATTGCTTCATGTAGAATTATACCAGGCCAACCTGGACCTAATACCACTTTCATTTCTCCAGCAGGAGCAGGCTTACTCTCTAAATTAATTTCCGCTTGCCTTATTGCCTCATCACAAACCGTTTTCCAATTATTACTTCCAAGATAATTCTCATAATTCATTCTTCCACCTGTGCCATAAGATCCAGATTCTTTTTTTCCATTTTTTTCCATCATTACAGATACATTGAATCTAACCAGAGGCCTTTGATCTTTATAAATTTGGTTATCCGACTTTATTATTTCAATAGACTGCTGTTCAGCAAAAAAAGAAGCAGTAACCTGTTTAATATTAGGTTTTTTTTTCCTTATGTAATTATCAATTTCTTTTAAAAGATGAACTTTTTCTTCAAATGGTTTATTTTCAATTGGATCTATATCTTCATATAACTTTGCATTAGTTCTTTTTGGATTATTTTGTTTGTTATTTTTTTGAAAATTTGACTCAATATTTGAAATTAAATTTTTTGCTGCATCACCTAAAGATTTTTTACTTATGATATTTGAATGACAGAATGCTGTTTTATCTTCATGGACTGCTCTAAATCCAAAACCTAAGTTTGTATCAAAACTGGTATTTTTAATTTTTCCATCATCAAGCAAAAGCGACTCACTTTTTGAGCTTTCTAGAAAAAGCTCACCATCATCATAATTATGTAATGTTTCGGATACTAGCTGTTCAGCCTGAGCTTTAGTAATGTCGGAATCTTTAAAAAAGTCGTTCATAAATTGGTTTTTTGTCAAAGTGTCGCAAAGTTTAATCTAGACCTTTTTGTTATAAATGCCAGATCAAAAATATGAAAAAACTATTTATATCAATTTTTTTAATATTTGCTTCTTCAGCAAATGCATCCCAGCCAAAAGAATGGCAATTAGGTTTTCAAGAGGGCGTAACATCTCTTATGAATGATATTGTTTGGATGCATGACTATATTTTGCTGCCAGTAATAATCGGCATCAGTCTTTTTGTATTATTTTTAATGATTTATATATTTATTAAATTTAGAGAATCTAAAAATCCAAATCCATCTAAAACAACTCATAATGTAATGCTAGAAGTATTGTGGACAGTAGTACCATGTTTGATACTTGTAGTTATTGCAGTTCCTTCTTTTAAATTATTATATAAAGAAGAAACAATCCCAAAGGCCGATGTCACTTTAAAAGCAATCGGTTATCAGTGGTATTGGGGTTACGAATATCCAGATGAAAAAATTGCCTTTGAGTCTGTTATGATAGAAGACAAAGATTTAAAAGCTGGCCAACCTAGGTTGCTTGCAACAGATACAAAAGTGGTCGTACCAGTTAACAAGGTAGTTAAGGTTCTCATCACTTCAGCTGATGTTAATCATGCTTGGGCGGTTCCAGCGTTTGGGGTTAAAAGAGATGCCATCAAAGGAAGAATAAACGAAACTTGGTTTAAGGCAGAAAAAGAGGGTATTTACTACGGACAATGTTCAGAGCTATGTGGAATTAAACATGCATTTATGCCCATAGAGGTACATGTTGTTTCAGAAGAAAAATATGCATCATGGTTAGTTGATGCAAAAAAGAAGTATGCTATGGAAGAAACTAATGAATTAAGAATTGCTAAAGAAAAAAATACCAAGGAGAAAATGTAATGTCATTATATACCGCATCTGCAGATCACGCTCACGATCATAATCCAACAGGATGGAGGAGGTGGTTATTATCAACTAACCATAAAGATATAGGAACACTATATTTATGGTTTGCATTAATTGCAGGAGTTATAGGTTTTGCTTTCTCAGTAATAATTCGAGCTGAACTTATGTATCCAGGTGATGGAATTCTTGGTGGAAATTACCATTTGTATAACGTTCTTGTAACAGGTCATGGTCTGCTTATGATTTTTTTTATGGTAATGCCAGCAATGATAGGTGGGTTTGGAAATTGGTTTGTTCCAATCCAAATTGGTGCGCCTGATATGGCTTTTCCAAGAATGAATAATATTTCATTCTGGTTATTACCAACTTCATTAATACTGTTGATTGCTTCAATTTTTGTTGAAGGTCCTCCAGGGCAAACTGGAGTTGGAGGTGGTTGGACTATATATCCCCCTTTATCTACTACTGCTCAACCAGGACCTGCAATGGATCTCGCTATTTTAAGTTTACATATTGCTGGCGCATCTTCAATCTTAGGTGCAATTAATTTTATAACCACAATATTTAATATGAGGGCTCCAGGAATGACTCTTCATAAGATGCCTTTATTTGTTTGGTCAATGTTAGTTACAGCCTTTTTGCTACTTTTGGCTGTACCAGTATTAGCCGGGGGTATTACGATGTTATTAACTGATAGAAATTTTGGTACTGCTTTCTTCAACCCTGAAGGTGGTGGTGATCCTATTCTATTTCAACATCTATTTTGGTTTTTTGGACATCCAGAAGTTTACATTTTAATTTTACCAGGTTTTGGAATGATAAGTCATATCGTTTCAACTTTTTCAAAAAAGCCAGTTTTTGGATATCTTGGGATGGCATATGCGATGGTTTCAATAGGTTTTGTAGGATTTATAGTTTGGGCTCACCATATGTATACTGTTGGAATGGGCGCTGATACCAGGGCCTATTTTACATTTGCGACGATGGTCATAGCAGTTCCAACAGGCATCAAAGTCTTTTCTTGGATAGCAACAATGTGGGGTGGTTCGGTCAGATTTAGCACGCCAATGTTGTGGGCTTTAGGTTTTATATTTTTATTTACAGTCGGTGGTGTAACAGGAGTTGTGCTAGCAAATGCTGGTGTTGATACCGCACTTCACGATACGTATTATGTCGTAGCACACTTTCACTATGTACTTTCTCTTGGGGCAGTTTTTTCAATATTTGCAGGTTTTTATTATTGGTTTGGAAAAATGTCTGGATATGAAATATCTCCATTTTTAGGAAAATTGCATTTTTGGTTAACTTTCATTTCAGTGAATTTAGTGTTCTTTCCTCAGCATTTCCTTGGACTCGCAGGAATGCCGAGAAGATATGCAGATTATCCCGATGCGTATGCTGGGTGGAATTATATTTCCTCTCTAGGCTCAATGCTATCTGTAGTTAGTTTGGTAGTATTTTTTGCAGCCGTCATTCATGCGTTTATGAGAAAAAAAGCCGTAGAAGCAAATTATTGGGGAGATGGCGCAACAACTCTTGAGTGGACATTATCTTCACCGCCACCATTTCATCAATTTAACGAGTTGCCAAAAATTAAATAATTGTTTTCAAGTGCAAACAGAAACAACTGAATTAAACAATCAACAAGTCAGTTTCACTAAAATTTTTATTTCATTTTATGAGTTAATGAAACCTAGAGTTATGTCTCTAGTTATCTTTACTGCTTTAGTAGGTTTAGTTATTGCACCAATAAAAATTGATTTTACAAGTTCTGCATTATCACTTTTTTTTGTAGCAATTGGTGCCGGTGCTGCCGGTGCATTAAATATGTGGTATGAATCTGAGACTGATAAACTAATGAGCAGAACCTGCCTCAGACCATTGCCGCTAGGAAAGTTAAAGCAACACCATGCACTTTCATTTGGATTATCCATGACTATAATATCTATTTTAGGTCTCTATTATTTCTCAAATTTATTATCAGCTTTTGTTTTAGCTGTAACAATTGGATTTTATTTTTTTATTTATACAATTTGGTTAAAGAAAAAAACTTCACAAAATATCGTGATTGGTGGTGCGGCTGGTGCTTTTCCTCCAGTAATAGGCTGGACGATCGCAACGAACAACATTTCAATTGAACCTATAATTCTTTTTTTAATTATATTTCTTTGGACACCATCACACTTTTGGGCGCTAAGCCTTTATAAGAATGAAGATTATAAAAAAGCAGGAATTCCAATGTTACCAGTAGTTTTTGGAGAGGATTATACAAAAAAAAATATTTTAGTTTATTCTATTTTATTATTTCCAATCACTATTTTACCTTATACGTTGGGTTTTGCAGGATTGATTAACTTAACAACATCTATTGTATTTGGTTTATATTATATCTTGTTATCATTTAGTCTTCTTAAGGAAAAAGATAAAAAAATTTATGATAAGATTGCGGTAAAACTTTTTATTTTTTCTATTTTTTACTTATTTTTTATTTTTTTAACAATTTTACTTGATAATTTTATAGGAGTTTAAATGGATAAAAAAACAAAAAGAAAAAATTATATTACGCTGGGTATATTGGTTTCGATAATGGCTTTTCTTTTTTTTATAACAATTTATCAAATAGGCGTTTCATTAAAATAAAAAGTGACTAGAAGTTTTAAAATTAATCCCAAATATTTAGTTTTGCTAGTTTTAGCTATGATTGGTATTTCTTTTGCATCTGTTCCTTTATATGACCTTTTTTGTAGAGTAACAGGATTTGGTGGCACTGTTCAAAAAGTTAACAAACCTTCAACCACTGTTTTAAATAAATTTATTAAAGTTAGATTTGACTCAAACGTCAGTTCCGACTTGTCGTTTGATTTTAAACCTATAAAAAATTTTAGTGATATTAAAATTGGAGAGGTAAATAATATTATTTTTCAAGTTAAGAATCTCAGTGGAAAATCTGAAAGTGTAGTTTCAACCTTTAATACGAGTCCGCCATCAGTTGGTATACATTTCAAAAAATTAGCCTGTTTTTGTTTTGAAAAACAAACAATAAAACCTGGAGAAATAAAAGAATTTAATGTGGCCTATTATATAGATCCTAAGATTGAGAATGACCCAGCGACGAAAGGGACCAATGAGATAACTTTATCTTATACTTTATTTAAAGTAGATAGTTTGTACAGAAAAAGTAAAAATTAATATTATATGGCTGCAGATAAAAAACATGATTATCATTTAGTTGACCCAAGTCCTTGGCCAATCTTTTGTTCATTTGCGACTTTAATTTTAGCAGTAGGAGCAGTTTATTATTTTAAAACGAAAAACTTATGGATGCTCTTTGTGGGCTCAGGGGTGACTTTATATGGAATGTTCATGTGGTTTAGAGATGTAGTAAACGAAGCTGAGTTTAAAGGTGACCATACACCTGTAGTACAAATAGGAATGAGATATGGAATGGTCTTATTTATCATTTCAGAAGTAATGTTTTTTGTTGCTTGGTTTTGGGCTTACTTTGATGCAAGCTTGTATCCTGATGCTGTAGGCGGATCTGTATGGCCTCCAAAAGGAATAGAAACTCTCGATCCTTGGCACATACCTTTAATCAATACTCTAATTCTATTACTATCTGGCACCACAGTTACATGGGCACACCACTCCTTATTAGAAAATGATAGAAAAAGTATGATACAGGGTTTGCTCTTAACAGTAATTCTTGGAGCAATTTTTACTTTATTTCAAGCATATGAATATATGCATGCCACTTTTAAGATTTCATCTGGAATATATGGTGCTACATTTTATATGGCTACTGGGTTTCATGGTTTTCACGTATTAGTCGGCACATTGTTTTTGTTAGTTTGCTTGTTTAGAGCAAAGGCAGGTCATTATAAGCCTGACCATCATTTTGGTTTTGAGGCAGCTGCTTGGTATTGGCACTTTGTTGATGTTGTATGGCTATTTTTATTTGCTGCAATCTATATTTGGGGCAGTTAAAAATTTCTGAAGTCGAAACTTTTTAATTTATTTACCTTTTTTATAATATTCATTTTATTTGGATTGGGATCATGGCAACTTCATAGATTACAGTGGAAAAATGATCTTATTTTAGAAATTTCTAAATCATATAAAGAAACCCCAAAAAATTTTACCATAAATTCAAAATTATATTCAAAAGTCAGAATTAATGGAAAGATTATTGGACAACCTATTTTTGTGTATGCCTTGGGTACAAGGGGACAGTATGGGTATGAGGTTTATATTCCAGTAGAGTTGAAAGAAATTATAGTATTAACTAGAGTAGGTTGGAGAGATAAAAAATTTACTTTAAATCAAAATGATATTGGTTCAGCGGTAACATTTGATGCTATTTTGTTAAAGCCTAAAAGAAAGAACTATTTTACTCCTCAAAATTCTAAAGAATTAATATTTTATTTAGATATTGATTTAATAGAATTGAATTTTAAAAAGGAATTGTTTCCTTTAGTAGCAGAGAATACTTCAGATTTTTTAACCAAATATAGTATGACAAATTCAAATAAAATAAATTTGCCAAATAATCATTTGCAATATGCATTAACATGGTACAGTTTATGTTTTGTGATTATTATTGCATTTTTAATATATAAAAGAAAAATATGAGATATTTTAGTACGAGAGATAAATCTTTAGATCTTTCATTTAAAGATATATTTTTTAAAGGATTGTCTAATGATGGTGGTTTATTTTTACCAAAAAATATACCAGTTTTATCAGAAACAGATTTAAAAAAATTTCAAGATTATAACTTTCAAGAAATGAGTCATGAAATTTTTAATTTATTCACCGGTGATACTTTTAAAAAAAATGATCTAAAAAAAATTATTAATGATGCTTACACAACATTTAGAAATGAAAAAATTGTTGATATTAAAAAAATAGATCATATCTCATTCTTGCAATTGTATCACGGTCCCACTCTGGCATTTAAAGATATTGCCATGCAAGTATTAGGACAAATGTATAATTTTTTATTAAAAGACTCAAAAAAAGTAATTAACTTGATAACCGCAACTTCAGGAGATACGGGAGCTGCTGCAATTGATGCTGTCCAAGGAAAAAAAAGTATTAATATATTTGTATTACATCCGCATAATAAAATTTCTAGCGTTCAAAGAAAATTGATGACTACTTACGAGGCCAGCAATGTTTTTAACATTGCTATAAGAGGTAGTTTTGATGATTGTCAAAAAATTGTGAAAGACATGTTTGTGGATCAAGGCTTTTCTAATCAAATAAATATGTCAGGAGTGAATTCTATTAACTGGGCAAGAATTGTTGCCCAAATTGTATATTACTTTTATATATTTTTTAAATTTAACCCAAAAAATAAACCAATTACTATCTCAGTACCCACAGGAAATTTTGGTGATATTTACGCCGGATATATTGCAAAACGAATGGGCATAAATATCAAAGAATTAATCGTGGCAACTAATCAAAATAATATATTGGAAAGATGTGTAAATACCGGGCAATATAAGCCATTAAAAGTTGTGCAATCTATCTCTCCCAGCATGGATATCCAAGTAGCAAGTAATTTTGAAAGGATTTTGTTTTATTTATGCAAAGAAGACTCAAAAGAACTTAGTAAATTGATGGCGGATTTGGTGAACAAGGGATATTTTGATTTATCAAACACTCAATTGGAAATTTTAAGAAAATTTTTTAAAGCTAGTAGCTGCAGTGAATCAGAAACATTGAGTATTATCAAAGATATTTACGAAAAATATAAATATATCATTGATCCACATACAGCAACAGCTGTTAAGCCACTTTTAGAAGATGAATATAAAAAAGAAGTTAATTTTTGTTTTGAAACTGCGCATCCATCAAAATTTCCAATAGCTATATCAAAAGCTATTAATCAAAACCCGGAATTGCCAAATGAATTTTTAAAAATCAAAGGTAGAGAAGAAAAATTCGATATTTTAGATAATGATTTAAATTTAATTAAAAAATATATTTTGGAAAAAATTAATAATTAAATTGCAGATCTGGCTAGCTCATCTGCCATATTATTATATTTATTTTCAGAATGCCCCTTTACCCAGTTCCATTTAATTTTCTTCTGTTGAGCTAGAAGATCAAGCTCCATCCAAAGATCTTTATTTTTAACATCCTGCTTGTTGGCTGTTTTCCAACCATTTTTTTTCCAATTTATAATCCATTTTTCAATACCATCTTTTGTATATTTTGAGTCAGTATAAATCTCTAAATTTTGATCTTTTGTAAATTTTAATGCCGAGATAACTGCTATCAACTCCATTCGATTATTTGTAGTATTTTCTGATCTACCAGAAATTTTTTCTATATTATTACCATTAATAATTATTGCGGCCCATCCACCACGACCAGGGTTTCCAGAACAAGCTCCATCTGTATAAATTTTAATCATAAACCGAATTTTTTAAATTTTTATAAAAATAATTCATTTTAATCAAATACTCTTTAGGGTCCTTTTTTTTAATTTTTGCATCTTTAGGTGTATTTTTTTGATCGTATAATCTAGTAACAAAAAAACGTATAGCAGCTCCAAGGCAAAGAACATTTAATTGCTTGAACTCATTTGATTTTATTTTTATTATTGAATTATAACCTTTAAGTAAATTTTTAATTTTTATTTTATTAATTTTATTTTTATCAAAACATAATGCATTTATACAAATTGCTAACTCATATAA
The DNA here is from genome assembly GCA_965655895.1 of Candidatus Pelagibacteraceae bacterium. Classification (GTDB taxonomy): domain Bacteria; phylum Pseudomonadota; class Alphaproteobacteria; order Pelagibacterales; family Pelagibacteraceae; genus HIMB114. Next base: position 83,682 of record CBFHID010000003.1, on the reverse strand, counting down.
AAAAGATTCATTACATGAAAAGTAAAAGTCAATAAAACCAGAGAATTTACCATTTTTAAAAAATATATTATCAGGAAATAAATCTGCATGTATTATTCCAGTTGATAGTTTTTTTGGTTTATTATTTTTGTAAGCATTTAAATATGATTTTAATTTTAAAGAATATTGAGCGTTATATTTTTTAGTCTGTTCATACATTTTAAACCAAGTTCCTAATCCTAAGGTATTTTTTCTTTTAATTTTTAATTTTGATGATATTTGATGAAATTTTGCAATTTCTTTCCCTATATGAAAACATTCTTTGTTATTAAGCTTTTTTTTTGATTTACCTTCTAGAAAAGAAACAAGGATTGCTGGCTTATTTTTAATTTTAAATATTACTTTATTTTTTTTATTTTTAATTGGTTTTGGACATTTAAAACCCTTCTTTTGCATCAGGTCCATCAAATTAACAAAAAATGGAACGTCTCTGTTTTGAACTCTTTTTTCAAATATAGTGAGTATCATTTTTTTTCTTGAAGTTTTTATAAAGTAATTTGTGTTTTCTATACCCTCTGTAATACCATGAAATTTTTTTAAACTACCAATATCATAAGTCTCTAAAATTTTTTTTATTTCGATTGTTTTTAAACTTGTAAATACAGCCATTTTTTATTTTACATTTTTATTTTTTTGAATAGACATGTATAGACTTATGGATAAAAAAATTAAACAACCTATTAAAGTAGTCCTTGATAAAGATAGAGTTTACTTCTGGTGTACGTGCGGTTTATCAGAAAAACAACCGATGTGCGATGGTTCTCATAAAAATAAATCTGAAAAAAAATCCCACAGTTTTAGGGTAGACGAGACCAAAGATTATTTTTTGTGCTCATGTAAGCTTACTAGTAATCCGCCATATTGCGATGGCTCTCATAATAATTAATTTTATTTAATTAATATTTTTTATTTTATCAACTGATTGTTTCAGTTTTGCAATGTTGATTTCTTCTTGTTGCTTATTTTCTAAATTTTCAATTATAATTTTTTCGACAGTTTCCAATGCCACTTGTGTTGCTAATTTTGTTACTTGCTTAATGGCATCATTTTTTGCTTGCTCAATTTTATTTTCAGCTGACTTTTCTTTATTTGCTAGTGAAATTTTCATTTTCTCAATAGCTACAGATATTTCCTCATCACTAATTTTTTGAGCCTTCTTTAGTATAATGGCACTTTCTTCATTTGATTTTTCTATTTTAATTTGAGCTTCACTAAGTAATTTTTCACTCGTTGATTTAAGTTTTTCAGATTCTTCAAGTTTATTTTTTAGTTCAGATATTTTATTATCAATTTGTTGAAGAACTAAAGTTGGAACTTTTTTATAAATTAATAATAAAACAAAAAGTAGAAATGAAATAGCTACCCAAAAAGTGGCATCGAACATTTAATTTAAATCTCCAATTCTCTTTTTGCTAATTTCTTCAATTTTTTTAGAAATCATATTTTGATCAATTTTACCTTTTAGCTCTAGATCATTTAAAAGATCCTCTGTGATTTCTCTCGCTATAAGCTGTATTTGACTTATTGAGCTTGATTTAAAGTTTTCTATTTCACTTTCACATTTATTAGTAAGATCAGTAATTTTATTTTCTAATTCATTTTTTTTCTTGTCAAATTCAACATTTAATTTCTTTCTACCATCCGTAATAATTTCTTGAGCATCTTTTTTTGAGTTTGTTATAAATTCTTCATATTCTTTATTCAGCTTCTCAGTTTGCTGATTTAATAGTTTTGCTTCATCAATAAGATCGCTAACATAATCATTTCTTTGCTCAATGCTTTCTGACAATCTTGGAAATACAATTTTAGATATGATAATATACAAAAATCCGAAAGTTATTATTAACCAAAATATTTGAGGGACCCAGCTCTTAGCGTCAAGCTGGGGCATACCTCCACTTTCAGCAGCAAAAGCTGCTGAAGAGGTAATCAATGTTAATATAATAGCCTTCAACATTAAAAGTTATTTAAAAAGCAAATAAAATAATTAATGCAACAACTAATCCAAATAATCCTGTTGCTTCCGCTAAAGCGAAGCCAAGTAATAGATTTGGAAACTGTTTTTGAGCTGCTGATGGATTTCTAATTGCTGCAGAAAGGTAATTACCAAAAATAGTACCAATACCTACACCCGCGCCAGCTAATGCTATTGCTGCAAGTCCTGCTCCAATTAATTTTGCTGCTGCTACTTCCATTTTTTCCTCCTTTGTTAATGATGTAAATTAAGCGCATCATTTAAATAGATGCATGTTAAAATTGCAAAAACATATGCTTGAAGAAAAGCAACAAGTATCTCCAAGCCAGTTAATGCAACAGAAAAACCTAAAGGTAACCAACCACCCACTAATCCTAAGCTAATAACAAACCCTCCAAAAACTTTTAACATTGTATGACCAGCCATCATATTTGCAAAAAGTCTTACTGATAAACTGATTGGTCGACTTAAATAAGATATTACCTCTATAACAATTATTATTGGCATCAATACAATAGGGACTCCTGATGGAACAAATAGTTTCAGGTAACCAAACCCGTGTTTTACAAATCCAATGATTGTTACACCAATGAAAATAAAAAAAGCTAATGCAAAAGTAACAATGATGTGACTAGTCACTGTAAATGAATAAGGAAGCATTCCAATCATATTGCAAAATAAGACAAAAAGAAAAAGGGTCATAATAAATGGAAAAAAAGGTCTTGCTTTCGGTCCAGCAGTTTCTGAAATCATTTTAGCTACAAATTCGTAAGCCATTTCAGATAAAAGTTGTAATCTTGTAGGTACCAAAGACTTTTTTTGAGTTGTTAAAATAAAGAATATTGAAATTAATCCGACTACTATAACCATAAAAAGGCTTGAATTAGTAAAAGAAACATCGAAATTTCCTATTTCGATTTTAGGGCCAATTGTCTTGACCTCAAACTGTTGCATTGGATTTGCCATAAAATTTAGTCTTTATTAATCATTTTAGAGGATCGTACAACATTTAATATGCCCGCTACTGATCCAATTAGAAAAAAAATTAATATAAAAATTGGCGTAGTTTCAAGCCATTTATCAATATAGAAACCTATTAAGCTTGCGACAAAAACAGCAGCTACGAATTCTGTACCCATTTTCATTGCAACTCCTAGTGGACTTACGTTTCTCTCAATGGTTTTTTTTTTTTCTAACTCAGATTCTATTTTTTTTACTTTGTCTTTTAGATCTTTAAGCTCCATATCAAATAAACTTACGCAACAAGCTCTTCAGCTTTATCTAAATTAACCGCAACGAGTTGACTTACGCCTCTTTCAGCCATGGTCACGCCGTAAAGTCTATTCATTTTAGACATTGTGAGTGCATGGTGAGTAATTATTAAAAACTTAGTGTTTGTGACTTTCGTTAGTTCTTCAACTAATACATTAAATCTCGTTACATTTGCATCATCAAGAGGTGCATCAACTTCATCAAGAACACAGATAGGTGCTGGATTTATTAAAAATACAGCAAAGATTAATGCAAGTGCAGTTAATGCTTGCTCTCCTCCTGATAATAAAGTTATAGACTGCAATTTTTTTCCTGGAGGACTTACTAATAGCTCCAAGCCGGCTTCTAATGGATCATCCGATTCAATTAATTCTAACCTTGCATTTCCACCAGCAAATAACTTTGTATATACATCATTGAATTTTCTATTTACTTTTTCAAAGGCATCTAGAAGTCTTTCCCTGCCTTTTTGATTTAAATCATTTATGCTAGATTTAAGTTTTTGAAGACCTTGAACCAAATCTTTTCTATTTTCCATCATTTCATCAATTTTATTTTGTAATTCCTTTGTTTCGTTGTCTGCCCTGAGATTTACCGCACCCATGGACTCTCTTCTTTTTTTAAGAATTTCAAGGTGGTTTTGCGCCTCTTCGATTGAAAGAGAGTTTAAATTTTCAATTTTTGAATATTCGGGTATACTTTTTAAATCCATATTAAAATCAATCAAACTCTTTTGTTGAAGATCTTTAATTTTAGATTTAAGACCTTCAATAATAGTTTGTGAACGAACTCTAAATTCAGTTTTTTGCAAAGTATTTTGGTTAATTCTTTTTAAAGCTTCATTTAACTCATTTATTTTATTTTCTTTAACAACCAAACTAGATTTTATATTTTCAATGTCCTCCTCTGTATTTTTAATATTTTGCTGATAAGAACCTCTTTTTTCAGCAATTTGTCTAGGCTTATCCTCTTCCTTATCTAAATTACTTTCAAGATAATTAATTTTTTCTTTAAGTTCTTCAAGTTTATTTGACGAGTTATTTTTTAAGTCACGCCAATTTTTTATTTCTTTGTCAATATTATCAAGTCGTTCTTTTCTTTTAATAGCTTCTTGTTTCACCAAATCATATTTACCAAAACGAGAGGCATATTTTTCCTGCTGATTTTCTAATTCAACGAAATTATTATCAAATTCCTCTCTTAATGATTGTTCACGGATATCTTCTTTATTTTTAATAATACCAACTATTTTATTGAAAAAGTTCTTTAAACTCTCTTTAGCTTTATTTAAACTGTTTAAAGATTCTTTATAATCGTCAGTTGCATTTTTTTCGATTTCGTAATAATTTTTTTCAATATTTATAATTTCGTCCCTCTCATTTACTAATCTTTCTTCATTATTGGTTGAATTAGCTATAATTTCTTTTTCTCGATTTATATCTGAGTAAGTTAATTTTATATCTTTTTTAATTTTTTCTATCTCAATTTTTGCCCGTTCTTCATCTTTATTAATTTGGTCAAATTCAATTTTTAATCTTTGTAAATTATTATTTAATTCATTAGATTGAGATGAGATAGGCAATATTTCTGATTTAAGCTTTTCTATTTCATTTTCATTAAAATTTTTTTCAATATTAATTGCACTGATCTCATCTTCGAATTCATTCAGTTTATCTTTGTTCTCTTCTATTTCCCTTTCAACATTGGATGCTTCTAAAAAAACTTTCGTGGCCTCGTATCTTCTAATTTCATCCGATATTTCCTTATACTTTGATGCCTCTTCTGCTTGTTTAACTAAATTTTTAAGTTGATTTTCTGTTTGCTTCATTAAATCATCGGCTTTTTTTAAATTATTTTCTGCTGCATTTAACCTTAATTCAGCTTCATGCCTTCTAGCGTGCAGACCAGCTATCCCAGCTGCCTCTTCTAAAATTGCTCTTCTGTCTGTAGGTTTGGCTGTGATAAGTGCACCAACACGACCTTGACTCACCATCGAAGGAGAATGTGGCCCAGTTGATAAATCAGCAAATAAAATTTGAACATCTTTTGCTCTAACCTCTTTTCCATTGATGTAATATTTTGAGCCTTTATCTTTTTCGAGTTTTCTTTTAATTTCTATTTCAGACATTCCTCTAAACTGAGAATTGTTAGCATCATTTTCTAGTTTGATTAATACTTCGCAGATATTTTTTGAAGGCCTATTAGATGTTCCATTAAAAATTACGTCCTCCATTCCAGATCCACGTAAACTTTTTGCTGAAGTTTCACCCATGCACCATCTTAGAGCTTCTACTACATTTGATTTTCCACAACCGTTGGGCCCAACAATTCCAGTAAGTCCTTTTTCAATATAAAAATTTGTTTTGTCTGCAAAGGATTTAAAGCCAGAAACTTCTATTTCTTTAAACTTCATGAACTACAACAGTTTTTCTATATATTTATCAAGTTGATCAAAAGAACCATTAAATTTCTTTTCATTAATAATAAATGATGGGGTTGAATTAATATTATATTTTGATTGAGCATTAATTCTACTTTGCAAAACAGCATCTTCGTTTTTTTTATTTGTTAAACAATCTTTAAAGCTTTTATCACTTATTCCAAATTCTTTAATTATATTTTCTAAATTAGTCTCTAATTCCTTCAATGTTTTTGCTGAAGACCAGCTTGATTGAGTTAAATAAATTTTGTCTAGGTATTTTTTTTGAGTTTCCGCGGGTAAACATTTTTGAATTTGCGCTGCCTTTAACCCCGCTAAGTCTAGTGGGTAATCGAGCAATTCAATCATAATTTTTTGACTAGATACATATTTATCTATTAATTTAGGTAAATGTTTATTGTGAAATTCTGCACAATAAGGACAAGTTAAAGATGAAAATACCTTAACTACCACTTTAGTTTCGGATGTTTTAGACCCGTAAGATGGAAAATTATTTTCAGCTTTGGCATTTAATGAAATAAATAATAAAAATAAGATAATTTTAATTTTTTTAATCATTTTGTTCTATACTGAAACTTGATAATTTTTTTCTTAATTCTTCATCTTTAATAGAATTTATCAAATTTTTTGTCTTTTTGTTTAATTTTAAACTTTTTTTGTTTACTTGTGGACTCTTCTTATCCTTAATATTGATTAAGATTTTTGAAGCGAACTCAAAACCAAGAAAAGAGTTAATTTTTTTAATAATTTCATCTCTTGAGTAATCAACTTCTATCAGATTTTTACGATCTACTTTGAGAAATATCGAGTTTTTTTCATTATATTTTTCAACTTTGATTAGTTGGCACATATCCGCAAGTTGTTTACCAAGAATACTTGACCAAGATTTTTTGAGGTTATCATAATTTGAGAAGGGTTTATTTTTTATTAATTTCTTCAAATTATCTGGTATTAAATATCCAATAGGTTTTAATGAACTAAAAGTTCGATTTTTTTTCATTTTTATTATGAGTTTATCAATATCAAAAAAAATTTTAGCTTGGTACAAAAAACATCAGAGAGATTTGCCATGGAGAAAGTTCAAAAGCGAAAAAGATAGACATTATAAAGTTCTATTAAGCGAATTTATGCTCCAACAAACTCAAGTTAAAACAGCAATTCCTTATTTTAACAACTTCTACAAGAAAATAAGCTCTTTAGATCAATTGTCAAAAACAACCCAATTTAAAGTTAATAAACTTTGGCAAGGTTTGGGTTATTACAGGAGGGCCAAGTTTTTACTGAAATCAGCGAAAGTTATAAAAAAAAAATTCAAATCTAAATTACCAAAGAAATATGATGAGTTAATTCAATTACCTGGAGTAGGCGATTATACTGCAAAAGCTATTTTATCCATTGCACATGATAAAAGTGAAATTGGCATTGATGGTAATGTTAAGCGAGTTGTTTCAAGAATTTTTTCAGTACAGGATAATAAAAAAATTCCTGTTTATTTAGATAAACTCAAAGTAAAAAAGAATGCAAGCTCATTGATGCAAGGAATCATGGAATTGGGTGCGATAGTTTGTAAACCAACAAAACCTTTATGTGATAAATGTTGCTTGATGAACCACTGTAAATTTTTACATAAAAAAAGTAATAAAAATATAACTTTAAATAAAATTACTAAAAAGGTTAAAAAATTAGTTGCTTGCATTTATATTAAGAATAATAAAATTTTACTTACAAAAAATCAAAATCTTGGACCGTTAAAAGGTTTTATTAATGTGCCAATATTAGATAATTTTTCCAATAATTTGAAAAAAGATTTAGACTTGTTTTTTAAACAAAATATTAATTACTCAATTTTAGGAAAATTAAATATATCGATATCAAACTTTAAAGCAGAAATTTTATGCATAAATATTTATCATTTGAAAACAATAGATGATACTTTCTCATTTTATAGTCATAAGCAATTAGATAAAAAATTTATTTCAAGTTTTTTAAACAAAATTTTGAAGAAAGTAGAATTTATACATTGAAAAAAATAGGAATAGTAGGGGCAGGCATCTCTGGATTAGTCCTAGCTTCTTTGCTTAAAAAAAATGGAAATTATCAAATTTCAATTTTTGAAAAGGATAATTTAATAAATAAAAATATCAATGGTATTCAAGTATCTCCTAATGCGACCAAAGTTCTAAATAAAATTAATTTTAATATTTTTGATAAAAATAAATTTTATTCACTTAATGGAATTAATTTTTATGATTGTTCCTCTAATAAAAAAATTGCAACGATGAACCTTAATTATTTACAAGAGAATTCTTATATTGCTTTAAATCGTAATGATTTAATTAGTTTCTTATTAAAAGAGTTTTCTTTAAATGAGAATTTAATTCAAAAAGAAGTGATTGAAATAGATCGCCAAAGTATAAAATTTAAAGATAATGAAAAGTTAAGTTTCGATACTTTAGTTATTGCTGATGGAATTTTTTCTAAATTAAGATCAAAAAAAAATAAAAATATTTTATATTCTGGATACTCTGCTTTTAGGGGTTTCTTTAAAACCACTTATCAAAAGAATCATGTAGATTTATGGATGGGTAAAGATTTTCATTTAGTTAATTATCCCATCGATAAAGAGAAAAATAATTCTTTTACCTTAATAAAAAAAATGTCTAAAATTGATGAAATTTCAAGTTACGGTTTTGAAATAAAAAACTTTTATAATGATTATAAAAATATGTTGCCAATTGGTGCTCACGATATCTTTCAGACATCGCAAGTAGCAGTATGGCCAATCTACAAAATGAAAAATCTATATTATGGAGATGATTATAATGTTTTTATAGGAGATAGTGCACATGGTTTTATTCCTACAAGAGCACAAGGTGCAGCTCAAGCCATCGAAGATTCATTTGAATTGTATCGCATGATTTCTAGCAATAAAATTTTTATGAATAACCTTGATCAGGTAAGGAAAAAAAGAATTAATAAAATTATTAAAAAATCTGAAAATAATTTATTCATTTTCCATATATTTTTCTTACCATTGAGAGTGACAAGAAATTTAATAATTAAATTGATTTGTACATTTAAAATATTAACTAAAATTATAAATTCTTATATATTTGATTTTGATATTGAAAAAAAATTATAAAGTACTTCGTATTTTTTTTCTTAAATAATCTATAGGTTCAAATTTGCCTTCAAAATTAAAATGCCAATATGACCAGCCATTGCATGATGGCATTCCTTGAATTTCTGCTCCAACCTTATGAATTGATCCTTGGATCTTATTACAAAAGATGGAACCATCTGCCATCACTTTTGCTTTATATTTTCTTTTAGGATCAAATAAATCTAAACCAGGTTCTACAAGTCCAGATTCTACTAAATAGCCAAATGGAATCCTTTTTTCTTTTCTCTTGTTAATCATTGATATATTAAAATTTTCATTAATTTCTTTGATGTCGTTAATTCTTTTTTCTGCAACTTTGAAATATTTTTTATCTTTTTCAATACCAATGAAGCTTCTTCCCAACTTTTTTGCGACAGCCCCAGTGGTTCCCGAACCCATAAATGGATCTAGAATAATATCATTTTTATTACTTGCGCATAAAAGAACTCTATAGAGTAAGGCCTCGGGCTTTTGAGTAGAATGTACTTTTTTATTATTGGATGTTATTCTTTCCGAGCCATTACAAATTGCAAGTTCCCAATCAGACCTGAGCTGTTTATCATCATTTAATGTTTTCATAGAATGATAGTTAAAAGTATATTTGGATTTCTTGGATTTTGCTGCCCAAATAAGCGTTTCGTGAGCATTTGTTAATCGCGTCCCTTTAAAATTTGGCATAGGATTTTTTTTGTTCCATATTATGTCGTTTAAGATCCAAAAATTATTATCCTGAATAATTTTTCCAACTCTAAAAATATTATGATAACTTCCTATAACCCATATAGAGCCATTTTTTTTAAGAATTCTGTGACATTCTTTTATCCACTTTATGCAAAACTCATCGTACTGTTCAAAAGACTTGAATTGATCCCAATAATCATCAACAGCAGAAACATTTGATGAGTCAGGTCGAACTAATTTATTTTTTAGTTGAAGATTATAAGGCGGATCTGCAAATATTAAATCTACACTTTCAGACTTAATAGCTAATAATTTTTCCAAACAATCTGTATTATATAATTTTATAAAATTCATATTTCAACCGGAGGTAGAATAGACTAAATTACACTTACAGTGTCAACCTACAAAACTGAATTATTGTGCTTATTTGTTTTGAGGACTCAATATTTTGTGTATTGGCGAAAATGATTTACGGTGGTGTTCAGTAATACCATACCGTTTTATTGCATCTAAATGTTTTTTTGTTCCATAACCCGAGTTTTTTTCCCAAGAATAATAAATATATTTTTTAGCCAAATTAGACATTAATCTATCTCTATAGACTTTTGCTATTATTGATGCCGCTGCAATTGAAGGGTAAAAAGAATCTCCTTTAATTTTTGGAATAATGTTTTTGTTGTTTTTATCGAATGAAAAGGGGCCATCCACAATAATTTTATAAGTCAAAGGTAAATCAAATTGTTTAATAGCTCTTTTCATTGAAAGAAAAGTTGCTTGAAGAATGTTATATCTGTCGATTTCTTCTACATTCGCAATACCGATTTTGTAAAAACAATGTTTTTTTATTGTTTCAAAAATCGTTTCACGTTTAGATTTTAAAATTTTTTTTGAGTCATTTAATTCACTGATATCAAAATTTTCAGGTAAAATTACAGCCGCAGAAACGACTGGACCAGCTAATGGACCTCTTCCAACTTCATCTATTCCAATAATAAAATTTGAGATTTTTTTTTCTTCAATTAAACTTAGCACCAGTTATTTTCAATAATTTTTTGTTTGAATTTTTTTAGATCTAACCAAGATAATTTTTTTTGATCTGGCTGTCTTAATAAAAAGGAAGGATGTAAGCCTGGCATACAATCTATTTGCTTTTTATTAACAGTTAGTTGCAACCAATTACCTCTTGCTTTTAAGATTGAGTTATTTTTTCCATAAAAAGTTTCTAGTGTAACAGCTCCAAGTAGAAAAATTAATTTTGGGTTTATAAACTGAATATGTTTATATATTAGTGGTTTAAATTTTTTTATATCTTCATCAGTTGGTTTTTTATTATCAGGTAATCGATAATTAATAATATTTGTCAAATAGACACCAGACCTATCGAGATTGATTGCTGATAACATTTTATCTAATAATTTACCATCTTCTCCAGTAAATGGTTTTTGATTTATTTCATCAACAGTGCCTGGAGCATCTCCAATTATCATTATTTTTGAAGACGAATTACCATCTGAAAAAATAAGCTGATCTTCATTTTTGTTGTAATCATTTTTAAGTAGTAATATTTCTTTTTTTAAGTCAATGATTGTGGAAGTTTGAGATATTTTCTCTTGCTTAAAAATAACCCTGTCATAAATTCCAGATGATTGATAAAAATTAAATAAACTTTTGTTATTATGCATATAATTATGTCTTTAAAAAAAAATTTAGTATTTGGTATCATATTATTTTTGTTATCCACCACATCAGGCAACGCATTTTTAATAAAAGACCAAAATAATTTGTACTCAAGTGATTATATTAAAGATTATCTTTATGGGTCAATATTATATGCTGATCAACAGCACAACTTGGCAGCGAAAAGTTTTGAAAAAGCATCAAAATTACAAGGAAGGCATTATGATTACGATGTTAAGAAAATTGTTTCTCTTACTGTGAATGGGGATTTAGATGAGGCGGCAAATATTATTATTGCTACAGAAAAAATATATTCGAATATTTTTATTATCCAATTTATAAAATCTGTTTATTATTTAAAAAATAAAAATTTAGATAAGGCGTTATTTGAACTTCAAAATTTAAAAACAAATGATCCTTTAGTTAATGAATTAAAAAGAAATTTAATTTTTTGGATAGATATAGATAAAAAAAGAAATCTTTCTGAAAAAATTATAAAAAATTATAAATCAAATTATACTAATATTACTCTTATAAATCAGTTTTTATCTTCAAAATATGTTCAAAATAATGATTTACACAAAGTTTATAATAAAGAAATTCTTAATTCGCAAAGATTTGTTAGATACCAAGTTATAACAGCTTGGAATAATGTAAGAGAAGGTAACAAAAAACAGGCATCAAAATTAATAAATTCTGCACTAATAAACGATAACAAAAATCTTTTACTCATGCAGTCAGCTATCGATTTAAAAAAAAATAATAAAAAATTTATTAATTATTTTGATCCTAAAAATTATGATCATAATTTGTCAGAAATTTTTTATATTTTTGCTAATATATTTCAGCAGCGCAGTGATCATGAATTTTCTGAGGTTTTATTATCAATTTCTTTAATTTTTAATGATAAGTTTGCATCAAATAACTTATTACATTTTGAAAATAAACTTATCTTTAATAGAGATTATGAATTTGATTATTTATTTTTAAGTAAAATAAAAAATATTGGATCAGAATATAAGTGGTATATTGATTATAAATTGGCACTTTATCAAAAAAAAAATATTAATAATTTAGAAAAATCAATTAATACAAATAATTTTTTTATTAAAAATAAATATTTAGATCTTGCAAACTATTATAGAATTAATGAACAATATAATCTTGCATTAAATTATTATAAAAAAATAGAAAATTTAGAAGCTAATCTAAATTGGAATTTTTATTATTTTAAAGGTATTTGTCACGAAAGATTAAAGCAATGGAGTGATGCAGAAAAAAATTTAAAAAAATCTATATCACTTTCTCCAAAACAATATTCTGTAATTAATTATTTGGCTTATAGTTGGTTAGAAAGAAAAGAAAATATTGATGAGGCAACCAGAATGTTAGAAGATGCGGTCAAATTAAGTAATTGGGAACTAGGATATATCATTGACTCATTAGGTTGGGCGTATTTTTTAAAAAAAGATTATGATAAAGCAGAAAGATTATTAAAAATTGCTTATGAAAAAACACCTTCAGAGAGCGAAGTGTATGATCATTATGGAGATGTGTTATGGATGCAAAAAAAATATTTACAAGCACGTTATGTTTGGAAAAATGCTATGAATTTAGAAAATATACAGGATAAGAGAAAAAAGAAAATAGAAAATAAAATTTTAAATGGTTTAGTAAATATTGAAAAAAATTAAATCTTACAGCAAAATTAATTTATTTTTAAAAGTTTATGGTAAGGTCAATCGTTATCACCAGCTATACAGTCTTATCAGTCAAATTAATTTATACGATGAAATTTCAATAAGAGAAAATAGTAAAAAAAAAAATTATTTTTATTTTTCTGGACCGTTTAAAATTAGGATTAAAGATAATACTATTTCCAAACTTTTGGAAATTATGAAAAAAGAATTTCAAATTTTGAGAAATAAAAATTTTAATTTTTATATAAAAAAAAATATACCCAGTGGATCAGGACTTGGAGGTGCATCATCAAATGCTACAGCCATTTTTTCTTATTTAGTAAAAAAATATCAACTAAAAATTTCTCGTAAAAAAAGTTTAAAAATATTAGATAAAGTAGGAAAAGATTGTGCATTATTTATAAATAAAAAAACAAAACTCGTACAATCATCTGGTTCTAAATTTTATCAATATAAGGAAAAATTAAAGTTGAATTTATTAATTATATATCCCAACATTAACCTACCTACTGCTCAGGTCTTTAAAAGATTAAAAAGTCATTCTAAAATTTCAAAAAAAAAAATAATTCTCTCAGATAAAATACGTTTAATTAAGATTTGCAAGTTATATGGAAATGATCTATTGCAACCTGCTCTTGGTATTTCTTCAAGACTTGGAGTGCTATTAAAACTGATCCAAAAGTCGGTGCGAGGTGATTTTTATTCAATGACTGGAAGCGGATCTGCTTTCTTTATAATTTCTCATAATAAAAAATCACTTTTAAATATTAAAAAAATCATTACAAAGCAGAGAAATAGTTTTTGGACTAAGTTAGTCAAAACAGTTTAAGTAAAAAAAATTGGGGCATAGCCAAGCGGTAAGGCAGCGGTTTTTGGTACCGCCATCCTAGGTTCGAATCCTAGTGCCCCAGCCAATTAAAAAATGTATCAACAACTTCAAAAATTAAATGATCATCAAGAAGCAAAAGAAATTTTCAATTTACTTAACTTTGAAGAAGAGCAAGTCGTATGTTTATTTGTTGGAGGATGTGTAAGAGATATTCTTTATGGGAAGGAAGTTTCTGATATAGATTTTGCAACATCATTAAATCCTGAAACAGTAAAAAATAAATTAAAATCTGCGAACATTTCTTATAATGATAGTTTCGAACATTATGGATCTATTAAAGTTTTTATAAATGAAAAAACTTTTGAGATAAATTCATTACGTAAAGACTTTGATAATGATGGTCGACACTCTAACATAATTTTTACTCAAGATTGGAAGCAGGATGCACTACGAAGGGATTTTACAATAAACGCAATTTACTCTGATCTTGACGGAAGAGTTTATGACCCCTTTAAAGGAGTTGAGGATCTTAATAATGGAATTTTGAGATTTATTGGAGATCCTGAAAAAAGAATAAAAGAAGATTACTTAAGAGCTTTAAGATATTTTAGATTTTTTATTCAATTCTCAAAATTTGATTATGATGATTACATTATAAATTGTATAAAAAATAACCAAGATCATATTGAAAAATTATCAAATACAAGATTAATTGAAGAGCTTAAAAAGATACTATTAAGTGGGGAAAGCTATAAGCTATTTGAAAATTATTTTGTCAAAAATTTATATTTATCAGTCTATAAGGGAATTAAATATTTAACGCGATTAGAATTTAAAAGAAAAAAAAAAGTTCTTAATAAAGATATAGATTGGATTATTATACTTTCACTTTTATTAATTGATCAAACTAAAAATTATGAAAGATTTGTTAAAGATTTTAATTTATCAAACGAAATAAAAAATAGATTTAGTAAACTTCAATCACAATTTACTTTTAAAACACCTGATACAATAGAAAAAATTGATAATTTGAAAAAAGGGGTTTTGAAGTTTGGAGTTTCTGCAGTCATTGATTTTATAAATTTTCAATATTTAATTAACGATAAATATGATTATGATTTATATCAAAAAAATTTAAAAATTATTAAAGAAATAAATCCTCCTTCATTTGAATTCAACACAGAAATATTAATTAAAAAAGGTTTTAAAGAAGATAAAAATTTAGGTAATGCATTGAAATTTCTAGAACAGAGGTGGTTAGCCAATAATTATGAGATCAGGGAAAAGGACATTAATGATGCGATTGAGCTTTTTAAATAATCAAATATACTGTACGTCAGATATTTCAAAATTCTTATCACCTGATGGAGTTTTGATTTCTACAAATTCACCTTTATTTCTTCCAATAAATCCTCGTCCCATTGGCGATTGATAAAAAATTAAACCATTTTTTACATCAGCCTCATCTTTTCCTACAATTTTATATTTACTTTCTTTTTCAGTTTCCAGGTCCTTAACAATAATAGTTGCACCAAAAATTACTTTATCATTTTTTTTATATTTCGTTACATCAATAACGTTAGCTATTGCAATTGCAGTTTCAAGTTCTTGTATTCTTTTTTCATTTAGACCTTGCTCCTCCTTAGCTGCATGGTATTCTGCATTTTCTTTTAAATCGCCGTGTGATCTAGCCTCAGAAATTGCTTGGACTATTTTAGGTCTTACTTTATTTTTTCTGTCATCAAGTTCTAATTTGATTTTTTCTAGACCAGAAACTGTAATTGGCTGTTTATCCATAAATTATTATAACATTTAGTTTAGTATCAAAAAAGACATAAGTTAGTTATTTAAATTTATTTGCCTTAGTGCTTCTGAAGAGGCAATTGCAACTGAAGTTGCTAAATTTAAGGATCTTGAATTATTACTGATAGGTATATTTAATTTAAATTTTAAAATTTGATGAACATTTAGCGCTACCCCCTTGCTTTCATTACCGAATAAAAGAGTATCATTTTCATTAAATTTAAAATCATAATAAGGTGTTTTTGATTTTGTTGTTAATAATATAATTCTCATTTTATTTTTAGAATTCAAAAAATGATCGAAACTTTCATGATATATGATCTCACAATTTTTAAGGTAGTCCATATAGATTCTTGCCAGCTTTTTTTCATTGATGATAAATCCAGTTGGTTTGATAATTTCGAGTTTTAGACCAAAGCAAGAGCATGTTCTGATTATAGCAGCTGTATTTTGAGGAATTTCGGGCTGATATAAAGCTATATTGATCATTTTTTTATTCAATCTGCGTCATTGTTGTATTAGAAAAATACTCTAAATTAATCATATATTCATATCATCATAAAAATAAAAAAAAATGAGTGAAGATCAAAATAGCAAAAACAAGCCGACTAGAAGAGAGTTTATTCATATAGCTACCACAACGGTTGGTGCCGTGGGTGCAGGATGCGTTGCTTTACCTTTAATAACTCAAATGAATCCTGACGCTTCAGTAAAGGCGCTTGCAAAAGTAGAGGTGGATATTAGCAAAATTGAAAAGGGAAATGAAGTTACTGTAATGTGGAGAGGCAAACCAATATTCATTAGAAGAAGAACAGATGATGAGGTAAGCAAAGCTCGACAAGTAAATCTCAAAGATTTGAAAGATCCTCAAAAAGATGAAGAAAGAGTTAAGAAGGGTAAAGATGAGTGGCTAGTGATGGTCGGGGTATGTACTCATCTAGGCTGTGTTCCTTTAAAACAACAAGGTGAATTTGGTGGTTGGTTTTGCCCATGCCATGGATCACATTATGATATTTCTGGAAGAATAAGAAAAGGACCTGCGCCAATTAATATGGAAATTCCAAATTATGAGTTTGTATCTGACTCGAAACTGGTAATAGGATAAAATAATGAGCGAAACTAATTACAAACCTTCTTCTGCATTTGGTAAATGGTTTGATGAAAGATTACCCCTTTTAACTTTATTCAATGGACATTTAATGCAGTATCCAACACCAAAAAACTTAAACTATTGGTGGACTTTTGGTGGAATATTAACTTTTTGTTTAGTTACTCAAATTATTACAGGAATAGTTTTAGCAATGCATTATACTGCACACGCCGACTTAGCTTTCTCAAGCGTTGAGCATATCATGAGAGATGTGAATTATGGATGGCTCATAAGATATATACATGCAAATGGTGCATCGATGTTTTTTCTAGCAGTTTATATTCATATTTTTAGAGCGTTATTTTATGGATCTTATAAATCTCCTAGAGAAGTAATTTGGATAATAGGTATAATTATTTATATTTTAATGATGGCCGCAGCTTTTATGGGGTATGTTTTGCCATGGGGCCAAATGAGTTTCTGGGGAGCAACAGTTATAACAAATCTATTTAGTGCCATCCCTTTAATAGGTGAAAGTATTACCCAATGGCTTTGGGGAGGATATTCTGTTGATAATCCTACTTTAAATAGATTTTTTAGTTTGCACTATTTAATACCTTTTTTAATTTTAGGTTTGGTAATTTTGCATATTTGGGCACTGCATGTTCCTGGAAATAATAATCCAGTTGGAATAGATTTGAAGAAAGATGGAACTGATACAGTTCCTTTTCATCCTTACATTGTTATTAAAGATTTATTTGC